>DATLRV010000001.1:0-2304 GCA_035534455.1 Acidimicrobiales bacterium
CGGAGCACTTCTTAAAACAGGGAGCGAAGCGACACCAGCAGCAGCAGTAGTAGTAGCCCCGGGGAGGGGGGCGCGGGGGGAGGGGGTGGACAACCCCACTTCCCTGTGGAAGATCCACCGGTTCTCCCCTGGAACCTCACAAGCGATATCGGCGAGGGTGATCCACGTCGTCCCGCCGGGCCCGGTCTGGCTCTTAGCGGAGCTGACCGCCATGTGCTCGCGGCGTGTCTTTATCACGAACCGTCGACCGGGCCCGACGAGACGACGGAGGAACTGCCGGCCGGAACGGCCCGTGACCTCATAGGAGCCAGACCTTTTACGTGTCTTTGAAGTGCTCGGTCCGACCCGTCCCGACCAGCAGCCGCCGTCCCCGAGAAAGGAGACAACGTGCAAAGAATGACAGATCCGACCCGTCCTGTCACCGGTGGGGTGGACACCCACCGCGACACCCACGTCGGCGTCGTCCTCGACGAGGTCGGCCGCGTGCTCGGAACCGAGGAGTTCCCCGCGAACGCGAAGGGCTACGCGGCCCTGCGCACCTGGATGGCGAGCCATGGCGAGCTCGGAAAGGTCGGCGTCGAGGGGACGGGCAGCTACGGGGCCGGCCTCGCGCGGCATCTCGCGACGACGGGCGTGGAGGTGATCGAGGTCGTCCGGCCGAACCGTCAGGTCCGCCGGCGCCGCGGCAAGTCCGATCCGACCGACGCGGAGGCCGCGGCCCGCGCGGTGCTTTCCGGCGAAGCCCAGGGGGCCCCGAAGTCCCGGGACGGCGTGGCCGAGGGCCTCCGAGCGCTCCGAGTCGCGCGCCGCGGCGCGGTGAAGGCCCGCACCCAGGCGGGGAACCAGCTCCGGGACCTCGTCGTCGCGGCCCCCGAGGAGCTGCGGGCGCGGCTCGTCTCGCTCAACACCAAAGCGCGGGTCGCGCTGGCGTCTGGGTTCCGCCCCGGACAGAGGACCGGACCGCTCGAGGTGACCAAGGCCGCGATGCGCTCGGTCGCACGGCGCCATGAGGAGCTCACCGCAGAGGTCGTCCGCCTCGATCTGGCGATGGCAGGACTCCTTGACCATGCAGTGCCCGAGGAGCTTTCGGACAAGGTGGGCGTCGGCCCCCAGGTCGCCGCGGCGCTGCTCGTGACCTTCGGCGACAACCCCGGGCGGCTCGGCTCTGAGGCGAGCTTCGCCGCGCTCTGCGGGGTGAGCCCGGTCGATGCCTCCTCGGGGCTGCAGCGCCGCCACCGGCTGAACCGCGGCGGGGACCGCCAGGCGAACTCGGCGCTGTGGCGGATCGTGCGAACCCGCATGCTGCACGATCCGCGGACGATCGCCTACGTCGAGCGCAGGACCAAGGAGGGAAAGACCGAGAGGGAGATCGTCCGCTGCTTGAAGCGCTACGTTGCCCGGGAGATCTACAAGGTCCTCGTGCCGACCACCAGCAGCACGAAGGTGGAGGTGGCTCGTGCCGCGGCCGCCTGAGCGAGCCGTTTCGTCGCGCGACGAAAGCGTCGCGAGCTGTGCGGCACCCGGTTGTCGCGAGCTGCTGTCCGAGCAACGGACGGGCCGCCCGGCCCGCTACTGCTCAGACGCCTGCCGCTCGCGCGCCTACCGGGAGCACCGGCGGGCGCGTGGCCCCGTCACCGTCGAGGCCGACATCGGCTCGGCGAGCTCGCGTGGCCGCAGGCCCGAGGACGCCTGGCTCGTCCGGCTCCGGCGCGACAACAAGACCGTCGTCGTGACAATCGGCCTCCACAAGGCCCAAGCCGAGCACTTGGCCGAGCAGATCACCGAGATCCTGACCTGATGTGCCCGCTTGCGAACCGCTCCACCGGCGCATTCAGTCGCGTCACGAAAAACTCCATGACCCGCACTCGAACAAGGTGCGACGTGCACTTTCTCTCATCTCAGAGGAACAACGAGCTCGGCGTCTCGCAGATTTCCGCGGATATCCCTTGACATCGGGAGACATAGGAGCTTCGGGAACAACCGTCACGACGGGGCTGTTGTGATCACCACAGCATCACTGGAGAGGATGATCGAGATGCCCGCAGTCTCCGTGCCCGACCTGCTCGTTTTGCCGCGTGTCCGCCACATCGACCACGCCATCGAGTCCGAACGCCCCGTGAAGTCGGTGACCAGCGCCCCGTCAGGACTCGAAGGGGAGGGCTTCCCTGTGCGGCGCGCCTTCGCCGGAGTGTCGGCAGCAGACCTCGACCCGTTCGTGCACATGGACCAGATGGGCGAGGTCGACTACGCCCCGGGCGAGCCGAAGGGCACGCCGTGGCATCCGCATCGCGGCTTTGAGACGGT
>DATLRV010000002.1:0-95466 GCA_035534455.1 Acidimicrobiales bacterium
GCTCGGTCACCTGGGAGCCCACGGCGACCCCTCGGCCGCCGTCCAAGTGGGCGAGCCCTGCGCCCAGGAACACTCCCGGCGGGGTGCCCGACTCGGCGTAGTAGGCGGTCAGGTTCGAGGTCCCAGCGGGCGCGCCGTCGCCGACTGCCACCGACTCCATCAAGTAGCGGTAGCCCGACCCCAGGCTCATCCGGCGCAGCGAGATCAACGACCCGATCCGTCCTCGGGGGCGCACTTCGTCCCTCACCTGGAAGACGGGCGGGCGACCACGATCGGACCCCCGGCGCCGAGCCGAACCGCCTCGCATGCCAGACGTGTGGCGCATTTCTGCTGGTGACGTCGACCGGCCTGCGGTGATCAGCGTTCGCGAGGCCAGGCGGATGCGGAACCAGCTCGAGGCGTTGGGAGGATCAGCACGAACGGCGGCTGGTCTTGGGCGTTGACAGGCATCGGGCCGGATGAATCTGTCATCGGCGGAGGAACGACGGCTCGATTCGGTGCGGTGTATTGCCGGCCAGGCCAGGGGTTACGCGGAACCCGGCCTGGCGAGCCCGGTCATAGCCGTGGAGAGCCCGCGGCGTAGACCACCGACGGTCCCCGATCGGAGCGGACGTGAGGCTGGGAGCCCCGCGGACGAGCAACAGGGCGGGTCGCCGCTTCAGAACGTAGAACGACCACTTCGACTACTCCTTCGGGTACGTCGCCAACTGGGCCGGTGGCGGCGAGGCGACCGCCGGCATCAAGGCGACGTGCGAGCGGATCCAGAAGACCGCAGCGTCGATCCTGCGGTCCTTCGAGGAGGACAAGCAGGCGGTGGCGTAGACGCTGACTGCCGCCCTGGTCAGTCCGGTGGGAAACCGCCGACAGCCAGGGTGGCCTCGACCTCTCGTCGGTGGCGAGGATCGCATGCAGCCCAGCGGTGCTCGCTGTCGTCGAGATCAGCGATGAACCCATACCGGTGCCGGACGGTACGTTCCCAGCCTGCCAGGTCGACCGGCTGCGTCAGCATCCCGATCGACTCCGACGCAAAGTCCTGCTCACGCCGCTCGGTGAGAACATCGGCGGGATCGAGAGGTCCGTCACCGCGTCGATCATCGACGACGTCGCCCCACACCTTCAGCACCCAGAGGCGACGCACCAGCGGTTCGTCTATCGGACGACTTGCCATCTGTGCCAGGTCGTACACGTCACGACCCAGTGCGGTTCGTCGGTAGCGGGCGAGCTTCTCGGCGCACGCCTCCGCTTCGGCGATCACCGGCAACGACGGCAGTGCCATGTCGTAGCCACGGTGCACCGGGAGCGCCACGAACGGCAGAACTTCCGGTGCGAGCACGAGTGGTCGTCTCGCAAACTCGACGGATGCAGGGATGTTCGGGCGCCCGAGATCCGGATGGTCGACCGCAAGATTCCAGTGGCGACCGTCACCCCGAGTGGGGGTGAGAGAAAACTTGAATCCGGCCACCAAGGCGCCGTCGATCGCCCCGCAGACCTCCAGGACGGTGTCGTCATCGGGAGCAGCGAAATCGAGGTCGGTCGAGAATCGCCCAGCGCCGCCCAGGCGGCACTTTCGCAGGCTCGTACCGCCCTTGAAAACCAACGATCCGTCTGCGAAGAGGCCCAGCTCGGCGAGGAGCCAGAGTGCGTGGTCCTGCGCAACATCGAGGAGCGCAGCGTCGTACGTGTCCGCCCGGCCCGCACCGTGTCGGCCGATGAGAGCGCGCGTCAGCGATGGACCAGCCACGTCAGGCTTTCCCGACTGCACCCTGCAATGGTGCAACGAAGTGATCCACGACGGAGAAATCCGGCGCCCACACGGTCTTAGATCCCTCACCGAACTGCACCTTGGGCATGTTCGTCATCGGTCGACGTCCGAGGAGCGCGACGCCGTCGTCGTGGCGATTGCCGCAGTGCAACAGATAGGCGGCTCGCTGCCACGCCGACGACGACTGCGTCTCCAGCAGACCGGCGAGCCGGTCAATGTCGCAGTCCTCGACAAGCTGCTCCAGGTGACGGACAAGGTCTCCCCACACCCGGAACGACAACGGTCTGGCGGAGAGCTGGACGACGAGGGCTTCCGGTCCGAACCCTGGCAGGCCACTCGCCCACGCCTGCATGTCCAGTCGGCGCCGGTGGAGCAGGACCGTCGTGGGTTCCAGGCGGGGGGCGACGTCGGCGCTCCACCCCAGAGTGACGATCGACAGGTGAGCCCGGAGCCCGTGGGGCAGTCGGTTCTTGGTCGGCGTCCAGACGGCGACCGAGCCGGAGAAGGCCCGGTCGAGGTAGCCGAGATGCCACGCAGCGGCCTCACCGGCGAGAGCGAAGACGGCGTCGGGCTCTCGGGCCTTCCAGCCGCGGACGTCGATGTAGGGGTCGATGACCTCCTCCTCTCCGGGCGGCACGTAAGCCCAGACGCCCTTCACGTGGAGGGGTTGCAGCCACCCCAGCCGCTGCAACTCCCGGACCGTCGGGTCGACGTGCCGAGATGAGCCTGACTCCGTGAGGTCGGCCTCGATGTCCTCCCTGGTCACGACCGCGGGACGATCCCGTGCAAGGCGCGCCAGCAGACCCGCTGCCCAACCGGGGATCCGGCGGTCCGATCTGACGCCCTTCTTGGCCTGTGGCTGGTCCGTTCCCATGGTTGGCTCCATACCCGGATGAATCCCGCTGTGGGCTTCTTCCGGGCTTGATCCTAACCGATTGGTTAGCTCTGTACCCGGATTAGACCCACCACAGCGCAGATCCGGGCGCGCAGCTAACCGTCGTCCCTGCCTCCGAGAGGGTCACCGCCAGGCCACCGGGAGCCGGATTCCAGGCCACGAGGGCGCCATCTCCTTCTTCCTCCTGTTCTTCCTCCTCCTGCTCCTGCTCCTCGTGGTGGTGGTGATCGCCGTCGCCGCCGTGCTCGTCGCCGTGGTCGCTGTCGTGGTCGCCGTGCTCGTCGCCGTGGTCGCTGTCGTGGTCGCCGCCGCAATGGCCGGTCGGTGCGGGCGTCTCGATGCGACCGAGTCGTCGGCTGCCCAGCTTGGCGCTGGCACCGACACCGGCGGTGGCGGGGCGACGAGCGGGCCGACGACGAGGCGCGCCGCGCCGAACGCATCTCCCCTTTCAAAGCTCTACGAACCCGAGGGTCCCGCCGACCTCGACGAGCTGACCGGGCCGGTCTACTGGCCCGACCTCACCCAGGGCGAAGCCCGCCAGGAGTGGGCGTCGCTGCGAACGTGGGTCGAGCCGCTCTGCGAGCGGTTCCCTCATCTGGACCACCACGTCATCCCCGCTGCTGGTTCAAGCACCCCGGTCATGTCGAAGCCCTCGCGGCGCTCCGCGACGCGGAGCGAGTCACCTACGCCGAGATCGCTCCTGGCACCGCCGCGGTCGACCTGGCACCGGGCCTTCCAGTTGACTGAGGCCCGCCTGCGGGACTGGACCGGCCAGCTCCCCTGCGGCGCCACCCACGAATCGCGTACCCGCCAATCCCAGCCGATCGACCCGACCGAGTGGGAGCAGTTCGTCACCGAGGACGCGACCCGGCGCGCCCATCACGCGATCGCCAGCGCACTGGACGGCGAGGGGCGCCGAGTGGCCGCCGGGCCGCCAACACCATGACCACCCACAGCAACCGACATCTCGAACGGTGGGACGTCGAGCGAGGCGACGTGAACGATCGTCCCCACGATCACCACCAACGAGGTCACGGTGCTCATGGTCCTGCACTTCAGTGCTCGGACCCACTCTCGATAGAACGAGGAAAGCAGAATGTGCGCAATGAGCAGCAGAACGGGGTTGCTTCAAGAGTCCGCTCGCCGCCGCCCGCTGATAACCATCAGGGAAGCTGCCAGGTACACCGGACTTACTGAGCGGTTCGTCCGGCGACTGCGTCAAGAGCACATCATCCGGTTCTACAAGGTCGGAGGGCGGATTCAATTCGACCCCAATGACCTCGACGAGTACTTGGCAAGCTGTGCCGTCACACCCTCACCCCACAATCCGGGGGAGTTCGGCATGAGGTGAGCGGTGGCGCGACGTAAGCGTGAGAGCTTGGGGTCAGTACGACGGTGGGTTTCGCGGGCCCCGGATCTCGGATTCCTGCCCAAGACAACGAAGGGGCGCGCTGCCGCGAGGACGGAGGACCAATGAGTTCGATTACGAAGATGCCGAGTGGCCGCTGGCGGGCCCGTTACCGCGACCCGAACGGCCGCAGTCGGTCAAAGACGTTCGCACGCAAGGCCGACGCGCAGGGCTTCCTCGACGACACGTCGACCGACGTTCGACGCGGCGAGTGGACCGATCCGCGTCAGCGCCGGCTCCGCTTCGATGAGTGGGCCGATCGCTGGTGGTCGACGACCGCGCGCCTGGCGCCGGCGACGCGGCGCGGATATTGGACGAAGCTCGAGCACCACGTCCGCCCGTACTTCACCGGGCGCCGGTTGCTCGACATCGACTTTCTGGACGTCGAGGAGTTCATCGCCGAGCTCCACCGCCGCGAACTCGCAGCGAAGACGATCCGGGAGTGCGTGACGATCCTCTCGCTGATCTTCCGCGGTGCGGTGCACGCGAACGTCCGCCGGGACAACCCGGCAGCTGGTCACCGCATCGACGTCCGTCGCAAAGTCATCGGCACCGGGGACGTCCTCGACATGGCGCAGGTGCGCCGCCTGGTGGACACCACGCCGAAGCGGTGGAAGTCCGCCGTGTGGGTGTTGGCGCTCTGCGGGTTGCGGCCGTCCGAGCTCTGCGGGCTACGCGTCGGTGACGTCGACTTCGCACGGCGGACCCTCCACGTCTCTGTGACCCGCCAGCCGGTCCCCAAGTTTGACGGCAACCGACGCCGCGTCGTCGAGGGACCGCCGAAGACGGCTGCTGGCGACAGAACGATCCCGCTGCCCGAGTGGCTCTGCGACGAGCTCGCCGCGATGCTGGCCGAGCGTCGAGGCGATTCCCCCAGCATCATCGACCGCTCGGTGCCGCTGTTCGTGACCCGCTACGGCAATCCGGTCAGCCGAGACGACTTCCGTCAGCGGATCATGCGGCCGGCGCTGCGGCGCGCCGGGCTGCCAGAGACGATTCGAACTTACGATTTGCGCCACTCGCACGCTTCGCTCCTGATCGACCTCGGCGCCAACCCTCTCGCCGTCGCGCAGCGCATGGGGCACAGTGACCCGGCGATGACGCTCCGGGTCTACGGGCACCTCTTCGAGGGCGTGCAGGAGCGCCTCACCGAGCAGCTCGACGAGCTCCGGGAGCAGGCGGACGCGAGCGCTGCGACCGCCGTCGTGGTCCCGCTCGCAGGACACAACGGGGACACGCGGGACACGAAAAAGACACGAAATCGGGGTAAAATCCGGTCAACTTCGGTCGAGTCTGGATAGGCGTTCACCCAGCTCAGGGTGCATATCGCCTGGACCTGCGGCGATGGGCCGTGGGGGTTCAAGTCCCCCCTCGCCCACCCTCCCTCAAGTGGGCTCGGGTCCACTTCGACGCCGCAGACACGACATCGTGTCGGACGCCAGGATCGTGGGTGCCATTTGGCTCGGGGCTCGGGGCAGAGGCATTAACACCAGCAACACTTATTACAAATCAGGCTGGTATTATTCCCCTATGGCTTTCCAACCCCCCAGTGACCTGTACGACCGTGAGTCGGAGTGGGCCTCGCTTGTCAGCTGGGCGACTGACCCCCGCCCTGGAATGCAGGTGGCCGTCATCTGGGGACGCCGGCGCCAGGGAAAGTCTTACCTACTCCGACGGCTTTCCAACGCAACCCATGGGCTCTATTACCAGGCCGTCCAGCGGACGACTCCTCAGTCGCTAGGCGAACTGGGGGCTCGACTAGGGGACCATCTTGGCGTCGGAAGGCTTGCCTTCAGGGACTGGGACGAAGCTCTCAGTGCACTTGCTCAATTGGGAGTGCGCCACTTCGGAGGGTACGGAGGAGCTGCCTACGGCTCAGCGCCCTACGGCGGAACCACGACGGACCTTGGTCCAGCCGTGGCCGTCATCGACGAGTTCCCCTACCTGCGCAGCGAAGCGGCGGAGTTGCCCTCGGTGATCCAACGTGCCGTCGACCGGTCGGTTGACGAGCAAGGTCCACCGGTGCGGCTCATTCTCTGTGGATCAGCGCTGTCGGTGATGACCGAGCTGCTCGCTCCGAGGTCACCTCTCCATGGGCGCATCAGCATGCAACTGCTCGTGAATCCCTTCGACCACCTCACTGCTGCCGCATTTTGGGGAATCGACGATCCTCGGCTCGCCTTGAGGGTAATCGCCGTGGTGGGAGGTACGCCGGCATACCGTGATCTAGCCCGCTCGAGGCCAGCGTCGCTCGCCGACTTCGACCGCTGGATCGTCGAGGGTGTTCTGGACCCATCGAGCGCACTCTTCCGTGACGACGAGGTCCTGGTTGCGGAAGGTCTCGAGGTTTCCAATCGGACGATCTATCAGTCCGTCCTCTCTGCGGTCGCCTCGGGCGAGTGCACGCAGTCAAAGATCGCCTCGGCCATCGGTCGGACGGTCAATGCCACCCAATTCTCGCTGGACAACCTCGTCCGTGCGGGGTTCTTGACCAAGGACGAGGATGCGATCCGGCAGCGACGTCCCGTCTACTCGGTTTCCGATCCCCTTATTCGTTTCCATCGCGCGATCCGCGACCCGGACGCTGCCCGCTTCGAAGACGGGCAAGGCGCAGCAGCGTGGCGAGATGCCGACCCGCGGTTCCGCTCTGCAGCTCTTGGCCCGACGTGGGAGGGCCTTGTACGGAAACACGTCCGCCGTCGCGCTGAAGAGCTCTTCGGCGAGCCGGCGAAGGATGTCGGACGTACCGCGGTCCCGAATCAGGAGCGCCGCGTGGAGGAGGAGGTCGATGTGGTGGCGCTCGGTTCCGGCTCCGGTCCGAAGCGCAAGGTAGTCAGGTGCCTCGGTGAGGCGAAGCTGAGGGAACTGGGGGTTGGGGACTTGATTCGCTTGGAGGGGATCGCGCAGCGCATTGCCAGCGCAAGTGTGCGAGTCGCCGAGCCGTGCTACGTGCTCGCCTCCGCCTCAGGGTTTTCGAAGGAACTCATTCGCGGAACCCGCGCGAGGCATGACGTGAAGCTCGTCAGCCTTGATGATGTCTATGCGCCTTAGCCCCCCGGCACACCAGCACTTCGAACCCGCCGCTTGGCAGCTCGACGCGGCGGTGGCGGTGGTTCCGGAAATGCCGCCCGAGGTGAAGGCGCTCCTCGAGAAGCTCCGCCACGCCAAGCAAATGCTCGAGCAGGCGCAGCGAGACGCAGCCGGCGTTGTCCACGCCGCGGCCGTGACGCTTACCCGCGAAGACGGCTTGTCGATGCGCGACGCCGGCAGGATCATGGGGATCTCGCACCAGCGCGTCGCGCAGATCCTTGAAGAGAACGAGCACCTCGGCCAGGAGCTCGGCAACTTCGGGGGTGGCGATTTCGGCGGCGTCTCCCTACCGGAGGGCGGACCAATGGGGCGGCACGGGGCCTACGAAGCGGCCATCAAGACCTGAGCAACCGGCGGGCGCAAGCCGCCGCTTCACCCCGTGGGTCGCGATCTCAAGGCGTCGCGCAGCCTATTCCCCTCTCTTCTACCCGCGAGCGATCGCGCCCTGCGAACGTGGGCCGCGACGCTCTGCGACGGTTCCCTCATCTGGACCACCACGTCTTCTCCACTGCTGGTTCAAGCACACGGCCATGTGGAAGCCCTCGCGGGCGCTCCGCGACGCCGAGCGAGTCAACTACGCCGAGATCGCTCCTGGCACCGCCGCGGTCGACCGGCACCGGACCTTCCAGTTCACTGAGGCCCGCCTATGGGACTGGACTGGCCAGCTCCCCTGCCGCGCCACCCGGAATCGCGTACCCCGCACCCGATCGACCCAACCGAGTAGGGGCAGTTCTTCACCGAGGACGCGGCCCGGACGCCCATCACGCGATCGCCAGCGCCCTGGACGGCGAGGGGGCGCCGAGTGGCCGCCGGGCGGCCAACACCATGACCACCCACAGCAACTGAGTCGATGTCGCCTTGTACACCCCAGGTACCAGGCTCTTTCCGCCGAGGTTGCTGCTGGAGAAGTTCGCAGGTGTGGTCGGGGTGCGCCCCGCCGCATCTGTATACGCCGTGCCGAGAGCTGCTTGGGCTGCTGCTGCGACAGCTTTCGCAGCGTAGATGGTTCCGTCGATCACGTGCGGTGTGCCGGTGACCGAACTGCCGGGGCTGACACCGAGGTCTCCGGTGATGACCGACGCTCCGGTATTGGTGACTTTGGTGCTACCGAGCACTGCGAACGGTGTGGCCTCCCCCAGTTCCAGGGGACGCCGACGCCAACGGCACCTCAACGGAGCCGGCCAAGACGATCATTCCAGTGGCGGTCCCGGCCAACAACAGGGAGACAGGGAGACAAACCACCAGCGCCGCGAACGACGAGGACGAGCATGCAGTGGGTGGTTCATCGACTCCACGAGCCCATTTCAGTGACCGAGCGACTCGATCTGATCGATGCTGCGGTCGCGTGGTCTGGCACGCGTGGACGATCGAGCCGGAATTTGCCGGATGAAGAAGCCCTCGAGCCTCCAGCGGACCCCTCCACGACGTCGTCACAACGCGAATGCGACGGAACAGCCAGGGCCGACCGCATAGTCGAACCCCTCTTCATTCTCAGTGAACCAGTGCCACGATAATTATGACCCCGAATGATCAAGATTGCGATCCCAATCAACCACCGAATCATGTGATTCCCCTTCTTGGTTCGCCACACGCCGAGCGACGCGTGGCACAAGGAGACTCGGTATTCCCATGCGATTTATGGGCCGGATCGGTGGCCGAAGACGTCTTTGACTTTTTCGCGAGCCTGCTTGATCCTGGCTTGGCATTGGTCCTTTTTGCCATGTGCCCGTAGTTCCTTGTCACCGGTGATGTCACCGGCCTTCTCCTTGAGCTTGCCCCTGACTTCTTGGATCTTGTTCTTGGCCTTGTCCCTGGTGCCCATGGTGAGTTTCCTTCGCTGGCCGGTTGATGGTGTTGGTTAAGAGCGTTGAGCGCGACTTGTTGTTGTCCTCGGGACCGGCATCCGTCGGTCCGCGGCTCTCAACGTTGGCCGTCTGCTCAGTGCCCGATGACTGCGGCAGGAGAAGCTGCGGCCAGTGGTGATCACTCATGGCAAGTACGAGGACCACAAACAATAGAAGGATGCCGAGCGCCCAGAAGAGCGATAGACCGAGGATGAGGGCGATGATCAGCAGTCCGCCCCCGAGGAGAACCACGGTGTCTCGTTTCCAACGCCGCGTTCCGTTGGGAGAATTTTGTTCTCGTGATGTCACCGACGTCGACATCTAGTGCACCTCTTCGTGCAGTTCGGTCGAGCGGCCCTGTGGGTCGACCACCTGACGGTCGTAGGAGTGGTGACCGCTACCCGCCGGACGTCGGGACACGCCGAACACGATCGCCGAGGTGATGAAGCCGGCCCCACCGACGATCATGAGGATGATTCCGACCGTCGAAACCCGGAACCCGGTCCCTTGGGTGGTCACCGCCCAGTACAGAACTGCACCCACTGCGATGGCGATGGTGCTGAAGACCATTCCCGCTCGACCCATTTTCGCCTCCACTTCGACATGCCTGGCTATCGGCCAGGGGCGAAGGAAGCAGGGTCTGGGCGACCTCTCTCAGGCCATTGTAGCACCGTACGCGATGTTTCGAACAGGCCCACCTGATGAAGGTCCGATCGCGAATGACGGTGACGCTTGCGTCGCGCGCGTCGGCGCGGCGAGATCTTGCCGCCGACAGACGTTGGCGCGAGAACTCTTTGAGCCGGCGCGGGAGTCATACATTCTTCACTTGCCGTCTCGTCCTGGGAGGCGCATAGTGACGAAGTGGGGTGGGGTTTTCTACGTTCTGTCGGAGTGTTTCGGTGCCAAATGAGTCGGCGCCGTGACCCGCGCCTTCACGACATCGAGATAGACGCATAGAAGAGGGACTGCTGCCGGTCGTCGCCGGCGGCAGAGAGGAGAGCGGCCGCGTAGCGCGGGGGAAGCGCGCCCGGTAGCACCTTCGGGGGTGGCCGATGATGTCGAGGGATTCTTCGCCTCCTGTGGCGAGCGCCGGGTTCGTCGCCTGCTTCGACCGGTACCGGACGGAGGGGAGGTCTCGATGAGCCTTACCGGCACCCACCACGCGTTCGCGAGCATCGATGAACACGGCGTCAACGTCGTGCTGCACGCATTCTTCACCGCCCGCCCGCGCTACCTCCATTACGGTTCGGCTCCTTTCGTCACCGCGAACTCGACGACCGAGACCCTCATCTCGCCGATCGCGTTCCCCGGTGTAGCGGGCGGCATCAGCTACGCCATCGACTTCACGATCCCCGTCGTCGATCTCTATCCTCCCAACGGGACGCTGCCCGCACCGCTTGTACTCGATCCGGGCAAGTTGAGCATCTCGACCACAGTCGCCATCACGATCGGCTGCGCCGTCCCCAAGGGAAACGACGGCAGGGGCTCGGTGCACCCCGTCTCGACGAAGTTGAGGGTCATCGCCATCGCGCATCCGAGCGGCGTCTACGTAAGTCCGGGTGTCGGCCACATCACGTTCCACGTGGACGAGGTGCTCATCCCCGACATCGAACCAGTGACGCTCCGGGCGGTGCTCGACTGCCTGCTCGAGATGACCCTGAACGCTGTTCTCTCGAGCGTCCAGCTGCCCTTCAACATCATCGACGTCGACTTCTTCAAGATCATTCTCGAGGAGGGACCGACCATCGCCGACGACCAGATCGAGCTCTGGGGGGACATTTCCTGATGACCACCGACACCATCGCCGCCATCGACCAGACAGCTGCAAACACCCTCCTCCATGCCGCCGAGTCGGCCCTCGGCGCGCTGACGAAGACAGGTGGCGGCTCACTCGGACCCTTCACCGCGGGTTGGAAGGCGTCAGCCTCCTTCGCAGGAGGCACCGCCGCACTCGAAGCGCCCGACACGATCGCGATCGATCACCTTCGGGTCAACTACAGCCTCAATCTGAACGTTGGCATCGACCTCAGCTTTCTGGACTTCTGCCTGCCGCAGGTGTGTATCTGGACGCCGTGGGGGACACTCTGCACCCCAACGATCTGCGTGACATTCCCGACAGCGATCTCGGTCACAGTACCGTTCTCAACATCTGTCGAGATCTCGGCGAATTTCGGCATCGCCGTGAAGCTCACAGGCGGGACCTGGATCGTCGACGTGGTGATTCAGGCCGTGCCGACACTGGACCTCGGGGCGGCGGCGACGTTGCTCCTGACCGCTGTCGGCGCCGCCGTCTCGGTCGCGTTGCTCGCGGTGCCGTTCATCGGGCCGCTCCTGTCGATCGCGGCAGCGGTGATCACCGCGGGATTCGGGATCGCCGAGGTCACCGGGTTGCTTGGTTCAATCGTGACTTTGTTCGTTTCCGGGCTGACGTTCAAGGTGTGGACACACGCCCAGACATTCCAGGTGCTTGCGGCGGCCCCGCCGTTCACACCCGCAGTCCATGTCCTGGTCACGAACGTCGCGGCCGCCGTGCAGGCCTCCACAAAGAACGAGCTCGTCCTATCGGTCGACATCTGACGATGGACGGTGAGGAGAGGAGGGATCAGCGTGAACGCGCTCGACAGCCGCTTCGTACGAGTTGGTGACTGCTTCGCCCATCGTTTCTCGATGCCAGGGACTTTCCGCTACGCCGTGTCGGTCCTGCCGTCGTCATTCGCGGCACACCACCATGAAAGCAGTGGCTTGACTATCACAGTCACGCCCGCGACTGACGCCCCACAGGTCACGCACTATGTCACGGTTTCGGCGGCCGAAGGACTGACGGCCTCGCCGGACCGCATCACAGTTTCGGCCGGCGACCTGGTGGTGTGGTCGCCCGCGAAGTCAGCCGCCCTCGGATTCCGCGTTCGGGGCAAGATCGCGGAGCACATCGTCGATTCGGGTTCGATGAGAACTGAGTCGATCTACACCCACGCCTTCGGCTTGGCCGGGCGGTACCGGTGGCGCGACGCAAACGGCAGCGCGTTGAAGGGCGAGATCAACGTGGCGGCCCCGAGTGACGACGTCGAGGCCTGGCTCGAGTGCCTCAAGGACGGGGCGTTCGTGCATGTCAGGGGGGAACGCGCCGAGCCGGAGTCCGTCGAGATCGCGGTCGGGCAGACCGTCGTCTGGGCGGTCGAGAACGCGCCGGGGGTAACGATCACCGACGTCGCGCTTCTCGCGCATGGCGGCAGGTCGGACCCGGACGACCAGGCCGGGCGCTGAGCGGACCCCGGGTCGTTGACGACGATCCGCTCCTGCGGCCGACGTCACCAGACGGACACATCACAGGGAAGAAGGAGAGACCGATGCCCACGGTGCACACTCGGTATGTCGTATGGGAGTCGCGGGGCTTCCGTCACAAAGGTGGCTCTGGAGCCGTCGATATCACCACACCGTCGACAACGACAGTCACAGACGGCGGTACGTACTCTGCTTACGGTTTCCCGGAAGGATCCTGGACGGACTCGAAGGGCAAACATACAGGACACTTCGCCTTCTGGTCCGTTGTCGGCGCCGCAAACGGCGTGTCGTTCACGACCAACCCAAATCTTCACGTGAAAGTCGATTCGCATGACGTGCAGGCAGTCGCCTGGTACATCGAGCATGCTGCAGGTGGCGGTGGTGGACCCGAGCTGCTCATTGACGCGTTCGATGTTGACATCGGTGATTTCGTACTCGACGATTTCGTCAACGTGGTGACCGATTCGAGCCTCACCACAGAGGCCAATGCGGATGGGATCGTGCCGACCACAAGCGGGTCCGAGGACGTCCGGGCGTACACATCGATCCGTTCCGTGCCGTTCGACAAGTGGATCGTCGTCCAGGGCACAGAGCTGGTGAGCAAATTGGACCTGACCGGCGCTCAGGACACGACTGCCATCGCCTTCGCCATGTACCAGTCGCCAACATCCCTGCCCAAGCCGAAGCCGAATTTCAGCCAGGAAACCTGGGTGTCGTGGTCGGTCACGGTAGACGGTGGCGGTCCAACCGGACGGGGCCCACAGCCGCCGTGGGGACCCTACGTGCGTGAGCTTGCCGCCGGTCTCGCCCTTGCTGACACGGCGGGAATGGTCGACAAGGGATTGCGCAGTTCCGCCCTGCAACTCGCTGCTGATCAGGTGAAGGTAGCGGCTGACAACATCGTGCGACAGATGGAAGGCGGTCTGGCTGCCTCGGAGTAGCACTACCTCTAGTCGCTGCCGGAGGGTAGCGTGCGCGAGGCCGAGGGACGGCTCCACCGCCGCACGGTGTCGGCGCGAAAGGCTGAAGCGAGGAGCGGCAGCGTTCTCGCGCGCGTCCTCAACCAACGATCTCGCTCGCGTGCTGGGCGAAGGCTGCCATGAGGCGCACGCGGTCGGGCGGGCCACCGGCGGCGAAGATCTCTCCCACGGCCTCGACCGACCCCATCGGTGACCCGGGCACGAAGAGCTCGAGGGCCTTGACCGGCGTGTCGGTGCCGTTGGCAAGCGTGTGGGGCGTGCCAGGGGGAATGTGCAGGCAGGTGCCGGCCGGCGCGGCGACGTTCTTGTCCGCCGGCGGGAACGTCAAGGTGCCCTCAGGTTCGCCGCCTTCGACCATGACCCCTGGCTCGACTTGCACGCTGCCCGACTCGCCGATGCGCAGCTTGGATGGACCGCCGTCACCGTGGAGCCGGCGAGCCCGATCGCCCTGGCGCGACTGATCGTGGCCGGGATGGGACTGACGCCCCGGGAAGCCGAGGTCGACGTCTCGTGGCCGGCCTCTCCCGTATGGAGGTGGCCGCGGACCTCCAGCTCTCGCTGCACACCGTCAACGCTCACGTGATGGCCATCTTCGACAAGGCAGACGTCCCCACCGCCGGGTAGCGCCGGGCAGCTCCGGGCAGCTCCGGGCAGCTCCGGCGTTCGGCTCGGCGCGCGCCCTGACGAGGACGGCTTCGCTCCGCTCTGTAGATTCTGCCCGTGACAGAGCAGGACCCGGGGCGGGGGTCCGATGTCGTCCAGTCCCGGCTCGAGAGGCGGCTGAGCCGGGGGCGTGGGGCGAGGACACGCCGTCGCTCGCTCCTCCGACGTCTGCTCCCCCTCGTGGCGCTCGTCGTCGCGGTGTCCGGGGTGGTCGTCGTGATCGAGACGCGGCCCGGACCGGCGACGGGAGCGAAGGGGGCATCCTCGTCGACGACGTCGGCGGCCGCCGATCCGGCGACCACCCTCCCGGCGACGACCACCCTCCCGGCAACGACCACCACGGCGCCACCGCCCTACATGCCGCCTTCGGTCGCCCCCACGATCTCGCCCGCCCTCCCCGGCGAGGGGGTCTGGGTCGCAATGGACACGTGGAGCCCCGGCCCGCCGTCCGTCATGACCACCTCGTTCCGGCCGGATCCCGCCCAGCCGACAATCGTGGCGTACGCCTCGTGGATCCGGTCCTCGACCACCCAGCTCGCGCTGTACCCGGGATACGAGGGCCCCGGTCCCACCGCTCCAACGGTCGACCGAGGCCCCGAGATGGTGCCGACGACAGCACGGACATCCCTCCTCGCCACGTTCAACTCCGGCTTCTACGAGGCGGACTCGACGGCCGGCTTCTACGCCCACGGCACCTTGTACGACCCGATGGTCGACGGCCTGGCCACGGTGATCCAGTACGCCGACGGCAAGGTGGACGTCATGGACTGGCACGGCGGGGCGGCGCCCGGTCCCACAATCGAGATGGCACGCCAGAACTTGCCCCTCCTGGTGGACGCCCGTGCCCCCACGGCGGCGGCCAACGACCCGACACAGTGGGGACTCACCCTCGGCGGCGCCCCCGCGGTCTGGCGCACCGCGCTGGGCGTCGACGCGAAGGGCAATCTCGTCTACGTCGCCGCCGGCTCGCAGACGGCGGCCAGCCTGGCCGCGATCCTCGTCCAGCTGGGGGTGGTCCGGGGGATGCAGCTCGACATCAACCCGGAGTGGCCGATCTTCGCGACCTACGGCGGCCCCGGTGCGGCATCCCCCTCACTCGACGTCCCGAACCCGAACCAGATCCCCAACCGATTCTTGTACTCGAGCACCAAGGACTTCTTCGCGGTCTTCGCCCGCCAGCCCGGAGCAGTGCCGGTGGTGCAGCCGTGGTGACCTCGCGGACGCGACCGTGAGCGCGGAGCGGCCCCCCCGTTACCGGCATCGGCTGCGACCGAGCCGGCGGATGGTCGCGCGCCGGTGGTTGCTCGCCGGTGCAGCACTGATCGTGGCGGCAGGGGTCGCCGTCGCCGCCATCGTCGCTCCCCGAGGTTCGTCGCCGCGCCTCTCGAGCACGACGACCACGGGCACGTCGGCAACGGCCGCGCACCACGACCATGCGACCACGACGACCACGACCACCACGACCACCACGACGCAGCCGGCCACCATGACCATCTCGGCAGTCGGGGACTTCAATTTCGGGAACACGCCGACGCTCCCGCCGGATCCGAGCACGTACCTGGACGGCGTGCGGTCGGCTCTCCAGGGTCAGATCGTGTTCGGCAACCTGGAGGGGACGCTCACCGACTCGGGGAGCACGTCGAAGTGCGCGCCGGCGGCGGCGGGCACCGCGCCGACGACCTGCTACGTCTTTCGGGCCCCGACCTCCTACGCGTCGATCATCAAGGCGGCCGGGTTCACCGTGGTCAACAGCGCCAACAACCACTCCCACGACTTCGGGACACAGGGCGTGGCGGCGACGAGCGCCGCGCTCGAGGGGGCCGGGCTCGTCCAGGCGGGCCTCCCGGGACAGATCGGCGTGGTCACGGTGGACAGCACCAAGGTGGCGTTCGTCGACTTCGCGCCCTACGCCGTCACCAACGACCTCCTCGACTTTGCCACGGCGAAGGCCCTCATCACGCAGGCGAAGTCCGAAGCGAACCTCGTCGTGGTCTACATGCACGCCGGCGCCGAGGGCGAGACGGCCGACCACGTCACGGGCCAGGAGGAGTACTACGTGGGCGAGGACCGCGGGAACCCCGAGGCCTTCGCCCACGCCGCCATCGACGACGGCGCCGACCTCGTGATCGCCAGCGGTCCCCACACCCTGCGCGGCATGGAGGACTACAACGGCCACCTCATCGCCTACAGCCTCGGGGACTTCGCCAGCTACGGCCAGTTCTCCACGGCGGGGACCCTGGACCTGTCAGGCGTGCTGACGGTCACCCTCAGCGCCGGTGGGACGCTTGTGGCGGGCCACTTCACTTCGCTCGTGCTCTCGAGCCTCGACCAGCCCTCCCTGGACGCTACGAACGCCGCCGCCAGCTTCGTCGACCAGCTCTCGACGGAGGACTTCGGGCCCCACGCGGTCACGATCGGCGCGTCTGGCGCGCTGTCGATGCCGGCCGCCGGCTGACCGTCAGCATCCCCCAGGCGGCCCCGGGATCCCGGGGCCTGTCGCCGGGAGGTCGACCGTGCCGACGTTCTCTGGCCGGGGGTTTGGTCCCAGATGCACCACGTACCAGACGCCTCGCCACGAGATGAGCGACGCCACGGCAAAGGACCGGACCTGTCCGTTCTCCCGGTACACGATGCGGACGCCCGGAAGATGCCAATAGCCGATGAGGTTCTCGCACGCCCCCGACGGGATCCAGGCCGCGTACGAGGGGTCGGCGTCGACGCCGACCAACTGTGCGCCCGCCGCTCCCGACCCGAGTGCCGCGTGGTACGCCCCGAGATCGAGTGTGTAGAAGGCCACGAGCCGGTCGGCGTAGTCCGACGCCGGTGTGGGGATGACGCCCGTCTTCATCGCCAGGTAGGCCGACTTGGGGAAGAACTCCCCCCGGGCACCCGCGGAGGATCCCGAAACGATGGCCGCCCACAACGGTGCGAGCCGGCCCTGCAGCGGGCTGCCCACCGGGGGCTCCGTCGGCGTCTGGGGAAGGAGCCCCGGGTCGGTGGTCGTGGTCGTCGCGGGGGCGACCGTCGTCGTCGTTCTCGGGATCGTTGAGGACGTGCTCGACGTCGCGGTGGTCGCGGTGGTGGTCGCGGTGGTGGTCGTTGCGGTCGTGGCGCGCGTGGCCGGGGAGCACCCGGCCAGCGCGAGCGCCGCTCCCGCGGCGAAGGCCGCCGCGATCGCGCCTCGCCGGCGGGGGAACCGCCGGTGCGGCGGTCGACGGGGCCCGCGCACCTCCGCCATCGGGGGCGAGCGTAGCCACTCCCCCACGCTGAGCGCCGTCCGGGTCAGTCCGTCTGGGCTCGCACCGCCTCGGCGACGGGGGAGACCCCACCTCGGGCCGCGGGCGCGCGACACGTCGACGACAGGGGCTCGGTCCCGGCGACCTCGGAGGGATAGCGCGGGAACGCGGCGCGCTGGCGGTCCCGGTTCGGTCCGGTGAGGATCGGGCGTAGCGGCGTGCGCATGAGGATGGTGACGAGGATGCCCGCGCCGACGAGCGTCCCCACAAAGATCAGGATGCTCGCGGCACCCCACGTGGAGTGTCCGGTCAGACCCGCCTTCTGGAGGCCGGAGAAGATCAACTGCAGGACGAGGACGTGGCTCAGGTAGTAGCCACCCGACGCGTCGGATCCCCACGTGATGAAACGGTCGAACCGGCCGTCGTGCCGCCCGCGGGGGTGGTTCGCCCACCGCCACCCGATGGCCCACAGCCCGTAGCACGCGGCAAGGAACCACACCGTCGCGACCGGTTGGTAGAGGTCCGAGGCGTGCCCGGGAGTGTTCCCCTGGGTGAGGCCGAACGCGTAGTAGCCCTCGGTCACGACGAACACCGCCGCGACTCCCCAGATGACACGCGACGAGTAGCGCGCCATGAGGCGCTGCATCTCGGCCATGTGGTCCGCCGCGAGCGCGCCGGCGATCACGAAGAGCTGGTACCCGACGATGAGCCGGGACGTGGTCAGTGTGATGTCGACGGCGCGCACCGCGTGCCAGTCGCCGTAGTGGAACCGGAAGTAGTGCGACATCGTCATCATCGCCAGTTGGAAGGCGAGGCTGACACCGAAGACCCAGCCGTGGTGGCCGCGCGTGCGCCGCACGAGCCAGACGATCCCGGGGAGCACGAGGTACACCTGGAACAGGACCACGAGGAAGTAGAGCTGGTAGTAGCCGTTGTAGAGGTCGTGCCACAACGTCGGGCCGGCGGCGCCGGCGTGTGTGGTGGCCATCGTGTAACCGAAGTAGATGAACGTCCACGCCAGGTAGGGCACGAGCACGGTTCCGAGTCTGCGGACCCACAGCGACACGACCCGCCGTGGCTCGGCCAGCTGGCTGTAGACGGCGACGAGGGCGGCGAGGAAGAAGAAGAGGTTCCTGGTCGCGTGCAGGAACATCACGAGGCTCCAGCCCACCTTGCTGCCTCCGGGCACCGGCCACAGCACGGAGTGCTGGCCGACGACCCCGACGAGCGCGACCACCCGATAGAGGTCGAATTCGCGGAAGAAGAAGTGCTTGGACATCCCGGGCCCGGCAGGGCCCGGGAGCGCGCGTGTCTGGCGGCCGGCGACCACGATCTGGGCAAGATAGACCGATCGGGGCCCCGATAGCGACGCGCGGTCGCCCCCAGAGCTTCCTCACGGTGCGTCGGCCGGCCGCCCCCGGGGCGTAGCGTGGCGACCGTGCTGCCGCGAGAAGTCCTCGCGCTGGAGGAGATCGACCTCTCGGGCCTGGAGTTCTGGGCGAGACCCACCGAGGAGATCGAGGGTGCCTTTCTGACCCTGCGACGGGAGCGGCCGGTCGCGCACTTCGCCGAGCGCGACCTGCGGGACCGCTCCCCGCACCTGCCGCCGCCGGGGGCGTGCTACTGGGCGGTGACGAGATACGCCGATGTGGTCGAGGCGAGCCGGCACCCGGAGATCTTCCGTTCCGGGCAGGGCGCGGTGAGCGTCATCGACATGCCCGAGTCGATGGTCGAGTACTTCAGCGGGATGATCTCGACCGACAACCCGCGCCACGCGCGGCTTCGGCGGATCGTCGGGACGGCGTTCTCACCGCGCATGGTCGCGGCCGTCGAAGCGCGCGTGAGGGAGCAGGCCCGTACGATCGTCGGCGCCATCTGTGAGAAGGGCAGCGGCGACTTCGTCACCGACGTGGCCGCCCCCCTGCCGCTCACCGTCATCTGCGACATGATGGGGATTCCCGACGAGGCACGCAGCAACGTGCTGCGGTGCTCCAACGTCATCCTGTCGGAGGGTGACCAAGAATACGTCCCCGACGGGGTCGATCCGATCGAGGCATTCCTCGGAGCCGGCGCCGAGCTCACCGAGCTCATGCACACCATCGGCGACGCCCGCCTCGCCCACCCGACGGACGACCTCACGACCGCCCTCGTGACGACGAACGTGGACGGCGAGGCGCTCACGCACCAGGAGCTGGCCTCGTTCTTCGTCCTCCTGGTCGTCGCCGGCAACGAGACGACGCGCAACTCCATCGCGCACACCCTGTGGCTGCTCACCGAGCACCCGGATCAACGCGCCCGGTGGCAGGGGGACCTGGACGGCACGACGCCCGCCGCGGTCGACGAGGTCGTCCGGTGGACCTCGCCGGTCACCTGGATGCGCAGGACCGTCGCGGCGCCGGTCGAGCTCGGCGGCCAGCATCTGGACGCCGGGGAGAAGGTGCTCCTCTTCTACCGCTCGGCCAACCGGGACGACGCCGTGTTCGAGAACCCCTTCACATTCGACGTCCGCCGCTCGCCCAATCCGCACCTCGGGTTCGGCGCCGCCGGCCCCCACTTCTGTCTCGGGGCACGCCTCGCGCGTCGCGAGATCGCGGTGATGTGGCGGGAGCTCCTGACCTGCCTTCCCGACCTCCGTGCGACCGAGCCTCCCCACCGTCTGCTCTCGACGTTCGTCAACGGCGTCAGGCACTTGCCCTGCGAGTGGACCCCCGTCCCGAGGTCGCAGGTCACCTCCTGACCGGGGAGGGCCATCACGGCCGTTGGCAGCAAGCCGGCTGGGGGCAGGCATCACGTGGCGTCGCCCAGCCGCGTGGTGTCGGCCTCACTCGACGCAAGGAGCTCGCCGTCTCCGGCTTCCTCCTCGGAGTCGCCGCGGCGATCGACGCCGCGATCGTCCTGTCCACCCTGCGCAACGACCTGCCCCAGCGACGATCCGTACGCCGGCGACAGCGCATGTGCTGGCCGGGGTGCCGTCGCGCTTACGCCAGGAGTCCCTCGAAGACCTCGAGGAAGCGGTCCACCTCGGCGAGCGTGTTGTAATGCGCGAAGCCGATCCGCAGCACGCCCTCGTCGAGGTCGAGGCCGAGCGTCTCGATCACCCGTTTGGCGAAGAAGTTGCCGTCCCAGGTGTAGATCCCCGCGTCGCTCAACCTCTCCGCCAGCTTCCTCGGAGTCGCGTGCTCGGGGACGAGCCCGAAGGTCGGCACCCGTCCGGGGCTGTCACCGGGCAGCCCGGCGGTGCGCACCGCCGGGAGGCGGCCGAGACCCGCACCGAGCGCGCGGGCGAGATCGGACTCGTGACGGCGGATGAGGTCGTACGCGATCGTGAGCCTCGACCCGAGGTCGTCACCCGCGCCGAGGGACGCCAGGTAGTCGACCGCGGCGACGAAGCCCGCGAGGGCCTCGTGGCTCAGCGTGCCCGTCTCGAAGCGGTGGCCCGCAGGGACCTGGGCGGCCGGTCGCACTCGCTCGGCCGGAAGCTCGCGGGCCAGGTCGGGGCGGAGCCACGCCATGCCGAGGTGCGGCCCGAAGAACTTGTAGGGGGAGCACAACACCACGTCGACACCGAGCGCCGCGACGTCGATGCGCCGGTGGGGGGCGTAGGCCACGGCGTCGCCCCACGCCAAGGCACCGGCCTCGTGGGCAAGCTCGGCGATCTTGCGGGCTGGCGTGACCGTGCCCACCGCGTTGGAGGCGAGGCAGAACGCGACGACCCGGGTCCGGTCGCCCAACTTCGTCCGGAGGTCGTCGAGATCGACGTCAAGCCGGTCGGTGAGCCCCACCTCACGGACGACGAGCCCCCGGTCCTCTGCCATGAGCAGCCACGGCGAGATGTTGGCGTCGTGGTCCAAGGCGGTGGTGAGGATCTCGTCGCCCGGGCGCAGGGTGCGGCCGACGGCCCGGACCAGGTTGAAGTTGAGCGTCGTCATGTTCTGGCCGAACGCGATCCCGTCGGGGTCCCCGCCCACGAACGCCGCGCCGACCACGCGCGCCCTGGCGATCAGCTCGTCGGTGCGCACGCTCAGCGGATAGGCGCCGCCTGTGTTGGAGTTGTCCTCGACCAGGTACCGGCACATCGCCGAGACGACGCGCTCGGGCACCTGGGTGCCACCCGGAGCATCCAGGAAGAGGGGGCGCCGGGCCGGTGGGGCCGCGGCGTCGAGCGCCGGAAACTGGGCGCGGATCCGCTCGGTGTCGAGGGCCGCCGGACGTTCTCCTGCCACCTGCATCGACCCCCTTCTCGTATTTTCTATGCCTACACGGTCCCCCGGCCGGCCGGCCATTCAAGCACGTCGTCGCTCACGCAGTGCTGGCCCGTCAGGGGGCACAAGCGGGCGGCGCCCACGCCCCGGCTCGACGGGATGCCCCCTTCAGGCGAGGGTCTCGCCGAGCGTCGGCCGCTCGGCGTCCGCGAGACGCGACGACGCGGCGAACCACTCGAGGGCCTGCTCGATCATCCGCTGGCCGGCGGGCACCACGTGCGCGCGGTGGAAGGCAGTCACCTTCGCGACGGTGTCTGTGTCGCTCACCTGGAAGATGAGCCCGACGCCGAGCAGCGCGCGCATGAACCCCGGGATGCGGTCGACCACGGCATCCCAGTCCTCGGCGATCGCCGACCACACCGCCAGCCCGCCAACGCGGTTGGAGACCAGCTCGAAGATCAGCCGGGGCACGTCCTGGAGACGGAAGTTGTCGAAGGCCTCGGCGTAGGCGCGCAGGATCAGGGCTTCGTCGGTGAAGGCGGCGACGCCGTTCCGGTAGCGCCGCTCGGCCTGGGGGTCCTCGGCGGCCTTGGACCTCCGGATCATCTCGTCGTAGTCGCCAGGTCGGTCGAGGGACGCCACGACGGAGACGACGGCCTGCGCGAGGTCCCCGTCGAGCCGCCCGAGATCGAAGCGGCGAACGGCCTCCTCCCGGACTCCGGCGTCCGCCCCGGTGGTGCCGAGCCGCCGGACGAGGGTGGCCCTGAGCACCTGCGCCCGCTCGTCCTCGCCGGGCGACGGGTCCCACCCCAGGGTCTCGAACACCGGACCCATGAGGGCGCGCACCTTCGACGCGAGCAGCGGACGCTGCTCGGCCGTGACGGTCCGGTCGAGGAAGTCGAACACCCGGTCGACGGTCTCCCAAACGCGCGGCTCGACCTGCGTGCCGAGATTCGACGCGATCGACAGGACGTCGGCGACGCGCCGGTCGCCGGCGAACATGAGCGCCGTCGTGTCGCCGACGAGCACGGCCCGCTCGATCTCGGAGAGGTCGCACAGGTGCGCGACGACCGCGGCGAGCTGCTGGGGTGCGTAGCTCGTGCGGTAGACCCCCGATCCACCGGCGTTCACGAGGACGGGGCCAGCGCACTCGAGCGGCGCGGACCCCTCGGTGAGGAGCTGCACCGCGCCGTCGCCGCCGGCGAGCGACCGCTCGACGACCGGGACGAGCCAGTGCGAGCCGATGGCGGACTCCCCCTCGGCCGGCCCGAGCACGAAGGGCCGCTGCTCGAGGGAGTCCGCGTCCACCGAGACGATCGGATGTCCGCCCTGGTGGATCCAGGTGTCCATGATCTCGCCGACCGGCCGGCCCGAGACCTCCTCGAGGGACGCCCAGAGGTCGGCGGTCACGGTATTGCCATGGGAGTGCGTGCGCAGGTAGTGACGGACGCCGTCACGGAGGACGTCGGCTGAGAGGTACTGCTCGAGCATCCTGAGGATGCTCGAGCCCTTCTGGTAGGTGATCGGGTCCGCCATCGCCATCGCCTCGTCGGGCGAGCGCACCGGGTACTCGATCGGGCGGGTCGTGTGCACCGCGTCGAGGAGCATGCCCGTCTCGCGCTCACCGGCGAAGCGCACCCACATCTTCCATTCGGGCCGGAAGCCGTCGCAGCAGACGTACTGCATAAACGTGGCGAAGGCCTCGTTCAGCCAGAGCCCGTCCCACCACGACATGGTGACGAGGTCGCCGAACCACATGTGCGCGAGCTCGTGGGCGACCACGCTCGCGATCCGGACGAGCTCGTTCTGCGACGCCGTCGTCGGGTCGACGAGGAGCTCGGCTTCGCGGAACGTGACGCACCCGAGGTTCTCCATCGCACCTGGCGCGAAGTCGGGGATGGCGACGAGGTCGACCTTGTCTCCCGGATAGGGGATCCCGAAGTACTCGGTGAAGGCGCGCAGCGCGTACTCGCCGATGTCGAGCGCGAACGCCGTCAGGTGCGCCTGGCCCGCTCGGTGCACGACGCTGAGCGGCACACCGTCCACGTCCCGCACCGCCGTTTGCTCGAACGGCCCGACGACGAACGCGACCAGGTACGACGACATCGGCATCGTCGGCGCGAACCGCACCTCCCGGCGGCCTTCCTCGAGCGTCCGCTCGCTCACCGGGGCGGAGTTGGAGAAGGCGCCCATCCCGGGCGGCGCGACCAGCGTGACGTCGAACGTGGCCTTGAACGCCGGCTCGTCGAAGCAGGGAAACGCACGCCGCGCGTCGGTCATCTCCAGCTGCGTCACCGCGATCGTCGCGGTCGCCCCGTCCTCGTCGGTGAAGGTCGAGCGGTAGAAGCCCGCGAGCTCGTCGTTCAGCACCCCGTCGAACGTGAGCTCGAGCGTGTGGCCGCCCACGGCGAGCGCGCGGGGGAACACCAGGTTCGCGCGTTGGTGCGCGGCGTCGAGCTCCACCGTGCCCGTCGTGGTCTCGCCGTCGTCCGAGCGGACCGACGGCGGACCGATCTCGAGCTGGTGGGCATGCAGGACGACCGTCGTGCTCGGCTCGACGAGGTGGACGTCGATCTCGACTCGCCCGCTGAACGTCGCGGCGTCCAGGTCCGGCTCGACGCGCACCCGGTAGGCCGACGGGACGGCGGTGCCGGGAAGGCGGATCTGGTCCTCGACGGGCGCGGTCATCGGGCACCTGCAGTCATCGGGCGGTCACGATTGGCGACGATAGCGAGGGCGCCTGCCCGGTGCTCGCCCGCGGCTTGACCGATGCCTCTCTTTGTGCGTGGGGCTTCCTACAGGAACCGGCAGGGTCCTACCCCGTCCCGCCGCCGGTGCTCGTTGTGCCGGGATGACGAGGGCGGTGACGAGGGCGGTGACGAGGGCGGCTGCCGCCGTGTCGTGACTCGTACCCCGCCCCACGGGGTGCACGGAACCTCGCAGCCCCGGATCGGAGGCGACCGCGGCAGGCGCGCTACGGGTGAACGGTGCCGGGTGCGCCGGCCAGCTCGGCGCGGAAGTAGGCGGAGGGGGTGACGCCGGTCTCGCGCCGGAAGGCGGCGACGAACGCGCTTGCGGACTCGTACCCCACCGAGCGGGCCACGGTGCTCACCGGCGCGCCGGCCGCGAGCTCCCCAAGTGCCGCACGCAGCCGCAGGCGCGTGCGCCAGCGGCCGAACGACAGCCCGGTGTCCGAGAGGAACGCCCGGGCGAGGGTGCGTTCGCTCGCACCGACCTCGTGGCCCCACGCGTCGAGCGTCCGGCCGTCGCACGGGTCGGCACGGAGCGCCTCCGCGACCTCGCCGGCGCGGGGTTCGTGCGGCATGGGGACGTCGATGGCCTGCATCGTCACCGGTCGGAGCAGGTCGACGACGACGGCCTCGCCTCGGCCACGGGCGTCGGCGTCGAGGCCTTCGGTGGCCAGATAGCCGATCATCTCCCCGAGAAGTGGCGTCGCCGCCACCGGCGTGCAGTCCTCCCACGTGATGGGGCAGAGGTCTGGCCGCACGTACACGGCCTGCATCGTGGCGGAGGAAGTGGAGAGGACCTCGTGGCGGACGCCGGCGGGGATCCACAGCGCTCTCGTCGGCGGCAGCACCCAGGCCGTCGTGCCGGTCCTCACGAGCAGCACACCGTTCGGCGCCCATGCCAGCTGGTGCTCGGTGTGCGTGTGCCAGTCGAAAACCGAGCCCCGCGGCATCGGGAAGCTCACCACCACGAGCGCCTGCGACTGCGGAGGACATTGTCCGTCCAGCGACATCGAACGGCAGGCTACGGCCTTTTACCTCGACGGTGCACTCCATATCGTGTTCTGCATGAACGAGAACCACGCCCTGTGCGCCACGCTGGAGTGGTCCGAGCACATGCGCGACGACGTCGTGGGCTACCTGACGACCCATGCCGACCTCGGCTCCTCCATGCTCGAGATCGGCCCCGGTCCCGGCGCCGCGACCGAATGGCTCCGCTCGGAGGTCGCGCGGCTCGTGGCCCTGGAGGTCGACACGACCGCCGCGGCCGCGCTCGCCGCCCGCCTCGAGGGGACGAACGTCGAGGTGGCAATCGGCGACGCGACGCGTCTCGACTACCCCGACGACAGCTTCGACTCGGTCGGCTGCTTCACGATGCTCCACCACGTGCCGACCCCTCGCCTGCAGGACGCGATCCTCCGCGAGGCGCTCCGCGTCCTCCGACCCGGCGGTGTGCTGGTGGCCTCCGACAGCCTGCCTTGCAACGGGCTGCACGAGTTCCACGCCGGCGACGTCTACAACCCCGTGGACCCCGGGTCGTTGATCGCGCGGCTGCACGCGCTCGGCTACGAGCGCCTCACGGTGGTCGTGGACGACGTCTTGAAGTTCATCGCCCACAAACCCTCCACGGCGACCGACCGCGACTGCGGCGCACCACCCGCTCCTGGCGGCGCCACGAAAGGAACCCTGACATGACCCTGCCGTACCAAGAGCCACTGACCGTCCGCGAGCCCGGTCCCCGCGTCGTCCCCGAACCCCCGAGGCGCGGCGAGCCCGGTGGCGAACCCTGCGGCATCTGCAGCGGCCACGCGTCCTCGGCCGTGTGGGCGGACGACCTCTGGTCGCTCCACCCGCCGGTGGGCGGGTCCCTTCCCGGGACGGTCTGGTTGGCGAGCAGGGCGCACGTCGACTCCTTCTGCGATCTCCCCGCCGACGCCGCCGAGGACTTCGGCCGGATCGCTGCGGCGGTGGAGCGAGCGATCGCCGAGCAAGACGGCGTCGGTCGCGTCCACCTCTACCGGTGGGGCGACGGCGGCGCGCACTTCCACGTCTGGTTCCTCCCCCGCCCCCTCGGGATGCTCGAAGCCAGGAACATGATGCTGCCCCTGTGGGAGGACGTGCTCCCGAAGGTGTCTGACGAGGAGCTGCGCGCGGCCGCCGAACGGGTCGCGCTCGCGCTCGAGAAGGAACGCCCGGCGAGGTGACAAGGCGGGGGTCCCACGACCCCGCGGAGGGGCGAGCGATGGACATCGACGAGGTCGGCGAACTGGCGGCGTCCCTCGAGGGCGTCCGGCGCACCGTGGTCGAGGGCCACGCGCAATGGCGGTACCGCGGCCGCGTCGTCGCACGGCAGCTCGACGGCAGCCGGTTGGTGATCCGCTGCACCTTCGACGCCCGCGACGCGCTGCTCCGCGCCTTTCCCGAAACGTTCAGCGTGCCTCCCCGCTATCGAGCGCACATGATGGTCGTCGCGGACCTGACGAGCGGCGACCCCGGAGCCGTCGAGGACGCGCTGGAGGGAGCCTGGCTCCTCCAACGGCGGCACTTCGACTAGACGGCGGCCGTGCACCCACCGGCGCCGTTCACCCACCGGCGCCGTGCACCGAGCGCTCGATTCCCGAAGGTGTGACCGAGGGTGCCGGACGACGCGGACGCGACGCTGAACGGGTCGCCGCTCGCCTGAGCGCTCCCGGCGGGAACCAGGGCGGTCAGCTCGAGGCTGCCCTCCGGCGGAGCGGCGGAAGGGTCAGCGGCGGCTGCCGGCGCGGCGGCAAGCGGTCGAGGAGCCGGGCGGCTGCCGGCGCGGCGGCAAGCGGTCGAGGAGCCGGGCCGTTGCCGTTGCGACCGCGGCGACCGCGTCGTCGAACGCGGCGTCGTTCGCCGCCGAGGTGCGCGTGACACCGCTCACCTTGCGCACGTACTGGCGGGCCGCCGCCTCGATCTCCTCGGGCGTCGCGGCGGGTTCGAGGCCGCGCAGCGTCGTGATGTTCCGGCACATGCCTGACAGCCTACGGCGGGTCAGCGCGGGTCGCCGGGGAGAGGTTCGACGTCCTGGGCGCCGTCGAAGACCGCGACGAACAGGCACCCCTCGTCCCCCGCCGGCGCGTGGTGCATCACCGAGCCCGCGGGGAAGTGCGCGTAGGAGCCCGGACCGACGCACTCGCCGTTCACCTCGAGCGCTCCCTCGAGGACGACGAACGTGTGGGCCGCGCGATGCCGGTGCGTCGTCGCCACGAGCCCCGCCGGATAGCGGATCAGGTAGTGCTCCGCACCGGTGACCGGGTGCCGGTAGAGGAGTTTGACGCCGATCGGCCCGTCGTAGATCTCGACGTCGGCGTCGCGCAGGTCCTGGTCGGCAAGGTCGCGCTCGAGGAGCACCGTCGGTGGCGACCGTCGTGCGAGGTCCGGGCAACCGTGGGCGTGCTGTGCGCGCCACTCTTGCTCGAGCACCGCGAAGTCGAGCTCGTCGCTCCATCCGCCCTTGAACCACTCGTTCTCTTTGAGGTGCGCCTCTTCCCGCATTCCGACCCGCCGCAGCAGGCGCGCGGACGGCGCGTTGCGCAGGTCGACCCGCGCCGTCACCCGGTGGATGCCGAGCCCGTCGAAGACGAGGTGGAGGAGTCGATGCACCCCTTCCGCCGCGTAGCCCCGGCCGCCGTAGGCGGGATGGAAGACGTAACCGATCTCCGCGCTCTTGTGCTCCTCGGACGACCAGTGCGCGAGGAGATCGCCGATGAGCACCGACTGTGCGGAGAGCTCCACGCCGAGCACGATCGCCTGTCCCTCGCCCCCGATGTCGCCATGCCCGAAGAACCGCCCGAGCCGCGCGCGCACGGTCTCTGCATCCATCGGCGAGAACGGCACGTAGCGACAGACCTCGTCGAGCGACCGGTACGCGACCAGCGACTCGACGTCGTTCTCGGTGAGCGGGCGCAGCGTGAGCCGCTCGGTCCGGACCGGCGAGGGGACGAGTGTCACGGCGTCAGCCTTGCACGAGGTCGCGCAGCGCGAGGATGGTCGCCCAGTTGCGGGCGGTCCCCTCGGCGAACGGCGTCCGGTTGGCGCCACCCCGGTCGAGCTCCCTTCGCAGCACGCTCTCGGCGAACCCGCCGGGCGTGAGGAGGTAGAGCGCCCGGCCGCGGACGCACGCGTCGTCCGGGCTGCCCTTGGCGCGCGCCCGCTCGACCGCGGCCGCGACCGATGCGGCGCCCTCCTCCCCCGGCGGCGCGGGCAGGAGCACCGCGTGGAGGAGGCGGTGGTCGGGTGGGTCGCCGTACGGGTTGTCCGCCACGATGCGCTCGAGGTCGCCCGAACCCAGCACGACCGCCACGGCCCGCACCCCGGTGCGTCGCGCGATCGCCGACTCGAGCGCCGACGCCACCGCTGAGTGGTCGGCGACCCAGCCCGTCGCGCTGAAGGCCACGTTGCCGCTCTGGATGTACGTGACGACGTCGGCGTGGCCGAGCGACTCGACAGCCTCGCGCAGCACCGGCATGGGCACCCGGTTCCGCCCACCGACGTTCACCCCGCGTAGGAGCGCCACGTGCGTGCGCGCCACTCAGATGAACCCCGGCTCGCCGAGATCGCCGTCGTCGACGACCCGGACGCAGGTCGGGCAGTACCAGCGGGCCTCGAGGGACGCCCCGCACACGTCGTGCAGGGGCGCTTCCGCGGGGCTCCCCGCCTGCTCGGCACCCCAGCTCGCGAGCAGGCGCACGGCGCCGGCGAGGTCCAGGCCCTGGCCCGTGAGCCCGTAGCTGAAGCGCGGCGGGCGGGTCGAGTACGGGGTGGCGACGACGAGTCCGATCCCCTCGAGGTGCCGAAGCCGCTGCGCGAGCACGTTGGACGCGATGGTGCCGAGGGACGCCTGCAGGTCGTTGAAGCGCATCGGGCCGCCGAGGAGGGCGTCCACGACGAGGAGCGACCACCGGTCACCGACCCTGGCGAGCGCGGCGTCGAGGCCGGTCGCCGAACCTTCCTGCATGGCGGTCATCTTCCTCCCAGTGCGCCACGGCCGCCAGCGGGAATGGTAGCTTGCAAGTTACAAGTGACTGGGTGAGGAGGAGGAGGTTCCCGATGGCGAGGTTGGGCGAGGTGCAGCAGGCGGTGGAGCGGGTGGCGGCCAACGCGGGGGCGACCGTCGTGCGGATCGGGCGTGGCGCCGGTCGCGGCGCGGGCGTCCTCATCGGCGACGGCGCGGTGCTGACCAACGCGCACAACCTGCGGGGGAGCGAGACGACCGTCACGTTCGCGGACGGCCGGGTCGAGACGGGCGCGGTCGCGGGCGTCGACCTCGACGCGGACCTCGCGGTCGTCCGCGCCGCCGGCGCCGGCGACGGCGCCTCGGGGCTCGAGTGGCACGCCGGCGAGGTGCGCCTCGGCTCGACGGTGCTCACGCTGACGCTCCCGGCGGGTGGCGGCGTGCGCGTCACGGTCGGCACGGTCTCCTCGGTCGGCGCGACCTTCCGGGGACCGCGCGGCCGTCTGGTGCACGGCGGCATCGAGCACACCGCGCCACTGTCCCGGGGATCGTCGGGGAGCCCCGTCCTCGACCCCGACGGGAGGCTGGTCGGGCTCAACACCCATCGACTGGGCGAGGGCTTCTACCTCGCGGTGGCGGCCGGCGCCGAGCTGCGCGAGCGGGCCGACGCGCTGGCTCGCGGCGAGTCGCCGCGCCGGCCGTACCTCGGCGTCGCGCTCCTGCCCCCGCGGGCGGCCCGGCGCCTGCGGGCGGCGGTGGGCCTCCCCGAGCGCGACGGGCTCCTCGTGCGCGACGTCGACGAGGACGGTCCCGCCGCCCGAGCCGGCGTACGGCCGGGAGACCTCCTGGTCGAGGCCGGCGGCCGGGCGCTCGGCTCGCCCGACGAGCTCTACGAGGCGCTCGCCGCGGTCGCGGAGGGCGGAGAGCTCCCGCTCCACGTCGTCCGGGGTTCGGAGGAGCTCGACGTGGTCGTCAACTTCGCCGGCGACGGAGGGGCGCGACCGGGCGGAGCCTGAGCAGCGCCGTGCCGGGCGGCACGGCAGGTAACGTCTCCGCCGTGCGCAGCTGATCTCACTCGAGCCCCCGTCCCACCCCGCTCAAGGAGATCTAGTGCCCGCGCCGTCGGTTCCGTCCCAGCTCGCCACCCTCGCCGTCCACGGCGTGTCGGTCCACCGCGGGATCGCGCCCGTGCTCGTCGACGTGGACCTCACGGTCGGGCCGGACGACCGCGTCGGCGTCGTCGGCCCGAACGGCGTAGGGAAAACCACCCTCCTGCGGGTGCTGGCCGGCGAGCTCCGCCCGGACACCGGGAGCGTCCGGGCGGCACCGCCGGCGGCGACCGTCGGGTACCTCGCACAGGAGCCCGAGGCGCGCACGGACGAGACGCTCGCCGCCCAGCTCGCGCGCCGCGCCGGGATCGCGGAGGCGGACCGGGAGCTGGAGGACGCCGCGGCGTCGCTCGTCGAGCCGGCGCCCGGTGCCGACGCGCGGTACGCGGTCGCGCTCGAGCGCTATCTCGCGCTCGGCGTCGCCGACTTCGAGGCCCGGCGCGGGGAGGTCCTCGCGGACCTCGGGCTCGACGAGGCCCTCCTCGCCCTTCCGGCATCGGCGCTTTCGGGCGGTCAGCGCGCCAAGGCGGCGCTCGCCGCGCTGCTCCTCTCCCGCTTCGACGTCCTGCTCCTGGACGAGCCGACCAACGACCTCGACTTCGACGGGCTCGACCGCCTCGAGGCCTTCGTCGGCGCGAGGCAGGGCGGGCTCGTCGTGGTCTCGCACGACCGCGCCTTCCTCGAGCGCGTGGTGTCGTCGGTCCTCGAGATCGACGAGAGCAGCCACCGCGTCGCCCTCTACGCCGGCGGCTTCGGGGCGTACCTCGACGCGCGTGCGACCGCGCGACGGCACGCCGAGGAGCGCTACGACGTCTACGTGACCGAGCGTGACCACCTCCGCGCCCGCGAGCGCGAGCAGCGCCAGTGGGCGGTCCAGGGGGTGCGACAGCAGAAGAAGCGCCCGCGCGACCACGACAAGGCCCAGCGCGACTTCCGGATCAACCGCACCGAGAAGCAGGCCTCCAAGGTCCGCACGACCGAGCGCGCCATCGAGCGGCTCGACGCCGTGGAGAAGCCCTGGGAGGGTTGGCGCCTCGAGCTCGACCTCAAGGTCGCCCCGCGCTCGGGCGACGTCGTCGCGCGCCTCGACGGCGCCGTCGTCACCCGCGGCAGCTGGCAGCTCGGCCCGGTCGACCTCGCCGTCGCCGCCGGTGAGCGCGTCGCCGTCCTCGGACCGAACGGCGCGGGGAAGTCGACGCTCCTCGCCGCGCTGCTCGGCCGCGTCGAGCTCGCCGCCGGTACCCGCTCGCTCGGGCCGTCCGTCGTGGTGGGCGAGCTCCACCAGGCCCGGGGGCGGTTCTCGTCGGGCGACGCGTCCCTCGGCGACCAGTTCCTCGCGCAGACCGGCCTCAGCGTCCCCGAGAGCAGGTCGTTGCTGGCGAAGTTCGGCCTCGGCGCGCACCACGTCGGCCGCGCCGCCGGCTCGCTGTCTCCGGGGGAGCGCACCCGGGCCGAGCTCGCGCTCCTCATGGCCCGGGGAACCAACTGCCTCGTCCTCGACGAGCCGACCAACCACCTCGACCTGCCCGCCATCGAGCAGCTCGAAGGCGGGCTGTCGGAGTGGCCGGGCACGCTCCTCCTCGTCACGCACGATCGCCGGCTCCTCGAGTCGGTGACGCTCACCCGGCAGATCACGATGGCCCGCGGTGTCGTCGTCGACGACAGCGCGGTCTGACGATCGGCCGGGGCGGCAACCGGCGGCGTCAGAGTCCCCGTGCCCCTCGCCGAGGCCTCCGCTCAGCCGCCCGACAGCGCGGGCACGACCTGGTCGCCGTACGCGGCAAGGGTCGCGTCCTGGGCGTCGTGCATGAGGTACAGCGCGAACTGCGTGACCCCCAGCGCTTCGAGCTCCCGCAGCTTCGCGACGTGGTCCGCGGCGGTCCCGAGCACGCAGAAGCGGTCCACGATCTCGTCGGGCACGAACTCGGTGTCCGGGTTGCCCGCGCGGCCGTGGTGGGCGTAGTCGTAGCCGGTGCGGCGCTCGATGTAGGCGGTCAGCTCCACGGGCACGGCGGCGGACTCCTGCCCGTAGCGCGTGACCAGGTCGGCCACGTGGTTGCCGACCATCCCGCCGAACCACCGGACCTGGTCGCGCTGGTGGGCGCGGTCCTCCCCCACGTAGGCGGGGGCCGCCGCGCAGATCGACAGGGCATCGGGGTCCCGGCCCGCCGCCTCCGCCGCGGCGCGCGCCCGGCCGACCGCCCAGGAGATCACGAAGGGGTCGGCGATCTGGAGGATCACGCCGTCAGCCTCCCTCCCCGCCACCTCGAGGGCCTTGGGCCCGTAGGCGGCCATCCACACCGGGAGGGAGCCGTCGCGCACCCACGAGAGCCGGACCGGCGTCCCGTGGAGCTCGGCCTCCCTGCCCTCTGCCACGGCCTTCACGAACCGGATGCAGGCGCCGACCTCCTCCAGGGTGGTCGGACGCTCGCCGAGCACACGGACCGCCGAGTCCCCGCGCCCGATCCCGCACATCGTCCGGTTGCCGAACATGTCGTTGAGCGTCGCGAAGAGCGACGCCGTGACCGGCCACTCCCTCGAGCGCGGGTTCGTCACCATCGTGCCCACGGTCACGCGCTCGGTCGCCTCCAAGATGCGCACGTAGACGACGAACGGCTCCTGCCAGAGTACCGGCGAGTCGAACGTCCACACCGAGGAGAAGCCGGCACCCTCGGCGCGCCGTGCGAGCTCGACGACGCGCGACGCCGGCGGGTCGGTCTGCAGGACGAGCCCGAAGTTCACGGTGCACCTCCCGTGCCCGTCGTGCGCGCGGGAACGTCGATGCCGGAGAACGGCGCCCGGGGGACGAACCGCCCGTGACCCTCGCGGCCGGTGAACGCGCCGCGCTCGACGACGACCTCGCCGCGCGAGACGACCACGTCGACCCCGCCCGTGACCGCGGTCCCCTCGTACGCCGAGTAGTCGACGGCCATGTGGTGGTCGCGGGCCGACAGCGTGTGGCTGCGGCGCGGGTCGTAGACGACGAGGTCGGCGTCGGCGCCCGGGAGGAGCGACCCCTTCTTCGGGTAGAGCCCGAAGAGGCGCGCGGGCGCGGTCGAGGTGAGCTCCACCCACCGGGTGAGCGTGATCCTCTTGTCGACGACCCCTTGGTAGACGAGGTCCATCCGGTGCTCCACCCCGGGCAGCCCGTTCGGGATCTTCGAGAAGTCCCCGCGCCCGAGCACCTTCTGGTCCTTCATGCAGAACGGGCAGTGGTCGGTGGAGACGACGGACAGGTCGTCGGTGCCGAGCCCGCGCCAGAGCGCCTCGTGGTGCGCGCGCGCACGGATCGGCGGCGAGCACACGTACTTGGCCCCCTCGAGGTCCGGTGCGGCCATGAGGGACTCGTCGAGGAACAGGTACTGCGGGCAGGTCTCCGCGAACACCGGCCTTCCCGCGTCGCGCGCGGCGGCGACCTCCGCCAGGGCCTCCATGGCCGACAGGTGGACGATGTAGAGCGGGCAGTCCGCCACACCGGCGAGCACGATCGCACGGTGCGTCGCCTCGCCCTCGAGCGCGGGGGGCCTCGTCTCGCCGTGCATCTTCGGGTCGCCCCTGCCCGCGGCGAGCGCCTGGGCGACGAGCACGTCGATCGCGATGCCGTTCTCGGCGTGCATCATGACGACGGCGCCCGTCTCCGACGCCGACTGCATCGCCCGGAGGATCTTGCCGTCGTCGGAGTAGAAGACGCCCGGGTACGCCATGAACAGCTTGAAGCTGCTCACGCCGTCGGCCACGAGCCCGTGCATCTCCTTCAAGACCGCGTCGTTCACGTCCGACAGGATCATGTGGAAGCCGAAGTCGACGGCGCAGTGGCCGGTCGCCCGCGCCATCCAGGTCTCGAGCCCCTCGCGCGCCGGCGCGCCGCGCGGCTGGATGGCGAAGTCGACGATGGTCGTCGTCCCCCCATGGGCCGCGGCACGCGTGCCGGTGAAGAACGTGTCGGCGGAGAAGGTGCCGCCGAAGGGCATCTCCATGTGGGTGTGGGCGTCGATGCCGCCGGGCACCACGAGCTTGCCCGTGGCGTCGATCCTCCGGGTGTCCGCCGGGGCGGGGCCGCGCCCCGGGGCGAGCAGGGCCTCGATGCGCTCGCCGTCCACGAGCACGTCGGCGGCGACCGCACCGGACGCGGTCACGACGGTCCCGCCGCCGACGAGGAGCCGGCTCACGGTGCCACGAGGGGCCCGTACGCGTCGGGGCGACGGTCGCGGTAGAAGGCCCACTGCTGGCGTACCTCCTCGAGCATCCCCATGTCGAGGTCGCGCACCAGCACCTCGTCGTCGGTGCCGGACGCCGCCTCGCCGACCAGCTGCCCGCGCGGGTCGCAGAAATAGGAGCTGCCGTAGAAGTCGTCGTCACCGAGCGGCTCGATCCCGACCCGGTTGATCGCGCCCACGAAGTACTCGTTGGCGACCGCCGCCGCCGGCTGCTCGAGGTTCCACAGGTAGGCGGACAGCCCGCGGCTCGTCGCCGACGGGTTGAAGACGATGCGCGCGCCGGCGAGCCCGAGCGCACGCCATCCCTCGGGGAAGTGGCGGTCGTAGCAGATGTAGACCCCGATGCGGCCGACCGCGGTGTCGAAGACCGGGAAGCCGAGGTTGCCCGGACGGAAGTAGTACTTCTCGAAGAACCCCTTCACCTGGGGGATGTGGTGCTTGCGGTACATGCCGAGGTTGCGGCCGTCGGCGTCGATCACGACCGCCGTGTTGTAGTAGACGCCGGGCTGCTCCTCCTCGTAGACGGGGGCCACGACCACCATCTCGGTCTCCCGCGCCAGCTCGGCGACCCGCTCGGTCGTCGGACCGGGAACGGGCTCGGCGTACGCGTAGTGCTCGGGGTCCTGGACCTGGCAGAAGTAGGGGCCGTAGAAGAGCTCCTGGAAGCAGAGCACCCGCGCGCCCTGCGCCGCCGCCTTCCTCGCGAGCCCGAAGCTCGCGTCGATCATCGACTCCTTGTCGCCCGTCCACCGCGACTGGACCAGCGCGGCCCTCACCGTCTCCGCCATCTGCGCTCTCCTTCGTTGGCTCTACGCGGTGCGTGTGGGTCCAGCATTCACCGGTGCGCCGCCCCTGACAAGTGGTGGCGGCGCCGACCCTTCAGGGCGCGAAGCATCGGGTCGGATCGGGCCGCGCCATCAGTACGCGAGCGGGTGCTTCGCCATCAGCGTCACGATGTCGAAGACGACCGTCGCCGCGGCGAGCGCGGTGACCTCCGCGTGGTCGTACGCGGGCGCCACCTCGACGACGTCGCCGCCGACGATCGCGATGCCGTCGAGCCCCCGCAGCAGGTGCAGGAGCTCCCGGCTCGTCACGCCTCCCATCTCAGGGGTGCCGGTTCCGGGCGCGAACGCGGGGTCGAGGACGTCGATGTCGACCGACAGGTACACGGGCGCGTCGCCGACCCGGCGGCGCACCGAGGCGACGACCTCGTCGAGCCCCATCCGGTCGATGTCGCGCGCCCGGACGATCTGGAAGCCGAACCTGGCGTCCTCACGCAGGTCCAGCTCGTCGTAGATCGGCCCCCGGATCCCGACGTGGACGGAGCGCTCCTCGAGCAGCAGACCTTCTTCGAACGCCCGGCGGAACACCGTGCCGTGCGTGATCGGGGATCCGAAATAGGTGTCCCACGTGTCGAGGTGGGCGTCGAAGTGCACGAGCGCGACCGGCCCGTGCCGCTCGTGCACCGCGCGCAGGAGCGGGAGCGCGATCGTGTGGTCCCCGCCGATGGTGACGAGACGCGAGTGGTTGGCGAGCAGCTCGTGGGCGTGATCGCGGATCTGCCCCATCGCCGCTGTCAGCTGGAACGGGTTCACCGGCACGTCCCCCGCGTCGACCACCTGCACCCGCCGCAGCGGGGAGAGCCCGAGGTCCGGGTGGTAGGCAGGCCGGATGTTACGCGACGCGGTGCGCACCGCGATCGGGCCGAAGCGTGCGCCCGGCCGGAACGACGTCCCCCCGTCGAAGGGCGCGCCGAGGACGGCCACGTCGTAGTCGTGGCACTCGTCGATGGTCGGGAGGCGGACGAACGTCGCCGCCCCCGCGAACCGCGGCACGGTCGTCCCGGCGACGGGCTCGACGATGCCCTTTCGCGCTCGGTCGGTCCCCTCGTTCATGTTCGTCACTCCTCGGTTGCAGGTCGCGCTGGTGTCGTGCAGGTCGTGGTCGGGGATGCCGCAGGGCACCCTGGGAGGCGCCGTGCGGCAGCCGGCGTCATCCCCGGCCATCCTCGAGCGACGGCGTGGGGAAGGTCCGGGCATCCAGCCCCAGCTCCCGGGTATGCGCAGCGATCTCGCCGAGGGTGGCCACCCACATGCCCTCCATCGACGTCATCCTCTCGAGCAGGCGCTCGAGTGCCGCGAGCCGGGACGGCCGCCCCGAGAGGAAGGGGTGGTTCGTGAGGACGAAGCAGCAGCCCTCCGCTGCGTACGCGTCCAGCTCGAGCGACCACATCTCGAGCACCTTCTGCGGGCTCTCGATGAGACCGCTGCCCGTGATGCCCGGCACGAACGCGTACTGCTCCCAGTCGTCGAGCGCCCAGTGCACGGGGATCTCCACGATGTCACGGGCGCCCGGCCCACCGTGCTCCGCCAGGATGTACGGCACGTCGCAGTCCATCATCGAGCTGTCGTAGAGGAAGTCGCGGTCGAGGAGCAGCCCCGGCGTGTGCACGTTCAGCTCCCACAGCGGTGCGCGGTAGCCCAACGGGCGGACGCCGGCGACCGCGTCGAGCGCCGCGAGCCCCCGGTCGATCATGCGCGCCTCGGTGTCGCGGTCCATGCCGATCGTGGACTCGTGGCGGTAGCTGTGGTGGGCGACCTCGTGACCGGCCTCCACGATGCGCGCGAGCACGGAGGGGTACCGCTCGGCCGTGAAGCCCGGGACGAAGAACGTCGCGCGCACCCGGTGGCGCTCGAGGAGACGGAGGATGCGCGGCACACCGGTGAGCGGGCCGTACGCCTGGTGGGACATGACGGTGAGCCGTCCGACGCTCTGCGGGTCCGCGGAGAGCACGGCGGACTCCGCGTCCACGTCGAAGGTGAGCGCGGCGGCGGCCGTCTTGCCCTGCGGCCAGCGCACCGGGACGGGAGCTGCGGTGGCGTCCTCGCGGGTCATCGCTCGCCTGCCCCGTCGGCGGCCTGCGGCCCCACCACCGGCCCCCGCCGCCAGGTGGCGCCCTCGGCGTCGCACGCCCGGACGAAGTCGACCTCCTCTGTGTGCCCGGTGCCTCCGGTGTGCTCGGTGCCTCCGGTGTGCTCGGTGCCGTCGGGCACCCGCGCAGGCCACCGGAGCCTGGCGGCGGACGGATCGCGCTGCGCGACGATCCTCCCGCGCGAGACGACGACCGAGGGGCGGACGAGCCGGCGCACGACGTCCGCGGGATCCGAGGCGGCGAGCAGGAGAAAGTTGGCCGGTGCCCCGCGCCGCACGCCGTAGTCCTCGCCGAGTGCGAGCACCCTCGCGGCCCGGTCGGTCACCATGCGGTGGCACTGCACGACCTCCGCGGGCGCCATGAGCTGGGTCGCGTGCGCGCCGACGTGCGCCACGAGCACGGGGTCGGCCGTCCCGAGCGGGTACCACGGGTCCATGACGTCGTCGTGGCCGAACGCGACGTTGATCCCGGCGGCGAGCAGCTCCTTCACCTGGGTGAGGCCGCGCCGCTTGGGGTAGCCGTCGAACCGGCCCTGGAGGTGGAGGTTGACGAGCGGGTTGCAGACGAGGTTCACGCCGGATCGCAGGAGGATCCGGTGCAGTTTGTAGCTGTACGCCGGGTTGTACGAGCCCATCGCGGTCGTGTGGCTCGCGGTGACGCGGTCGCGCAGCCCGCTGCGCAGCGCGTGGGTGGCAAGCACCTCGGAGAACCTCGACTGCTCGTCGTCGATCTCGTCGCAGTGGACGTCGACGAGCAGCCCGTGGCGCACCGCGACCTCGACGGCGATCTCGAGGGAGCGGATCCCGTCCTCACGGGTGTCCTCGAAGTGCGGGATGGCGCCGATCGCGTCGACGCCGCGGCGCGCGGCCTCCTCGAGCAGCCCCTCGCCACCGGGAAACGAGCAGATGCCCTCCTGTGGGAAGGCGACGAGCTGCAGATCGAGGACGTCGCGCACCTCCTCGCGCAGCTCGAGCAGCGCGTCGAGTGCGACGAGGCCGGGGTCGGTGACGTCGACGTGGCTGCGCACGTGGAGCACGCCGTTCGCGACGTACCAGCGGAGCACCTCGGAGACCCGGTCGTGGACGTCACGGCGCGAGAGCCCGGGCTTGCGCTCCGCCCAGCAGGCGATGCCCTCCCAGAGGGTGCCGCTCTCGTTCCAGCGGGGCTCGCCCGCCGTGAGGACGCTGTCGAGGTGGACGTGCGGCTCCACGTAGGGCGCAGCGACGAGGCACCCGCGCGCGTCGACGACTCGGCGCGCCTCCGGCGGCTCGTCGGCCGCCGGCACGATGTCGGCGATCGTCGCGCCCTGCACGTGGACGTCCACCGTCTGGGCGCCGCCGGCGGGAAGGGCGGCGCCGGGCGCGCCGGCGTCGGCGACCGCTGCGAGGCGCGCCCCGCGCACGAGCAGATCGAGCACCCGACCGTCCACCGACGTGCGCAGCATCAGGCGTCGGAAGGCACGGGCACCGGCTCGCCGGCCCCGGGTGCACCGACCTGCTCGGCGGTCCGCCGGCCGGTGGAGACCTCCCGGACGGAGCCGGTCTCGACGATGCGGATCACGGAGTAGACGGCGCCGCCCACCACGAAGCCGACGTAGAAGGCGATGTCCCCGCCGTGCAGCCAGCCCGAGGTGGCGGGCCCGACGAACAGTGTGGTGTTCATGAACGGCACCGCGGCGCCGAATCCCACGAGGAGCGCGACGAGCGCCTCCCAGCCCGAGGCCAGCCGCCCGAAGTCCGTGATCTTGGTCGCGTCGACCCGGCCGCGGTTGCGCCACCAGTGGACCATCTGCACCGCGGCGAACGGTGGAACCCAGTAGGTGACGAACAACAGGACGTTCTCGAACTTCGTCGTGAGGTTGCCCGTGTTGAGCCACATCGTGAGGCCGAACGCGAGCGCGGTCACGACCACCGCCACGTAGGGACGCTTGATCCTCGCCCCCGCCGCCTGCAGGGCGAGTGACCCCGAGTAGTCGTTCATCCCGTTCACCGAGACGGTCCCGATCCAGATCGCCACGAGCGCCAGGCCGCCGAGGAAGCCGCCGCCCATCAGCCTCTGGATGCCTCCCGAGGTGCTCGACGCCACCTGCGACGCGGCGGCCACACCGAGGATCTCGATCCAGATGGACGAGAGCGACACGCCGAGCAGGCTCAGGACGAAAATTCCCGCGCGCGAGGCGTCCGGCTTCATGTACCGGCTGTAGTCGGAAGCGTACGCGCCCCAAGAGATGACGAAGCTCGCGGCGAGCGTCACCATCAGGATGAAGCCGCCCACGAGCGACGCGCCGTGCGCGCTCGCTGCCGCGTGGAAGTTCCCGACCGACGCGACCTTCACGGTCACCGCGACGAACATCGCGCCGAGCACGATGGACATCCACTTCTGGAACACGTGCATCATCTCGTAGCCGAAGAGGCCGAGCAGCCCCTGCATCGCGAGCACGACGAGCAGCCCGACCCAGAACGGCACGTGGATCAGGATGTGCACGGCCTCCGCGCCGAAGATCGCGTTGATCGCGTCCCACGCGATCGTGGACAGCCACTGCAGGACGCCGGGCAGCACGATCGACTTCCCGAAGGAGAGGCGCCCGAGCGGCAGCTGGCCGGCGCCCGACTTCGGGCCGAACGTGCCGAGCACCGCTACCAGCAGGCCACCGAGCAGGGTCCCGAAGACGATCGCCGCGACCCCGAGCCCGAACCCGACACCCACGAATGTGGCGGTCGCCAGCGTCCCGATGAAGAAGGCGGCCGGTACCAGGTTGGGGGTGAACCACACGGTGAAGACCCGGTGGAGCCGCCCGTAGCGCTCGGCGACGGGGATCGGCGCCATGCCGTGCATCTCGAGGGTGGTGTGGCCCTCGTAGCGCGGGCGGTTGCCCTCGTAGATCTCGGTCGACATGGCGGCCGCTCCTCCCCCGCAGCCTGCTCCGCAGGTGCGGCTGTCGTGCCTCGGCTCCCGGGCGTTCCGCCCGGCTCACCAGCCCCCGCTGCGAGGCGACTGGGCGGATCATAAAGAAGCGCGCGCCCGGGGTGAGCGACCCCGTACGGTTCGCGACGCGCGTGGCCGAGGCGCCGAGAGAGGCCCGCTTCGCGCTCGGCGTCGCCGCCCGGCGCGGCGCGGGGCGCCGTGCAGTGCGGCGAGAAGGGGCGGATCCCCGCGTTCGGGGACCCGCGAGCCGCCCGGGCGCTGGTGGACGAGGTCCTCGGCCGGGTGGTCAAGCGCTGCGACGAAGGGCCACCTGACGACGGCGTCGGCTGCCGCCGGTTCGAGCGGCGACCCGTCCGCGCGCGAGCATCGGTCCGTGGACGACCCGAGCTCCCCCGCCGGCGCGCGCTCGTACGACGGCCCCGGCTTCGGGTGGCACCCGGAGCCCCGGCTCTTCGACCTCGCGGCCGACGGGGCGCGCACGGCGCTCGACGAGCTCGGCGCGGAGGCGTGGGCCCTCTGCCTCGACTACCTCTACGACGAGGCGCTCGTGCGGCCCGTCGGGCCGGACTCCTACCAGGACCTGCGGCGGCGCTTCTTCGGCCCCTCGATGGTGCCCGGACCCGCGCCGGCGACCCCGGCGCCCTCCGCCGAGATCCTCGCCGAGGTCCGCCGTCGCGTGGTTCCCTACCTCTACAACGCGTACCACCCCGGATCGTTCTCGTACTTCACGCCGCCCCCGCTGCCGATGTCCGTGGTCGGTGAGCTGCTCGCCCAGGTCTTCCACCAGGGGATCGACGTCTTCCACTCCGGGCCGGTCGGCGCGCTCGTGGAAGAGGAGGTCACGAGGTGGCTCTGCGACCTCGTCGGCGCCGGCCCCGACAGCTGGGGCGTGCTCACCTCGGGCGGGGTGATGGCGAACGTCATGGCGATGACGGTCGTCCGTGACCGCCACCTCGCCCGGCTCCTCGGGTCGGACGGCCCGCCGCGCGGACGGGCCCTCGAGCGCGCGCGGGTGTACGTCTCGGACCAAGCCCATTTCTCGATCGCCCGCGCCCTCGACATGCTCGGCTTCCCGCCTGCATCCCTCGTGGTGCTCGACAGCGACGAGCGGTTCCGGTTACAGGCCGATCCGGTCGCGCGACGGGTCGCCGAGGACCGCGCGGCGGGCCTCGTGCCGTGCTGCATCGCCGCGGTCTGCGGTACGACCAACACCGGCTCGGTGGACGATGTCCCCGGCCTCGCCGAGCTCGCGCGCCGCGAGGACCTCTGGCTGCACGTCGACGCCGCGTACGGCGGGGCGGCGCGGCTCTCCCCGCGCGACGCGGCGCGCGTACCGGGCCTCGAGCTCGCGGACTCGGTCACCGTGGACCCGCACAAGTGGCTCTTCCAGGCCTACGACATCGGCGGGCTCGTCGTGCGACGCCGCGAGGACCTCCACGGCACCTTCGACCGGTCGCCCGAGTACTACCGGTCGGCCGTCCCCGGGACCGAGCCGCTCAACTGGCTCGAATATTCGATGGAGGGGACGCGCCGGTTCCGCGCGCTCAAGCTGTGGACCTCCTGGAAGCACCTGGGCAGCGAGGGCTTCGCGCGCCTCGTCGAGCGCGACGACGACGTGGCGGCCTTCCTCGCCGCGGCGATCGACGCGGCGGATGACTTCGACATGGCGGTGCCCGAGCCCGAGCTCTCCATCGTGTGCTTCCGGCACCTCGTGCCTGGCATGTCGGGGGCCGAGCTCGACGCCCACCAGGACCGCCTCCAGCGCGCCCTCGAGGTCTCCGGCGAGGCCTGGGTCTCGACCACGAGGCTGCGGGGCCGGACGTACCTGCGCGCCGGCGTGGTCAACTGGCTCACCACCGAAGAGGACGCGCTCCGCCTTCTCGGGTCCCTCCGGCGCCTGGCGAGCCGCCCCGCCGCATAGCGGCGTCGGGGCCCGGGCGTCCGACGGCGCCGCGTCACTCAACGAAGCCGCGGCACAAGAGCACCACGGTGACGAAGGTCTCGAAGAGCCCGAGCGGGTCGACGCTCTCGATCGTCGCCGAGACGTGGCCGGTCCTCACGACGCCTGCCACGCGCGCCGCCAGCTCCGCGTAGTCGCTGTTGTGGAACCTGATGCCGATCGTCGCGGGAAGCCCGATCGCCGGAGGCCGCGCGGAGGCCGCCTGCTCGACCGCCGCCTTCGCTTCGGCGCGGATCAGCTCCCGCGCAAGGCGGGGATGGAGGGACTCCGCCGAGAACCGGGTCACCGACCGCTTGACGACAGCGCTGCGTGCGTCCGGGCACAGGGGCGCCAGTTCCGCCGCCGTGGTGTCGTCACCGGTGACCAGCACGACGGGGACGCCGTAGGCGAGCGCGACGAGCGCGTTCAGCCCTGCCTCGCCGACCACCGCGCCGTTCAAGGTCACCTCCGCGACGGCGGCCGGGGAGTAGGTGTGGGAGAGGACCGACCCGCCCGAGGACATGGACCCGTGATAGGACACGAAGAACACCGCGTCGAAGGTCTCGTCGAGCCCCTGCATCATGTAGCGGGGCTTGAGCCTTCCCGACAGGTAGCTCGCGTCCCCCGCGAGCGCGTCCGGACGCAGGTTGGCCATCCTCCCGTGCGAGTCGTTCACGAGGAACGCACTCGCGCCCGCGTCCCGCGCGCCCGCGATCGCCGCGTTGACCTCGGCCAGGAGGAGCCCCGCGAAGTACGGGTAGTCGGCGGCGCCGGGGCGCACCTGCTCCCAGTCGACGACCCCGGCGGTCCCCTCCATGTCCGACGAGATGAAGACCTTCACCGCTTCCCCTCCTCCGCCGGGCGTCAGCCCTCTACGAGCGTCCTCGGCCGGAGCACCGGCGTCTCGTCGCCGGCGGTCATGACCGCGTAGACGGACCCGAGCTTGCCCGCTGCGCCGCCGTGGCGCCCGTCGGGCGTGAGGGCCAGGGCGCGGAGCTCCGCGGCGAACTCGTCCGGGAGCGACCGCGCATCGCGCAGCATCGCCGCGCACGCGGCCGACGGCTCCATTCCCGTCGCCAGGAGGTCGACGACCCGCCTCGCGCCCGACGCCCGCAACGCCACCTCCCCGCGCCCCGTGCAGGCCGCTCCGCCGTAGCGGACGTCGCAGTAGTTCCCCGCCCCCGGCACGGCCGAGTCCCCCACGCGACCGGGGTACTTCCAGGGGTACCCGCTCGTCGAGACGCCGACGCACAGCTCACCCGACGCGTCGAGCGCCAGGACGTTGATCGTCCCCCACGGCCCGTCGTGCGCGGCGAAGCGCCGCATGAGCTCGCGCGCCGATGCGCGGTAGCGCAGCTCGCCGGCGGTCGTGCCCGCATCCTCGCCCTCGACCGACTCGTCCTGCGCGTCGATCGCCTCGACGTAGAGTCGCCAGGCCTCCGTGGTCAAAAGCTCGGCGCGGGCGAAGCCGCACTCCTCGGCGAAGAGCTCGGCGCCTTCCCCGACGAGCAGGCAGTGCTGGGGCAGCCGCTCGAGCACGGCGCGCGCGATCGAGATGGGGTTCGGGAACCCCTTCACCGCGCCGACCGCCCCGAACGCCCGCGTGGAGCCGACCATGACCGACGCGTCCAGCTCGACCACGCCGCGGGCGTTCGGGAGCCCGCCCGTGCCGACGTAGTGGTCCGCCTCGTTGTCCTCGCACCGCCGCATGGCGACTTCTACCGCGTCGAGGGCCCCGCCGCCGTCGACGAGCACGGCCATGCCCGCGGGCAGGCCCACCTCGCTCCGCTCGCTCCCGATGATGACCGGGTCCGTCACGCGCGCACACCGTCCTTCCAGGTCCCCCAGACGAGCGGCACGCCGGGCCGGTAGGCGAGGTGCACGTGGGACGGGGCGTCGAGCACGGCGAGGTCGGCGCGTGCCCCGGGTGAGAGGTGCCCGACGTCGTCGCGTCGCAGCGCCCGTGCGCCGCCGAGGGTGGCGGCCCACAACGCCTCGTCGGGCGTCATGTACAGCTCGCGCACGGCCAGCGCGATGCACAGCGCCATGCTCGTGGTGTAGCTCGTCCCCGGGTTGCAGTCGGTGGCGAGGGCGACCGTCGCCCCGGCGTCGAGGAGCCTGCGGGCGTCGGGGTACGGGGAGCGCGTCGAGAAGTCGCACGCGGGGAGGAGGGTCGCCACGGTCGTGCCGCCCGCCAGGAGCTCGACGTCGGCGCCGGTGAGGTGCGTGCAGTGGTCGGCCGACGCCGCCCCCGCCGCCACCGCGACCCGCACGCCGGGACCGGGGCCGAGCTGGTTCGCGTGGACCCGCGCCCCGAGGCCGCGGGCGACCCCGGCGGCGAGGACCGCGGCGGCCTGGTCGGCGTCGAAAGCCCCGCGCTCGCAGAAGACGTCCACCCAGCGCGCGAGCGGCGCGCAGGCCTCGAGCATCGGCCCCACGACGAGCGCGACGTAGTCGTCGGCACGCCCGGCGAACTCCGAGGGCACGACGTGCGCGCCGAGGAACGTCGTCTCCTCCGTCGCGCGCCGCGCGATCCGCAAGAGGCGCGCCTCGTGCCCGGTGTCGAGGCCGTAGCCCGACTTGCACTCGATCGTGGTGGTCCCGGCGCGCACGGCTTCTGCTGCCAGCCGCCCGAACCCGGCCGCGAGCTCGCCGTCGGTGGCCGCCCTCGTCGCGGCGACGGTGGTCGCGATCCCGCCCGCGGCGTACGGCCGGCCGGCCATGCGCGCGGCGAATTCCGTGGACCGTTCGCCTGCGAAGACCATGTGGGTGTGGCTGTCGACGAAGCCGGGGACCACCGACCGCCCCTCCACCTCGACGACCGCGTCGCCGGCGCCCTCGGGGGCCGCGGCGTCCCGGCCCGTCCACACGACCCGGCCTGTGGCGACGAGGAGCGCCGCGTCCGCTATCGCGCCGAGCGGCCCCGCTCCCGCGCCGGGGTCGTTCGTCACGAGCTCGCCGATGCCGCGGAAGAGGACCGACCCCACGGCGCCGGGCACTCAGCGCCCGCCCGCCGCGCGGGCCACGTCCCCGATCGCCGCGGCGAGCTCACCGGCCACGTCGTCGACGAGCTGGTGCCGCCCCCCGGCGACGACCCGGCGCCCGGCGACGACGACGTCGGTGACGTCCGCCGCGCCCGCCGCGAACACCGTGTGCTCCAGGAGGGTGCCTGCGGTCGCGCCCGCCAGCCGCACCGATCCGAGCGACACCGTGACGAGGTCGGCCTTGGCCCCCGCCTCCAGCCTCCCGGCCTCCGGCCACCCGATCGCTGCGTGACCGGCCGACGTCGCCGCGTCGAGAAGGGCCACCGTGGAGAAGACCCCGCGGCGCCCCGAGGCGAGCCGCTCGTCGAGCTCGAGGGAGCGGGCCTCCTCGAACGGGTCGACGACCGCGTGGCTGTCGCTCCCGAGCGCGATCGGGCAGCCCTCTGCGGCGAGGGCCGCGGCGGGACCGATCCCGTCGCCGAGCGCGCGCTCGGTCGTCGGGCACATGCACACGGTCGTCTGCGACGACCCGAGGGCACCTGCGCCCGTCGGGTGGAGGTGCGTCGCGTGGACCGCCGTCGTCGAGGGGCCGAGCGCCCCGGCCTCGGCGAGGAGCGCGACCGGTGACGCGCCGTACGCCCGGTGCACGGCGTCGTTCTCCGCCGGCTGCTCGGAGACGTGGACGTGGAAGGGCGCGTGGCGCCGCGCCGCCCAGGCCGCGACGTCACCGGCGTCGCGGGGTGCGACCGCCCGCAGCGAGTGCGCGGCCGCGCCGACGCGCACGTCCCCGCCGCCGGCCGCGGCCGCGGCCGCGAGCGCGTCCGCTCGCGCCGCCCAGGTGGCCACGTCGCCGTCGGAGAACCGCACCTGGACGCCCTCGGCGGGCTCGCCGGGGGCGCGGTCGAGGTAGCAGGTGTCGAGGAGGGTCAGCCGGATGCCGGCGGCACGCGCCGCGTCGACGAGCGCGAGGCCCATCTCGTTGGGGTCCGCGTAGCGGGACCCGGATGGGTCGTGGTGGAGGTAGTGGAACTCGCCGACGGCGGTGAACCCGGCCAGCACCATCTCGGCGAACACCACCCGCGCGAGGCGCCGGTAGCGGTCCGGGTCGAGCGCCGCCGCGACCGCGTACATCTGGTCGCGCCAGCTCCAGAAGGTCCCGGACCGCTCCGCCCGGCCCCGCAGCGCCCGGTGGAAGGCGTGGCTGTGCGCGTTGGCGAACCCCGGCAGCGTGAGGCCGGCGAGCACGGCGTCGCCGGGCTCGCGCCGCGCGCCGGCGGCGACGTCGACGATCGTCCCCGCCTCGACATCGACGGCGACGTCCGCCACCGCCTGGTCCCCCCCGAGATAGGCGAACTCGCAGTGGTAGCGGGTCACCGAGCCAGCTCCTCGAGGACCCGGGTGAGCGCGAGCACGCCCGCCGCGCAGTCCTCGTCGACGGCGCGCTCCTCGGGGCTGTGGCTGACTCCCGTCGGGTTCCGCACGAAGAGCATCGCGCTGGGTACCCGGCCGGCGAGGATGCCGGCGTCGTGGCCGGCCGCCGTCGCGAGCTCCGGGACCCCGCCGAGGGCCGTGACCACCCGGGCGCTGAGGGCGGGGTCGAAGCGGACCGCCGGGGTGCGTGACTCCTCGGTCACCTCCAGCGCCACGGCGTGGTGCGCCGCGGCGGAGGCGGCGCGCGCTTCGACCTCCCCGACGATCGCCGCCAGCGTGACGTCGTCGGGGGCACGGGCGTCGAGCCACGCGTCCACCGAGTCGGCGATCGCGTTGGTCGCGTTCGGGCGCACCGACGCACGGCCCACGGTCGCGCGCCCGCCGCGGGCGGCGGCGGCTTCCCGGGCGGCGAGGACCGCCGCCGCGAAGGGGAGCATCGGGTCCCGACGGTCCTCGAGCACCGCGGTGCCGGCGTGATCGGCCATGCCCTCGAACCGGAGCTGCCAGCGTCCGTGCGGCCAGATCCCCGACGCGACGCCGACCGGCGCGCCCGCGTCCTCGAGTCCCCTCCCCTGCTCGACATGGAGCTCGACGAACGCCGAGAGCCGCGACAACCGCTCGTCGTCCGCACCCAGCGAGTCGGGGTCCGCCCCGGCACCGCGCATCGCTTCGTCGTAGCGGATCCCCCGAGCGTCGGCGAGCGACCGGGCGCGCCCGGGGTCCAGCGCCCCGACCGTCAGGCGGCTGCCCAGGCAGGCGACGCCGAAGCGCGCGCCCTCCTCCTCGGTGAAGTCGACGACCGCGATCGGGCGGCCGGGCGGGCCGTGGCGCTCCCGGAGCTCGTCGAGCGCGAGGAAGGCGCTCACCACGCCGAGCGGGCCGTCGTAGGCGCCTCCCCTCGGCACGCTGTCGAGATGGCTCCCCACCGCGACGGCCCCCTGGGGGGGCGGCCCGCTCGCGGGGTCGTGGCCCCACCACGCCCAGAGGTTCCCGTTGCGGTCCTGCTCCACTGCGAGGCCCCGCGCCTCGGCGGTCCGCCGGAACCACGACCGCAGCTCGGCGTCCTCGTCACTCCAGGCGAACCGGTCGTAGCCGCCGTCCTGCCGTCGCCCCACGGGGACGAGCTCGTCCCACATGACGCGGAACCGTGCCCGGAGGTCGCGCACGGGCGCGCCACTCACCGGATCGGGCCGGCGACCGATGCCGCGACGTCCACGACGGCGCCCGACGCGACGAAGGCCTCTGCAGCGGCGAGCTCGGGTGCGGTGAACCGGTCGGGCCCCATCCCCGGCACGGACTCGCGCAGCGCGGCGACGACCGCCCCGGTCGCGGGTGCGGGGGCGAGGGGGGCGCGCAGCTCCAAGGCCCGCGCGGCGGTCACGAGCTCCACCGCGACGATGCGCCGCAGGTTCTCCACCGCGCGTCGCAGCTTGCGCCCGGCGCCCCACCCCATCGAGACGTGGTCCTCCTGCATCGCCGAGCTGGGGATCGAGTCGACACTGGCCGGGCTCGCCAGGCGCTTGTTCTCCGAGACGAGGGCGGCCTGGGTGTACTGGGCGATCATGAGGCCGGAGTCCACGCCGGGGTCGGCTGCCAGGAAGGCGGGCAGGCCGTGCGAGCGTGCCGGGTCGAGCATCCGGTCGGTGCGTCGCTCGGCCATCGACCCGAGGTCCGCGATCGCGATCGCGAGGAAGTCCATGACGTAGCCGAGGGGGGCACCATGGAAGTTGCCGTTCGAGCTCACCTCGCCCGACTCCAGCACCACCGGGTTGTCGATGGCGGCGGCGAGCTCGCGCTCCGCGACGAGCGCGGCGTGGGCCGCGGTGTCGCGCACCGCCCCGTTGACCTGCGGCGCGCACCGGCACGAGTACGCGTCCTGGACCCGCGGGTCCCCCGTGCGGTGCGACGCGACGACGGCGGAGCCCTCCATCACCCGGAACATGTTGTCCGCGCTCACGGCCTGGCCCGGGTGGGGGCGGAGCGGAGCGTGCAGCTCCGGCCGGTACACGCGGTCGGTGCCGAGCAGCGCCTCGACGCTCATCGACGCGGTGACGTCGACGGTCGCGCAGAGCAGCTCGAGGTCGCGCAACGCGAGCACGAGCATCCCGAGCATGCCGTCCGTGCCGTTGATGAGCGCCAGGCCCTCCTTCGCCGCGAGCCGCACGGGCACGAGGCCGGCGTCCGCGAGCGCGCGGGAGGCGGGGACCCGCTCCGGGGGCGCTCCCCCGGACGCCACCTCCCCGGGCGCCGCGTCCGACGCCATCCCGAGAACCTCGCCCTCCCCGGTCATCACGAGCGCGCAGTGCGCCAGCGGCGCGAGATCACCGCTGCAGCCGAGCGAGCCGTGCTCGGGGACGACCGGCGTGATCCCGGCGTTCAGCATCCGGACGAAGGTCTCGGCGAGGAGAGGCCGCGCACCGGTCCTCCCTGACGCGAGCGTCTTGGTCCGCAGGAACATGAGCGCGCGGACGACCTCGCGCTCGACAGCGGGACCCATCCCCGACGCGTGCGAGCGGACGAGGCTCACCTGCAACACCTCGCGGAGCTCGGGCGGGATGTGGCGCGAGGCGAGCGCGCCGAACCCGGTCGACACCCCGTACGCCGGCTCGCTCCCCGCGGCCAGTCGCTCCACGGCGGCACGCGACGTGGCCATCGCGGCGAGCGCCTCGTCGGTGAGGCGCACCGGCGCGTCGTGGCGGGCGACCGCCACCACGTCCGCCGCGGACACGCCCGAGCTCCCGAGCTCGACCGTGGCGCCGACGCCCCCCCGGGGAGCCCCGGTCCTCGCCGGATCGCGCGCCGTCACCGTGTCACCCGGCCCCGCCGGCCCGCATCGGCACCCGGACGTGACGCGCGTCGGCGACCGCCTCCGCCTCGGGGTACCCCGCGTCCACGTGGCGCAGGACCCCCATCGTCGGGTCGTTCGTGAGCACCCTGTGGAGCTTCTCGCCGGCGAGCTCCGAGCCGTCGGCGACGCACACCTGGCCCGCGTGGATCGACCGCCCGATCCCGACCCCGCCGCCGTGGTGGATCGACACCCACGACGCCCCGCTCGAGGCCGCCACGAGCGCGTTCAAGAGCGGCCAGTCGGCGATCGCGTCCGAACCATCGCGCATCGCCTCGGTCTCCCGGTAGGGCGACGCGACCGACCCGCAGTCAAGGTGGTCCCGCCCGATGACGATCGGCGCGGAGAGCTCGCCGCTCGCAACCATGTCGTTGAAGCGCACCCCGGCCCGGTCGCGCTCGCCGAGCCCCAGCCAGCAGATCCGGGCCGGCAACCCCTGGAACTGGACCCGCTCCGCCGCGACGCGGAGCCACCGGACGAGCTTGTCGTCGTCGCCGAAGAGCTCGGTCACCGCGGCGTCGGTGGCCGCGATGTCCGACGGGTCGCCCGACAGGGCCGCCCAGCGGAACGGCCCCTTCCCCTCGCAGAAGAGCGGTCGGATGTACGCGGGGACGAAGCCGGGATAGTCGAAGGCGCGGTCGAAGCCACCGAGCCGCGCCTCGGCCCGCAAGCTGTTGCCGTAGTCGAACACCTCGGCACCCTTGTCCATGAGCGCGACGAGCGCCTCGCAGTGCGTGGCCATCGCCGCCCGGGCTCGGCGCAGGTACTCGTCGGGGTCGCCGGCGCGCAGCTGCGCGGCGTCGGAGAGCGAGAGCCCAGTCGGCACGTAGCTCATCGGGTCGTGCGCGGGCGTCTGGTCCGTCGCCACGTCGACCTGCACGTCGCGCCGCACCAGCTCGGGGAGCACGTCCGCACCGTTGGCGACGAGGCCGATCGACAGCGCCCGGGCCTGGCCGCGCGCCCGTTCCGCGAGCTCGACGGCTTCGTCGAGGCTGTGGGCGAGGGTGTCGAGGTAGCCGGTCTGGAGACGCCGCTCGATCCGCGTCGGGTCGACGTCGCAGCACAGCACCACCCCGCCGTTGATCGTCACTGCCAGCGGTTGCGCCCCGCCCATCCCCCCTGCGCCGGACGTGACGGTGAGCGTCCCCGCAAGCGACCCGCCGAAGCGCTTCTCGGCCACCGCCGCGAACGTCTCGTAGGTCCCCTGCAGGATCCCCTGCGTGCCGATGTAGATCCACGACCCCGCGGTCATCTGCCCGTACATGGTGAGGCCCAACGCCTCGAGCCTGCGGAACTCGTCCCACGTCGCCCACTCCGGAACGAGGTTGGCGTTCGCGATGAGCACCCGCGGCGCCCACTCGTGCGTCGTGACCACGCCGACGGGCCGGCCCGACTGGACGAGGAGCGTCTCGTCGCCGGCCAAGTCGGTGAGCGAACGCTCGATGGCGTGGAACGACGGCCAGTCGCGCGCCGCCTTCCCGGAGCCCCCGTAGACCACGAGCTCGTCGGGGTGCTCGGCGACCTCGGGGTCGAGGTTGTTGCGGAGCATGCGGAGCGCCGCCTCCTGCGGCCACCCCCTGCACGTGCGCGCGGTGCCGCGCGGCGCACGGACGACCTCGCGGCGCTGCCGGCCGTCGACGTCCTCTGTCACGGTGTCCTCCTCCGGGTCGGTACCTGGTCCGCGTCCGGGAGCGCCCCGGCCAGAAGCCGCAGTCCCTCCGCCGACGGCACGCTGACGCGGATCGCGCCGGGGACGCCGAGCGCCGAGCCCGGCCGGACGGAGATCCCCGACGCGGCGAGGTGGGCGACGAGCGCCGCTTCGCCCTCGCAGCGCGCGAGGACGAAGTTCGCCTGCGAGGGGACGACCTCGAAGCCCCGATCGACGAGGAGCCGCACGAGCTCTGCCCGCCGCGCGACCGTCTCGGTCCGGGCGCGGTGGTAGTGGTCCCGGTCCGCGAGCCCCGCCACCGCTGCCGCCTGTGCGAAGGACGACACGGAGAACGGCGCGCGCACCTTGCGCAGCGTGGCCACGAGATCTGCGCTGCCGACGAGGTAGCCGACACGAGCACCCGCGAGACCGAAGACCTTCGAGAACGTCCGCAGCACCACGGCGTCGCCTCGACGGGCGAGCGGGATCGCGGTCGCCTCCTCGGGGATGTCGGCGAAGTCGATGTACGCCTCGTCGACGACGCTGAGGCGCGCGCGGGCGGTATCGACGAAGCTCGCGATCTCGTCGGGCGCGCACGTCGTGCCGGTGGGGTTGTGCGGGTTGACGACGAACGCGACGTCCGCGGGCACCGTCGCCATGGCCACCAGGTCGTGACGCCAGTCCACGAGCGGGACGTACGCGACGTCGGCGCCCACCACCGCAGCGCTCACCTCGTCGATCCGGTAGGACGGCTTGGCGCACAGGACCCGCCCGCCGTGGCCGGCGTACGTGAGCACGAGCAGGTAGACGAGCTCGTCGGACCCGTTGCCCACCAGGATCTGGTCGGGGTCGACGTCGTGCAGTGCCGCGAGCGCCTCGCGCAGCCCGTTCGCGAGCGGGTCTGGGTACTCGCTGACGCCGTCGAGGACGGCGTTGACGGCGTCGGCCACCCGGCGGCTCACCGGGAACGTCGACTCGTTGGACGCCATGGACCCGTCCCTCGTCGCGGCCGGTTGCCCGGGCACGTACGGGGCGATCGCGTTGATCCAGGGCCGGGGCTCCACGGCACTCATGTCGACGCACGGCCTCCGAGTCGGGCCGTTGCCCGGGCGGCGGCGGCCACCACGTCGGGGGCGACGTCGGCAACGGGTGTGCCGGCGTCCTTCAGGTAGCTGACCCCGATGGCGCCGCAGCAACCCCGGAGGTCGAACACCGGTGCGGCCACGCATCGGATGCCCGCCACGGTGTCGCCATCGTCCACGGCGTACCCGCGCGCCCGAGTCGTGGCGAGGTCGGCGGCCACGTCGTCGGAGGTCCTTCGCCGGCCGCCGCTGCTCGCCCGGTCGGCGTCCAGGTGTGCGCCGACGTCCCCGGGATCGAGCCACGCGAGGCAGGCCTTGCCGACCGACGTCCACTGCGCCGGCAGCCTCGTCCCGACGGCGGTCGCGAGCTGCACGCCGACGCGCGGGGGGTCCTCCTTCCAGACGTAGACGACGTCGGTGCCGTCGAGCACGGCGAAGTGGGAGGTGACGTTGCGCCGTGCGGTGAGCGCGCGCAGCTCCGGCGCGACCTCGCTCACGGGGTTGGCCTGCCGCAGCGGCGCCAGGCCGACCTCGAGGGCCTTCACGCCGATCCGGTAGGTGCCCGGCGCTGCCATCTCGACGAACCCTTCGGCGGTGAGGTCGCGCAGGATCCCGTGGACGGAGCTCTTGGGGGCGCCCAGCGCGGCCGTGATGCCGGCCAGCGCCACCGGCTCCTCGGCGTTCGCCAGCAGCGAGAGGACCCTTGCCGCCCTCACGACCGCCGTCCCCACGTGCCTCCCTCCGGCATTCCTATATACGAACGGCCTTCAGACTACCTCGCCCGGAGAGCCCGTGCACGTCCCGCTCGGTCGCGGCTGTCCCGGAGCGCACCGCCCGCGTGGCGCCGCGTCGGGTGTCGCGCAGGGTGTCGCGCAGGGTGTCGCGCAGGGCGTCGACCGCCCACGCCGCCGCCCGCGATCGCGGTCTCGGCCGCCGTGGTCGGGTGTCCTCGGAGAGCCGGGACATCACGTCGGCGACGCCGGTCTGGGGGTCGTGGTCCTCGCTCATGCCGTGGCCATACCCGGGCCCGGCACCTCGGCCCTCAGTCTGCGGGTCCGTCGGCCAATGCGATGCTGGCGGACTGGGTCTGCCCGGTCCGCGTCGTCCAGGTGACCTTCACGGAGTCACCCGGGTGGTACCGGAGCATGATCTTGGTGAGTCCGCCCGGGTTTGTGACCGCTGTCCCGCCGACGTTGGTGATGACGTCGCCGCGGGCGAGGCCGGAGGACTGCGCGGGGGTCCCCGGGATGATGTTGGCGACCGCAGCGCCGCTGGTCGCGGGCGGGGTGACTGTCGATGTCGCTGTTGTCCCGCCAAACTGTGTGCGGGTCGTCGTGGACTCGACGTACACGCCCAGGAACGGCGTCTGGCCGATGTGGATCGTCGCGCTGGCGTGCCCGGCGATGATCTGGTGGGCGAGCGACACGGCCTCGTTGATGGGGATCGAGTACCCCTGTCCTGTCGCGCCCCGCAGGCTGTAGCCCTGGGCGGCCGACGCCGCGGTGTCCATCCCCACCACTGCGCCCGACGTCGTCACGAGGGGGCCGCCGGAGTCACCCGGCTGGATGTCGGCGTTGCTCTCGATGAGCCCGGTCAGGTGCTCGGTGGTGGTGCCGAGCGAACCCTGGTCGCTGGCTGTGATCGCCTGGTTGAGCGCGGACACCGAGCCGCCGGCGGCGCTCGGCGTGCCGCCGGTGCCCCCCGCGTTGCCGATCCCGACGATCGCCTCGCCCACTTTGAGCGCGCTGGAGTTGCCGAGCTGCACCGTCTTCAGCCCCGACGCACCCTTGAGCTGGATGACCGCGACGTCCTGTGTCCGCGTGTAGCCGACCACCGACGCGGGGTACACCTTGCCGTTCCCGAGATCGGTGGCGGTGATCTTCGTCGACCCCTCGATCACATGGTTGTTGGTCAGGACCTTGCCTGTCGGCGTGAGCACCATCCCGGTGCCCGCAGCCTCGTCTGTCTGGTAGCCGAGCACGGTGTTGATGTCCACGAGCCCCGGCGTCACCTTGGCAGCGATTGTGCGCACGTTGGACGGCGCGCCGGTGGCGTGAGAGATCTTGCCTGTGCGAGATGTGCCGGTCCCGAGTGTGGATGTCGATGTCGACCCGCGTGTCGACCCCGATGTCCCGCCGGGAATGAGGAACCGTCCCGAGGTGGGCGAGGCGCCACCGCCGTTCCACACGCCGTAGCCGATCCCGACGCCGAGCAGCAGGGCGAGCGCGGTGAGTCCCGACGCGGCGACGGCCAACCACTTGCGGCGGCCCAAGCTGCGCGTCGGTGGCTGGTGCCCCCACCCGCCGGGCTGGTTCCAACCCCAGGGAGCAGCGGTCCAGTGGCCTCCCTGCCAGCCGTGGCCGCCGGGGCCGGCGGCCCCCGCGCCACCGGGGCCGTAGCCATACCCGTAGCCGTAGGGGCCGCCCTGGCCGCCCGGGTACCCCCACGTGGGCTGGTCGGGCGTGTGCTCGGCGTGCGGGTACGCCGCCTGGGGCTGTTGCCACGACGGCGCCTCGGTCGTCGCAGCCCTCTCGCCGGCGTCGCCGGCCTCGGCGCCAGGCCGGGTCGCAGGGTCCGTGTCGCCGGATGAGGCGGTCGGCCCGCGGGACCACTCGGACCACATCGGGTCGCCGGGTTCGCCGTGCGCAGGGTCGGTGTAGTCCTCGGGGCGGTCGCTCATCGTCTCTCCTCGCTCACCGCGCTTCCGTCGGGCTCTCTCTGGAAGGCTACGAGCCCCTTCCACGGGCCAGTACACCGGACGTATGTAAGAGATTGCGAAGGACGGCGTAGAACTCCCCTAAGGATCGAGGGCCGGAGCCTCAGGAGCCCCCGCTGCCGCCCCTCTCGGTCGCCGCCTCTACGGGGGTGTCGCGGCCGACGCTGTCCGCCCCGGGTGTCCAGCCGGCCGGCTCATCCGCGGGCAGCACCGACTCGACGATCCGGGAGCGGCTCGTCCGCGCGTCGTCGGTGGCGACGATCGGGCTGCGGCTGAGGACCACGACGCTCCCGACGAGCACCGCGAGAAGCACCGCCTCTGCCGCGAGCTGCGCGGCGCCGCTGCGGAGATGCTCGCCGAAGATGGTGATCCCGAGGAGACTCGCCACCAGCGGCTCGACGATCGTGAGCCCCGGCTGCGAGGCGGCGAGCGGACCGGCCTGGAAGGCGTTCGAGACGAGGAACATGCCGATCGCGCCCGCCACGACGAGGACGTAGGGCGACCAGTTCTCGAAGACGCCTGCGGGACCCTGCGAGAGGTGGACGCTCAGCTCCTTCACCACCGCCGCCACGAACGCCCACGCCAGTCCGGCGGAGATGGCCAGGAACGCCGCCTTGCGCGCCGGGGAGGGCGCGCGGCCGTCCCGCCCGCGGACCCCCGACAGGGCGATGGCGAGTGCGATCGAGAGCGCGATCGCGCCGGCGGCCTCCGACCACTCGACGAGCCCCGCGCTGGTGGGCGAGCCCCCCGTGGGGTTCGCGACGTAGAGGAACCCGCCGAGCGACGCCGCCACGCCCGCGGCCGCCGCCCAGTCGCGCCCGCGGACACGCGCCCGGTGGCGCAGCGCCAGGTACGCGAAGACGAAGAGGAGCTCGGACGAGATGACCGGCTGCACGATCGTCAGCTCCCCGGAGTGCAGGGCGGCGACCTGCAACGCGAAGCCCCCGATCATGGACAGCACCCCAACGAACCACAACGGTCGGTGCAAGAGGAACGTGACCAGCCGCCAGCTGAAGCGAAGTTCGCCGGGCGCGGGTGCCGCAGCCGCGCGCAACATGACCGAGGCGCTCGCCGTGAAGGCGCTCGCAGCCAGCGCGAGCGGGATCTCGATCTTCATGATCGCCGCTTTCCCGGCGACCCCCTGTCGCCGACACGGACCGGGTCTCTGTCCGGCAAATCCAGATTATCGACGCGGCTGCGCAGAGGGACGGACGGGAGCGGCCGTCGCTGAAGCGCCGTGCCGCGTGCGTCCCGGGCAAGCCGACACGCGGTTGAAACGCGCGGATCGCGGGTACGACGTCGACGGGTCAACGCGGCGGGTCACCTGGGCGGAGACGCCATGTGTGGTCGGCGGACCGGGGTCGTCGGCGGACCGGGGTCGTCGGCGGACGGGGGCCGTCGACCGTCGGCGCACCCCTGCATTCGAAGACCGAAGCATTCGAAGACCGAAAGGAAGGCACCGGTGGTCCTGCGCTCCGACCGTCGAATCCCCCCCATGGCGGCAGGGCCTGGCGCGGGCGGCACAGGTTCGGGGTTCACCGTGGCCGACGTCGGACGGTTGCTCTCGAGGTCGCGCAACCGGCAGGGCCTCTCGCTGCACGACGTCGGGATGCGAACGGGCATCCCCGTCGAGCAACTGCGCGCGGCCGAGACGGGCGTGCTCGACCGACCCGACGGCCTCGCCACCCTCAAGACCGTCCGTCGGTACGCGGACTTCTTGGGCCTGCCGGGCGATCGTTTCGCGCTCGCCATTCTCGAGCGCTGGCCCACGAAGGGCGGCGTCCATCCTTTGACGCCGTCGGCGGCGGCCGGCCAGGCGGCCGGCGCCGGCACGCACCACGGCGCGCAGCTCACAGGACCGACCGCGGCGATGCCGGCCCTCGGTCCGCTTGCCGTGCCGGGCGAGCCCTCGTATGCCGGCGGCCATCGCCGCTCGCCGTGGGCTGACGCGACGAAGTCGCCCGCGCTGCCACACGGCGGGACTGGGAGCCCCGCCGCGGACGGGCGCAGAGACGACGACCCGACCCTGACGATCGGAGCGGCCGGGATCGTCGGAGCGGCCGGGATCGTCGGAGCGGCCGGAGCGGCCGAGCGCGTGCCGCATGCTGATGCCGGCGCGTCACCGGCCCACTGGGGCGCCTATTCGGAGACCGGCGTCACTCCGGCCGTGCGCGCGCCCGCCGATCACGTCCGGCGCCGGCAACGCAGACGGGTTCCCGTCGTGCTGCAGGCCGTCGTCGTGATCGTCGTCCTCGCGGTGCTGGCCGGCGTCGCGTTGCTCGCAATCGACCGTCTCAAGCCCTCGTGGCTCCGGGCGGTCGGCCTCACCCGCGGCCCGACCGCGTCCGCCAACGCGCCGATCACGACGACACCGGGTGCGTCGTCCGCGGCCGGCCCCACAGCGAGTCCTGGGGCCGGGGCGTCGTCCTCCCACGCATCGAAGTCGTCGGCCGCGCTCCGGCCACGGACGGCCAGAGGGGTCACCGTCTTCACGGTGCCGGCGTCGAGCTTCGACGCGAAGATCACCGCGCCGGGCGGACCGTGCTGGGTCGACGTGACGACCAACACATCGGCGACACCTGCCTACGCGGGGGTGATCCCCGCGGGCGGGTCGAAGACCCTCTCCCACGTGCACGCCCTGACCGTGGAGCTCGCGTCGACCACCGGACGGCTGACGCTGACGTCGGCTGGCGGCGGCGTGACGTCATACGCCCCGCGGGGCAAGTACCCCTTCCACGTCGCGGTCCGCACCAGCCACTGAGCGATGGTTCACCGGGCGGCCGCTGGCGGGGACGGGCGCTCACTCGCTCCCGGAGACTCTCGCGACCGCAGCGACCGTCTGGCCGTCGTCGAGGTTCATCACCCGGACACCCGTCGCGTCCCGGCCCTGTGACGCGATCTCCCGCACGGCGGTGCGGATGACCACTCCGCCGGTCGAGACGAGCAGGATCTCCTCGTCCAGCCCCACCATGAACGCGGCCACCACGCGGCCGCGCTTCGCCGTGAGGCGGATGCCGCGCACGCCCTGCCCTCCCCGAACCTGGCGGTTGAAGCGCTCGACCTTCGTGCGCTTGCCGTAGCCGGCGTCGGTCACCAAGAGGATGTCCGCGTCGTCCCTGGCGACGTCGAGCGACACGAGCTCGTCGCCCTCGCGCAGGCGGATGCCGCGGACCCCCGCCGCGTCACGGCCCATCGGCCGGACGTCGTCCTCGGTGAACCGGATGGTCATCCCCGACCTCGTGACCGCGAAGAGGTCGTCGGCACCGGCGGTCGTCACCACGCGCACCAGCTCGTCTCCGGCGCGCAGGTTGATCGCGATGAACCCCTCCCGGCGTGATTTGTCGTACTCGCTGAACGGGGTCTTCTTCACCTGCCCCCGCGCGGTCGCGAACACGAGGTAGTGGTCCGCCGGGAAGTCGCGCGTCTCGATGACCGCCTGGACGGTCTCGCCGGTCTCCAGGGGGAGCAGGTTCACGAGCGCCGTGCCGCGCGCGGTGCGCTCCTTCATGGGGATCTCGTGGCCGCGCAGGCGGTAGACGCGCCCCCTGTTGGAGAAGAGGAGCAGGTACGAGAGCGCCGTGGTGTGCACGACGTTCGTGACGAGGTCCTCCTCCTTGAGCCTCGCCCCCTGCACGCCACGCCCGCCCCGTCCCTGCGTCCGGAACGCGTCGGCGGAGACCGCCTTGATGTAGCCGGCCGCGGTCGTGGTGACCACGATCTCCTCGTCGTCGACCAGGTCCTCGACGCCGAGCTCCCCCGGGTCGTGGGTGATCACCGAGCGCCTGGGGTCGGCGAACTTCTCGCGGATCGCCGTCATCTCGGTCGCGATGACCCCCCGGAGCTTCGCTGGGTCGGCAAGGATCGCACGCAGCCCGGCGATGGTCTCGCGCAGTTGCGCCATCTCCTCTTCGAGCTCGGTGCGCCCGAGCCGGGTGAGCCGGCCCAGCGTCATGTCGAGGATGTGGTTTGCCTGCTCCTCGCTGAACGAGAACGGCTCGATCATGAGGGCCGTACGCGCGGCCGCGCGGTCGTCGGACGCTCTGATGGCCGCGATGACCGCGTCGAGCATGTCGATTGCCCGCAGCAGCCCCTCGACGATATGGGCGCGGGCCTCGGCTTTGCGGAGCCGGAACTCGGAGCGGCGGCGGACGACCTCGACCTGGTGCGCGACGTAGTGCGTGAGCACCTGTGCGAGGTTGAGCGTCCGCGGCACGCCGTCGACGAGCGCGAGCATGTTGACGCCGAAGTTGGTCTGCAGCGGCGTGTGCTTGTAGAGCTTGTTGAGGACGACGTTGGCGTTGGCGTCCCGCTTCAGTCGGATGACCAGCCGCGTCTTCTTCCCGGCCGACGAGTCGAGGACCTCGGCGATCCCTTCGATCTCCCCCGTCCTCACGAGGTCGTCGATCTTCTGGGCGATCACCGGCACCGAGGTCTGGTAGGGGATCTCGGTCACGACGATGCGCGTCGCGTCACGCCCTTCTTCGATCTCTGCCAGGGCGCGCATCTTCACCGACCCGCGGCCCGTCCGGTAGGCGTCGAGGATGCCCTGGCGGCCGAGGATCAGCCCCCCGGTCGGGAAGTCCGGGCCCTTCACGAACTGCATCAGCTCGTCGGGCGTCGCGCCGGCGTGCTCGAGCAGGTGGATCGCCGCGTCGATGACCTCGCTCATGTTGTGCGGCGGGACGTTCGTCGCCATGCCCACGGCGATCCCCTGCGACCCGTTCACGAGCAGGTTCGGGAAGCGGGCGGGGAGGACCACGGGCTGCTGCGCGCTGTTGGCGTAGTTGGGCTCGAAGTCGACGGTCTCCTCGTCGATGCCGGCCATGAGGTCGAGGGCGAGGGGTTGCAGGCGGCACTCGGTGTACCGCATGGCCGCCGGGCCCTCTTCGGGACCCGGGCCACCGAAGCTGCCGTGCCCGTCGACCAACGGGTGGCGCATGGAGAACTCCTGCACCATCCGGACGAGCGCGTCGTAGATGGCGGAGTCGCCGTGGGGGTGGTACGTCCCCATGACCTCGCCGACCACGGCCGCGCACTTCACGTGGGGTCGGTCGGGGCGGAGGTTCTGCTCGAACATCGAGTACAGGATCCGACGGTGGACGGGCTTCAGGCCGTCGCGGACGTCGGGGAGCGCCCGGGACACGATGACCGACATCGAGTACTCCAGGAACGAGCGCTCCATCTCCTCTTGGATCTCGATGGGCTCGATGAACCCGAGGATCTCGCCGTCGCCCGCACCGTCGCCCCCGGGGGGCGCGCCGGCGCTCCCGTTCGGGGTGGGTCCCTGGCTCGTCGTTCGTCTGGCCATCGTCAGGTGCCCCTCAGATGTCGAGGAAGCGGACGTCCTTCGCGTTGGTCTGGATGAAGTGGCGGCGCAATTCGACGTCGTCACCCATGAGGATCGAGCACACGTCGTCGGCGAGCGCCGCCTGCTCGACGTTGATCTGCAACAGCGACCGCTTGGTGGGGTCGATGGTGGTGTCGCGCAGCTCGTTGAAGTCCATCTCGCCCAGGCCCTTCAGTCGCTGGAAGTCGTGGCGATGGTCGGGGTGCTCGGCGAGGTAGGCGTCCTTGGCGGCGTCGTCCTTCAGGTACACCTTCTCCTTGCCGACCAGGGTCGAGTACAGGGGAGGCTGCGCCACGTAGACGAACCCGCTCTCGACGAGCGGCTTCATTTGCCGGAAGAAGAACGTGAGGAGCAGCGTGCGGATGTGGCTGCCGTCGACGTCTGCGTCGGCGAGCACGATCACCTTGTGGTACCGGATCCTGCCGACGTCGAAGTCCTCGCCGAGTCCGGCGCCGATCGCCGCGATCAGTGCCTGGATCTCGGCGTTCTTGAGCATCTTGTCGATCCGGGCTCGCTCGACGTTGAGGATCTTGCCCCTGATCGGCAGGATCGCCTGCGTGCGCGGGTCCCGCGCGTCCTTGGCCGAGCTGCCGGCCGAGTTCCCCTCGACGATGAACAGCTCGCACTCGCGCCGGTCGCGCGACGAGCAGTCGATCAGCTTGCCGGGGAGCCCCGCACCGTCCAGACCCGACTTGCGGCGGGTCAGATCGCGCGCCTGTTGCGCGGCCACCCGGGCGCGCTGAGCCAGGAGCGCCTTCTTCACCACCTGGTTGGCCTCGGTCGGGTTCTCCTCCATCCACTCGGCGAGCTTCTCGTTGGTCACGCGCTCGACGAGGGAGCGGATCGAGACGTTGCCCAGCTTGGCCTTGGTCTGGCCCTCGAACTGCGGGTCTTTCAGGCGGACCGACACGATCGCGGTGAGCCCTTCGCGGATGTCCTTGCCGTCGAGGTTCTCGTCCTTCTCCTTGACGAGGTTGCGCGAGCGCGCGTACCGGTTCGCGACGTTCGTGAGGGCCTTCTTGAATCCCTCCTCGTGCATGCCGCCCTCGATCGTGGAGATGCCGTTCGCGAACGAGAAGATGCTCTCGTTGAACCCGGTGTTCCACTGGAGGGCGACCTCGACCTCCTGGGTCTCCTCTGCCTGCTGGTAGGACGCAACCTTGCGGAACAACGACTCCTTGGACGCGTTGAGGTGCTTCACGTAGTCGACGATGCCGCCGTTGTACTTGAAGACCTCCCTCTTGTCCCCCGAGGGACGCTGGTCCGCGAAGCGGATCTCGAGGCCTCGGTTCAAGAACGCCATCATCTGGAGGCGCTCGGAGATCGTCTGCGCCCGGAACTCGACCTCTTCGAAGATGGAGGGGTCGGGCCAGAAGGTGACCGTGGTGCCGCTGCGGCCCCGTGGCGCGTCGCCCGTCACCTTGAGAGGGACCTTGATCTCGCCGCCGTCCACGAATTCCATCACGTGGTGCTTCCCGTCGCGGTCGATCTCGAGGACCAGCCGGGTGGAGAGGGCGTTCACCACCGAGGCGCCGACCCCGTGCAGGCCGCCGGAGACCTTGTAGCCGCGCCCGCCGAACTTCCCGCCGGCGTGCAGGGTCGTGTAGACGATCTCGGCCGCCGAGCGGTCCGGGTACTGCGGGTGGGGGTCGACGGGGATCCCGCGGCCGTTTGTCTGGACCCGGCATCCGCCGTCCGCGAGCAGCGTCACGTCGATCCGTGTGCACGCGCCCGCCATCGCCTCGTCGACGGCGTTGTCCACGATCTCGGTCACCAGGTGGTGGAGACCCGTCGGGCCGGTCGAACCGATGTACATCCCCGGGCGGAGGCGGACGGGCTCGAGTCCTTCGAGGACGGTGATGTCGCTCGAAGTGTACGAACCGTCGTCATGTGCCACGCCGTGCCTCCTCGCCGCGCCCGGGGGCGCGCTCCTTCGAACCGATCGTCCCGGTGTCCACGACACGACAACCTCGAGAATCGGGCCGGTTCCGTGTCTTTCGCGGACGATCCAGTCTACCCGACGGCCGCAGACGGGCAGCGTTTTGGGGGGGTCCTCCGCGCCACTTCCGCACGCCGCGCAACGGTCGCGTCACGCTCGCGCGGTGCGCCGCCCGGGCTCACCGACCGGGCCGGACCACCACCTCGAGGCGGTCGAGCCGCTCCCCCGTCCGCTGTGCGAGGCGTGCGAGGATCTCGGGCGCGAGTGCCCGGACCTGCGTCGCCCACGGGGGCTGGTCCACCGCCACCACGAGCGTTCCCGCCCCGACACGCAGCGGCCTGGCATGGCGCGCGACGGCCGGGCCGACGAGCTCCTCCCATCGGGAGAAGACCGTGCCGAGCGCCGCTGCGCTCGGCGGACCCGCGGTCGTCGCCCCACCCGGCGGTCCCGGCGGTCCCGGCGGGCTGAGGCCCGCCACCACGTCGTCCAGGGCCTCGCCCACGGGCCGGGGCCCCCGGTCCGTCCCCCCCCGCCGGCGACCGGGGCGCGTCACGCGCGGCGCCCCACGTCGCGCACGTCGACGGCCGCGCCGACGTCGATGCCGCCGGGAATCGCCGTCGCCGTCGTGAGCAGCGCCTGGCCGTGCGGCAGGTGGCGCACGACCGCACGGCTGCGATCCGGGTCGAGCTCGGAGAACACGTCGTCCAAGAGGAGGAGCGGCGGATCGCCCCGGCGCGAGGTGACCAGGCGGTGCAGTCCGAGCCGGAGCGCCAGGGCGAGACTGCGCTGCTCCCCCTGGGACGCACGGACACGCGCCTCCCGATCGTCGATGCACAGGACCACCTCGTCTCGATGGGGTCCCACGGTCGACGCTGCGCGCCGGACGTCGTCCCGGCGGCTCTTGGCCAGGGCGTCGGCCAGCGGCCCGTCCCAGCCGGGCACGTAGGTCATGGTCACGACGCGGCGTCCCGACGGTGCGGATGCGAGGGCGGCGTAGGCCTCGTCGACGAGCGTGCCGGCCTCGGCGAGAAGGGCCCGGCGCGCGTCGGCCACGACCGAGCCGGCGGCCGCGAGCCGCTCGTCCCACACGTCGAGGGTCGACGCGACATCGGCCCCGAGCCGCCCACCCGCCTGGCGAAGCAGGGCGGCCCGCTGCCGGAGCACCCGGTCCATGGCGTCGAGCTCCGCGGCCACGCGGTGGTCGACCAGGCGGAGCGACGCGTCGACGAGCTCGCGACGCCGGGCAGGTGGACCCTGCACCAGTGCGAGGTCACCCGGCGTGAACACGGTCACGGGCACCGTGTCTGCGAGCTCGGCACGCCCGTGCACGGTGCGGTGGTTGACCAGGGTGCGCGTCGCGCCGCTCGCGCGCACCTCGCTCTCGACCAGCAGCGGCCGCGCGTCGCGTTCGAGCTGCGCGCGCACGATGCCCCGCTCCCGGCCCGTCCGGACCATCGCGTCGCGCGCGGTCGTCCGGAAGGAGCGCTGGGACCCGAGGTACGCGACCGCCTCGAGCACGGTGGTCTTCCCGGATCCGTTCGGGCCGGTGAGCACCGTCGCGGCGTCGGGGTCCACGTCCAGGCACGCCTCGGCGAACAGACGCACGTCGTGGAGCTCGAGACGGCGGAGCCGGGTGCCGGCGCCCTGCGCGGGCGTGATGGCCGTCATGAGGGTCGGGTCAGGACACGCGCACCGGCATCAGGAGGTACCGAAAGTCGTCGCGCCCCGCGGCTCGCACGGTCGCGGGCCGCGCCGGGTTGTCCGTCTCGATGAACACCTCGTCGTCGAGGACGGCGTCGACGCCGTCGATGAGATAGCTCGGGTTGAAGGCGATCACGAGGTCCTCGCCGGTGAAGTCGCCGTCCACCGTCTCGCTCGCGTCGCCCACCTCTTGCGACACGACCGACAGGTCGACACCGTTGGGGCGCATCGACAGCCGCACGGGCGTGGTGTTGTCCCGGACGAGGAGGCGGACGCGCCGCAACGCGGCGAGCAACGACTCGCGCCCGACGTGCAACCGGTTCGGATACTGCTCGGGGATCAGCTGGCGGTAGTCGGGATACGTCCCCTCGAGCAAGCGCGTGGAGATCCGGACCTGACCGCTCGTAAAGGTGATGTCCGTCAGCCCGGGGGCGATGCCCACCTCGGCCCCCGGGCCTTCGCCGTCGGAGCTCCCGGCGGCGGCCGAAGGGGACAGACGCTGGAGCTCGGCGAGGGCCCGCGCCGGCACGAGGACGTCGCCGCCCTCACCGAGGGTCGCGGTGCCGTGGAGGTCGCGCAACGCCAGGCGGTAGGAGTCCGTGGCCACGAGTCGCACGGCCTTCCCCTCGGTCGTCATGAGGACGCCGGTGAGGAGCGGGCGGGCGTCGTCGTTCGACGCGGCGCGCACCACCTGGCGCAGCGCCTCGACGAGTGCCACACGCGGCAGCGTGACCGAGGGAGCCGGCGGTGCCGGCAGCGTCGGGAACTCGACTGCCGGGAAGGAGCGAAGCCCGAAGTGGGCCCGCGCCGACGAGATCTCCACCTTGTCGTCGTCGGACTCGATCGTCACCGCGCCCGCCTCCAGGGCGCGCACCACGTCAGCGGTGAGGCGAGCCGGCACCACACACGTCCCGTCGTCGATGCCGATGACCTCGTGCTCGACGCGCACGGTCAGGTCGAGATCCGTGCCCGTGACCTCCAAACGGTTCCCCTCGGCCCGCAGCATGAGCCCGGACAGCACCGCGGACGTCCCACCCCTGCCACCCGCTGCCCGCCCCGCGGTCACGAGCACATCGGCGAGCGAATCCCGTTCGGACCGGAATTTCACCGCATCATCCTTTCGGCAGTGTGGAGGTGTAGAGAGATCCTGTAAGAGGTAGTAGTGCTGGGGATTGTGGACGAGCGTCCGTCCTCCCTGGTCGCAGGCGCGCGGAAATCCACCGGGCCGCGGGGCGCCCTGGCACCGAACGGTCGGTCGGGGCCCGCGGGCCGCGACGTTGTGGAGTGAGGCCCGGGCTGTCCACAGGATCTGGGGTCGTCGTCCACAGCCAGGCCGGAGGGCGCGATCACGTCCCGTTCCGGATCTTCACGGTGAGCTCGGTGACCTGTTCGTAGAGCTGGCGCCGTTCTTTCATGTGCGTGGTGATCTTGTCGACGGCGTGGATGACGGTGGTGTGGTCCCGGCCGCCGAACACCCGCGCGATCGCCGGATAGCTGTAGTCGGTGAGGTTCCGAACCAGGTACATGGCGACCTGGCGCGCCGTGACGAGCGGCCGGGTGCGGCTTGGCCCGCACAGGGCGTCGATGGTGAAGCCGTAGCTGGCCGCGGTCGCGTCCAGGATCATCTGCGGGGTGATCCGGCGTGGCTCGACGCTCGAGACGATGTCGGCGAGCACCCGCTCGGCGAGCTCGAGAGAGATCGGCTCCCTGCTCAGGCTCGCGAACGCGGACACCCGGATGAGCGCCCCCTCGAGTTCCCGGATGTTGTTCTTTACGTGCGTCGCGATGAAATCGAGGACGTCGTCGGGGATGTCGTCGTGGTCGGCCTCGGCCTTCTTGCGGAGGATCGCGAGCCGGGTCTCGAGGTCCGGTGGGTCGACCTCGGTGATGAGCCCCGACAAGAACCTGCTGCGGAGCCTGTCCTCGAGGGTCTCGATGGACTTGGGCGGCCGGTCGGACGTGAGGACGATCTGCTTCCCCGCCCCGTGGAGGTCGTTGTACGTGTGGAAGAACTCCTCCTGGAGCCCTTCCTTGTTCTCCATGAACTGCACGTCGTCGATGAGCAGGACGTCGCACTCCCGGTAGCGGCGTTTGAACGCGATCGTCGTCGACATGCGGAGGGAGTCGACAAAGTCGTTCATGAAGGTCTCGGTCGTCACGTAGAGGACCGTGCGCGTCGAGAAGTTCTCCTGGAGGTAATTGCCGATGGCGTGGAGGAGGTGCGTCTTGCCGAGGCCCGAGTCCCCGTAGATGAACAGGGGGTTGTAGGACCGGCCGGGCGTCTCGGCGACGGCCTGCGCGGCGGCGTGGGCGAGGCGGTTCGACGAGGCCGCCACGAAGCTCTCGAAGGTGAACCGCGGGTCCAATGACACCGCCGCGCCCACGCGCGGCTGCTCACCGAGGAGCCGCACGCGGTCGTCGCGACCGGGGGCCCGCTCCCCGGCGCCGGTCGCCGTGCCCGCGAGGGGTGCGTCCGGCGCCGAACGGTCCGCGGCGCCGTTCGCGGCGCCGGACCGCTCCCCGACCTCGAGGCGGATGTCCACGTCGTGTCCGGCGGCCGAGGAGATGGTCTGGGCGATCAGGGGCAGGAACCGACCCTCGACGCGCTCGCGCACGACCGTGTTGGGCACGCCGAGGACCATCGTGCGACCGTCGTAGGACACCGGCTCGATGTTGGAAAGCCACATCTGCCACACCGTGTCCGAGACTTGGTCACGGAGCGGTGCGGCGCACCTGGTCCACAGGCCACTGGTCTCGTCCACCTGCTCCTCCGCGCACCCGAGGCGTTCGTCGTCCACAGCGTGGTCCACAGGTGTGGAACACAACCGTCGGTGTGGTCGATCGAAGGTACACCGTCGCGGCGCCCCCGACTAGTGGCAACTCGCGCTCTCGGACACCGCGACCGCGCGGCCGGCAGGCCGGCTGCGACCCCGCGGCGCCGGGACCGCCGGATGGACGCCGGAGCCCCGGCCGGCCTTCGTCGGGGGGTGCCGGGGCCGACTAGTGTGGCCCGGTGCCGTCGCGTACGATCGCGCGACGACATCGCAGCCCGACCACGGGAGATGCGGTGATCCGTGCGCCGGTGCCGGCCTGGTCGGGCCGCACCACCGGGCAACGCGGAAAGGCGTACCGACGTGAAGCGAACCTACCAACCCAACACGCGCAAGCGAGCCAAGCGGCACGGGTTCCGCCACCGCATGTCCACGCGTGCAGGCCGGGCGATCCTGAAGGCGAGACGGCTCAAGGGGCGTCATCGGCTGACGGTGTGAGCTGGGGCTCGTCCGCGTCCACGAGACGATGGCACCGATAGTGGGAAGGATCCGTACGCGGGCGACGTTCCGCGCCCTGGCCAGGCCCGACGGCCGGGGGCGGCACGGACCGGTGAGCGTGGCGTTCAGCCGGGTGCCGGAATCGACCCGCCTCCCGTTGGTCGCCTACGCCATCGGACGCCGGCACGGCGACGCGGTGGCGCGGAACCGCCTCCGCCGGCGCCTCCGCGAGGCCGTCCGAGCGGCCGGGCCCGCGCTGGAGCCCGGCGCCTACCTCGTCCGAGCGACGCCGGGCGACGCCGAGCTGGGCTTCGCCGCGTTGTGCAGGGCCGTCGGGGCGGCGGCGGCGGCCGCCGCCCGGCGCGCTCCCGGGTCCGAGGAGCGGAAATGACGGTCGGTCATGTCGATGACCTGGGACGTCGGGCGTCAGCGCCGCCGACCGGGGGCCCCGGGGATCTCCCGGCGCGACGTCGGACCTCCGGGCAGCGTGCCGCCCTCGGGGTGCTGCGGGCCTACCAGGTCGCTCGCGCCGGGCGGGTGTCCCCCTGCCGGTTCTATCCGAGCTGCTCCGCGTACGCCGTCGAGGCCGTGGAGCGCCACGGTCCGCGACGGGGGCTCTGGCTCGCGGTCCGCCGGATCGGACGGTGCCGGCCCCTCGGCGGCCACGGGATCGACCTGGTGCCGGTGGAATGGGAGCGCCACCGGCGAGGGAGGGGATGAGCGTGCACCTGGCGGTCCTCGTGGGCGAGAACTCGCTGTTCAAGGCGGTCGGCGAGATCTTCCACCCGCTGTTCGTCGCGATCGCCGACGTGCTCGCGTGGATCTACGGCGTCGTGCCGACATACGCGGCGGCGATCGTCCTGCTCACGGTGCTGATCATGGCGCTGATGACGCCGCTCACCATCAAGAGCACCCGCTCGATGCTCGCGATGCAGTCGCTCCAGCCCGAGCTTCAGAAGCTGCGGACGAAGTACAAGGGCGCCGAGAACCGGCAGCAGCTCAACGAAGAGATGATGAAGCTCTACCGCGAGCACAACGTGAGCCCGACCGGCGGCTGCCTGCCGATGTTCCTCCAGATGCCCGCGTTCATCGTCCTCTACGACGTCATCCGCGGGCTCGCCAACACGGTGAAGCACGGCACAAAGCTGGGGACAGGCCTAAAGATCTGCCACGCCGCGACGGTGTGCCCGACACCGCGCTACGTGCCGCACACATCGGCCATCTACCACAACCTGGTCAAGACCCCGGGGGTGATGCACTCGATCGGCCTCAACCTCGCCGCCAGGCCGCTCACACACCGCGCGAACTGGTTCGACTACATCCCCTACTTCGCCCTCCTTGCAGTTGCAGTCGCACTGCAGTACTTCCAGATGGCGCAGATGACGCGCCGCAACAAGAAGAACAACACCCAGCAGCAGATGCCGCAGCAGATGCAGACGATGCAGCGCTTCATGCCGCTGATCTTCGCCTACATCTACTTCCTCGTCCCCGCCGGCGTGGTCATCTACATGATCGTGTCGTCGGCCATCCGGGTCCTCACCCAGGACCTGATCTTTCGGCACGGCCTCGTCCAGGCCCCCGGCGAGCGACAGGTCGGCAAGGCCAGGCCGGCCCCGCCGGCGATCGACGCGCGGTCGTCGACAGGCCCCAAGTCCTCCGGGCCGGCGGCGCCCGCGGCCCCCGGCGAGCGCCGGCTGCTGCCCTTCGGCGGACGTCGGGACGGCGCGCCGGAGGAGCCGCCGGTGCAGAACGGGGGGAGCGGGGCGAACGGCCGCGCCCGGGCCGGTAAGCGCGGTAACACCGCGGGTGCTACCCCTCCTGCGCCCAAGCCCCATCCCCGGTCGAAGTCCAAACGCGAGCGGAAGGCGCGCTGAGCGGTGGAGTGGGTCGAGAAGACCGGGAAGACGGTCGACGACGCCAAAGAGCGGGCTCTGGACCAGCTCGGCGTCGCCGAGAGCGATGCCGAGGTGGTGATCCTCGCCGAACCCAAGACGGGCCTGTTCGGCCGTGTCCGGGGCGAGGCCCGGGTGCGGGCCCGGGTGCGCCCCGCCGAGCCCCGGCCCAAGCGGGTGCGCCGTCAACGAGACCGGGCGAGGAGCGGGACAGGGGGGGGCGGCGGGACGCGGAGCCGGCGGCGAGGCACCGGCGCGAACGGCGAGGACCGCGACCGGGGGCCGTCGGCGGAGATGGCCAAGCAGGGGGGGAACGGCCGCGCCGAGGGCAGCGGGTCGACCGGCGCGGGCAGCGGCTCGGGATCGAGCTCGGCGAGCAGCCGCCGCCGGCGTCGCCGGCGGGGCGGTTCGGGCACGCGGACGGCCGAGGCGGGTGCGCGCGACGCCTCGACGGCGGCGACCGGCGCATCGAGAGGGCCGTCCGGCGGCCCGACAGCCCGCGAGGGCGTGAAGGATCTCAACGGAGACGGTGCAGTGAAGGAGGAACACGCGGTGGCTGATGGGATCACGCTGCAGGAGCAGGCCGAGGTGGCACGGGAGTTCCTCGAAGGGCTGCTCGATCGGTACGGCCTCGAGGCCACGATCGACGTCCGCGAGCTGGACGAGGACACCGTGGAGCTCGCCGCGCACGGCGAGGGGCTCGGCGTGCTGGTCGGGCCGAAGGGAGCCACCGTCGCGGCGCTCCAGGATGTCACGCGGACCGTCGTCCAGAAGCACTTCCCGAGTCGGACGGATCGGATCCTGGTGGACGTCGCCGGGTACCGCGAGCGCCGGATCGCCGCGCTGCAGCGTTTCACCGCGCAGGTGGCCGCCGAGGTTCTGGAGTCGGGCGCGGAGCGTGCGCTCGAACCTATGAGCGCCGCGGACCGCAAGGTGGTCCACGACGCCGCCGTCGCCATCGAGGGGGTCACCTCCAGCTCGCAGGGCGAGGAGCCCCACCGCTTCGTGGTGATCTCCCCCGCCCCCTGACGGCGACGCTCGCAGAGCTCCTCGCCGAGGCGAGGGCGCTCGGGTTCCTCGGTCCCGGCCCTCTCGAGACCCATCTCGCCCACGCCCGAGCGTTCGCCGACGCCGTCGAGGGCGCCCGAGACGCGGTTCCCCGGGCCGCCGTCGACCTCGGGTCGGGCGCCGGGATTCCAGGGCTCGTCCTGGCAGCTCACTGGCCGGCGGTGTCCTTCCTCCTCGTCGAGGCCAACGGGCGCCGTGCGGCCTTCCTCCTGCGTGCAGTGCGCGAGCTCGCGCTCGAGGGCCGTGTGACGGTGCTCGCCGAGCGCGCGGAGTCGCTCGGGCGGACACCGGAGAAGCGGGGGGGCTTTGACCTGGTGACCTCGAGGGGCTTTGGGCGTCCTGCCGTTGTGGCGGAGTGCGCTGCCCCGTTCCTCTCCCCCGGCGGCCGTCTCGTCGTCTCCGAGCCGCCGCCCGATGGATCTCCGGTCGAGGCTCGGTGGCCGCCGGAAGGGCTGGCGAGGGTCGGAATGGGGCCGGCGGAACCTGTGGGCGCCGCCTACCGGTTCGCCGTGGTCACCCAAGAGGCGCTCTGCCCGGTGCGGTTCCCGAGGCGCGTCGGCGTTCCGACGAAGCGTCCACTCTTCTGACCTCTGCACGGCGCGGGACGCGAAGCCGCCGGGGGACCCGGTCGCCCGACTCGCCGGCTCGAGGGGGCCAGCGGTGTCGGCGGGCCGGTCATTGCTCCCCGTGCGCAGGACTCGAGGCGTCGGGGTCGTCGGACCCCGGCATGTCCCGGAGCGCCGCGAAGATCGCCCGTGGGTCCCGTGGTGCTCCCGGTCCTTCAACCGGCGGTGGGGCGACGGCCGCGGTCGGCGCACCACGAGCCGGATGCGGCAGCTCGCCCAGCTGTCCGGCGTACCGGGCGCACATCGCGACCAGGCGGTCGTGCGCGTAACGGTCGAGGGCGGGGCTGAGCCGCCGCAGGAGGAGCGGCAGGAGTTCGTCGCGCAGGTAGGGACCCCGGGCCATCCACTGGTAGTAGCGCCGGCCCCCGTGCTCGTAAGGGCCGTAGAGGCGACCCCGCGGGAACGTGCGCTCGAGCCAGCGGAAGAGCGCCTCGTGGCGTTCGTGCATGCGGAGCGTGACCTGCGGCTGGCGCCCGTCGCCGCCGAAGCTGCCCTCCCCCACCAGGAGGCCGACGAGCAGTCCCTCTTCATAGTCCGACGCCATGTGCGAGCTCCTCCTGGCCGTGCGGCTCCGGTGTTTCACCGTCAGGTTACATGTGAAACATCTTTCGCGGGGAGGATCGGCTTTTCGACAGGGCTTGTTTCACCGTCATGAATCACGTGGAACACTCCTCCAAGAGTGCGCAAAACCTTGAATCAGGGCTTGACCTCTCGCGGCGCGCGAGCGAGGATGGGTACGGTGGCTGTGAGGGGGCGCGGCGGAGGAACGGCTCGATCCCTGTCGCGGTACGTCAACCGCGCGTCCGATCCGACGCGCGGGCATTCCTCGTTGGACTCGGGAGCTGCCCAGTGGTGAGGATGATCGGCCGGCGACGCCGCGACGGGGAAGGTCCGTCAGCACCACAGGATGAGGGAGCGCCGCCACTCGTGGCCGACCAAGCCGACGAGACGGAGCCCGTGGTCGAGGTCCAGCACTCCGTCGAGGTCGAGGCAGCCGGCGAGATCCAGCCAGCCGGCGAGATCCAGCCAGCAGTCGAAGACCCCGGGTTCACCCCCGGGGACGAGGGCAGTGCGGGCGAAGGTGAGCTTCCACCGACCGCCACTAACGCGGGCAGCGGCACGGACGACGGCAACCCGGCGGTCCCCGGCGGATCCGACGTCCGTGCCGGCAATGTCGGACGACCGCCAAGGGTCGGACGGGGCGCGGCGGAGGCCGCGGGTGCGCCGGGTCTGCTCGACGGGTCGGACGGAAGGGGGGTGTCGGCGTTCCGTCCGCTTCCCAGGGTGATCGCCGTGGCAAACCAGAAGGGCGGGGTGGGGAAGACCACTACGACCGTCAACCTCGGGGCGGCCCTCGCCGATCTCGGCTACCGGATCCTCGTGGTCGATCTCGATCCCCAGGGCAACGCGACGACGGGTCTGGGCATCGACGCCCGGAACTTCGAGCATTCGATGTACGACGTGATCATGCACGAGATGCCGCTCGAGGACTGCATCGAGCCGACCAGCGTCCGGAATCTGTTCGTGGCCCCTGCAACGATCGACCTCGCGGGCGTGGAGATCGAGCTCGTGCCCGCCTTCAGTCGCGAGCTCCGCCTCAGGCGCGCCGTCGTGACCGTGCTCGAGGACTTCGACTTCGTCCTCATCGACTGTCCTCCGTCGCTCGGGTTGATCACCGTGAACGGACTCGCCGCGGCGAGCGAGGTGCTGGTCCCGATCCAGTGCGAGTACTACGCGCTCGAGGGCCTCGGGCAGCTGCTCCGGAACGTCCACCTCGTGGCCTCCAACCTCAACGATCGCCTCGAGGTGAGCGCCATCGTGCTCACCATGTACGACGCCCGGACGCGACTGGCTGTCGACGTCGCGGCGGAGGTGCGCCAGCACTTCGGCGACAAGGTCTGCCGGATGGTGATCCCCCGGACGATCCGGCTATCCGAGGCGCCGTCGTTCGGTCAGCCGATCACGGTGTTCGATCCGTCCTCTCGAGGCGCGGTGGCCTACAGGGAGCTTGCGAAGGAGGTGAGCAATGGCGCGACGAAGCGGGCTGGGTAAGGGACTCGGCGCCCTCATCCCGACCGAGGTGTCGGGGAGCCAGGGCAGTGCCCTACGCGAGGTGCCGGTCTCGAGTGTCCGTCCGAACGCGCTCCAGCCGAGGACCTACTTCGACGAAGAGGCGATGTCGGCGCTGGCGGCGTCGATCAGGGAACTGGGCGTCCTGCAGCCGGTGCTCGTCCGACCGGTCGGCGGGGCCGGCGGGGGAGAGGAGTACGAGCTGATCGCAGGGGAGCGACGGTGGCGGGCGGCGCGCCGTGCCGGGCTCCAGACCATCCCCGTGCTCGTGCGCGACGTCACCGCCGACGCGCACAGCCTGGAACAGGCACTCGTCGAGAACCTGCACCGCGAGGACCTCGGCCCGCTCGAGGAGGCCGCCGCTTTCCAGCAGCTCATCGACGATTTCGGGCACACCCACGAGGAGGTGGCCACCCGCGTCGGCAAGAGCCGGGCGACCGTGACGAACACCCTGCGTCTCCTCCAGCTGCCGACGGGCGTGCAGCGCGCACTGGCCGACGGGTCGATCTCCGCCGGTCACGCCCGCGCCCTGCTCGGCACGCCCGACCGTGCTCGTCAGGAGGCGCTGGTGAGCCGCATCGTTGCCGAGGGCCTCACGGTGCGACAGGTCGAAGATGCGGTGCGGGCGGAGGAGGCCGAGGAGGAGGGGGCTCCTGAGCAGCCGGCGGTGGGGGGTACTACCGATGGTATTACCAAGCGTCAGCTTCCCCGCCGCCTCCCCGAGCCCGGGCTGCTCGAGCTCGAGGAGCTCCTGTCCACGCACCTCAACACCAGGGTGAAGGTCGAGCTGCGGAACCGTCGCGGCCGGGTGGTCGTCGAGTTCGCGACGCTCGAGGATCTCGAGCGCATCTACAGGGCGATGGTCGAGGGTCCGCAGCCGGCTGCGCCGCCGGCGTACTGACGGCGAGCGCCACCGGGAGGCGGCCCCGCGGAGGGTCCCTCAACCTTCAACCCGCACTACAGCAGTATCCACAACCTGTGCATGACGTTGTGGATTGTCAGGTTCTCCCTGAAGTACAGAAGACGGTCACCGCCTCGACACCCCCCGGTCACCGAGGCCGGAATTCACGTCCTGACCAGGGATCTCGGGCGCTCATTCCCAGGGGCCGCAGACCCACGCGGCGAGCGCGGTGGCGAGGGACTCGGCGAGCGCCGGGCCGTGCTCGACGGCGACGGCTGCAGGTCCGACCTCGATCATCACCGCAGGCATCCGGGTCTCGCGCAGGACCGTGAGCGACATCCCGTGCGCCCCGAGGTCCGGCACGCCGAGCGCGGGCGGGAGGAACGCCTGGATCGCCCCGGCCAGGAGCCGGCCGCCCACCGACTCGTCGCGGTACCCGGAGTAGAAGGCCGTCAGGATCCCGGGCCGGTCCGGTTCGAGCCGCAGGGCAAGGTAGGCGTCGGCTCCGACGCTGTTGGCCTGCCGCGCCTGTGCGGAGTCGTCGGGATGGTGGAGGGTGGTCACCGAGGCGCCACGCGCGACGAGCCGCCGGCGCAGGGCGGCGGCGGGCGCGGCGAGCCCGCCGCGCTCGCCGACCGCGACGTGACGACCCGACAGCGTCGGCGGGGACTGCCGCAAGAGCTCCCTGGCGCGTACCGTCGACACGAGGTGCGTCGGCGCCGCGCCCCGCGCCGCGACTCGCCGTAGCTCGAGGAGCGTGCCGGGACCGAGGATGCCGTCCACCGGGAGCGCCGAGTTCTCTTGGAAGTCGCGCAGCGCCTTGGCGGTCGCGTCGCCGAAGATGCCGTCCACGCGCCCGGTGTCGAACCCGAGCGCGCACAGGCGCTGCTGGAGCTCCGCGACGTCGTCCCCGCGCAGCATGGGCGTGCGCCGGAACAGGAAGCGGTCGCCCAGACGGTGGCCGGCCTCCACGAGCGTCTGCCAGGTCTGCGCGCCGCAGACGCCGTCGACGCGGAGACCGCGTTGGCGCTGGAACGCCTCGAGCGCGGCGCGCGTGGCGATGCCGAACTGGCCGCCGGGGTCGCTGAGCGCGCCGAAGCCCAGGACCGACAGGCGATCCTGGATGTCCGCCACGGCGTCGCCGGCGTCCCCTTCGGAAACGGGGAGCGCCGCGCCCCGGTGCGCCACCGGGAGCGCTACAGGTAGCTCGACAGCTCCTGGACCAGCTGGCCCTTGGGCTTCGCGCCGATCAGGCGGACCTTCGGCTCGCCGTCCTTGAACAGGATCAGCGTCGGGATGCTCATCACGTCGAACCGCCGCGTCACGTCGAGGTTCTCGTCGATGTTGAGCTTGGCGATCTGGAGCTTCCCCGCCTGCTCGGCCGCGATCTCCTCGAGCACCGGGGCGATCATCTTGCACGGCCCGCACCATTCGGCCCAGAAGTCGACCAGCACCGGCACCTCGGCCGCCTTGACATGCTCGTCAAACGTAGCGTCGTCCAGCGTCACGATCGTCTCGCTCATCCTGTCCTCCTGCTCGACCTTCTGCTCTGCCCGTTCCTGGCGCCCGGGTCACACATCCCCGGCTCCAGGTCACCCAACACCGATGCTGCACCGACTGTTCCCCCCGGGCGCGGATGTAACCCGGGACCACGGGGTCGCCTAGGACCCGCGGGCCTCCAACCAGCGTTCCGCGTCGATCGCGGCCATGCAGCCCGTCCCCGCCGCGGTCACCGCCTGTCGGTAGATGTGGTCCTGGACGTCGCCGCATGCGAAGACGCCGTCGACGTTGGTCGCGGTCCCGTCGTGGGTGACGACATACCCCTCGCCGTCGAGCTCCACCTGTTCGCGGAACACCTCGGTGTTCGGGCGGTGGCCGATCGCCACGAACAGGCCGGTGACCGGGAGCTCCTGCTCCTCGCCGGTGCCCGTGTGGCGGAGGCGCACCCCCGTCAGCTTCCCGTTCCCGAGGGCCTCGGTGACCTGGCGTGTCCACGCGAACTCGATGTCGGGGTGTGCGAGGGCGCGCTCTTGCATGATGCGCGACGCCCGCAGCCGGTCCCGCCGGTGCACCACCGTGACCTTCGACGCGAAACGGGTCAGGAAGAGCGCCTCTTCGAGCGCCGAGTCACCACCGCCGACCACCGCGATGTGCTGGCCCCGGAAGAAGAATCCGTCGCACGTCGCGCACGTGGACACGCCGTAGCCGAGCAGGCGGTCCTCACCGGGCACGCCGAGCATCAGCGACTGCGCGCCCGTGGCGATGATGAGCGACTCCGCCTCGTACGTGGGCTCCGGCGTCGACGGGTCGCCCGTCCACACGCCGAAGGGGCTCGAGGCCAGGCGGACCCTCGTCACCTTCGCGGTGACGATGTGCGCGCCGAAGCGGGCCGCCTGCGCGCGCATCTGGGCCATCAGCTCCGGTCCGAGCACCCCGTCGGGGAAGCCCGGGAAGTTCTCGACGTCGGTGGTCAGCATGAGCTGGCCACCGGGCTGGTCGCTCGTCGAGGACGGCTCGCCCTCCACGACGACCGGGCCGAGCTGCGCTCGCGCCGTGTAGACGGCGGCGGTCAGTCCCGCCGGACCAGATCCCGCGACGAGCACCTTGGCGTGCGTGGTCACGGCCTCAGTGGGGACGCACGGGCGACGGGCGCGCCGTCCGGCGCGTCCATGCGGCGAGCCCCGCGAGCGTGAGGGCCCCGCCCAGCACGACGTAGCTGAGCCACACCCGGTGGCCGAACGCGTAGGCGTCGAGGATGCGAAGCGCCGCGATGGACCCCACGACGGCCAGCACGGTGCCGAGGGCCGCGATGAGCAACCCGAAGACGATCGCCCTGGTCGCGAGCACCGCCGGGCGCACGGCCTTGTCGTGGATCGTGTCCACGAGGAGCTGGACCGCGTCGGCGGCTCTCTTGGGCAGCTCGGCGGCGGCCTCCGCCGCGGCCGAGCCGACCGCAGGGGGGAGGTGTCCGGCGAACCCTCCGCCGCCCGTTCCGGGAGCCGCCGGGTCGTCCGGTACCGAGTGCGGGTCGCTCATGGGGTCGAGCCTACCGGGAGGTGGTCACGCGGGGCAGGGAGCTGGTAGCAGACGCCGATCGCCCCGGGGCCCGAGTGAGTGCCGACGACCGGTCCGAGCTCGGTGACGACCAGCTCGTGGGCCACCGGCACCTTCCGGAGCCGCTCGACGACTGCGTCGATGTCGGGTGCGGCGCCGTCGCACACGGCGAGCCGCTCGAGGGGGGCGTCGGCCGCGACCTTCGCCGCGAGGTAGTCGAGCGCGCGCCCGCGGGTCCGCTGCTTGGACTCCTGCTCGACGACGCCCTCGCGTACCTCGATGACCGGCTTGATCGACAGGAGCGACCCGACGAGCGCAGCGGCTCCCCCGATACGCCCGCCACGCTGGAGGTGGTCGAGCGTGTCGACGACGCCGAGCACGCGGGTCCTCGCGACGAGGCTGCGGGCCAGCGCCGCGACCGCGTCGAGCGGGGCGCCGGTCGCCGCCAGCTCCGCCGCGGCGATGCACATGAGGCCCTGGCCCATGGTGAGCGACCGCGTGTCGACCACCTCCACCGGCATTCGTCCCTCGAGTGCGCCGGCGCCGGCGAGCGCGGCCTGGTACGTGGCCGACACCCCGGCCGACAACGTGAGGCAGACGACGCCCTCGGCGCCGTCTGCCGCCGCCCTCTCGTACGCCGCTCGGAAGGCGCCCGGCGGGGGGGCAGCGGTCTCGGGCAGTGCGGGGGACCCCTTGCACCTGCGCCAGAACTCGGTGGGGGACAGGTCGCGCCGGTCGAGCAGCTCCTCGTCTCCGAACCGGATCGTGAGGGGGACGACCTCGATGCCGTACCGGCCGGCGAGCTCGTCGGACAGGTCGCACGCGCTGTCGGTGACGACCCGGACACCTGGCAACGGTCTCTCCCCTCGGATCGCGGCGTCCGTCGGTGCCCGACCGGGAGCCGGCTCGACCCGGACGCGCGGGCCGGAGCAACCTACCGCAGGAGGCGCCGTCGCAACGACGTGGTCGTGCCGCCGACCCAGCGCCGCTCGCCGGGGTCGTCGTCGTTGCGGTCCGCGTCCCTTTGGGCGGCGGCGTCCCCGCCGCCGGATGTCTGCGGGGCGGCCGGGGGGGCTCCGGGCGGGCGCGAGGGACGGTGACGGTCGAGCGCCGGGGTGGCGCGTGTCACCGGGGTCCCCGGCGCAGGGACGATCCGGATGCGCGGGCCGGTGTTGACCGGGGTGCGCGTGTCCCCCCACGCGGCGCCGAGGCCGGCGCCCACCCCCACGTCGTCGCCGCCGAGCGATGTCGCTGTGGGGCCGCCGGCCCCGACAGACTGGCCCGTGAGGAGCGCCAGGGGGCGGTGCCGCCCGCCGAGGAGCACGCCGATCCCGGCGTAGACGGCGCCGCCGGCGACGACCGCGGCGGCCACGCGACCGAGGAGGCCGATCCCCTGTTCGGCGCCCGAGAGGTTGGAGACCACGAGGACCACCGCCCCCATCACCGCGGTCGCACCCAGCGCGCGCCGTAGCGGCACCCACGCCCGGGGCCCACCGAGCGTGCCGAGCCACCGGCGCAGGATGACGACGCCGGCCAGCGCCCCGAAGCTGTACGCGATCGACAGGGAGAGGGCGAGCCCGCGCACGCCGAGAGGGCCGACGAGCGCGACCGCGAAGACCACGTTGAGCCCGTTCTCGACGAGATAGAGGTAGAAGGCGACCTTGGTGCGCTGCATGGACTGCAGGACGCGCACGATGTACAGGTAGGCGCAGAACCCCGGCAGCCCGAGCGAGAACATGGCGAGCGCGGCGCCGGTGGCCTGGGTCCCGTGGATCGAGGTGCTGCCGTGACCGAGGAGGAGCGCCACCGCCGGGTGCGCGAGGACGAGCATGCCCATCGCCGCCGGCAGGATGACCGCGAGCGTCGCGCGCAGGCCACCGGTGAGGCGCCTGCGGAAGCCGGCGTCGTCCCCCCCCGCCCAGCGCTCGGCGAGGTCCGGGGTGACCGCGCTCATGATGGACACCGCGACGACCGCGTAGGGCATCTGCAAGAACGTGTACGCGTACGTGTACGACGAGACCGGGGCCGTGCCCGTCGCGCCGACGGCGAGCGCGAGCACGACGTAGAGGGCGACCTGGTTGGCGACGACGAAGCCGAACGTCCAGCCGCCGAGGCGGACGACCGTGCGCACCGCCTCGTGCGCGGGCTGCCAGCACCACCTGAGCCGGCCGAGGCCGATGCCGCGCAGGGCGGGGACGAGCGCGACGGCCTGGACCAGCACACCGACGGTGGTGCCGAGGCCGAGGAGGACGAGGGCGCCGCGGTGGGCGTGGACCTCGGCGAGGGCGTTCGACGGTGTGAGCTTCGGCACGAGTGCGTGGAACCAGAGCAGCACGCCGATGACGACGACGTTGTTCGCGATGGGGACCCACATCGGCGCGGCGAAGCGCCGCCGCGTGTTGAGGAGGGCCGCCATGAGCGAGATCAGCCCGTAGAGCGCGACCTGCGGCACGAACCACCGGAGCAGCGTCGACGCGATCGCCTTCTCCTGCGTGAGGTCCGTGGCCGTCACCCCCCGGACGTGGGCGAACGCCGTGTAGGCGTCGACCACCTGTGGCGCGAGCACCCAGAAGACGACGGTCATGCCGACCAGCACGACGACGGCGACGGTCGTGACGGCGGAGATCGCGCGCCACGCCTCGCGCTCGTCGCGCGTGGCGAGGCGGTCGACGAAGACGGGGATGAACGTCGCGGCGAGGATGCCGCCGAGCACGATGTCGTAGATCATGTTCGGCGTGGTGTTCGCGAGGTTGTAGGCGTCGGCCACATGCGTCGCGCCGAGCGCGTACGCGAGCGCGATGATCCGTGCCAGCCCCGTGAGCCGCGACACCGTCGTGCCCGCCGCCATCCAGACCGCGGCGCGCCGGAGCCGGCCGCCCTCCATCGACGCACGTGGCGCCGCACCCGCACCCGCCTGCGCGTCGGCGTCGACCGACGCGTCCTGCGCCGGCGCTGCGCCGGTCATCGCGGCGTGGGCGGGTGGGCGAGTACCTCCGCGCCGGCTCCGCCGTGTCACGCCGTGGCCCCGCTCCCGGCGGGTCGACTCCGCCGGGCGCGGCGTCGTCGCCGGCCCGACCACCACGTGCGCGCCCACCAGGTGAGGAGGACCGCGAGCGCGACGGCGGTGAGTGCGATGCCGACGAGGGACGTCGCGGTCGACCGCACGGTGAGGGTGTCGCGCGCGATCACGAGACGCCCGTCGCGCGAGGTGAGTGAGACGTACAGCGGGAGGTCGCCCGAGCTCCTGGCCTCGACGTCGACACGCGACGACGTCGTCGCGTGGTCGAGGTGCAGGATCCGGTGTGTGCCGTGGGGGAACAGGAACTTGTTGCCGCTGACCGACAGGGTGCCCACGACCGTGTAGGGCGCCTGGGACTGCACCGTGATCGGGATCCAGCCCGTGCGCGCGGTCAACGTGAATGTCTTGCCGGTAGCGAACTTGACGAGGCCGAGCTGGTCGGTGAGCAGCCGCTGGAAGGTGGAGAGCCCGGTGGCGCGCTGGCCCGGCGACAGTGTCTCCGCCTCCGATGCGAGGAGGAGGTGGTCGAGCTGGCTCTCGATCGGCGGATGGTGCGCGACGGCGCCGTCAAAGGCGCTGAGGCGCACGCGGGCCTGCGACACGGCTCGGGCGAGGGCGCGCGACATGACCGGCGCCGTGCCGGACTTGCCGAGCTGGCGCGGGCCGCCTGTGGCGACCGAGGTGAAGAAGTGCGACAGCGTCACGGGCTCGACGACCGGGTTCTGCGCGAGCCCCTGCAGGAGGACACGGTCGAAGACCGGGTTGGCCACCCAGCCGCCGGGGGGCACCGCGACCATGCCGCGCACGGCGATTGTGTTGGGCCGCTCGAAGTGGACCATGGCGAGGTCGGCGAGGAGCTGGGTCGCGGCCAGGGCGGGATCGCCGCGGAGCGCGCCGAACTGGCCGTCCAGCCACGTGTCCGTCTCCGCCGCGTCCACCGACGTCGACGGCCCGTGCCGGCCGAGCCCGAGGGTGAACGTCGAGACCCAGGTGCCGCTGCTTGTGGCGGACGATGTCGACGCCAGATCGGTGTCGGGGAGGACGAGCTGCGACGCGTGGACCTGGGCCAGGCCGGTCGCGAGGCCGTTGCTCACCGGGCCGGTCTCCACCCACGGCGACGGCGCCGCGGTGGTCTGCACGCGGTACCGGTGCAGGACTGTGGCACCGGCGGCCATCTGGGCCAGGATCTCGGTCGGCTCGCCGGCGGCGGCGAGCGTGCCGGGGTCGACCGGCACGTAGGGACGCGCGAGCACCTCGGCGGTCGCGGGGTCGGTGGAGAGCGCCGCGAGCGCGCCGACGGCGGCCCGCCCCCCGGGACCGGCGGCGTCCAGCGCCTGGAGGGTCTCGGGCGAGACGTCGAGCGTGACGGGCACCGACGGCGTCGCGCGGACCTGGGAGATCAGCTTCTCGAGCGCCGCCGCCGCGTGGTGCGAGATACCGGCGAGGGCCTGGTTCGCGCTCGCGGGATGGCTCGCGAACGCGAAGGGGGCGGTCACGGGCAGCACCCAGGACAGCTCGAGGGGGTGGGGGCTCTTGCCCGCGACGAAGGTGAGGAACGTGGTGAAGCGGCGCAGCACCTGGCCGCTCGAGCGCTGGAGCTCGACGACGACGGGGTAGACGCCTGTGCATGTGCCGCTCCCTGCCGGTGGCGCGCAGGAGAGGCCGAGCTGGGTGCCCTGGCCGCCCGACGCCGTCGTCACGACCGAGAGGTCCAGCGCGACACCGCCGGCGCGTGGTGCCCGGGTGAGGCTGCGCCATGCGACGGGCGACGTGGTGGCGATGGGGTAGCCCCGAGGACCGTTGCGCACGACGTTCTTGAAGTCGTAGCGGGAGAAGAGCCGCTGGTAGAGGAGGACCTCGACGGTCGCACCCGGGGGAGCCCCCCGGGCGGAGAGCTCGAGGTCGAAGGGCGACGACGGCGTGGCCGGGGCGCCGGCGGTGGCTGCACCCGCCGGCGCGACCACCCACTCGCTCTGGCTTTCGAGCGCGAAGGACGTCGGGCCGCGCGACCCGGCGCGGTGCGCGCCCGACCCGGCAGCACCCGCCCCGGCAGCGCCCGCGAGGGGTGCGACGGCGAGCGACACCACGGCGAGCGACAGCACGGCGGTTGCGGAGAGGGACGGCCATGCCGCGGCGACCCGGCGCGCCGCGCTCACTGCGGGGCGGCGGCTGGTCGACACCACACGACGCTACTTCCCCTTCTGACCGGCGGCCGCTCGCGACGTGCGGCGCCCCGTGCGGTCCGCGCCGCAACGTGGACGTGCGATGCCCGGCGCTACGGTGACCCGGTGCAGTCGCCTGTGCCCGAGCGCTTCCGACCGCTCGTCGAGGCCACGCGGGCCCTTGCAGAGCTGTTCCGCCGTGACGGCCACCGGATCTACCTCGTCGGAGGGTCGGTGCGCGACGCGCTGGTGGAGCGGCCGGCCGCGGCGTCCCCCGACGCCGCGCCGCACGACGTTGCGGGCGACTACGACCTCACGACCGACGCGCGCCCGGACGACATCGAGCGGATCGTCCGGGGCTGGGCCGACGCCGTGTGGACCCAGGGCAAGCGCTTCGGGACCATCGGGCTGCGTGCGGGCGGCAGGACCTACGAGATCACGACGCACCGTGCCGAGGCCTACCGGGCCGATTCCCGCAAGCCCGACGTCACCTTCGGCGACGACGTCGAGACCGATCTCTCCCGGCGGGACTTCACCGTGAACGCCATGGCGCTCGAGGTCCCCGACCTTCGTCTCGTCGACCCGTTCGACGGTCTCGCGGACCTCATGGCACACCGACTTCGGACTCCCCTCGACCCCGAGGTCTCCTTCGAGGACGATCCGCTGCGCATGCTGCGCGCGGCCCGGTTCGCCGCCGCGTTCGGCCTGGTGCCCGGGCCCTCGCTCGTCGACGCGGTGCGCAAAGGCCACCACCGACTGGCCATCGTCTCCGCGGAGCGCGTCAGGGACGAGCTCGACAAGATCGTGGTGCTCCCCGCCCCCGGCCCGTCGCGTGCCCTGCGGTTCGCGGTCGAGACGGGTCTCGCCGACGAGTTCCTCCCCGAGCTGCCGGCCCTGCGCCTCGCGCAGGACCCTGTCCACCGCCACAAGGACGTGCTCGCCCACACCCTGGCGGTCGTCGACAAGACGTCTGCGGACAAGCTGCTACGGCTGGCCGCCCTGTTCCACGACGTGGGGAAACCCAAGACCCGGCGGTTCGGTCCCGAGGGGGTCACGTTCCACCACCACGACGAGGTGGGCGCGCGGATGACCCGTGACCGGATGGAAGCCCTCCGCTACTCGAGGGAGGAGACCGATGTCGTCGTGGAGCTCGTGCGGCTGCACCTGCGCTTCCACACCTACCGGCTCGGGTGGAGCGACCACGCGGTGCGCCGGTACGTCCGTGACGCGGGGCCGCTGCTCGGGCGGCTCAACGAGCTGACGCGCTCGGACTGCACCACGCGCAACGCGGCGAAGGCCCGGGCACTCGGACGGCGCATGGACGAGCTCGAGCGCAGGATCGCCGAGGTGCGGGAGCAGGAGGAGCTGGATGCGATCCGCCCCGACCTGAACGGAACACAGGTGATGGCCCGCCTCGGGGTCCCGCCGGGGCGGGCGGTGGGCGAAGCGCTCGCATTCCTGCTCGAGCTCAGGCTCGCCGAGGGCCCGCTGGGCGAGGACGAGGCGGGCCGGCGGCTGGAGGAGTGGTGGGCGGCGCGGAAGGGCTGACGGCGCGCCGCAGGCCTCAGTTCGCCGACCTCAGTCCGCCGACCTCAGTCCGCAGGCCTCAGTCCGCAGGCCAGCGCGGACCCGGGTCGCCGGCGGCGAACGACTCGATCATGTCGTGGGCGACGTCGTCGTGGTACTGCACCGGCGGCGACTTCATGAAGTACGCGGACGGCCCCACGAGCGGCCCCCCGACGCCCCGGTCGAGTGCGAGCTTGGCGCAGCGTACGGCGTCGATGATCACGCCGGCGGAGTTCGGGGAGTCCCACACCTCGAGCTTGAGCTCGACGTTCAGAGGCACGTCGCCGAAATTCCGCCCCTCCATGCGGATGTAGGCCCACTTCCGGTCGGCGAGCCACGGCACGTGGTCGGACGGCCCGATGTGGATGTCGTCCGCGGGCAGCACGGTGTGCTCGATCTGGCTCGTCACCGCCTGGGTCTTGGACACCTTCTTCGACTCGAGGCGGTCGCGCTCGAGCATGTTGCGGAAGTCCATGTTGCCGCCGACGTTCAGCTGGTAGGTCCGGTCGAGCGCGAGCCCGCGGTCCTCGAAGAGCCGGGTGAGCACCCGGTGGACGATCGTCGATCCCACCTGGCTCTTGATGTCGTCACCGATGATCGGGACGCCGGCGTCGGCGAACCTGCGCGCCCAGACGGGGTCCGAGGCGATGAAGACGGGGATCGCGTTCACGAAGGCCACCTTCGCCTCGAGGCACGCCTCGGCGTAGTAGCGCTGCGCCTCCTCCGACCCCACCGGAAGATACGCGACAAGGACGTCGGCCTTCGAGTCACGCAGGACTCCCGCGACGTCGACGGGGGCGGCGGGTGACTCCTCGACGACCTCGCGGTAGTAGCGGCCGATGCCGTCGAGCGTCGGTCCGCGCTGGACGGTCACCCCGAGATCGCCGACCTCCGCGAAGCGGATCGTGTTGTTCTGGCCCGCGAAGATCGCCTTGCCGAGGTCGGCACCGACCTTGGTGGCGTCGACGTCGAAGGCGGCGACGGGCACGAGATCGCGCACGTGGTAGCCACCGAGCACGACGTGCATGAGGCCCGGGACGAGGTCGTCGTCCGCCGCGGCCCGGTAGTACGAGATGCCCTGCAGGAGCGAGCTGGCGCAGTTCCCCACGCCGGCGATCGCGACTCGGATGCTGCTCATCGGTGGTCTCCTTGTGTGCTCAGGTCCCCGCGGGTCGTGGGGTGGCGGGTCATCCGGCGACCCGCTCGGTGGGTTGGCCGGTAGGACCGGCCGGCTGCTCCTCGGCGTCGACGAGGCGGTCGAGCCATCGGATGTCGTGCTCGAGCGCGTCGGCCGTGTGCTCGACGACCGAGCGCGCGTAGACGTCGAGCACACGGCCGCCATCGGCCCGGCGCACCTCCGCCAGCCGTTCCGCGAGCTGTGCCCGCCGCCGCTGGAGCAGGGCCAGGCGGGCCGGGGCGGGCAGGTGCCCCGCGAACGCGAGGCGGAGCCCGAAGCTCCGCGGGTCGTCGGCCGCGGCCGAACCCGAGAGGAGGTCCGTGAACGTCGTGCGCCCCACGTCGGTGATGCGGTACACCTTGCGCGACCGTCGCCCACGTGGTCGCCGGGCCGTGCGGCGCCTCGCACGCAGCACGGCGAGCTCCCCGCTCAGCGATCCCGTCGGTGGCACCGGCTCGGTGGGCGGCTCGACGGGGAGGGGCCCCTCGGTCGCCTCGACCGCACCGGCGGCCTCGAGACGGGCGAGCGCCGGGTAGAGCGAGCCGAACGAGACGTTCGCGAGGAGCCCGAGCCCCTCGCGCAGCTGCCGGCGGATCTCGTAGCCGTGGAGCTCGCCCCGCTCCTCCAGGAGCCCGAGGATCGCCAGGTCCAACATACCGGCTCGTACTATATCGGACCGATATAGCGGCACGCGCAAGCGCGCTCGAGGCACGGGGGAGGTCCGGCGGTAAGGGGGGAGCCCGGCGGTAGCCTCACGCCGTGACCTTCCGGTCGGGTCCAGGGGCCCCGCGGCGTGTCGAGGAGCCGCTGCACGACGCCCGGGTGGAGTACCGCCTCGCGCGCGACGCGGTGGTGCGCGAGGTGCGCCGCGGACGGGTCGGCGCCGTCGACGTCTGCGACGCGCACCCCGAGCTTCTTCGCGCGGCGCGAAACGTCGGCCGCCCCCTCGGAGACGACTGCCCGATCTGCGGGGAGGAGCAGATGGTGCAGGTGACCTACGTGTTCGGCGCGGGACTTCCGCCCGGCGGAAGGTGTCCCGGCACGGCCACCGAGCTCGACCGGCTCCGCCGGCGCAGCCAGCCGGTCCTCTGTTACGACGTCGAAGTGTGTCCTGGGTGCGCGTGGCACCACCTGCGTCGCAAGTACCCCGCAGGTGGACGCGGAGCCCGCGCGGGGGGTACGGGCAAGAGGTAGGCGGGACACAGGGGTATTAGGGTCGTGACGGCGGGGCCGCACAGTCGGCGGCACCCGGACCGCGGCACCCGGACCGCGGCACCCGCGCGGCATCCGAACGCGACACCCACGACGGCTACCCGACGTCCCGATATCCAAGAAGGAGGGCATGTGCTCCACAGCCCTACCGCCATTCGCCCCGGCCAGCCACGCGGGCCGGTCACGGTCCCGATGCTGAGGGCGCGCAAGCGCCGGGCGGGCGCCCAACCCGTGGTGATGCTCACCGCCTACGACGAGCCCGGCGCGCGGATCGCCGACGCCGGCGGGGTCGACATGATCCTCGTCGGGGACTCCGTCGCCAACAACGTCCTCGGCTATCCCGACACCCTGCACGTCACGATCGACGACATGGTGCGGCACACGGCCGCGGTCGCCCGGGCGCGCCCCGCAGCGCTCGTGCTCGGCGACCTGCCGTGGATGAGCTACCACCTGTCGGTGGCCGACGGCGTCGCCAACGCGGCGTCGCTCGTGCGCGCCGGCGCCGGTGCCGTGAAGCTGGAGGGCGGTCTTGCCCGCGTGCCGGTCGTGGAGGCGATCGTGCGCGCGGAGATCCCGGTGGTGGGCCACCTCGGGCTCACGCCCCAGTCGGTCCTGCCGATGGGGGGCTACCGCGTGCAGGCGCGCGACGCCGAGGCCGCGCGCGCGCTCCTCGACGCCGCCCACGCCCTGTGCGATGCGGGGTGCTTCGCCCTCGTGCTCGAAGGGGTCCCCGACGTCGTGGCGGCACGGGTCACCGAGGAGCTCCCCATCCCCACGATCGGGATCGGCGCGGGACCGCACTGCGACGGGCAGGTCCTCGTGTTCCACGACCTCCTCGGGCTCGGCGCGGGGCCGGTGCCCAAGTTCGTGCGTCAGTACGCTCACCTGGCGGACGTCGCCACCGAGGCGGTCGCCGCGTACGCCGCCGACGTGCGGGCCGGGGCCTTCCCGGGCGACGCCGAGAGCTACCACGGCTCCGAGGAGCTGGACCGCAGCCTCGGAGCCGCCGGGGTCTGACGGAACCGGCGGCTCCGTCCCGTCCGGGCGTCGGCTACGCTGTCCGACGGCCTCGAACCGGCGGGTACGCCGGAGGCCGAGTCAGACAAGCCCTGCCCCGGGCCACCGGGGCCCGGGTGCACAGGCACCCGGTCCGGAGGGAGGTGAGCCGCAGATGCGGCCGTACGAAGTCATGGTCATCTTCGACGTCGGCGCCGAGCCGCCGGCGATCCAAGCGGTCGTCGACCGCCTCCTCGAGACCATCCGCGGCAACGACGGTGCCCCTGGCCACGTCGACCGGTGGGGTCGTCGCCCCTTCGCCTACGAGGTGAAGCACCGTCGCGAGGGCTACTACGTGCTCGTGGAGCTCTCCGGCGAGCCACGGACGGTGGCGGAGATCGACCGCCTCCTCACGCTCGCCGACGAGGTGCTGCGCTTCAAGGTCATCCGCCTCCCCGACAAGGTCGCCGCGCGCCTCGCAGCCGGCGGGAGCCCGTCACGCGGCGGCCCGCGGGGCCCCGCCCGCGGCCACGGCGGGCGTGGCCCGCGGGCCGACGGCACCGGCCGCGCCCCCGACGCCGGGCGCGCAGCCACCGGCGAAGATGAGGGGCCGGACGCCGCGGCCCGGGGCGGTGCCGAGGGCGCCGCGCCGGAAGAGGGGGCGACGCCAGGGGCTGCCGCCGACGCGGCCGCGCCCGCGGCGGGCTGACCTCCCGGTTGCGCGGCGACAGGCGTCGAAGAGGAACGAGGAGGACATCATGCCGGACAACAGCGTGACGCTCGTGGGCAACGTGACGAGAGACCCCGAGTTGCGCTTCACGAACACGGGCCAGCCCACCGCGTCGTTCGGGCTGGCGGTGAACCGGCGCTGGCAGAATCGCCAGACCCAGGAGTGGGAGGAGCAGACGAGCTTCTTCGACATCGTGTGCTGGCGGGAGATGGCCGAGAACGTGAGCGAGAGCCTCACCCGGGGCGCGCGGGTGGTGGTGTGCGGCCGCCTCGAGCAGCGCAGCTGGGAGACGCCCGACGGCGACCGGCGCTCGAAGGTGGAGGTCGTCGCGGACGAGATCGGACCGTCGCTGCGGTGGGCGACCGCACAGGTGACGAAGAACGAGCGTCGGGGGCCGTCCGACGGGGGCCCGCGCGGCGGGGGCAACCGGCCAGCGCCCCAGCCCCGACAGAACGAGACGCCCGGCTACGGCTACGACGAGGAGCCCTTCTGATGGCACGAAGCAACTACCGCGGCGGCACGTCCCGCCGCACCCCCAAGGACCTCAACCGCAGGATCAAGAAGAAGCCGTGCGCGCTGTGCCGCGACGGCGTCGAGTGGGTGGACTACAAGGACGTGCCGCTCCTGCGGAAGTTCATGAGCGACCGCGGCAAGATCCGTTCGCGACGCGTCACGGGGAACTGCGCGCAGCACCAGCGCGACGTGGCCGAGGCCATCAAGAACGCGCGTGAGCTCGTGCTGCTTCCCTACACCCAGCGGACCGTGACCGAGCGCCCGGGCGGGCGTGGCGGCCGGGGCGACCGCGGCGACCGCGGCGACCGCGGCGACCGTGGGGACCGTGGGGACCGAGGCGACCGCGGCGACCGCGGCGACCGGGGCGAGCGCGGTGCGAGCGTTACGGGCGCCGGCGGGGACGCGGCCGTCAGCGGCGACGCGGCACCCGCACGCGCGGAGGCGGCCGAGCCGGACGAGGCAGCCGGAGCGTTCGACGGTGGAGGCCCCGATGCCGAGGCATCCGACGCGGGCGAAGGTGCCGGGGGAGGCGGGCACTGATGAAGGTCCTTCTTCGCAGCGACGTCGACGGCATCGGCCGCCGCGGGGACGTCGTCGACGTGGCCGACGGCTATGCCAGGAACTTCCTGATCCCCGGCGGGCTCGGGCTCGCCGCCACCGAGGGCATCGCGGCGCAGGCGGCCTCGATGCGACGCTCCCGCGACCTGCGCGATGCGAACGACCGCCAGGCGGCGGAGACGAAGGCCAAGGTGCTCGCCGGCGCGACGCTGCGGATCACCGCACGGGCCGGCGCGACCGGCCGGCTCTTCGGGTCGGTCGGGGTGACCGAGGTCGCCGAGGCCGCCCGTGACCAGAAGGGCGTCGAGATCGACCGCCACGCCTTCTCCCTCGCGGAGCCCATCAAGGCAACCGGCACCTACGAGGTGCCCGTCCGGCTGTTCGGCGACGTCGCCACGGCCGTGATGGTCGAGGTCGTCGCGGCCGACTGACGATCGGCCGGCCCGGCGGAGGCACGGGCCGGCGGAGGCCCGGCCCGACCCGAGCGTCACAGCCTTATGTGCACCATGGCGACGTGCTCACGCGCCCCCACGCCCCCCGTCCACAGCCACCCGAAGTTGTCCACAGGTCTGTTCACAGGGTTGTCCAGGGCGAGAGCGCCCGAAATCCCCAGGTTTCGGGACTACCCGTCCCCAGCCCTGTTCGCCCAAGGTAGGTAGGCCATGGTGCAGGCCCTCGACGACGACCGTCCACGCCGGCTCCGGCCCGGGATGCCGACCGGGGGCGCCGAAGAGGCCATGGCGGAGGGGGGCGGCGTTCCCGGGCTGGCGACGATCGGCGGTCGCCAGCCGCGGGTGCCGCCGCACGACCTGGACGCCGAGGAGTCGCTCCTCGGGGCCATGCTCCTGTCCGGCGACGCCGTCGGCGCGGCCATCGAGACCTGCAGCGCCGCGGACTTCTACAAGCCCGCACACGGCCACATCTTCTCGGCGGTCGTCAGCCTCTTCGAGGCGGGCGAGCCGGTGGACGCGATCACCGTCGCCGACGAGCTCCGCCGCCGCGGGCTGATCGACCAGGTGGGGGACCCCACCGTGCTCGTGTCGCTCCAGGCCAACACGCCGTCGCTCGCCAACGCCGGCCACTACGCGCGCATCGTCGAGGAGCACGCGCTGCTGCGGCGGCTCATCGGGGTCGCCGGCGAGCTCGCCGAGCTCGGCTACGCCGTGCCCGACGATGTCACAGCGACCATCGACGAGGCGGAGCGGCTGGTCTTCGACCTCTCCGAGCGCCGGACGGCCGACTCGGTGGAGGCCCTCCGGAACCTCATCGGTCCGAGCCTCGACCGGATCGAGGAGCTCTCGCACCGGAGCAGCCGCATCACGGGGGTCGCGACCGGCTTCAGCGAGCTCGACGAGATCCTCGCGGGACTCCAGCCGGCGAGCCTCACGATCGTCGGAGCCAGGCCGGCGATGGGCAAGACGAGCTTCGCCCTCGGGATGCTCGCACACGTCGGCACGGTCCTCCGTCGCCCGGCGCTGCTCTTCTCGCTCGAGATGGGCCATCTCGAGCTCACCCAGCGGCTGCTCGCGTCGGAGGCCCGAGTCGACGCGCAGAGGATGCGCACCGGCCACCTGCACGACAGCGACTGGTCGAAGGTCGGCGCGGCCGTGAGCAGGCTGAGCGAGTCGACGATCTTCATCGACGAGAACCCGCATCTGTCGGTCATGGACATCCGCGCACGCGCCCGGCGGCTCAAGAAGAGCGAGGGCGACCTCGGCCTCGTCGTCGTCGACTACCTGCAGCTCATGACCGGAAGGGCCAGGGCCGAGAACCGCCAGGTGGAGGTCTCCGAGATCAGCCGCGGCCTCAAGATCCTCGCGAGGGAGCTCGAGTGCCCGGTGGTCGCCCTCTCCCAGCTCTCCCGGAACCTCGAAGCCCGCCAGGACAAGCGGCCGATGCTGTCGGACCTGAGAGAGTCGGGGTGCATGCCCGCCTCCACCCGGTTGCTGCGGGCGGACACCGGTGAGGAGGTCACCCTGGGCGAGCTCGTGCTGAGCCAAGAGCAGCCGCTGGTGTGGTCGTTGGACGACGAGACGTGGAAGCTCGTGCCGCGCCGGCTGGTGAAGGCGTTCCCGTCCGGTCGCAAGCCGGTGTTCCGGCTCCTTCTCCGGTCCGGCTACGAGGTCGAGGCGACCGCGAACCACAAGTTCCGCACCCTCGACGGCTGGCGGCAGCTCGGGGAGATCTCGTTCGGGGAGCACCTCGCGGTGCCGCGTCGAATCGGCGAGCCGGCGGCGGCACGCGGGGGATGGTCCGACGACGAGCTCGTCCTCCTTGCGCATCTCCTGGGTGCCGGCTCGATCGGTCCGACCGCGGTCACGTACGCCACGCCCCACCTCGACAACCGGCGTGTCGTGGAGGAGACGGCGCGGCGGCTCTTCGGCATCGAGCTCGAGGGGGACCCACGGGGGAACACCTGGCTTCTGGGGTTCCGGTCACCGGTTCGCTCGCCGGCCGGGCGCCGGCACCCCGTGCGCAATTGGCTCGAGCCCGACGGCCTGTGGGGGAGGCGGCGTCACGACACGTTCATCCCCGAGTCGGTGCTCGGGCTCGGGGATCGGCAGCTTGCGCTCTTCCTCTGGCATCTCTGGGCGGCCGACGGATCCGTCTCGCTGCGCCGGCGGGAGGGCCGAGATCCGTCCCTCCGCGTGCGCTACGCCACCACCAGCCGACGTCTGGCGGACGGAGTCCGGCGAGCGCTGCTGCGTCTCGGTGTCCGCTCCGAGGTGGCCGCCGCCCACAAGATCGGCCCCCGCTCGTGCTGGAACGTCACCGTGACGGGCAGGCCAGACCTCGTGCGATTCCTCACGACGGCCGGCTGCCACGGCGCACGAAGCCCCGGGGTCGGGCCGGCGCTCGACATGCTGGCGACGACAACGGCGGTCGATGACACCGGCGACTCGGCGACGTGCGGGACCTCGGACGTCGTGTGGGACGAAGTGGTCGAGGTCACGGCGGTTGGCGTGCAGCCGACCTTCGACGCAACCGTCGAGGGAACCCACAACTTCGTCGCGAACGGGATCATCGCCCACAACTCCTTGGAGCAGGACGCGGACGTGGTGGTCTTCATCTTTCGTGAAGAGCTCTACGACCCCGAGACGCCCATCGACCGTCGAGGCCTGGCGGAGATCATCGTGGCCAAGCACCGAAACGGTCCGACGGGATCCGCGCACCTCGTCTTCCTCGGGCAGTACGCCCGGTTCGACAATCTCCAGCAGGTGTAGCGACGCGCGCCCCGCCCTCAGGGCTCGAACCGGAACCCGATGCCGCGCACGGTGACCAAGTGGCGCGGGTGTGCGGGGTCGGCTTCGATCTTGCGCCGCAGGCGCTTCACGTGGGTGTCGAGGGTGCGGGTGTCCGCGAGCTCCTGGTCCCACCAGAGCCGGTCGATGCACCAGTCGCGGGTGACCACCTGGCCGGGTTGGGCCATCAGCAGGGCGAGGAGGTCGAACTCCTTTCGCGAGAGCTCGACGGGGTTGCCGTTCACCGTCACTTCCCGGCGCGCGGCGTCCAAAGTGACCGAGCCCTGCACGAGGACGTCGTCTCCGGACACCGGCATCGACGCCCCGCGGCGGAGCACCGCCCGCATGCGCGCCACGAGCTCTCGGAGTCGGAAGGGCTTGGCGACGTAGTCGGCGGCCCCCACCTCCAGGCCGACGACGACGTCCACCTCGGCGTCGCGAGCGGTCACCATGATGATCGGGACGGGGGCCGCGGCGCGCATCCGCTGGCAGAGCTCGACTCCGGACTGGTCCGGGAGCATCACGTCGAGCAGCACGAGGTCGGGATGGACGCGGTGGAAGAGCCGGAGCGCCTCGTGACCGTCGGCGGCCAGCTCCACGGTGAAGCCCTCCTGCGCGAGGCCCGACGCGAGCGCCTCGCGGTAGGCCTCCTCGTCGTCGACGACGAGGACGACCGGGCGCCGGTCGCGCGCGGTACCCGACCTGCGGTGGCCTGGCCCCTCCACCTGCTCTCCGAGGGGCGTGCCGAGGGTCATGCCGCGTCGTCGGGCGGTCGCACGGCGTAGAGGTGCGACCGCCCGGTCCTCGTCGGGCGCCACGAGCACGACGGGTGCGCGTGGCGGCTACCGGAGGAAGGAGGCGGGGTCGGGGAGCGGGGGGAGTGCCCCCCTGACACCGCCTCCCGGCGCAGGCGGATCCAGACCCGCGCGAGCGTGGTGGCCGCCGTCCGCCGGCGAGCCGGCATCGGGACGACGCCGGCGAGCGCTGGTGCGGTGAGGACGCGTGTCGCTCCAGTCGAGTCCGTCGCGGTCCCGTCCTGACCGCGCCCTCCGTCGCAGGCCTGCCGACCCATCGACGGCAACGGTAGGGAAGGGAGGTGAACGGACCGCGAAGCGACGCCTACAGGAAGATTGCCCCGCGGTGAACTCTTCGGCGCCCTGCCGCCACGTGCCGGCCGGGCGCCGGCGCCCCTGCGAGGAGGCCCCGGTACGCTCGTCGCTCGATGGCCAACCTGCGCCGGGAGATCGCCATGTCGCAGGCGGAGGTCACCGCGTTCCTCGCCGAGCGTCGGAACGCGACGCTGTGCACCCTCAACCCGGACGGCTCCATCCACGCCGTCGCCATGTGGTACGGGTTCCTCGGGGGTCGCCTCGCGGTGCACACCAAGGCGAAGTCGCAGAAGGCGAGGAATCTCGCGCGCGATGCCCGCATGACCTGCCTCGTCGAGGCAGGGGAGCGCTACGAGGAGCTACGAGGGGTCGAGCTCGTCGGAAAGGCCGTGCTCGTCGACGACCCCGATGAGGTCTTCGCGGTGGGCGCGAGCGTCTTCGACCGCTACGTCGCGCCGTACACGGAGGACGCGCACGGATCGGTAGAGGCCATGCTCCGCAAGCGGGTGGCGCTCGTTCTCGACGTGGAGCGGACCGTGAGCTGGGACCACCGCAAGCTCGCCACTCTCGCGTAGCTCGAGATCACGACCTCGATTCTCTACGGCCCGACTCGAGCCGGAGCGCCACAGCGTCAATGCGTCGCCGCCCTGGCCGCCTTCGCGACTGCGGCCGCTTTTGCGACCTTCGCGACCTTCGCGACCTTCGCGCCCTTCGCGCCCTTTGCGCCCTTTGCGGCCCCCGACTGCTTCTTCTCGGCCGCGCGCCGCTTCGCTTTGCGCTCGTGGCGGGCGGTGCGGCGGGAGCCGACCGAGCTGGCCAGGAGCGTGAGGCCGATGCCCGCGAGCCAGGTGTCCTTGGCAAGCGCCGTGCCGTCCTTGCTCGGGCGCACGCTGCCCTCCTGACGCATCCCCGGCGTCCTCAGGTAGAGGCCCAGGAGTCCGCCCGCGAACGACGTGAGCGCGAGACCGGCGAGCCCGTCGCCGATGACGACCGGCATGAGCAGCGCGCCGCCCAGCGCGACCTCCGACGCTGCGAGCGCCTTGCCGAACTGCTCGGGCGGCGCGTTCTCGAGGAGCGGGTACGCCCCCGAGGCGAAGTCGTGCAGCTGTTGGTGGGTCTCCTTGTCCGCCTGGAGCTTGGTGAGCCCCGAGTTCAGGATGAACGCACCGGCCGCCAGCCGGACTGGGACGTTGGAAATTCTTGAACGGTGTCTCACGTCCTGAAGGTACCCGGGCCTTCGGATGCCGACACCCGAGACCCCGACCAGCGGGACTCCGTCCCGGAAGGTCTCCGACCCGGAAGGCCTCCGTCCCGGAAGGCCCGTTGCCTACCGGCGCCAGCGTTTTGCGGGCACGTCGGGTGACTCAAGGAGACGGCAGCACGAAGCTTGCGGCGAGCCATCGTGCGGCAGCCTCCGCGGCGGCGCCATCGCGCCGCCGGAGCGCGTGGTCGCCACCCTCGATCCAGACATGGTGCACGCGGCCAGGGATCGACGCCGCCGCCGTTTCGAGCTCCTCCCTCGTCCCGAACGCATCTCGAGTACCCGAGACGAACAGGCACGGCACGCGGAGGTCCGGGAAGTGGGCGGTGCGGAGCCGATCCGGCCGGCCCGGAGGATGGAGGGGGTAGCTGACCAGCAGCAGTCCCGCCGAAGGCAGTCCAGCTGCGGTCACCTGCGAGCAGATCCGCCCACCCATCGAGCGTCCGCCGAGCACGAGTTCGCCCGTCCCGACGCCGAGTCGGTCGGCCAACGCGGTTGCTCGCTCTCGCACGGCTGCCTCCAGCGTGCCCGCCGGATCCGGCCGACGCCGCCCGGCGAGGCGGTAGGGGAAGTCCATTCGTTCGACCACGACCCCGGTCGCCGTGAGCGCCTCCGCCAACACCACGATGGCGGGACTGTCGGCCGATCCGCCGGCTCCCGGAGCGAGAAGGACCCCTGCGATCCGCTTGCGCCCCCGCGCCCGGGTTTCCCCAGGTCGGGACGTGTACGGCGCCCCTGCCACGGCTCCCGACGGTAGCGGGTTCGACCGGCCCGAGAAGTTCCGTGTGGCAAGCAACTTGTTGCAGCAGTAGATTTGTGAACACGAGGGGAGGGGCCGCCCACGGCTCCCGGGCATCTCCCGGTACAGAGCAGGACTCAGGGATGGGGAGGGGATGGACCGTTGAGAAGGTGTACCCACGCGCTCGAACGCGCCTCAGTGGTGGCTGCACTCTGTGCCGCCACGACCGTATTCGCCAGCGGGTTGACGGCATACCCGACCGCCGCTGGCGCGACAACCGTGCCGACGGCGTCCATCACGGCCACAAGCTCCCCGCCGGTCCCTTCGACCGGTTCAGCGTTGTCAGCCGGATCTCTCACGATCACGTTGGATGCTGCGGCATCGCTCCCGACAGGAG
>DATLRV010000003.1:0-87055 GCA_035534455.1 Acidimicrobiales bacterium
GGTTGCGTTGCTCGGTGCGCTCGCAGCTCGCCACCACCTCGTCGACGAGCGAAGGAGGGAACGTGCGCGTCAGCACACCCACCGAGACGAGGTCGGAGAGCCGACGGTCTGACGCAGGCTTCCTCCAACCGGACCGGGGCACACGGTCAAACTACACTATTGTGGCCTTAACTGAACGGTATTGTGGCTAGGAGGGCTTCCTCGGCCGCCAACCTGTCCTCGTGCTGGGCTTCGCCACTGTAGGAGGCGGCCGAGATCCCACGCTCGGTGAGCCATCGCGCAACTCTCCCCGTGTCGTCGACCGTCAGGCAGTAGACGATCCCGGAACCAGCGAGCGTGGGGATCACCTCACTGAGCCAACAGAGCCGCGCCGCCGGGTCGGGCAAATCAACCACGGCGAGCTCGAGGCTCGAGCGGTGCAGCGGTCCCCGAATCACCTCGAGCCCGTCGCCCAGCTGCTCTTTGATGTCGTCGATCACCCGATCGTTGGCCGTTGCCGTCGTGCAAAGGACCGGGACCGTCGCCGGGAGCAGCTTGATGACCCGGGCGATGCGCCGGTAGTCGGGGCGGAAATCGTGGCCCCAATCGCTGATGCAGTGCGCTTCGTCCACGACCAGGAGCCCCACCCTCGATGCGATGTGAGGGAGCACTTCTTCCACGAACCGAGCGTTGTTGAGGCGCTCGGGTGAGATCAGGACGATGTCACTTCTTCCGCTGCGGATGCGATCTTCGATGTCGTCCCACAGCTCGCTGTTGGTGCTGTTGATCGTGTCGGCGACCACTCCGACCCTTGCCGCCATGCCCAGCTGGTTGCGCATCAGGGCGAGGAGTGGCGAGACCAGCAGCGTCGGGCCGGCGCCGGCGTCTCGGAGGAGGCGGGTGGCGACGAAGTACACGCCGCTTTTCCCCCAGCCGGTCCGCTGCACGACGAGGGCCCGACCCCTGGACTCCACGAGCTGTTCGATCGCTTCCCACTGACCCGGTCGGAAGCGGGCGTCCGGATCTCCCGTCAGACGTCCAAGCAGCTCTTCCCCCCGCCTCCGGAGCGTCATGACCGGACCGTACTCTCGCGCTGTGACGCCAGCGGGACGGCCACCTGGACGACTCGATGCTCATTGATCGAACACGCGCCACGGCCGGGCTCCTGCCGGCGCTTATTCTCCCGCAGAATCACCGATCGCCGCGGAGTCGGCCGCGATTGTCGTGGACGCGAGGCTCTTCTCGTGAAACGGAGTTGCGCGTAAAAACGGCTCTACGCGACGAGGCGTGGGTGTCCCGTTGGGACTCAGTGGAACAAACGAGGCCGGAGAGGGTGCGTAGGCGTTGGTCTTGATGAAGGCGGGCCCCCACTCGGGGTCGAACAGGTAGAAGTAGAAGTGGGGGGCGCCCGAGAGCGCGTCCTCAGCGCGTCAGCGCCGCTTGGCGGCATGAGGCTCGCTCGTTACCGCGAGCGCGGAGAGGCCGGCGGGCCGGGACCACCGGTCAGTACTGGCTGCCGCGCAGGGATAGCTTGGGTGAGTGTCCGAGTCCCTCGCCTCTCTTCCCGTCGTCGCCGCACTCGGAGCCGCCCCCTGGGTCGAGGAGGCGCCGGGGATCCACAACCGCTCCGCGTTCGTGAACGGCGTCCGCTGGGCTGTCGTGCGCTACCAGCCTGGTGCCGAACGCGACGAGTGGTGCAACGACGGGCACCGCGGTTACGTGCTGCACGGCCACATCTCCTACGAGCTCTCCGACGGCGACCACGTCGACGTCCCGGGAGGTGCTGCCTTCTGGTTGCCCCCGGGGCCCGGCCACCGCGGCGTGAACGGCGACGCGGAGACCCAGCTCTTCCTCATCGACGTGCCTGAGGTCGGCGCGGAGGCGGACGGCTGAGCGCAGCTGGGACTACGCCAGCGAGGACGGCGAGACCCTCCGGAGCAGGTCGACCGGGTGCTCGGGACCGCCATGGGCGTGCGCTCTCCACCAGGATGCCACCTGGGCCCCGGTGGCCACCCACGCATCTCCCGTCTCCACGACGGCGTCGAGGAAGCGCCAGACGAGGTCGATCCTGCCCGGCGTCCCTGCGACCTCGGGGTGCAGCTGCAGCACCAGGCAGAGTCCCTCCCGCCGGCAGCCCTCGAGCTCGAGACACCAGTTCTCGAGCACGTCCTCGTACGAGGCGATCCGCGACTGACCCTCGGGGATCGCGGGGGCGAAGTTCCAGGCGAAGGCCAGCCGGTCGCTCAACGCATGGATGAACGGGATCTCGACGATCGACCGGCCCTCGCCGGCGGGCACGCAGAACGGGACGTCGTCGCCGGTCCACGACGACGACCAGCCGAACCCCGCCTCGAGCAACTGCGCCCCGAGATCGGGCGGCCACTCGCCCGAGGGCAGGCGGAAGCCGGGTTCCCCTGTCGCCGTCACTTCGGCGAGGGCCTGGCGTGAGGCTCTCAGGACGTCGAGCCGCTCGCGGACCGTGAGCCGGTCCATGCGCTCGAGCCGCATGCCGCGCGCGCCGAGCCCGTGGCCTGCAGCGACCACGTCGCCGAGGAGGGCGCGGCAGGGCGCGACCATCGCGCCGGGGACGAACCAGGTGGTCCGGACGCCGCGCTCGGCGAACGTGTCCAACAGGCGCGGGGCGCCGCGGATCGCTCCGTAGCGGAAGATGGACAGCGTCTTGTCGAGCGACGCAGCGGCGGGGTCGGGGCCGAGGAGCGCGAGCTCCGAGTCGAAGTTCACGGTGATGACGACTGCGAACCGCCGGTCATCGGGCCAGCGGTTCGGTGTGGGCGCCAGGGCGCGCGTCATGCGCCCGGCCCCGGTGTGCCGGCAATGGCCCCGCCCGGCGACGCCTCACCCCGGACGGCGAAGCCGTCGGGGTGTGCCAGCACCCAGCGCGCCACTTCGGTGCCCGTCGCGAACCAGCATTCTCCGGCGGCGACCATGTGCTCGACGAAGCGCTCGAGGACCACCGCACGTCCGGGAGTCGCCGAGACCTTCGGATGGAAGGTCGTCGTGAGCAGACCGCCGACCCGGTGCGTCCCGTCGAACTCCTTGCACCAGTTCGACAGCGCCACCCGGTAGGCGGCGATGCGGTCGTGCCCCTTTGGGAAGGGCGGCTCCTCGGTGAACGCGAAGTACGCGTAGTCGTCCAGCTCGACGGGCGCGGGGATCTCCACCAGGTCAGAGACCGCGCCGCCGATCACTCGCCGGTACGGTCGGTCGTCGTCACGGAACGAGCTCGAGTACAGGAACCCCCGCTGCGCGAGAAGCCTCGGGGTCTCGGGGTGCCAGTCGCCGGTCGGAGTGCGGAACCCGCGGGCGACGACGCCCAGGTGCTCCTCGAAGATCGCCTGCGAGCGGTCGAGCACCTCCACCTGCGCCGGCACGTCGAGGTCGGCGTAGCGCTCGTGCTTGTAGCCGTGATGTCCGACCTCGTGTCCCGAAGCCAGGATGTCGCGGCACACGGCGGGCCAGTGCTCGACGACCCACGAGGGCACGAAGAACGTCGCTGCGACACCAGTCCGCTCGAGCAGATCGAGGATGCGCGGCACGGCCCGGAAGGGGCCGTAGGCGCCCTGGGCGAACAGGCGCGGCATTCGCCAGATCGAACCGTCCACCATCGCGCCGCCCGACGGCCCGTCCACGTCGAAGGCGAGCATCACGCACGAGCGCCGGCCGTCGGGCCAAGCAGTCCGGGATTCACGCGTCAGCGCCACGGCCGGGGTCCTCGGTAGTTGGTGGACCATGACCGCTGCGCTGCGACGCGCGCCCGCACGTTCGCGAGCTGCTCGTCCACCCGTCTGAACGACGTGCCGCCGACGGCGTCGCGCCGCTCGATGGCGGACTCGAGGGTGAGGCGCGCCGTCACCGCCGCCTCGAGCCGGGGGTCGACGGCACCGAGCGCATCGGCATCGAGGCTCTCCAAGCCGATGCGCTCGCGTTCGCACACCTGCACGAGCCGTCCGGTGATGATGTGGGCCTCGTGGAACGGGACGCCACGCTCGGTCAGCCAGTCGGCGACCTCGGTTGCCAGCGTCGAGCGTGCGGCCGCGTCCCGGCGCATTCGGGCGACGTCGAAGCGCAGCGTGCGCACGAGCCCCGACATCGCGGGCAGGACGAGGAGCAGCGTCGCCACGGCGTCCATGGCGACGTGCTTGTCTTCGGACATGTCCCGGTTGTAGGCGAAGGGCAGTCCCTTGAGCGCCCCGAGCATCGTCGTGAGGAGCCCGATCATGCGTGCGGCGCGCCCCCGGGTGAGCTCGGCGATGTCGGGATTCTTCTTCTGCGGCATGATGGAACTGCCCGTCGAGAAGCCGTCGTCGAGTTCCGCCCAGGAGAATTGGTCGGACACCCACAGCGTCACCTCCTCGGCGAGCCGTGAGAGGTCGACACCGATGATCGCCGCCACGAAGAGGAACTCGCAGACGGTGTCCCGGCTCGCCACCGCGTCGATGGAGTTCGGCGCCACCCCGTCGTAACCGAGCTCGCTCGCGAGCCGTTCGGGTTCGGTCACGAGCGGCGATCCGGCGAGCGCAGCCGCGCCGAGCGGGCACAGTGCCGTGCGGGCGTCCCAGTCCTCGAGCCTACCTACGTCGCGCAGGAGCGCCTGACAGTGCGCGAGCAGGTGGTGGCCGAAGACGACCGGCTGCGCGGGCTGAAGGTGCGTGAAGCCGGGAGCGATCGTCCGGCGATGCGCGTCGGCCTGGGCGAGGAGCGCGTCGACGAGGTCGAGGACGAAGTCGTGCACCACCCTCGCATGGTCCCGGAGGTAGAGACGGAGGTCGTTGGCGGCCTGGTCGTTGCGCGACCGGCCGGCGCGGATCTTGCTGCCCGACGGCCCGACGCGAGCAACGAGCTCGCGCTCGAGGAAGCCGAAGAGGTCCTCGTCCTCTGCCAACGGGCGGAGGGACCCACGCAGGTACTCGTCGCTCAGCTGTACCAGCGCGGCCTCGATTGCGCGTTGCTCCTTGGTGTCTAGGACTCCGGCAACGAGGAGCTGGCGCGAGTGCGCGATGGACGACGCGATGTCGTAGGGCGCGAGGTCGAACGCCGCCGCCTCCGAGCGGGAGAGCGCCATCAGCTCCCGCTCCGGCGAACCGGCGAACCGGCCACCCCACAGCCGACCCTCCTTCTGCGGCACCTGGTCGCCGCCGGCACGACCCCCTGTCACGGGGGTCATCGAGCGCCCGCCACCGGGCGCTCGACCCATCCTGATCGCGCCGCCAGCTCGAAGAGCCGCGGCGCCTGTGCGTTGTTGGGGACCCTCAGCACTGGTAGCTCGACGCCTGCGCTCCGGTAGGCCTCCACTCTGGCGCGGACCTGCTCCTCGTCGCCCGATGCCGTGAGGGCGCGCACGAGCGGGTCGGGGATGGCTTCAAGGAGCGCGCGCTCGCCGTGCTCGCGGTAAAGGGCGGAGAGCCGGTCCGGCGCGTCGCGGTCGACGTGCGGCTCGCCCACCGCGATCTTGCTCAGCGCAGTCAGGCTGTAGCGGAACTTCGAGGCAACCTCCCAGCGGACGGCGTCGAGCGCCTGCTGCTCGTCGTCGGCGACCGAGACGCTGATCAGCTGCGCGACGGTGAAGCCGTCCATGGACTTCCCGGCGGCCGCCCGGTGGCGGCGCAGAAGCGCCAGGGCGCTCGCGGTGTACTCCGGCGAGGCGCCCCCGTCGAGGAGTACGCCATCGGCGAGCTCCGCGGCGATGCGCAGGCCGAGCCGGCTGGTCGCCGCGGTCCACAGCGGGACTCCCTGGCGAACCGGGCGCCAGTTCAGCCCGACGTCGTCGAGTCGCACCACGTCGCCGCGGAACGTGACCCGCTCGCCGGTGAGCAGGAGCCGCACCGCCTGGAGGTACTCGCGCAACGTCTGCGGCGGCGTGGCGGGGGGTACCTGCGCGGGCAGGCCGTTGCGCGCGCCGTGGCGTGCGGTGGCGGCGCCGAGGACCAGCGTGAGCCGGCCGCCGGACAGCTCGTCGAGCGTAGCGGCGGTCTGGGCCATGAGCAGTGGGCTGCGCAGCCGGACGATCTGGGTCGTCGCGAGCCCCATGGCCGACGTGGCCGCGGCGAAGGAGGCCAGCGCGGAGACCGAGTCGCGGTTCGTGAAGAACGCCTCGGAGAACATGCCGAGCGCGAACCCTGCGCGCTCGGCCTCGGCGACTTGCGCCGTCATGTCCGCGACCGTCGCACGCGGGTCGTACCCGACGGCGAAGCCGAAGGCCGGGCGGTGCACGTCCGTCGCGCTCATGACGTCGACAAGAGGGTCTCGGCGAGGGTGCCGACGTGCACGATAGGGGCGCCGGTGTACTCCCGGACCACCGCGGTGAACTGCGGCAGGATCGTGCACACGAGCAGCACGCATCCGATGCCGTCCAACGCGCCGCCGGCGACGCGCTCCCGCTCGAGCACTTCCCGCAGCCCCGCCTCGAGACCCGCTTCGGACCATCTGCGGTGGTGCACCCAGTCGGGACGGTCCATCTCCGCCCAGTCGCCCGCGCCGTCCATGCCGACGACCCGCACCCGGGACGTACCCGGCGTCCCCGCGAGTGAGCGTCGCCCCGACTCGGTTGTCATCGTGAGCACGAGGACATCGCACCGGCTCGAGCGCAGCGCGTCATCGAGCACGTCGAGCGCGCTGAGGACGGTGGGCGTCGCGGGCGGGGGATCGAGCGCGGGCCACGCGTCGACGAAGCGCCCGCAGGTGCCGACGATGATGCGGCAGCGCCCGTCGAGCCGGCGCACGGCGTCGGCGACGCCTCGGATGGCCTCGGGCCGCCGCTCTTCGGCCGCCTTTGCGGTGGCCCCGCGCGCCACCGCGAAGAGGGCGGGGCGCGACCAGTAGGCGGGGTGGCTCAGGAAGCCGGTCCCGAGCCCTTCGGGAGGGACCCAGGAAAGCGGGTTCTCCCAGTCGAGGGTCTCCACGTAGTGCTCGGAGTCGAGCAAGACGACGCCGACTACGTCGGGGACGGACGTCGGACCGCGTGTGCGGCTGCCGCCCGCATGCGCGGTGCCGCCGTCGGCTCCGCTGCGCGCCGGCGTCATCGTGGCGCGCCGCAGGACACGTCGATGCTGATGACCGTGGGCCCTTCGGCGCGAAGCGCGTCGAGCGCCCGCGCGCACAGCTCGTCGACGCTTCCGACGCTGAATCCCAGACCGCCGAAGGCACGCCCCAGCGCGGGAAAGTCGACGAAGGGCCGGTCGACCGCCATCGGGGGGATCCCGCGCTCCTCCATGCCTTGCTTGATCTCGGCGTAGCCGTGGTTGTCGACGATGACGACCGGGAGCGGCAGGCGCGCCTCGGCCGCTGCGACCAACTCCTGGGCGGTGAAGAGAAAGCCGCCGTCACCGACGACCACGATCGCGGGGACCTCGGGGCACGCGATCTTGGCGCCGATCGCAGCCGGCAGACCGTAGCCGAGCGTCGCGTAGCCGGTCGGGTAGAGGAACTGGCCTGGACGCGCCATCGGCCAGAAGTGCGCCGTGCCGAAGTAGGACACCTGCGCGCTGTCCCCTGCGACGATGGTGGCGTCGGGGAGCGCGGCACTGAGCTCGCGGTTGATCGCCGCGTAGGGCCCGCCCTGAACGAGCGCCTCCCTCTGCAGGTCCTCCCGGTAGTCGTCCGCTGCCGTGGCCCAGGTCGACGCCGAACGAGTGTGAGCGCCATCTGGAAGGCGCGTGAGTAGCGCGTCGCACGCCTCTGACGCATCCATGCACAGCGCCACGGTGGCGCGCAGGTTCTTCTCCAGCTGGTGCGGATCGATGTCGACGCGCACGACGTCGGAGCCGGTGCTGATCGGCTCCCCCCACAGGTCGGAGTCGCCCAGCTCGCTGCCGATCACGACCACGACGTCTGCGGACTGGAAGAGCGCCCGCGTGGCGCGCAGGCGGATCTGCGCGCCGAGCGACAGCGGGTGCCGCTCAGGGAGGACGCCCTTCCCGTTCACCGTCGTCAGCACGAGGGCACCGAGACTCTCGGCGAGCCGCCGCGCTCCGTCGGCTGCGCCGCGTGCCCCTCCTCCGAGGACGACCAAGGGCTTGCGCGCTCCCGCAAGCAGCGCGGCCGCACGATCGAGTGTCACCGCACCGCGGGGATCCTCTGGGTCCGGTGCGATGGCGCCGAACACCTCGCGCAGGCGCTCGACAGCGGGTCCCCGAGCGCTGTGGGTGTGCAAGTCGTCCGCGGCATTGGCCGGATCGGCCCCAGAAGGTCGCCACTCCCGCTCGAGGACGTCGATGGGCAGCTCTAGGTGGACCGGCCGCCGGCGAGCCCTGCGCCAGCCCGCGAAGACCTCGTCCACGACGTCGCCGATCTCCTGGGCGCTCGCGGGCCGCACGCTCGCCGTCATCAAGCTCTCGAAGTGGGCGCTCTGGTCCTTCATCTCGTGGAGCAGACCGATGTCGAGCCCCTCATCGCCGATCGCCGGCCCGGGCGAGCAGAAAAGCACGGGGACCGAGTCTGCGTAAGCGGTGGCGGCGGCCGTGCAGACGTTCGTGGCTCCCGGCCCACTCGTGGTCAGGCAAACCCCCGGCCGTCCCGACGCTCTGGCGTACCCGTCGGCCGCGTAGCCGCCCCCCTGTTCGTGCCGTACGGCGACATGGCGCACACGGGACCGCGCCAGGTGCCGGTAGATCTCGAGGTTGTGGACGCCGGGGATGCCGAAGACGGCGTCCACGCCGTTGCGCTCGAGGGCGGCGACGAGCGCGGCGCCGCCGTTCGCGTGCTCCGGCGGCGGCGGCGGCGGCGGCGGCGGTGGCTCCGGCGGTGGTGGTGAGGTCAATCCTTCGTCTCCTTCGCCTCGAGCGCACCGAGGGCGCGAGCGAGGGCGCGCCCGGCGCTTCGGGAGAGTCGGTCGACCGCCACCGGCGAGTACCACGCGGCGTGCGGCGTGAGCACGGTGCGTGGGAACCCGAGCACCGGGTCGTCGGGATGCGGCGGCTCGCGCGCGAGGACGTCTAGCGCAGCGCCGTCGAGCGTCCCGTCGCGCAGCGCCTCGCCGAGGGCTGGCTCTGTGACCACCTCGCCGCGCGAGACGTTCACGAAGTAGCTGCCCTTCTTGAAGCGCCCGAGAAGCTCCCGGTCGACCAGCGCCTTCGTCCCGGCGCTAAGCGGGACGTGGACGCTGACGACGTCGCTCGCCGAGACCAGCCCCTCGAGCGTCGGCACCATCCGGACGCCCGCAGGGACGTTATCGGCGGTGAGGAACGGGTCATGCGCGGACACCGCCATGCCGAGTCCGCGCGCCCGCCACGCGACGGCCGCGCCGATGCGCCCGAGGCCGATGAGCCCGAGCGCGCTGCTCCGGACGGGCCGCCCGACGTTCGCGTAGTCCCAGCTGCCGGCGCGCACCGCGCGGTCGAGTTCCGTCACGCCGCGCAACAGGTCGAGCACGAGCGCAATGGTGTGCTCTGCCACCTCGTCGACGCAGTACGGCTCCACGTCCACGACGGCCATTGTGCGCCGGCGAGCGGCTTCTACGTCCACGTGGTCCCAGCCCATGGACGTCACGACGATCACACGGAGATCGGGAAGCGCGTCCATGGCGCTCGCCGAGACCTCAGTGCCCGGGCCCGCAAGAAGGGCCACGACGCCGCTCCCCGACGGGATGCCGGCGTCGACCCGCACGCCGGGCCTCCACCGTTCCGGGAGCTCGCTGGCGACCGCTGCGGCGTCGACGACCTCGTCGGTCACCGCGATCTCGCCCGTAGTCGTCATGGCGCTGTGGTGCGGGGCATCACAGGACGTGCGCGAGGAACTCCGCCGTCCGAGCCTCGCTCGGGCTGTCCAAGACGGCCTTCGCCGGGCCGATTTCGGCGACCTTGCCATCGAACATGAAGGCGACCCGATCTGCCGCCTCTCGGGCGAACCCCACCTCGTGCGTGACGACGATCATCGTGCGGCCCTCCTGCGCGAGCTCGAGCATCACAGAGAGGACCTCGCCGACGACCTCGGGGTCGAGGGCGGAGGTCGGCTCGTCGAAGAGGAGCACCTTCGGGTTCATCGCGAGCGCGCGGGCGATCGCCACGCGCTGCTGCTGACCACCCGACAGCTGTGCGGGGTAGACGGTCATCTTGTCCGCCAGCCCCACGCGGTCCAAGAAGCTCCGCGCGCGCGCCTCGACCTCGGCCTTCGGCTCCTTCTGGAGCTCCACCGGGCCTACCATGACGTTCTCGAGCGCCGTGAAGTGCGGGAAGAGGTTGAAGTGCTGGAAGACCATGCCCGACAGCCCGCGCTGGTGGCGGATGACGCGCTCGGGCAGCTCGTACAGCTTGTCTCCACGAAGCTCGTAGCCGATGATCTGGCCCGCGACCTTGATCCAGCCGCCGTCGATACCCTCGAGGTGGTTGATGCAGCGCAGGAGGGTGCTCTTGCCGGCGCCGGACGGCCCGAGGATGCACAGCACCTCGGACTCGCGCACCTGGAGATCCACGCCGCGAAGGACGTGGACGCTGCCGAAGGACTTCGAGACGCCGTGGCATTCCACGACGTCGGGGCGGTCCCCAGCGGCCTTGTACGGTGCCGCCGCTGCGCGCGACGCGCCGGGGGTCGCGTCAAGCGCCACGGAGCTTCACCCACCCGCTCACGACGGCACGCTCCACGAGCGTCCGGCTTCTTCCGCCGCGCTGGAAGCCCCGGCCCACCTTGCGCTCGAGGTAGTACTGGCCGATGCTGAGCACCGAGGAGGTGACCAGGTACCAGACTCCTGCGACCATTAGCAGCTCGATGACCTGGGAGTTGCTGTAGTAGATGGTCTCGACGGTGCCGAAGAGCTCGTTGTACGAGATGAAGGCCGCGAGCGAGGTCAGCTTCAGCATGCCGAGGGTCTCATTGCCGATGGTGGGAAGGATCACCCGCAGCGCCTGGGGAAGAACCACGCGGCGCATCGTCCACCCGCTCGAGGCGCCGAGCGACAGTGACGCCTCCGTCTGCCCCGGCGGCACCGACATGAGCCCACCCCGGATGATCTCGCTCATGTACGCGCCCTCGTTGATCCCGAAGCCGAGCAAGGCGGCCAGGAACGGCGTCATGATCTTGACCGTGCTCGCGTCGACGATCCCCGGGATCTGGATGTGCGGGAAGATCAGCGCGAGGTTGAACCACAAGAAGAGCTGCAGGATGATCGGCGTACCCCGGAACGCCCACACGTAGAGCCACGAAACGCTGCTCAGCACCGGATTGGGCGAGAGCCGCATGATGCCGAAGATCACGCCCAGGCAGAGTCCCATGGCCATCGCGGCGGCGGTGAGCTCGATGGTCCGGAGCAGCCCTTGGAAGATGACGCCCGTGAACAGGTAGTGCCCGACCACCCCCCAGTGCATATTCTGAGCGTTGGCGGCGCCGTAGACCAGCAACGCGAGGAGCGCGAGGACGACGGCCGCCGCCGCAAGCCTCCAGGGATGCTTGCGGCGGACGATCTCGTAGGTGGCGCCCTCCTGGAGCGCCGGCGACTGCGCCGACACCGGCGCCGTGTCCATGGTCAACGCGGTACCTCCCCGGTCGCGACGCCGTGCGCTCGGACGCCGTCGGTTCCGACCACGCGCGTCCCAGCCGCCGGCCGGCGGCTGGGACGACGACGCGTCATGGTTGTGTGGTCCCCTTGTCGATCGTCACCTTCGAGACCGCCTGCATCTGGACGTCGAAGTGCTTGAGGATGTTCTTGTAAGTCCCGTTCTTGATGATCTTCTCGATACCGAGCTTCACGACGTGCTCGAGCTGCTTGCCGAACGCATTGTGGGCGAAGACGACGCCGTAGTAGGTCGGGTCATAGGGCTTGCCGAGCGCCTGGTACTGCCCGGGGTTCGTCTTCTGGAGGTAGTCGACGCTCTCGGGCCCCGCCACCGCGACCTGTGCCCTTCCCTGCTGCATGGCCAGGTTCTGCTGGGCGATCCCCGAGAGGTTCACGAACTTCAGGTTCTGGCCCGCGGGGCAGATCTTCTTGAAGGCTGCGGTCAGGTTGCCCTGGTACAAGGTGGCCGTCTCACCGGCGACCGTGTGGCCGCACAACTGGGAGGGCTTCTTGTACGTTCCGGCCTCCGACTTCGGGATGTAGAGCTGCGTCCCGGTCTTGAAGTAGTCGTCGAACGTGTCGAGCTTGAAGCGTGTCGGCGAGTCGAAGATGCCCGACCACACCATGTCGGCACGACCGGTTGTCAAGGCGGGAAACAGCTCGGCGAATGTCTGGACCGTGACGATGTCGAGCTTGATGCCGATGGCCTTCGCCGTTGCCCGGGCGAGCTCCACGTCGATGCCCGTCAACTTCGACCCTGTGGTGCCCGCCATCTCCATGGGCGGGAACGTTGGCTCGACATAGTCCACGATCTTCCCTGCGGACTTCACCTTGGCGGGCAGCTTGTTGTACAGCGCCGTCTTCTTCATGTGCGCCGAGCTCGCGCCGCTCGCCCCTGCAGAGCCGGCCAATCCGAGCGAGACGGCCGCGAGGACCGCTGCCATTGCCGACACTCGCACACGAACCCGTCCGGTGCTGCGTCGCCACTTCCCCAGGAATGTCTGGGATTCCCCCACGTTGTCCTTCCCTTCTCAATCGCTGTTTGGTGATGCCGTTCTGCTGATGGCGTGCTGGTGCCGATCTTGCGCTACTTCAATGACCATGCAATGTGCCTCGCCCAGAGGTGCACTGTAGCCCCGGGCCCCAAGCTCGCCTTTGTACGCGGTTTTCCCTCCGATCATGACGCGTTAGTTGCGGAAAGGGGGGTCAGCGCCTTCCCCGTTCGTCCAACGATGTCGACGACCCGGCTCACCACGTCGTAGAAGGCGCCGACGCCGAGCTTCAGGTGCTCGGGTGGCGTGTCCTCCTTTGTAGTGTGCGAGAGGCCGTGGCGCGAGGACGTGAAGAGCATCGCGGTGGGGACCGCCGTCGCCATCTCCGTCGCGTCGTGGAGCGCCCCGGAGGGGATCGACATCGGATCTGCCCCGGTGGTCTCCGCGCAGACGCCTCGGACGATCTCGACGAGCCGCGGGTCGAAGTGGCGGGGCTCGATTCGGAACAGAGGAGCGACCCCGAGGGTGCAGCCCTCCGCGACGGCAGCGGCACGCGCCGCCTCGTGCACCTCGCGTCGCATCGCCTCCAGCGCATCGGCCTCGTGGTGACGCAGGTCGACCACGATCGAGGCGGTCCCAGGCACCGCCGTCGGGATGCCCGGCTCGACGCGCACGACGCCCACGGTTCCCATGCCATTGTGCCGGGTCGCCGTCTCGCGCACGGCGAGCGCGGTCGTCGCCGCGACGACGAACGCGTCGTGGCGGAACTCGATCGGAGTGGTGCCGGAGTGCGCGGTCTGCCCGGAGAAGGACAGGAGGTGCCGCTCGACGCCGGCGGTCCCGGTCACGGCGGCCACCGGCGTCCCAGAGCGCTCCATCACGGGGCCCTGCTCGATGTGGGCCTCGAGGTAGGCCGCGACCGGCTCGAGCTGCGCCTCGGCCTCGCCGAGCCGGTCGAGGCGCACGCCCCAACGGCCCACGACGTCTTCGAGCCGCTCCCCGTCGCGGTCGGTGAGGTCGCGCACCTCGACCACCGCGAGGGTCCCGGCGCACGCCGCGGATCCGAAGAGGCTCCGTCCGAACCGCGCGCCCTCCTCGTCCGCCCAGTCGACCAGGGCGACCGAGCAGGGCAGGTCCGCCCGATCGGCGAGCGTGCGGAGCGCCTCTAGTCCGCACATGACGCCGTAGGCGCCGTCCAACCAGCCGCCGCCGGGGACGGAGTCGAGATGAGAGCCCATCACCACCGTCTCCGGACGCCCGCCCGACAGCCGAGCCCAGACGTTCCCAGCGGCGTCGGTGGTCACTTCGACCGGGAGCCCGGCCAGCTCCGAGAGAAGCAACTCGCGGGCGGTGTGCCAGGTCTCGGTCCAGGCGACACGCTGGGCACCGCGCCCGTCGCTCGTGGCGTCCCTGAGGGTGTGCAGGAGGCGGACGACGCGCTCGCGGTCGGGCTCGGGGCGGGCGTCGACGGTCACGGTGCCATGGCTCCGGGCTCAGAGCCGCTCGCCGAAGCCGGCTGGCGTCGGGAGGTGCCACTCGTGCCCGCGGGCGGTCTCGACGTACTCGGGCCACGGCAAGTCGACGGGCGGGTCGAAGTCGCGGCCTAGCAGGGGCGCCACCCAACGCTCGCCAGACACCCCTCCGCCGGTCCGCTGCGCGAACTCCGCTCTGGCGGCAACCAGGTAGGCCGGCTCGGTGAGGAGGTCGACGATCGTGTTGGCCACCGTACGGCCCGCAGTCTCCCAGGTCGGATCGATCGCCGCGGGGAGGCCGTTCAGGGCATTGTTGGACCAGTGCGCCCACCCCGCGGGCTCCCGCATCAACGGCTTGGCCGTGTAGAGGCGCACGGTCGGCGCGTGCCACGTGTACTCGACGTAGTCGTCGGAGGTGAAGTTCTTCTGCCATTCGGGCAGTCCCCGGCGGAAGCTGACCTCCTCTTCCTCAGGTGCCGTGAGCTGTTGCGCGGACTCGGTGAACGGGTCCTCCATCGGCTCGACGTCGCAGCTCCGCTGGATGTCCCGGGCAAACGCGCGCGCCTCTTCGCCGAACTTCGGCGGCCCCACGAGCTCGAGGTTCCGGTACGCGAGCTCCGCCATCGCATGGTTCGTCAGCCCGACGCGGGTCTTGGTGACCCACCGCGCGCTGACCTCGCAGTTCGTCATGGCGGCAGCGTGGCGAGCGTTCTGCTCCAGGACCCGGTAGAGCTGCTGCTGGATTGCTAGCTCGGGCGAGCGCCACGAGTACTGGATCTGGGCGATGCGCGGAGAGAGGTTGTCCGAGGTGCACTGGCCTCCGGCCATGAGGAACTCGTTCATGGTCCACGTCCCGGTGTGCGGGAACATGTTCTCCTTCGTGTACTTCGTCGTCGTGTACATGAGCGTCGCAGCGTCCAGCGCCCCCGGGGAGCGCGGCACGGTGTGCGACCGGCCCGGGGTCGTGAGCAGCCCGGGATCTCCCCACGGCGGGTCGAAGCACTCGAACGTGAAGACGCAGCTCCAATACGACCCGCATTGGGTGTCCCACACGGTCGTGTTCGTCAGCATCGGGTGGTAGCTGATCGCGGCGTCGAGGTCGTCGTAGTAGCCCTTCGCCGCGTGCACGGGCTTGGAGCCACAGACCTTCTCCGCCGGCTCACCGAAGAACACGAGGGTACCTTCGATGTCGTGGGCCTCCATGGCTCGCTTCGCGGCGAGCACGCCGCAGAGGGCGCCGACGCCGAGCGCCGAGTGGGGGTCGGTGTGACCGGGGGCCCACGGGTGGAGCCCGACACGCGGCGCCCGGTACGGGACCACCTGCTGGGAGTTGCCCGGCACCGCGTCGTACTCGGCGTAGCTGGCGACGACCGGGCCCTTCGCGCCCCAGCGCGCCGCGAAGGCCGTGGGCATCGCACCGGAGCCTTCTTCGACATCGAAGCCCTCCCGCCGGAGCAGCTCGACATAGTCGGCCGACGAGCGGTACTCCCGCCACGCGGTCTCCGCGTAGTCGAAGATCCGCAGATGGAACTCGGACATCTCGGCGCGGTGGGCGTCCACCCACTCCTGAGCGCTCGCCTTCGCCGGCGTCATGGCTACCGGAACGGTCAGCTGCCCCACGCGATCTCCTCCCCGGCGACACCCCCGGTGACCCCCGGGTGTCGGGCTCATGCTCGCTTGTGCGGCTACCGTGCCAAACGATTGGCAGACTGTCAAGCCAGGGAGACGGGATGTCGCAGAGGATGACGATGGCTCAGCTGGCGAGGCTCGCCGGACTGGACGTGTCGACGGTCTCACGCGCCCTACGCGGGGACACGCTACGGGTGTCCGCTCCGACCATCGAGCGCGTGCAGCGACTTGCTCGCCGAGAGGGTTTCCTGCCGGACGCCAACGCTGCGAGCCTCCGGCGCCGCCGCTCGTACGTCCTCGGAATGATGGTCCCCGATCTGACCGACGTGGTGCTCGCGCGGCTCTTCGAGGCGGTGAGCACGGCGGCGAACCTTGACGGGTACCTGGCAGTCGTCACGTCCACCCGTGCCGATCCAGCGCGCCGCCGGACGGCGGCGCATGACTTCCTGTCCCGTCGCGTCGACGGGGTGATCGTCGCCGACGCCACGCTCCGCCACGCGGCGCCCGAGCTCCTGGTTGCCTCCGGCACGCCGTTCGTGATGGCGCTCCGGTCCGGCGGCCGACACCCGAGCGTGGTGGTCGACGACCTCGCGGGCGGACGGTTGGCTGCCGAGCACCTCCTCCACGCCGGCCACCGCGACCTCTGCGTGGTCGGCGGCCCGCGAAACGTCAGCACGGCGGAGCGCCGGATGCGCGGTTTCGTTCAGGCCTGCGGCCGCGCGGGGGTGGAGATCGCCTCGTCGGCGATGCGGCACGGCGCCTTCGGCGTGGACGGCGGCTATCGGTCGATGCTGGAGCTCCTCGAGGCCGGACAGCGGCCGAGCGCCGTCTTCGCCGTGAACGACTACAACGCGATCGGCGCGGCCCGAGCGCTCCAGGAGCACGGGCTCATCGTGGGCCGCGACGTCGCGCTCACCGGCTACAACGACATCGCCATCGGCCGCTACCTCGAGACTCCTCTGTCGACGGTGCGCGTCGACCACGACTTAATGGGCCGCGAGGTTGTGGAGCTGTTGCTCCGGCTCGTGGCGGGGGAGATCCCCGAGTCGGTGCAGCTCCAGCCGGAGCTGGTCGTCCGCGAGTCGTCGGACCTGCGGCGGGGGGGCGAACCGCTCCGCTCAGCGGCTCCGCAACGCCCGCTTGGCGAAGAGACCCAGTAGCTCGTAGACCACGTTGGCCGCGGCGATCGCGGTGAGCTCGGCGTGGTCGTAGGCCGGCGCGACCTCGACCACGTCGGCCCCGACCACGTGAAGCTCCTCCAGCCCCCTCAGGATGAGCTGCAGCTCGCGCGTCGTCAGCCCCCCGGGCTCAGGCGTCCCGGTTGCCGGTGCGTGGGCGGGATCGAGGACGTCGATGTCGATGCTGACGTAGACAGGTCGCTCGCCGACGCGCTCCCGGACGCGCGCAGCGGCGGCATCGGCTCCCTCGGTGGCCACATCGACGGTGCTGATCGTGGCGAAACCGAGACCAGCGTCCTGCACCATGTCGTCCACGGCGTAGAGCGGACCACGGATCCCTACGTGAGCCGACGCGTCCAGCGCGAGCACGCCCTCTTCGACGGCGCGGCGGAACGGCGTGCCATGGGTGTACGGGGCGTCGAAGTAGGTGTCCCAGGTGTCGAGATGGGCGTCGAAATGCACGAGGGCGACCGGTCCGTGGCGCTCCGCCGTCGCACGAAGGAGCGGCAGGGCGATGGTGTGGTCCCCGCCGATCGCCACGAGATGGTCAGCCCGCCCGAGCACGTTTCGAGCGGCGGTTTCGATGGAGGCGATCGCCTCGGTGATCGAGAAGGGGTTGGCGGCTGCGTCCCCGGCATCGGCCACCTGGTGCACGTTCCACGGCTGGACTTCGAGGAACGGGTGGTACGGGCGGAGCAGCTTCGAGCCCGCCCGGACGGCGGCGGGGCCGAAGCGGGCGCCCGGCCGGTACGAGACGCCGGAGTCGAACGGGACACCCAAGATGGCGACGGCGGCTCTCTCGACCTGGTCGAAACGCGGAAGTCGGGCGAAGGTGTCGGGAGACGCGAAGCGCGGCGTGCGGCGGGCGTCCGGCGGGCCGATGGGGTGTTGGCTCACGTGCAGTCCTCCCGGATTCAAGCGACGGCTACCTTGCACCTACCTACTACAGTCACGCAGCCGCCAGAGGCCGCGGCCACCTCTGAGGCGCCTCACGAAAGCGCGCCGCGACACTCGAGGAGGGTGCATGAACGATTCCGTCGTCTTCACGGGGGGCCCTATCGAGACGTTCGGCCCGGGCCCCCAGCCCGAAGCGGTCCTGGTGGAAGACGGGGTGATCCGCTCGATCGGCACCAGGTCGGACTGTCTCGCCGAGGCGGCGTCCACGCCCCGGCGCGTCGATATGGACGGGCGCACGCTGTTCCCGGGCTTCGTGGACGCGCACATGCACCTGCTCCTCCACGGGTGCCGCCTGGACTGGGCGGACCTGTCCTCCGCACGAAGCATCGAGGACGTGTTGCGGCTCTTGAAGGAGTACGCGAGCGCTCACCCGGACGCCCCGTCGGTCGACGGCTACGGCTACGACCAGACCGTCCTCGCCGAGGGGCGCCACCCCACCGCTGCCGACCTCGACCGCGTCGACCCCTCGCGTTCGGTCACCGTCCAGCACGTGAGCGGCCACGGGTACGTCGTGAGCTCCGCGACGATGCGCGCCCTCGGGATCACCGCGGCCACGCCGACCCCTAGCGGCGGGCGCATGGACCGGGACGCGACAGGAGCGCCGACGGGCCTCTTCTTTGACGCCGCCTGCGACCTGCTGACGGGCGAAGGAGGCGTCAAGATCCGCAACCACGGCCCGAACTTCCACCTTCCTATGGCCCCCGCGGACCTGCGACGGCGGTTCGAGCTCGCACAGGAGTCCTTCCTCTCGGTCGGCGTCACCACCGTCTGCGACGCCCAGGTCACCTCCCGTGAGCTCGCGGCGTACTTCCTCGCTCGGGACGAAGGCTCGCTGCTCTTGCGGACCCACGCGCTGCTGCTCTCGAGCGGGCTCGAGCATCTCCGCGAGATCGGGCTCTCATCGAAGATCGGCGACGATCGCCTCGAGATCTCCGGCGTGAAGTTCTACGCAGATGGTTCGGTCCTCGCGCGCACCGCATTCCTGGCGGGCGAGTGCTGCGGGCACAGCGATGGAGAAGGCCGGAGCGGTGACGGCTACCTGTACCACGACCCCCGGGAGCTCCACGACCTGTTGGTCGAGGCCCACCGCCTCGGACTCGTAACGGCGACCCACTCCCAGGGTAGCGTCCCCATCGGCATGGTCCTGGACGCGATCGCCGCCGCGCGCGCCGAGATCGCACGCCCCGACGTCGCGCACCGCATCGAGCACTGCGGCTTCCCGACCGACGAGCAGATCGCTCGGATGGCTACGCTCAACGTCGTTCCGGTCGCCCAGCCGGTGCAGCTCCACGAGCACGCCGACACGATTGTCGAGGATCTCGGTCCCATAGGAGCGCGCTTCTACCCGTACGGGGCGTTCCGGCGGGCCGGCCTGCCGGTCGTCATCAGCTCCGACGCCCCGGTCACGGACCCGCGTCCGCTGCAGGCGGCATGGGCGGCGATCACGCGCCAGACCGTCTCCGGCGCCGTCGCCGGACCCGAGTTCACCGTCGACCGCAAGACCGCCCTCACGGGGCTCACGAGCACGCCAGCATCGCTGCTCGGACGCCGCGACGTCGGCTTCATCGCCGAGGGCGCCGCAGCCGATCTGGTCCTGCTGGACGACGATCCCTCGACCGTGGACGTCGCCGCGCTGCCGAACGTCGGCGTCACCGAGACGTGGATCGGCGGCGCGCGGGTCTGGTCGCGCTAGCTCAAGCAGGCGCTCCTCTGTCTCTTCCAGCAGAGTGAACCTGCGAGCGAACTTGTGAGGGCAGTCCGCATCGTACGAAGCTCAGGCTGACGTCCCGGAGTGACGCAAGGGGACGGAGCGCGCGTGACAGCCGCGAATACAAGGTGCCAGACCGCGGCGCGAAGTTGCGGGGATCGTCTTGCATTCCCTGGCCAGCTTGTCACTGTGAACCAGTTGGACTTGATTGCTTGTTCAGCGCAAGTATCATTGACCTTGTCCGAACGTGATCAGAAAGGGGCGGTGGAGGCAGGGACCGAGCCTTGGACTCTCCGCCACCGACCTTCGCCACGGTGGCAGCGCAGTCAGAGCTGGTCGAATTGCACATCGAGTAGGAGGGGGGGAGCCATGTGGAGGTCACTCAACCGCGGTCTCCGTCCCACGCGCCTGGTGGGTGGACTGTGTCTCTTGGCTGCATGCACCTCTCCCCTCGCCACGTTGGAGTCCGTCGCGGGAGCGAGCGCCTCTGTGCCGGTCCAACGGATCTTTGGGGCCGACGCCGTCGCCACGTCGATTGCGATCTCTCAGTCCGAGTTTCCGGTTGCGCAGTCCGCGAAGGCAGTCGTGCTCGCCCGGTCGGACTTCTTCGCCGACGCCCTCGCGGGGGGACCGCTCGCGGCGCACGTGCACGGCCCACTGCTCATCACGCCTGGAGCGTCCAAGAGTTCGAATCTCGACCCGCTGGTCCTCCAGGAGATCGAGCGAGTGCTTCCGGTCGGAGGGACGGTCTATGTGCTCGGTGGTGCCCTCGCGCTCAGCCCCGACATCGATGCGACGCTCCGAGGGGCGGACTACGCGGTCGTCCGAATCGCCGGGTCAAACGAGTACGCGACGGCGGTCGACGTCGCCGAGCAGCTTGGGAACCCGTCGACGGTCTTTGAGGCGACCGGGCTCAACTTCGCCGATGCGCTCTCCGCCGACCCCGCCGCGATCGTGAGGCACGGAGCGATCCTGCTCACGGATGGGCGCACGCAGGCTCCAGAGACCGCTGCGTACCTCGCTGCACACCCCGGAGACACCCGGTTCGCAATCGGAGGTCCCCTGGCAGCGTACGGGGCGGACCCGAGCGCAACTCCGGTCTACGGACAGGACCAGTACGCGACCTCGGCTGCCGTCGCGGCGACCTTCTTCCCGTCACCGTCCCGCTTCGGCGCCGCGACGGGGACGAGCTTTCCCGACGCCCTTTCCGGTGGTCCCTTCATGGGAGCCGCGGACGACGGTCCGCTGCTCCTCGTGCGGCCTTCCGGACCCCTGCCCCTGCCGGTCGCCGGCTACTTGACGGGATCATCCGCGTCCGGACTGGCTGGTGGCGATCTCTTCGGCGGCGGACTCGCAGTCGAGTCCGAAGTGCTGGCCGAGTTGGAATCGGCGTCACCAGCGGGCGTTCAGTATGGGCCAGGCCCGATGGGGAGCTACACCGTTCAGACCCAGCCGCCGCCAGGATCCTGCCACTACAGGTACGTCGGCTCAGATCCCCTGCCGGATCCCAGGTGCACCCCCGGGGCGCTCAATCCGGACGTCACCCAGAGCACGATCGGCGCGACCATTTGCGTGAGCGGCTACACGTCCTCGATCCGGCCGCCAGAGGCAGTCACCGAACCGGAGAAGACGGCTTCTGCCTCGGCGTATGGCTACACGGGGTCCTTCTCGACCGCCGAGTACGACCATCTGGTCCCGCTCGAACTTGGTGGAGATCCGAATGATCCGGCGAATCTCTGGATCGAGCCCAACGACAACCCACAGGCGACGTCGTTCGCGAACGCGAAGGACGTACTGGAGAACAAGCTCAACGACCTCGTGTGCACCGGGAAGCTCTCCCTTGCCGCTGCTCAGGCGGCAATCGCCACAAACTGGGTCACGGCGTACAAGACCTACGTCGGGTCTCTACCAAACCCCGCGCCCCCGCCGCCCCCGCCTCCGAGTGCCACCTGCGCGGCGAGCGCAGCCTCTGCGAATGACGGATATCCGGGGGACTATTACGTGACCGTCCACTCCAATCAGCCCCACACGGAGGCCACGGCGCAAGACGGTGCTGACAAGTGGAGTGACGAAACGAACGGCACAGGCTACGTGAGGATTCTTCTCTACTACCAGTACGCCGGCGAACGGATCACAGTGACAGTCGGATCTGCACACTGCTCCACGACGGCGTAGACCTGACGAGCCGTAGCGCGCAAACTGGGGGGGTTGGTGTCGGACGTGACCAGCGACGCACAATGGCAGCCGGCGGGGGACTGGGAATTCAAGCGGTTGCGGTACGGGGGACGATGTCGGCAGTGCGACGGCGAGATCGCCCTCCGCGGCTGGGGGTGGCACAGCAGCTCGGCCGAACCTCGTCAGCGAGTCGTCTGCGCGATGTGTTGTCCGGGGCCCGGTGCCTCAGCTCCGTCGCGAGGGCTCGAATTCGCCTCGAGTCCCGGAGCCAGGGTGAGTGGTCCTTCACTCCCTGGAGCCGGGGACTCCGTGCGAAGCATGGCGACTCGCGCGGAAGCGAAGGCTGTGAGTTACCGCGAGCGTGCGCTTTCGCTCGAGCGGTACGCGGCCAACTGTCGCCTGGGGGCCGAAGGGGAAGCGGCGCTCGATTCGGTGCTCGAACGCCTGATCGATCGGGGGTGGCACCCTCTCCCTGATCGTCGCTCCCGGAAGGGAGGAAACATTGACGAGCTCTTTGTCGGGCCGGCAGGGGTGGCCGTACTCGATGCCAAGAACTGGTCGTACCCACTGACGATTCGGGGCGACCGACTCCGTACTGGCAAGTTCCCGAAGGATCGCGAGCTCGAGCATGTCGTCCAACTCGTGGACGAAGTGAAGGACGTCCTGAGGCGTTCGTCGCTCGGGCCGGTCGCGGTGCAAGGCTTCATGACCCTGTGTGCGGAAGTGGAGATGATCACGTCGGTCGTCGAACGTGGGTTCCCGCCGATTCTCCGATCGACCTCCGGTCCCTCTCGGTCCGACGTGGGATAGCAGCGGACTCGTGTAGCAGCGCTCGCGCTCCCTCCCCCCTGCGGCCATGTGCCATCCTCTCGGTACCCTCTCTTCGATGTCAGCGGCGCGCAGCATTCTCGGCAGGGGAGCCGTCGTGCTCCCCGGCCAGGAGGCTCCCGCGGGGTGGGAGGGCGCCGAACGGATCCGTGTCGGAGCCGACGAGCTCTCGGACCCCGGCGCCGTCGTCGGGGACCTCCATGCCGCCTGGCTCGCCCGGCGACCGGTCGTCGTCGAGCTCTCGTGCGATCCCGGGGCGCTTCGGGCACCGGAGCGCTTCGACGGGGCGGTGCACGACCTGGGCACCGGCTTCGAGTTCTCTCGGGAGCGGCTCCAGTTCCTCGTGTGGGCGAACACCTACGACGTCCGCAGTGGCGAGCCGATCTGGTGGCACGCCCGCAAGGCGGCACGCCGGATCGCCGGAGCGCGCGAGGGGGGTCCGGCCGACCTGGTGGACCGCGACGGCGTCCCGTACTTCGTCGACGGCGGGCCACCGGACCCGCCCGGGCTGCCGACAGGGACCTCCGTCGTGCACCGGTACAGCGCGGAGGCCGGAGAGCTCCGCACGGTCCGTCGTGCGTTGCCGGACGCGGACCTCGCGCCGGACCAGCTCGCGGCCGTGACGCATCCGGTCGGGAGTGCGCGGGTGATCGCACCGGCGGGCTCGGGGAAGACCCGGGTCCTCACCGAGCGCCTCCGCCATCTCCTGGTCGACCGGCGCGTCCACCCGTCGACGGTGACGGCGGTCGCCTTCAACAAGCGGGCGGCCGACGAGATGCGGAGCCGCCTTGCGGGGGTCGTGACGGCGCACGGGCCCCAGGTCCGGACGCTCAACTCGCTCGGCCTGTGGGTCTGCAACGAGCTCGGCGGGGACGGGCAGCTCGAGGTGCTCGAGGAGGCCGGCGCCCGGGACGTCGTCGAGGTGGTCTTCCCCGTCAAGCACCAGGCGAACGCCGACACCGTGGCGCCGTACCTCGACTCGCTCTCGGCGGTGCGCCTCGGGCTCGCATCGCCCGACGCAGCGGAGCTGGCCTACCCCGACGCTTCGGGACTCGCGGAAGGTTTCGACGCCTACCGCGAAGAGCTGCGCCGCCGGCGCGCCGTCGACTTCGACGAGCAGATCTACCGTGCGATCGAGGTCCTCCTGCGGGATCCGGCAGCGAGGTCCCGCGCCCAGAGCTCCTGCCGGAGGATGCTCGTCGACGAATTCCAGGACCTCACCCCGGCGCACATGCTGTTGATCCGGCTCCTGTGCGCGCCCGGCTACGACTGCTTCGGCGTGGGTGACGACGACCAGGTCATCTACGGCTACTCGGGGGCGGACCCGGGCTTCCTCATCGACTACGGGCGGTACTTCCCGGGGGCGGGGTCGCACGCGCTCGAGGTCAACTACCGCTGCCCACCGGCCGTCGTGGAGGCGGCCACCCACCTCCTCTCCTACAACACGCGTCGGGTGCACAAGACGATCCGCGTCGCCCCCGATCGCCAGGACCCGATGCCGGCGAACGCCGGCCTCCTGGCCGGCGCGGGAGCCGTCGCCCGCGTCCCCGTGCCCGGCGACGAGCTCGCCCGCGTCGCGGTCGACCTCGTCGCCGGATGGCTCGGAGAGGGGATCGAACCGGACCAGGTGGCGGTCCTCGCCAGGGTCAACGCCGTGCTGCTCCCGGTGCACGTCGCCTGCGTCGAGGCGGGCATCCCCGTCACATCGACGCTCGGGCCGGCGGTGCTTCGACGCACTGGCGTGCGTACCGCGCTCGCCTACGTGCGGATCGCCCGGCGGCCGCAGGAGATCCAGCGGGCCGACGTCCTCGACACCGTCCACCGGCCGTCGCGCAAGATCTCACGCCCGGTGGTCGAGATGCTCACCAGGCGCCCGCACACGTCCGTGACCGACATCCGTCGCCTCGCGGAGCGTCTCTCGGGGGGTGACGTCCCCAAGCTCGAGGCGTACGCCAACGACTTGGCACGGGTCGCGGCAACCGTCACGACCGTCGAGGCATTGCGCACGGTCCGCGTCGATCTCGGCCTCGGCGGGCAGATGGAGGTCCTGGACGGGTCCCGAAGAGACGCCGACCGTTCGACCCACACCGACGACCTCCTCGCCCTCGAGGCCGTCGCCGCGCTGCATCCCGAGCCGGACGGCTTCGAGGCGTGGCTGGCCGAGCGCCTGTCGCGTCCGGCGGAGGCGGGCCCCGCGGTCCTCCTCTCGACGGTGCACAGGATCAAGGGGAAGGAGTGGCCGAACGTCATCGTCTTCGGCGCCAACCAGGGCCTCTTCCCGCACCGCCTCGGAGACGACGACGAAGGGGAGCGCCGGATCTTCCACGTGGCCCTGACCCGTGCCCTCGACCGCGCGGTCGTGCTGTACGACCGTGAGGCGCCCTCGCCGTTCGTGGCCGAGCTCGACGGCGAAAGACCGCACACGCCCCTTCGCTCCCGCAGGACCGCGGCCTCGGCGGCCGAGGTGAAGAACGTGCCCCGTGCGGCTCGGACACGCGGTGCACGACGGAACCGGGTGAAGACGTCCGCACCGACGCGCCGGGACCCGGCCGTGACCGCCGCGATCGGCGTGGAGCTGGAGGTGGGCGGCCAGCGGGGCAGTGTCGTCGAGCTCCGCGCGGGCGGGGTCCTCATGCAGGTCGGGTCCGTGCGGGTGCATGTCGCCTACGGCACGGTGGTGCGCGCCGGTGCACGTCTGGTCTCACTCGTGGCGCCCGAGGAAGGCTCAGAGCTCTCGCCGACCGCCCGTGCGATCGAGCAGGCGCTGCGGGAGTGGCGCTCGGCCACGGCGAAGGCCGACAAGGTCCCCGCCTACGTCGTCTTGAACGACGCAGATCTGCGCGGGGTGGCAGAGCGGGCGCCCGGGAGCCTTGCCGAGCTCCTGGAGTGCAGGGGGATGGGTCCACTTCGCCTGGAGCGCTACGGCGACGACATCCTGGCCGTGGTGGAGGCTGCCGGTCCGGCCGAAGCCTCCACCGGGCCTTCGTGAACCTCGTGCCCGAGGGCTTCACCGACCGGGCGGCCACTCTGCGGCTCGACGGAGCGACATGGCGGCGATGCCGGCGGTACCCTCAGGTCTGGTGATTCGGCTGGGATGACGGGATGCACGGGAGTTCGTGTCGAACGTCGAGCTCCGGGTTCGCACCTCGTCTGCGCGTCGCGACCGGGGAGGCTGCCATGGCATCCGTCAGTGTCCGCTACATCGTCCACGACGTCGACGCCGCCATCGGGTTCTATTGCGGCCAGCTCGGCTTTCACGAGGAGATGCATCCCGCACCGACGTTCGCGATGCTCTCGCGCGGCCCGCTCCGTCTGGTGCTGAGTGCCCCGGGAGCCGCGCCGGGTGGCGGCCAAGCGATGCCTGACGGCAGGCTGCCCGAGCCCGGCGGCTGGAACCGCTTCTCCATCGAGGTGGACGATCTCGAGGCGACGGTGGAAACCCTCCGAGCCGCGGGCGTGAAGTTCCGAAACGAGATCGTGGGCGGAACGGGTGGCAAGCAGATCATCGTCGAGGATCCCTCCGGCAACCCCGTCGAGCTGTTCCAGCCGACGCTCGCAGCAGCGCGGCTCGATCAGGGTCACTGACGATGTGAGCCGGTGGACGGCGTACCACCGGGTGGTCCGCACCGACAGGCCGGATCTCGCCGCGAGCTCGCCGGTGGTCACGAGCTGATCGTCGTGGCTCCAGCGGGTGGGGAGTCAGGGGAGCCGGTACCGTGCCCCGCATGCGGTGCTCGGCGGGAGGTGGCGACCCGGGCGCCGTGCGGGCGTCCACGTGACGCGGAGTCGGCCGCCGGCGCTCCTCGTCGCGGGGACCTCGAGCTGGGCGGGGAAGAGCCTCCTCGCGACGGCCCTCTGCGCGGCGCTGCGCGAGCGTGGGTTCGCGGTGGCGCCCTTCAAGGCGCAGAACATGTCCAACAACGCCCGGGTCGTCGACGGCGGCGAGATCGGCGCAGCCCAGTACTTCCAGGCGCTCGCGGCGGGCGTGACCCCTTCGGTCCGGCACAATCCCGTGCTGTTGAAGCCCGAGGCCGAGACGAGGAGCCAGGTCGTCGTGCGCGGGCGGGTCGACCGTGCCCTCACCGAGGTGCCCTGGCGCGAGCGCGCCGAACCGCTCTGGGAGGTGGTGCGCCTCGCCTACGACGAGGTCGCCGGCGACGCGGACGTCGTGGTGCTCGAGGGAGCCGGGAGCCCCGCAGAGGTGAACCTCGCCGACGTCGACCTGGCCAACCTGCGCATCGCCCGCCACGCCGGCGCCCGGATGCTCGTCGTCTGCGACATCGACCGCGGTGGCGCCTTCGCCCACTGCTACGGCACCTGGGCGCTGCTCCCGACCGCGGACCGCGCGAGGGTGGGCGGGTTCGTGTTGAACCGGTTCCGTGGCGACCCCGCGCTGCTCGCGCCCGGGCCGGCGATCCTCCACGACTTGACCGGCGTGCCGACGGTGGGGGTGGTGCCCATCGTCGACCACGGGCTGCCCGACGAGGACGGCGCCGACCCTTCGCCGAGTCCCGGTGCGGGCCGGCGGGTGCGCGTGGTGCGCGGGCCCGCGGCCTCCAACCTGGACGAGTGGTGGACCCTCCGGGAGGCGAGCGACTTCCGATGGGCGGTGCGCGCCGGCGACCTGGACGACGCCGAGCTCATCGTGCTCCCGGGCTCGAAGCTCGTCGCCCACGATCTGTCATGGCTCCGCCGCACGGGCATCGACCGGGCCCTGCTCGCCGCGATCGGCCGTAGGGTGCCGGTGCTCGCGGTGTGCGGCGGCCTCCAGTTGCTGGGCGACGTCATCGACGATCCCGGCGGCGTCGAGTCCGCGGGCCGTGTCGCCGGCCTCGGCGTCGTCCCGGCGCGGACCGTCCTGTCCCCCGAGAAGCTCGTCCGCCGCTCCGCCAGGCGCTTCCGTGCGGATCTCCCCGCCCCCTGGCGTGCGCTCGGCGGCCTCGAGGTCGAGGGCTACGAGGTCCACTACGGGGTGACGACCGGGCATCCGCACCTGGAGCCCGCGTTCGTCGACGGCTCGGGCATCGTCGCCGGCCACGTGCTCGGCGTCTACCTCCACGGGCTCTGCGAGGACGCCGCAGTCGTCGAGGCACTGGTCGGGGCCGCTCCGCGCCGGACCCTCGGCGAGGTGCTCGACGGCCTCGGCCGGTTGGCCGAGCGCCACCTCGACATGGGGGCGGTCCTCGCGATGGTGGGGCTGCCGGCCACCCGCGAACAGCCTCGCCGGCGATGACGGCGCTCGAGGAGCTCGGCGAGCCCGAGGACCGCTGGGCGCGCTGGCGCGCGGCGCGGCCCGACCCCGCCGTGTGCCATCTGGACAGCGCGGCCGCGGGGAGAAGCTCTCTCGCCGTCCTGACCGCCGTCGCCGAGCACGCCCTCTTGGAGGCGCGGGTGGGCGCCTATGTCGCGCAGGAGGAGGCCGGGGCGGCGCTCTCGGCCGGCCGGGAGGCGCTCGCCCGACTGGTCGGCATCCCCGCCGACGGGATCGCCTTCGTCGAGAGCGCGAGCGTCGCTCTCGGCGTCCTCCTCGAGGTCTGGCCCTTCGGCGCCGACCCGTGCGTCGGCGTCGTCCCGAGCGAGTGGGGCCCGAACCTCGCGGCGTTCGCCCGCAGGGGGTTGCGCACGGTCGAGCTGCCCGTCGACGGCGACGGCCACGTCGACCTCGCCGGGTTGGCGCGCCACCTTTCGAAGGACCCCCCGTCGCTGGTCCACCTCACCCAGGTCGCGTCGCACCGCCCCCTCGTCCAGCCCGCCGCGGACGTGGCGGCCGTCTGCCGGGCGTCGGGTGTCCCGCTCGTGGTCGACGCGGCGCAGGCGCTCGGGCACGTCGACACGGCGAGCGGTGCCGACGTGGTCTACGCGACCAGCCGCAAGTGGCTCACCGGACCCCGCGGTGTCGGCGTGCTCGCCGTCGACCCCCGGTGGCACGACCGCCTGCGCGACGCGCTCGTCGCGCTCGAACCGGTCGCCGCCGCCGACGAGCCGATCGGCTCGTGGTTGTCCTCCCGGGAGTCGCACGTCGCCGGGCGGGTGGGGCTCGGTGTGGCGGCCCGCGAGCACCTCGGCCTCGGGGCAGAGGCGGTCCGGGCCCGGCTCGCCGCCGTCGGACGGGCGACCCGCGAGGTCCTCGGGGACCTGGACGACTGGGAGGTGGTCGGGCCGGTCGACGAGCCGTGTGCCATCACGGCGCTCAGGCCGACCTCGGGACAGGACGTCATGGACGTACGGGCGCGCCTCCTGCACGAGCACCGGATCGTGACGACGGGCCAACAGCTCTTCCGGGCGCCGCACGACATGTCGTCGCCGACCTTGCGGATCAGCCCGCACGTCGACGTGGAGACCGGCGACCTCGCCCGCCTGCGCGAAGCCCTCGCGTCCCTCTGAACCCCGGCGCGCGGAGAGGACGTCCGGCGATCGCCGTCGACGTGCTCTCGGTCCCGTCAGGTTGTGGCCGCCTCGACCACGACCGGCAGTCCGGTGGGTCAGACCCGGGTGACCCGCGCGAGCCACGCATGGACTTTCGGGACCAGGTTCGTCAGGAACTCGGCGGGCTCGATGGACTCGACGTCCCAACCGTGCGCGAAGGACGCCTCGATCTCGCCCCGGGTGACGCGGCGCGGGCCCCAGTCGCCGGGCTGCCGGTCGCTGAAGCACGCCATGAAGTAGCGGCCTCCGGGCGCGACGACCGAACCGAGCGAATCCACGTAGCGGGAGCGGTCGGCGTCGTCGAAGACGTGGAAGACGCCGCTGTCGATGACCGTGTCGAATTGCTTCCCCAGCACGTCGAGGCGCAGGATGTCGCCAACGACGAAGGTCGCGTCGATCCGCCGTTCCGCCGCCTTGCGCCGCGCCGCGTCGATGGCGGCGGCAACGAGGTCGATGCCCGTCGCCTCGTGGCCGAGCGCCGCGGCCATGAGGGCGTGCTCTCCGGTGCCGCACCCGCTGTCGAGGACGGTCCCGCGGAGCTCGCCGGCTTCTGCGAGCGCGAGGAAGACCGGCTGGGGGCGGCCGATGTCCCACGGCGGCGTCGTGCGGTAGATCTCCTCGAAGTCGCTCGGCGTGGCGGGATTCTCTGCGGTCATGCGCCGGAGCGTAGAGCCGGGCGGACCCGCGTCGCCGCCGGTTCGGGACGCCGGCGGTCAGGCGTGGTCAGGCGTGGTCAGGCGTGGCCGGCCGGGGCAGGGGTGGCCAGCCGGTAGAGCGAGGTGGCGTTCCCCTCCCCGATCATCGACGCCACCCGACGGGCGTTGGGAAGGCTCCACTCACCGTGGTCGACCAGATGCCCGAGGACGCGCGCCATCGCCCTGCGCCAGAGATGGGCGCCGAGGAAGTGCAGCTCGGATGCGCCCCAGCCGTCCGACGAGAAGAGCTGCTTGCCGAACGGGGCGACCTCGAGCGCCTCGGCGACGATCGTCGCGGCGGACCCGCCGGCGTAGATGACGGCGAGGCCCACGTCGAAGAAGACGTTCGGGAACATCTGGGCGAGGTACCCCGCCTCCCGGTGGTACGGGTAGCAGTGCAGCAGCACCACCGGCGTGCCGGACGGCTCGGCCAGGCGGAGGAACTCGGTGAGGAGGAGCGGGTTCGACCGGTGCAGGTCGAGGTCCGTGTCGCCGTAGCCGGCGTGGAGCTGCAACGGCAACCCCGCGTCGATGCCGGACCACAGGAGGTGGCGGAGGAGCGTCGGATGGGAGAGGCGCGCCCGTCCGGTGCGGTCGAGCTCTCCGAGCCACCGCCCCGCCGCCGCGGTCACCTCGTCCGGTCCGGGCCGCTCGGGGTCGAGGTCGAAGCCGTGGCGGTAGGCGACGATGCTCTTCGTCCCGACGGCGTCGACGAGCCGCTCGTCGAGGCGCTGCGCGAGCCGCTCCGCAAAGCCGGCCGCGCCCGGGCCCTCGGCGGCGACCTCTTCGGCGACCGCTTCGAGGCGGACCACCTCGCGCGCGACGGCCCCGCCCGCCGAGGCCGTCTCCTCTGGCGAGAGGAGCCCGTCGGCGTTGAACCCCGTGTCGACGAGGAACGCACTCACCTGCTCCGCGGACAAGAAGCGCCGGTTCACGCCGGCGACACCGAGCTCGTGGCGACGCGCAAGGTAGTCGGACGGTGACGCGTGAGGCTCGAGGTCGAGCAGCGGGGCGCACCACCGAAGGATCGCGAATCCCACCGGCGAGTCGAAGGCCGACTGGCCGGACCGACCTCCCCGGTCGGACTCGGTGATGGTCTCGGCGAAGACCTCGTCGGCGACGTCGTCTCGGAACGCCCCGTGGACGTGGTGGTCGACGAGGGACAGCGACGAAAGGTGCTCGGCGAGCGCGTCGTGGGACAGGGCGTCGGCGCCCCTCTCGGGGCCGGAGCCGACGGGCGACGGCGCCAAACGTGGACGTGGATCGTGCCGGCGCACGGAACCCCCTCCGCAGCGGTGGACGGTCATCCGATCGTAGGTCGGGCTGTGTGCCGCTCGCGCCGCCGCTGTCGTCCGCCGTCGCCGTCCGCCGTCGCTTGACGGCCCAGGTGGCCGGTGCTACATCCCCGACGGTGACGACCCAGGCCGAGCGACGCCAAGCGATGCCAAGCGCGATGACCATCGATGACGGTTGATCCCGGGGGGAGGCTCGGAGAGGTGCGGGCGGACGACCGGGTGCGGGCCGCCGCGGCGGTCCGCTCGGGCAAGGTGTTCACCCTCGGTCTCGAGGTGTTCGGCCGCACACCGGTGCCGGCCTTCCCCGGCGCACCGACGCCGCTGCACATCATGTACCAGGACTGGTCGCACTACGAGAAGGGCCTCCTGCAGCCGGACGCGGGGAACGTCGCGTGGGTCGACGACGGCGTGCTGCTGAACTGTCACGGCGGCACCCATCTCGACGCCCGCGGGCATGTCATCGTCGACGGGACGATCGCGGGCGGGGTGCCCGCGTCGTCGACCGTCGGCGGCCTCGCGCAGACAGACGTGGCGGCGGTGGCACGGCTCGGCGTCTTCTGCCGGGGTGTCTTGGTCGACCTCTGCCGAGAGAACGAAGGGCCGTTGCCTCGCGACCACGAGGTGACGTTGGACGAGGTGGAGGCGTGCCTTCGCGACGAGCACGTCGAGCTCGCGCCCGGCGACATGGTGCTCCTGCGGACCGGGAGCCTCGAACGCTTCCGGTCGGAGGGCGCCACGGCGTTCTTCGCGGACTACTCCGAGCCGGGACTCGGCTACGACGACGCGCTCCTCGAGTGGGTCGACGACCGCCGTGTCCTCGGGATCGGCTCGGACACCCTCGCCAACGAGCGGCCGAGAGACCCCGCGACGCACGAGGAGTTCTGCCTCCACCGCCATCTCCTGCGTGACCGCGGCCTCCAGTTCCACGAGGTGCTCTGGCTGGCCGACCTCGCCGCGGACTGCGCGGACGACGGCCGTTACGAGGGCCTCTACGTGGCCTCACCCCTCAAGCTGGTGGGCGCGTCCGGTTGCCCCGTGAACCCCCTGTTCGTCAAGTGAGCCCGTCGAGTGAGCCCGTCGAGTGAGCCCGTCGAGTGAGCCCGTCGAGGGAATCGGTGACGCGGACGCGACCATGACGCGTGACAGCCTTGCGATTACACTCGCCCTGTGAGATAGTTCGGGACTGAAATCGGATTGGGAGGCGCCGAAGCTGGAAGGAAGCGTTCCTCCCTGCCACCGAAACCGCCGGAATACGTCTTCGCGGCGTCCGATATCGACGTTGGTACCGGTGCCCGGAAATTGCTTCAGAGGGGGGCGACGGCTAGATGAAGGCACGTAGCTCACGTGTGCTCGTTGGGTTCGCGACGGTCCTGTCGCTCGCGATGCTCACGGTGGGAATGGTGAACGTGGTGCCGGCCGCGGCGCACGCCAAGGCGGGGAAGGCGAGCGGGAACGCCACCTTCGCCGAGCTGGTCGGCGAGCCGCCCACCTACTTCTTCCCGATGTACACGGCGTCGTACTGGACAACCGCCTACATCCCCTGGGTCTCCTACCTCATGTGGCCTCCCGTCTACCAGTGGGGGAAGAACGGGAAGACCCAGTTCAACCCGACAACCTCGCTCGCGGACGCTCCCGTGTTCTCGAAGAACGCGACAGGGGACACCGTGGTGACAGTCACGCTCAAGAGCCGGGAGTGGTCGGACGGCCAGCCGGTTACCACCCGTGACGTCCAGTTCTGGATGAACCTGCTCGAGGTCGCCAAGACAACATTCGCGGCGTACGTGCCCGGCTCGTTCCCCGACAACGTCAAGCAGATCAACTACCTGTCGACGACCAAGTACCAGATCGTGTTCAACGGCACGTACAGCACGTACTGGCTCCTCGGCAACGAGCTCGACCAGATCACGCCGATGCCGCAGCACGCGTGGGACAAGACGTCGGCGAGCGGGCCGGTCGGGAACTACGACATGACACCGAAGGGCGCGAAGGACGTCTACAAGTTCCTGCAGAGCGAGGCGAAGAAGGCGTCGACACTCGCGGGCAGCCCGCTGTGGAAGGTCGTCGACGGTCCGTTCGTGGTGAAGTCGTTCAACTCGACGAACGGCCAGATGTCGATGACTCCCAATCCGAAGTACCCGTGGCCGCAGTCACAGAAGATCTCGGAGTTCACCGAGGTCCCCTTCACGAGCACAACGGCCGAGCTCGACGCCCTCGAGAGCGGCCAGCTCGACGTCGGCTACGTCCCGTTCACATCGCTGAAGGCCATCCCCCGGCTCGAGTCCGAGGGGTACAAGATCTCCTACTGGACCCAGGCCGCCTTCGGCGGGCTGATCCTGAACTACGCGAAGAGCGACACCGCGGCGCCGATCCTGTCCCAGCTCTACGTGCGCCAGGCCCTCACGCACCTGGTCAACTTCAAGCAGATCATCCAGAAGATCTACCACGGTCATGCGTCGTATGCGTCGAGCCCGGTCCCGAACCCCAACACAAAGGGGCAGAACGTGACGGCGATCGGGAAGAAGGACCCCTACCCCTACAGCATCTCGGCGGCGAAGAGCCTCTTGACCAAGCACGGGTGGCACGTCGTGCCCAACGGCACCTCGACGTGCACGCGACCCGGGACAGGTCCCAAGGACTGCGGGAAGGGGATCAAGAAGGGCGCAAAGCTGGAGTTCCGCATCGTCGGCACCCAGTCGGCCAGCACACAGTATTCCCTCTTGCAGTACGTCGACTCGCAGTTCAGCAACATCGGGGCGAGCATGAAGGTGAAGCTCGTCCCGCAGGGGAACCTGTCGTCACTGGCCGCCCAGTGCTCGGGGAAGGTCACCAAGTGCAGCTGGGACATGGAGCTGTGGATGGGCGAGTGGCCGCTCGGCTGGACCCCGTACGTCGAGACGGGCGGCAACACCTTCTACTGCGGGGCGGCGTCCAACTACGGCGCCTACTGCACACAGAAGACCATGGACGCGATGATCAACGCCAACCACCAGAGCTCCCAGCCGATCGCGGCCCTGAAGAAGTGGGAGAACTACATGGCGAAGCAGCAGATCCAGATCTTCATGCCCATGCCCGCCTACCGTGTCGTTGCCTACAAGAAGACACTCCACGGCGTGACGCCGCTCGACCCGTACCTCCAGATCTACCCGCAGAACTGGTACTTCTCGAAGTGATCGGCCACGCCGTCCCCGCACCGGTGGCGAGACCTGGACCGCACGACGGGCTGGCGCGACGCCGCTAGGTCGATGGTGACGTCGCCGGCTGCACCGGGGCCAGGGAGGGCCTGAACCGATGCTCGCGTACATCGCGCGGCGGCTCCTCCAGGCGGTCATCGTCGTGGTCGGCGTGACGCTGGTCGTCTTCCTGCTGATCCACCTGTTGCCCGGCGGCCCGGCCCGGGCGGCGCTCGGCCCCCGGGCCACCAAGGCGGCGATCGCCAACTTCAACGTCGCCAACGGGTACAACCGGGCGGTCCCCGTCCAGTACGGCCTCTACGTCTGGCACCTGGTGCACGGGAACCTGGGGTACTCCTACCACTACAACCAGTCGGTGCTCTCGCTCCTCGAGGCGAACCTGCCCAAGAGCGCCCTCCTCGTCGGACTGGCCTTCGTCCTCTCGCTGGTGGTCGGGGTCCCGCTCGGCCTCTACCAGGCGATCCGGCGGAACAAGTTCGCCGACCACGCGATCACGACGTTCGCCTTCGCCGGGTACGCGATGCCCAACTTCTGGGCGGGGATGCTCCTCATCCTTGCGTTCGCGATCAGCCTGCACGTGCTTCCCGCCGAGGCGCCGCAGGCGTCGTCGGTCGCCTCGATCCTGGCGGACCCGCGCGCGCTGGTGCTCCCCGTCGTGACGCTGGCGCTCGTGAGCTTCGCCCAGTTCAGCCGGTTCATGCGCTCGTCGGCGATCGAGAACCTGGTGCAGGACTACATCCGCACCGCGCGGGCCAAGGGGATCTCCAACACGCGGGTGGTGTTCCGACACCTGTTGCCCAACTCGGTCACCCCGATCATCACGCTCATCGGCCTGACACTGCCGATCATCCTCTCGGGCGCCATCGTCATCGAGGCGCTGTTCAACTATCCGGGGATGGGCTATCTGTTGTGGGAGGCGGCGCTCAGACAGGACTACCCGTTGCTGATGGGTTTCACGATCGTGGTCGGCGTCGCGACGGTGATGGGCAGCCTCCTCGCCGACCTCCTCTACGCGGCGGTCGACCCGAGGGTCCGCTATGACTGACCGGACGCAGGTTCCCGGCGTCCCGGTGGTCGGCGGCGGCATGGCCACGCTGCTCGGGACCCCCGTGGTCGCCACAGTCGTCGCCGGGCCGACAGGCGCCGAAGGCGGGGAGGTGACGTCGTCGGGGAGCATGGTCCGGCTGTTCCTCTCGGTCTTCGCCGAGAACCGCCTGGCGCTCGTCGGTGCCGCGACGATCGTCGCGATCGTGCTCTTCTGCTTCCTCGGGCCGGTCTTGTACCACACCGACCAGGTGCACACGAACCTGCTCACAGCCAACCTCCCGCCGGGCGGCGCGCACCCGCTCGGCACCGACAACGTCGGGTACGACGTCCTCGGCAGGCTGATGGTCGGCGGGCAGGTCGCGCTGGAGGTCGGCCTCGGGGCGGCGCTGCTGTCGAGCCTGCTCGGGGCGGCATGGGGCGCGGTGGCCGGCTTCTTCGGCCGGTGGATCGACTCGGTGATGATGCGCGTCGTCGACTCCGTCTACGCCATCCCGCCGCTGCTCCTCATGCTCTTGATGGTGACCATCTTCTCGCCGACCACGCTCATGTTCATCATCGTGGTCGCGGTCGTCTCGTGGCTGCCGACGGCCAGGCTCGTGCGCGGGGAGTCGCTCTCGGTGAGGACCCGTGAGTACATCGAGGCGGCACGGGGGGCCGGCGTAACGAGCACCAAGGTGATCGTCCGCCACATCATCCCGAACGTCATGGGGACGATCGTCGTCCAGACGACGCTTCAGGTCGCCAACGCCATCCTGCTGCTCGCCGGCGTGAGCTTCCTCGGCCTCGGGACGCCGCCCCCGTCGACGAGCTGGGGGGCGATGCTGAACAACGGCCTGAACTTCATCTACGACGGCTACTGGTGGCTGATCTACCCCGCGGGCGTCGCGATCGTGCTCACGGTGCTCGCGTTCAACTTCGTGGGCGACGCGCTCCGCGACGCCCTCGACGTCAGACTGCAACGGCACTGAGGCCGCGATGGGATCGTGTGGACCGGCAGGAGAGATGGGGTCCGATGGCTGGTGAGCTCCTCGGGATCACGGACCTCCAGGTCGACATCCCCGTGCGCGGGGGAACGGTGCACGCGGTCGGTGGCGTGTCGCTCTCGGTCCGCCCCGGCGAGACGGTCGGCGTGGTCGGCGAGTCGGGCTCGGGCAAGACGATGGTCGCGATGTCGGTCATGCGGCTCCTGCCGCCCAACGCGCGCATCTCGGCGGGGTCGATCAGGATCCTCGGCAACGACGTCACGGCCGTCAGCGAGAAGCAGATGCGCCAGGTGCGCGGACGCGACGTCGGGATGGTGTTCCAGGACCCGATGACCTCGCTCAACCCGTTGATGACGCTCGGCGCCCAGATCGCCGAGCCCGTGCGCGCCCACAACCGCGTCACGAAAGCGCAGGCGATGGCGCGAGCCGAGGAGGTGCTCGGGCTGGTCGGGATGCCGCGACCGGCCGAGCGGCTCCGCAGCCATCCGCACGAGCTCTCGGGGGGCCTCCGACAGCGGGCGATGATCGCGATGGCGCTCGCCTGCTCGCCGAAGCTCCTGATCGCCGACGAGCCGACCACCGCGCTCGACGTCACGATCCAGGACCAGATCCTCGCGCTCCTCGACGACCTCCGGGCGCGCTTCGACATGGGCCTGTTGCTCATCACCCACGACATGGGCGTGATCGCCGACCGGGCGGACCACGTCGCGGTGATGTACGCGGGACGGCTCGTCGAGACCGGCGACGTGGCGACCATCTTCGGCGAGATGCGCCACCCCTACACCCAGGCGCTGCTCGAGTCGATCCCCGGCCTGCAGGCCGACCGTGCGAAGGCCCTCTACAGCATCCCGGGCACCCCCCCGGACCTCACCAGACCGCCGACCGGCTGCCGGTTCGCGGCGCGGTGCCGTTACACGCAGCAGAAGTGCCTGGACGAGGATCCTCCCCTCACCGACGACGGCAGCGGGCACCAGTTCGCCTGCCACTTCCCCGTCGACGGCCGGCGTGCGCAGCACCTGATCGGCGTGGACGTCGCCCTGCGAGGTGACGCCCGGGGAAGCCGGGCCGCCGCGGCCGCGGCCGTGGCCGTGGCGCCGACGGCGACGGCGGCGACAGGCACGGACGGCGGCGGTGATGCCGGCCCGTCCGACGGGCGCGTGCTCCTCCACCTCGAGGACGTGGTGAAGGAGTTCCCGATCAAGAAGGGCTTCCTGCGCCGGACGGTCGGGTCGGTGAAGGCCGTCTCCGGGGTCACCCTGTCGATCGGGGTCGGCGAGACCCTCGGGCTCGTCGGCGAGTCGGGTTGCGGGAAGACGACGCTCGGCCGCGTCATGGTCGGGCTGCTCCAGCCGGACTCCGGGACCATCGAATTCGACGGCGTCGCCACCGCCGTCCGCGGGGTCGCCCTCAAGCGGCACCGCAAGGACGTCCAGCTCATGTTCCAGGACCCGTACGCGTCGCTCGATCCCCGGATGCGCGTCGCGTCGATCCTGAGGGAGCCCCTCAACGCGCAGAAGATCGGCGACCGGCGAGAGCGCACAGCCCGGATCCGGCAGCTCCTCGACGAGGTCGGCCTGCCGCGCCGTGCGCTCGGGCTGTACCCGCACGAGTTCTCCGGCGGCCAGCGCCAGCGGATCGGTCTCGCACGGGCGCTCACCGTCGAGCCCCGGCTCGTGGTCGCCGACGAGCCGGTGTCCGCGCTGGACGTCTCCATCCAGTCGCAGATCCTGAACCTGATGTGGCGCCTGCAGACCGAGCGGGAGCTCAGCTACGTCCTCATCTCGCACGACCTGTCGGTGGTGCGGTACCTCGCCGACCGGGTCGGCGTCATGTACCTCGGCAAGCTCGTCGAGGTCGGCCCGGTCGCCGACGTCTACGAGCACAGCGCCCACCCGTATACGGCCGGGCTGCTCGAGGCCATCCCCACTCCCGACCCCTCCAGGCGCGGCACGAGGACGCCCAAGGTGCGCGGCGAGCTGCCGTCCCCGTCGAACCCGCCGTCCGGCTGCCGGTTCCGCACCCGGTGCGCCCGCGCGCAGGAGATCTGCGCGCACGAGGAGCCACCGCTCCGGGCGTTCGGCCACGAGGGCCACCTCGCCGCGTGCCACTTCCCGCTCGTCGAGCCGCTCCCGCCGTCCGCCGCCGGGCCGCGGTCGGTCACCCGGACCGTCAGGCCGTGAGCGCGCCGAACCCCGCGCCGCGCACCCGCGTGCGCCGGTTGCGCGAGCTCCAGGTGGACGAGCGCGGCGCGCTCGACGCGCTGCTCGACGAGGTGCTGGTCGCCCACGTCGGCCTGCTCGCAGACGGGCAACCCCTCGTTCTCCCGACGGCCTTCGCGCGTGACGGCGACCGGCTCTTGGTCCACGGCTCCACGGGCTCTGGCTGGATGCGTGTCGCGGCGGAGGCCGTCCCGGCGTGCGTGACGGTGACCGCGCTCGACGGGCTCGTCGTGGCTCGGTCGGCGTTCGAGTCCTCGATGCGGTACCGGAGCGCCGCGGTGTTCGGCGCGCTCCGCCCGCTCGAGGCCTGCACACGGGACCGCGCGCTCGAGGTCATCACCGACAAGCTCCTGCCCGGACGCCGCACGGAGGTCCGGGCCTCGACGGCTGGCGAGCTCCGCCAGACGCTCGTGCTCGAGATGCCGATCGAGCACTGGTCCCTGAAGGTGTCCGACGGCTGGTCGGAGGACCCCGAGGAGGACCGCAGAGGGCCGGCGTGGGCGGGGGTCGTCCCGCTGCGGACGTCCGCGTCGCCGCCGCTGGCTGCGCCCGACCTCTCCGACGGGATCGACGTACCCGCCTCCGTCGAGGCGTTCGTGCGCGCCCGGGCCTGACGACGTGGCGATGGCGGGGGCCGGCGCGTCGGCCGGGTGGCCTGCGGCCCACGGCGAGGAATACCCGCGGTTCTCCGACGACGAGATTGCGCGGCGGTGGGCGGCCGCGGCGGCGGCGCTCGAGCGCGCGGGGGCCGACGCGCTCCTCGCCTACGGGGCCGACCGCGCCGGTGCGGCCGTGCAGTGGCTGAGCGAGTGGCCCGTCACCCGCGAGGCGGCGCTCGTCTGGTTCCCCGGCGACGGGCCGCCGCTCCTGTGGGTGCAGTTCGCGAACCACGTGGACAACGCGGCGCGACTGGCGTCGGGCTGCGAGGTCCGGTGGGGCGGCGAGTCGACGGCGGCGACCGTGGCCGACGAGCTGCGGGCGCGCCGCCGCGGCGGTCTCCGGCTCGGCGTCGTGGGACCGCTCCCGGCGCGCGCCGCGGGCGAGCTGGAGGGGGCGGGTGCCGCACTGGTGTTCTGCGACAGGGAGCTCCAGCGCCTGCGCGTGGTCAAGTCCGACGAGGAGCTCGACTGGGTTCGCCGCGGTGCGGCGCTCACCGACGCTGCGGTGGAGGCGATGGCGCGCCACGCGCACGCCGGGACGAGCGAGGCAGAGCTCGGCGCCATCGTCGAGCGCGCCTACGCGGGGCAGGGCGGGACGACGCACATCCACTACTTCGGTGCGACCTCGATGGACCGGCCCGCCATGCGTGTCCCGGCCCAGTGGCCGGCGACCCGGCGGCTGCGACCCGGCGACGCGCTCTTCTGCGAGGTCAGCGCCAGCTGGTGGGGGTACCCCGGCCAGCTCCTCCGGACGTTCACGGTGGAGGAGCCGCCCAACCCGCTCTTCCGCGAGCTCCACGACGTCGCGACCGACGCCTTCGAGGTCGTCGCCGCGAAGGTCGCCCCGGGCACGACCGGTGCCGAGCTGGCCGCGGCCGCGGCGCGGGTCGTCGAGGGTGCGGGCCTCGCGACCTGCGACGACGTCGTCCACGGCTTCGTCGGGGGCTACCTCCCGCCCGTGGTCCCCGGCGGCGGGCGCCCCGGGCGCCACGACGCGTTCGTGCTGGAAGCGGGCATGACCCTCGTGGTGCAGCCGAACGTCACCACGCCCGACGGCACCGCCGGCGTCCAGACGGGAGAGCTGTTGCTGGTGACCGCCGGGGGATACGAGCGACTCCATGCGTACCCTCCGGGGCTGGGCCTGCTCGGTCGCTGACGGCGGCGTCTGCCGCGCCGTCACCGCGAGCACCCCAGGCGGCGGGCCCCCGGTCGACCATGCCCGAACCGGGAGCCCGGCGGCGAGCGGGAGCACGGTGCTCGAGGGGACCCTGACGAGATCGCGCCAGGACACCGTCGCGGCGTGGAGCCGCCCGAGGCGGCTCAGCCATCCTGGGTCCGTGGTCGTCCGGGTACGCGGGCGCGGCGGTCGCTCCGGTCTCGGCATCCGCCAAGTAGGGTGCCGCGCGCCGAGCGGTGACGAACGTACGGCCGCCGTTTTCGCTGAACGGGCCTACGCGTTTGCCACGCGGCCCGCTACTGGCAAGATGACTCGGTAGCGGTACGGTCTGAAGAGTGATGTACCGAAAGGCAGTTGCCCTCGTCCTGGGAACGGTGGCGCTCGCCGCTCTGAGCGCTTCCCTCGCGGCGACCCGGGCCAGCGTGCCGGTGCAACATCCCGTCGCAAGCGTGCTCCACCCGACCGCAAGCGATCTCTGTCACGCGGCTTTCGGTTCGAGGTCGCTCAACGCCAAGCTCACGTCGGTGCAAGTTGTCCGGGCCGTTCGATTTGGTCCAGGCTTTGCACCCGCTCGCCATGCATTTCCTGCGACACCTGTCAGCCAGGTCGCTGCCTGGTGCTGGACGGGGAAACCGGGCGACTACAGGCTCTACGCAGTTGCTGGAAACCACGAGCCGGTGCACATCGAGGGTGTGGCGTTCGACAAGGTGCCGCCACCGGGGCCTGCGGCGATACCTTGACGTAAGACGACGTAAACAAGAGTGGGTCCGGGGGCGCCTCACGTTCAGCGGGCGGGCGGCAGCGTCGCCGGGTGGCGGGGCGTGGCGCGGACCCGTCGACGCTGGGGAACCGGACGGTGGTGCGGCCGGCGCACGCGGAAGGGGCCGAGCGGCAGGATCCCGCGCAGCCGGTCCGAGTCCAGCCCTTGCCACTCCAGGCCGACCCCCGCGTCGCGGGTCAGCCGCTGGAGGTGCACGAAGGTGTTGGCACCTTCGACGTCGACCACGTGGAGGTCGGAGATGTCGACGGTGAGCGAGACCGGACGGCGTGCCAGGACGACCGCCGCCGCGTCGAGCACGAAATGCCGGGTCCGCGCGCTGAGGGTTCCCCGGCACGCCAGCGAGTCGTCCCCGAGCGTCAGCTCCAGCGCGGGATCCACCGCGGCGATGTCGACGATGTCTGCCACGATCTCCTGCCTCCGCCTCGCGCCGGGGCGCACCCCGGCACGTCCCACGCTAAGGAACGGGCGGAAAACGGACCAGGGGCCAAAGTCCCCAGTTGGCGGCCGCGCGCACGTCGCCGCCGCGGGTTACGCGCCCCGACGCCGCCAGGGAGGGTTCCGGGGCTGGCGGACCGGCGCTTCGTGGGGCTCGGGCTCGTCCGCATCGGGGGCGGGCGTCCACTCCCCGGTGCGCAGGAGTGCCTCGCGGCAGTGCCGGCACAGGCCCCGGTGGACGTGCTCGTCGGACCCGCATCGCTCGCAGGCGCGACGGCCCCGGCGTCCGCCACTGCCAGCACGCATGGGGATCCAGGGCATCGCCACGAGCTTTCCCGGTAGAAGTGCCTGCGCCGCAGGGTCCAATGTCACGATCGACACGGGCTCGCCGCGGACTCGAGCACTGCGTCAATCCTGCAGACGGTCGAGCCGGCGACGGTCGCGCTTGGTGGGCCGGCCGGTTCCCCGCGTGCGAGCGAAGGGGGCCGCCTCCCTCGGCGTCGCCGGCGTGTGGTCGACGAGGCAGCCGGCCGCCTGTTCGGCGCCGATGCGCTTGGCGACCAACGCGACGACCTCGAGTGTGCGCTCGGCACCGCGGACCCGGGCGGCCACGCGGTCTCCCGGGCGCACCTTGGCCGCCGCCTTCACCACCGTGCCGTTCACCCGGACGTGACCGGCCCGGCACGCCGACGTCGCCGCGGCGCGCGTGCGGAAGACCCTGGTCGCCCAGAGCCACTGATCGACCCGCACGTGCTCCACGGCGACGATCCTGCCACCGTCGGCCGCGACGTGGTCGTCCCGTCATGTGACGAGCATCAGGTGGACGCCGAGATCGACGAGCACCCCTCCGACGCGCGTCCGGGCACGGCGCAGCGCGTCGCGCGCGCCGAGGTGCGGTCGCCAGGGGTCGTCCGGTTGTCGGAACTCCGCAGGTCGCAAGAGCTCACGGTCGTGGAGGCGCGCGAGCGCGCCGAGAAGATCGGGATGCATGGTTGGTCCTCGAATTCATGGGAGAGGCAGAACGGATGTGGCGCGAGGGCGCGCGTCCGACCGCGCGGAGACTCAGCAGGGAGTGAGCGACGCCGAAAGGACTAGCGGGTCGCCTGCAGCATGCCGGACGAGGCCGGGATGCGAGCGCATCGGAAGCCCGCAGCAGTCATGTGATTCGTTTGAATCTTCTCGTTCAACAACGCGGGCACCTCCTTCGATGCGAGACGGTGAGCGACATGGTAACGCGCGGGCACGCGAATTGCTAGAGGGCATGCGAGGTAATTTGCGCCGCGCGACGCCTCAGTCGCCCTCGTGGGCGAACTCGAAGCCGAAGCGGCCCTTCACGCACAGGTTGCCGTTGGTCACGTCGTGGTCGAGCGGCGAGGTCACCTTCACGATCCGGTTGTCCTGGACGTGCAGCTCGAGGTTGCAGCCGACGCCGCAGAACGGGCAGACGGTCTGCGTGACCTCTTGGCGGGACTCGTCCCATTCGCCCCGTGCGCGCAGGTCGTGCTCGCTCACGAACATGAGGGCGCCGGTCGGGCACACCGCGATGCAGTTGCCGCAGTAGACGCATGCCGAGTCGGGCAGCGCGACGTCGAGCTCGGTCGAGATCCGGGCGTCGAAGCCCCTCCCTGCGACGGCGATCGCAAACGTGTGCTGCGCCTCCTCGCCGCAGGCCTCGACGCACTTGTAGCAGAGGATGCACTTGGAGTAGTCGCGTACGTACTGGTCGTTGTCCCGTTTGACCGGCTGGTGCACGGTGGCGGCCGTCCCGGTCTCGGTCGGCTCGTGGTGCCCCGCGTGGGCCAGGTCGTGCGCGGCCGGTGCGGCGGCCGGGCCGTGGCGGTCGGGCCGCGCCCCGTACTCGTCGATCCAGTGCTGCACCTCGTCGCCGGCCGTCGACAGGTCGACCGACGAGGCGAGGAGCTCGAGCACCATGCGCCGGCTCGTGCGGACGCGCTCGGAGACGGTGTGCACGACCATGCCCGGGACGACGGGCCGGGAGCACGACGGCACGAGCGCACGGGAGCCCTCGACCTCGACGACGCAGACCCGGCACACGTTCACCGGGGCGAGGGTCTCGAGGTAGCACAGGGTCGGCACGTCGAGGTCGACCGACCTGCAGGCCTCGAGGATCGTCGCCCCCTCGTGCGTGGTCACCGACCGGCCGTCGATGGTGACCTCGACCTTCCGACGCAAGGTCACCGGTGCCGTCGTCGTCATGCTCGCACCTTCCCATCCCGGGCGGCACTTTCCCCGGCGGCACTTTCCCCGGCGGCCCCGTCCCCGGCGGCCCCGACCGCCAGCAGTCCCCGCCGGACGGCGGAGGACACCAGGCTGCTCGCCGTCTGGCCCAGGCCGCAGATGGATGCGTCGCGCAGGACGGCGTCGAGGTCCGCCAGGAGCTCCAGCTCGGACTCGAGCGAGCCGATCGGGCGCCCGGCGGCCAGCCTGGCGACTGCCTCCTCCTGACGCTGGGTGCCCACGCGGCACGGGACGCACTGCCCGCAGGACTCGTCCCGGAAGAACCGGGCGACCCGGGAGAGGAGGGCGGTGACCTCGACGGTGTCGTCGAGGACGACGACCACCCCCGAGCCGAGGGTGGCGCCGGCGTCGCGGGCACCCTCGAAGGACAGGGGGAGCTCGAGGTCCTCGGGCCCGACGAAGGTCCCGGCTGCCCCGCCGAGCAGCACCGCCCGGAGGGGGCGGCCACCGGTCACCCCGCCGGCGAGCTCGAGCAGCGCTCCGAGCGTGGTGCCCATCGCGACCTCGTACAGGCCAGGGCGCGCGGCGCGTCCGGACACGCAGAACAGCCGCGTGCCCGTGGAGGCGGGCGTGCCGAGCTCGGCGTACGCGGCGCCGCCGAGGGTGAGGACCTCCAGGACCGACAGGAGGGTCTCGACGTTGTTCACCCCCGTCGGCTTGCCGAAGAGGCCACGGTCGACCGGGTACGGCGGCTTGTTGCGGGGCTCGGGCCGCCGGCCCTCGATCGAGTTGAACAGCGCGGTCTCCTCGCCGGCGATGTACGCGCCGGCGCCGCGGCGCACCTCCATGTCGAAGGACATGCCCGAGCCCGCCACGTCGTCGCCGAGCAGCCCGCGCGCCCGCGCCTCGGCCGCGGCGTGCTCGAGACGCGCCGCGGCGGCCGGGTACTCCCCGCGGACGTAGACGAAGCCCTTCTCCGCCCCCGTCACGAGCCCCGCGACGGTCAGCGCCTCGACGAGCGCGTAGGGGTCGTGGTCGAGCAGGACCCGGTCCTTGAAGGTGCCCGGCTCCGACTCGTCGGCGTTGGCCACGAAGTAGTGGGGGCGGTCCGGATTGCGGGCGACCGCCTCCCACTTGGCGCCCGTCGGGAAGGCGGCGCCGCCGCGGCCGAGCAGCTTCGACTCGCGCAGCTCGGTGATCACCCCGGCAGGGCCGAGCTCGAGCGCCCGGCGGAGCGCCCGGTACCCGCCGGCCGCGCGGTAGTCGTCGAGCGACGAGGGGTCGACCCTCCCCACCCGGCGCAGCAGCCGGGTCCCCTCCGCGCCGGCCTGGGGCACGAGGGCGAGGGGGACCGGCAGATGGAGGAGGTCCACGCCCGCACCGAGCGCGACGAGCCGGTCCATGTCGCCGGCGGCAAATGGCGCGAGCACTGCCCGCCCGCCGTCTTCGCCCGCCTTCTGCACGAGCGCGGCCGAGCCGTGCTCGCAGTGGCCGAGGCAGGGGCTCGCCCGCCACGTGACCGGTGTGACCGGTGTGCCCGGTGTCGCGGGTGCGCCGTAGGGGGCGAGCGGCGCGGTCGGGTCGCCGCCGCACGCAGCGCGGCAGGCGACGTCGTCACAGACGTGGACGACCACGGGCGGCCCCGGCTCGAACGCGAGCAGCGCGTAGGCGCTCGCGACCCCGTACGCCTCGGCCGGCGGGAGGTCGAGCCGCTGGCACAGGTAGCCGAGGGCCGGCAGCGTGATCCAGCCCACCCGCTCCTGGACGGCGTGGAGGGCGGGGAGGAGGAGGTGCCGCCGGCTGCGCGCCAGCGAGAGGCCGCCGATCGCGACGTGCCCGTCGACGGGCGTGCGCTCGCCGCCGGCCCAGCCCGAGTCCGGCGGTCCGAGCACCCCGTCGACGGCATCCCGCTCGGCCTCGCTCGCGGGCGCCTCGGTCGTCCGGAGGTCCATCAGCTCACCGGCGCCGCGTCGGCCGCCGCGGTCGCCGCCACGGGCTCGAAGAGCCGCTCGACACGCACCGCGGTCGCCTTGAACTCGGCCGTGCCGGACTTCGGGTCCCAGGTGTCGAGCGTGAGGACGTTCGTGTCCGCCTGGTCGGGGAAGTGCAGGGTCATGAACGCGAGCCCGGGCCGGAGAGACCGGTCGAGGTGGACGGGGACGGTGAGCGTTCCCCGCCGGGAGCGCACCCGCACGACCTCGCCCTCGGCCACCGCGAGCGACGCCATGTCCTCGGGGGAGAGGTCCAGGGTCTCGGGCCGGCGCAGCGGGGAGGCGTAGCCGGCACTCTGCACGCCGGTGTTGAAGGAGTCGAGGCGGCGGCCCGTGGTCAGGCGGAGCGGGAACTCGGCGGAGAGCTCGTCGAGGGGCGGCTCGTAACGCACCGGGCTGAACGGCGCGGGCCGCCCGCGCCGCTCCGGGTCCTCCTCCCACAGGCGCGCGTGGAGGAACGGCGTGCCCGGGTGGTCCTCGGAGGGGCAGGGCCACTGGATCCCGCCCAGGGCCTCCAGGCGGTCGTAGCGCATGCCGGCGTGCATGGGCGAGAGGCTGCGGCACTCGTTCCACACCTCCTCGGCGCTCGGCTGCCCCCAGTCGTGGCCGAGCAGGCGCGCCAGCTCGCTGACGATCGCCAGGTCGTCGCGGGCGCCGTGCGGCGGCCGGAGCGCGGGGCGGAGCCGCTGGACCCGTCGCTCGCTCGAGGTGACGGTGCCCTCGGACTCGAAGGCCGCGACCGCCGCCGGCAGGACGACGTCCGCGAGCTGCGCGGTCTTGGTGAAGAAGATGTCCTGCACGACGAGGTGCTCCAACCCCTCGAGCAGGCGCACGGCGCGGTGGTTGTCCGCCTCCGACTGCGCCGGGTTCTCGCCGAGCACGTAGAGCGACCGGAGGTCGCCCCGCTCCATCGCGTCGAACATCTCGGAGAGGTGCCAGCCGCGCCGCGGGGGCACGGCGGCCCCCCAGCGCTCGTCGAAGCGGGACCGGACCGCGTCGTCCTCCACGTCCTGGAACCCGGGGAACTTGTTGGGCAGGGCGCCCATGTCCCCGCCGCCCTGCACGTTGTTCTGGCCGCGCAGGGGGACGAGCCCCGATCCGAAGCGGCCGACGTGGCCCGTCAGGATCGCCAGGTTGCAGAGCGCCAGGACGTTGTCGGTCGCCGTGTGGTGCTCGGTGATCCCGAGCGTCCAGCACAGCTGGGCGCGCTCCGCCCGGGCGTAGGCGTGGGCGAGTGCGGCGATCGCCCACGCCGGCACGCCGGTCAAGCGTTCGCCCTCGGCGAGGGTGAACGGCTCGACCGACTTTGCGTACTCGTCGAAGCCGGTCGTCGCCCGGTCCACGAAGGTCGTGTTGACGAGGCCGGCGCGGATGATCTCGCGCCCGACCGAGTGGGCGAGCGCGATGTCGGACCCGACGTCGATGCCGAGCCAGACGTCCGCCCACTGCGCGGAGACGGACCGCCGGGGGTCGACGACGAACATCGTGGCCCCGCGCCGGAGCCCCTTCAGCAGGTGGTGGAAGAAGATGGGGTGGGCCTCACGCGCGTTCGACCCCCAGAGCACGACGACGTCGGTCTCCTCGATCTCCCGGTAGGAGCTGGTCCCGCCCCCCGCACCGAACACTGCCGCCAGACCGGCGACGCTGGGTGCGTGTCAGGTGCGGTTGCAGGAGTCGATGTTGTTCGACCCCATCACGGCGCGGGTGAACTTCTGGGCGAGGAAGTTCACCTCGTTGCTCGACTTCGAGCAGCTGAACATGCCAAAGGTCGGTCCCCGGTGGTGTTCGAATCCCCGGGCGGCCCGGTCGAGGGCCTCCTCCCAGCTCGCAGGTCGGAGGGTGCCGCCCTCCCGGACCAGCGGCTGCGTGAGCCGCGTGTACTGGCGAGGCATGCCGGTCGACCTCCCCCTCGTTGGTGGGTACTCCGGTTGACGCTACCGCGAACGACGGTTGCAGGTCACCGCCGGCCCCCGCCTCCCGGGGCTTGCCCCGCGCCGGCCGCCTGGTCCCGCGCGACGCATCCAACCGCAGCTGCGTACGCCCCCGGCCCGAACGCTTCGACTTCGACGTGAACGAGATCTCGGTCAACACGACACGGGCGAAGGCCGTCACGTTCAGCACCGGCTCCTACATAGACCAGTACGCCCTCGTCGCGCTGATCGTCGGGGCCGACCTCCATCCCAGGTGTGAGACGCGCCACGCGACGAGCGGACGCGGCGGGTGCCGCCGCTCTCGGTCGGCCGGTGCGTCAGACGAGCGTCTCGCCCACCGCCGCGTCGAGGACGTCGATCCCCTCGTCGAGGAGGTCGTCGGCGATCACGAGCGGGGGGAGGAGGCGGATGACGTTGCCCCAGGTCCCGCACGTGAGCACGATCACGCCCTGCGCCGCGCACGCGCGGGCGACCGCCTGGGCGGCGGCTGCGTCCGGGCGGAGGCCGTCCGGCTCGACGAGCTCGATCGCCAGCATCGCGCCACGGCCGCGGACGTCCGCGACCGCGGGGTGCTCCTTGGCCATCGCCTCCAGGCGCGGCCGGACCTGCGACTCGATGCGGCGCGCCGCGGCGGGAAGGTCCAGCTCGCGCATCGTGCGGATCGCGGCCAGGGCACCTGCGCACGCCACCGGGTTGCCGCCGTAGGTGCCCCCGAGCCCGCCGGGGTGGACGGCGTCCATCAGGTCGGCGCGGCCCGTCACCGCGGCGAGCGGCATCCCCGCCGCCATGCCCTTCGCCGTCGTCACGAGGTCGGGGACGACCCCCTCGTGCTCGACCGCGAACCACGCCCCGGTCCGGGCGAACCCGGTCTGGATCTCGTCGGCGACGAGCACGATCCCGTTCGCCGAGCACCAGGACGCGAGTGCAGGGAGGAACCCGGGCGCCGGCACGACGAAGCCGCCCTCGCCCTGGATGGGCTCGATGAGGACGCAGGCCAGGTTGTCCGCGCCGACCTGGACCGACAGGTGCTCGATCGCGCGGGCTGCGGCCTCTTCTCCGGTCATGCCCTCGGGGTCCCGCAGCGGGTACGACATCGGCGCGCGGTAGATCTCGGGAGCGAACGGACCGAAGCCCTGCTTGTAGGGGCGGACCTTCGCCGTCAGTGCCATCGTGAGGTTCGTCCGACCGTGGTAGGCGTGGTCGAACACCGCGACGGCCTGCCGGCCGGTCGCGCGCCGTGCGATCTTGACCGCGTTCTCCACCGCCTCGGCGCCGGAGTTGAAGAGCGCCGAACGCTTCTCGTGCGTGCCCGGGGTGAGTGCGGCGAGCTCCTCGCACACCGCCACGTAGCCCTCGTAGGGGGTGACCATGAAGCAGGTGTGGGTGAACCGCGCGACCTGCTCGCTGACCGCGTCGACGACCGCGGGGACGGCGTGGCCGATCGTCGTGACGGCGATGCCCGATCCGAGATCGATGAGCTGGTTGCCGTCGACGTCCCGCACGATCGCGCCCGAGGCATCCTCGACGTACACGCCGGTCGACGAGCTCACCCCCGCGGCGACGGCGCGCTGGCGCCTTGCGGCGAGCTCCTTCGACCGCGGTCCGGGAATCTCGGTGACCAGGATCCTGCGTTCGGAGATCGGGTCACGGGCTGCGTCGGTGTCGTGCTGGGTCACTGCGCACCTCCTCACGGGCTCAGGGGCTCACGGGCTCACGGGCGGCTCACGCTCACTGGCGGGGTCACGCCACCGGGCGCCGGCCCCCGCCAGTGTACGCCGGGCGGCTGCTCGGCCCTCTGGGGGCGGTCCGCGCGGGGGTCCGCGCCGTCATCCACCTGAGGGCTCATGGGCCACGACGTGCGTGTCGCCGGGCGCGCCCGCGCGAAGACGTCGCGGGACCCGGACGCTCGCCGCGAGGCCACCGAAACCCACCGCCGCCCCGAAGGCGAACGCCGTGCCGACCCCGATCCGGTGGCCCACCGCCGAGGCCGTCGCCGCCACCAACGCCCCCGCGCCCCCCGTCCCGATCGCCTGGCCGAGCACGTCGAAGACCTGCAAAGACGCGGTCGCAGACCCCTCTTCGCCGGGTGCCGCCGCGTCGAGCGCCGCGAGGGACATCGGGGCGTAGCCGATCCCCATGCCGCCGCCGGCGACGCCCCACGCGACGACCCCGAGCCACGACGGCGACTGTGGCAGGAGCGTGGCGCCCATGATCGCCAAACCCGCCAGCGTGATGCACTGACCCACCCGCACGAGAAGACGTGGCCCCACCCGGCGGACGACACGCGCCTGGGTCCACGATCCCGCCGTCCACGTCAACGTCGAGGCCATCAACGCGAACGCCGAGAGGGACGCCGGCGCGTGGCGGACGATCGTGAGCGCGTAGGGCACGTACGCCTCGCCCGCGTAGAAGCAGCAGGTGACCAGACCCCGGGTGAGGACCGTGGCCGCCAGCCCGCCGGCGGCGACGAGCGGGCCGCGCGGCATCAGCGCGCGGAGCGAGATCACGAGCACTGCCACTCCCGCTGCGAGCCCGGCGCCCGCGGCAGGGGTGCGGTCCACGACGCTCAGCGAGCCCAGCGCGAGCGCCCCCCCGCCGATCGTGCCCAGTACCGGGAGGTAGGCGAGCCCGGTCGTCCGCGCGGTCGCCGGCCGGACCGGCACCGTCAGGCTACGCAGCGAGAACGCCGCCAGCGCGCCGGCGACGACGACGAGCGGCAGGAGGCCGAGGAAGACCCAGCGCCATCCGACCGAGGTCGCGACGAACGCCGCTGCGACAGGCCCGACGAGGCCGGGCACCACCCACGCGGTCGAGAGCACGGCGAACATGTGGGGCCGCGCCTCGTCCGGATAGCCCCGCGAGATGGCGACGTACGCGACCGCGGGGACGACCCCCGCTCCCACACCCTGGACCGCGCGCCCGGCGACGAGCGTGGGCATGTCCGGCGCCAGTCCCCCGATGACGAGGCCGCAGGCGAACAGGGCGAGACCACCGAGCATCGGGCTGACGAGCCGGCCGCGGTCGGCGAGCGACCCGGCCACGACGATGCCGAGCAGGCTCGCCAGGAGGAACGCGCTGAAGACCCATCCGTAGAGGCGGAGGTCGCCGAGGTGGCGGCTCACGTCGGGAAGGATCGTCGCGACGGACAGCGCCTCGAACGCCACCACGGTGACGGCGAGCGCGATCCCGACGGTGAGGGAACGCCGGTCGGGCGCCCACACCCCCGTGCTCCCCGCCGACCCCGTGGTCCGTGGGGGGGTGCCGAGCGTCACCCGCCTGAGCGTACGACGTCGGGTGCCGTCTCTGGCGGGGGAGCGTCCGCGCGCGGTGTCCCGTCCGCGTGGTCGGGGTACCCGGGCCACACGCGGACTCCCCGACGCCGACACCTGAGTCCGACGACGGCGCGGGTACGGGGTCGCCCGGGGCCGCTCGGTAGCATCGTCTGGTGACCGACGCCGTGCCCGACCTGGCAGCTCAACCGCGCGACGGGGTCCGTGGCGCGGACCTCGCAGTGCTCGACCGCATCGCCGAGCGCGTGCTGTGGCTCGCCGTCCGCATGGTCGACTACGCGAACCACGGGCGGTCGAAGCCCGACGCGCTGAAGGTCGGCGGCCACCAGGCCTCCTCGGCCTCGATGGTCTCGATGATGACGGCGCTGTGGTGCGCGTTCCTCGAGCGGCGTGACCGGGTGTCGGTCAAGCCGCACGCCTCGCCCGTCCTCCACGCCCTGCAGTACCTGCTCGGCAACCTCGACCGCAGCTACCTGACCGAGCTCCGGGCGTTCGGCGGCCTCCAGTCCTATCCCAGCCGCACCAAGGACCCCGACCCCGTCGACTACTCGACCGGGTCGGTGGGCCTCGGGGCCGTCGCCCCGATGTTCGGAGCCGTGACCGAGCGCTACGTGCGGCACCATTTCGGCACGGGGCCGGGGGGTCCGAGCGGTTCGGGATTCGGGCCGACCGACGTGGCCGGACGGTTCATCTCCCTCGTGGGCGACGCGGAGCTCGACGAGGGCAACGTCTGGGAGGCGATCGCCGATCCTGTCGTCCAGGGCCTGGGCAACGTGCTGTGGGTGATCGACCTGAACCGCCAGAGCCTCGACCGCGTGGTGCCGGGGGTGAAGGCGGCACGGCTCGAGAAGCTCTTCGAGGCCAACGACTGGCAGGTCCTCGAGGCGAAGTACGGACGTCGGCTCCAGGAGCGCTTCGCCGGCCCGGGCGGCGACGCGCTGCGCCACCACATCGACCTCATGGCCAACGAGGACTACCAGGCGCTGTTCTCCCTGCCCGTCACCCAGGTGCGCGACCGGTTCCTCATCGGCGCCGACGCCGGCGTGAAGCGGGCGATCGAGGACGTGCCCGACGCGGAGCTGCGCAGCCTGCTCACGGACCTCGGCGGGCACGACATGCACGAGCTCCTCGCCGCGTTCCACGCGGTGGAGGGCGGGCGCCCCTCGGTCGTGTTCGCGTACACGGTGAAGGGATGGGGGCTGCCGATCGCGGGCGACCGGCTGAACCACGCGGCCCTCCTCACGGAGGCGCAGGTGGACGAGCTCCGCTCGTCGATGGGGCTCGACCCCGCACACGAGTGGGACCGTTTCGACCCCGGCTCCCCCGAGGGACGCCTGCTCGACGAGGTGCGACGGCGCCTGGTCCGCCCGAGGGGCACGAGGCCCGACCTCTCGGGGGCCGTGCCGGTCTCCTCGGGCGCGAGGGTGGGGAAGGTCACCTCGACGCAGGAGGCCTTCGGCCGTTCGCTCGCCGAGCTCGCGCGCGCGTCGTCGGTCGCCGCGCGCATCGTGACGGCGTCGCCGGACGTCACGATCTCGACCAACCTCGGCGGGTGGGTCAACCGGGTCGGGGTCTTCGCACCGGAGTCCCGGGCAGAACCTGAGGGGGAGAACCAGCTCCTGCGGTGGTCGGAGAGCCCCTCCGGGCAGCACTTCGAGCTGGACCTCTCCGAGATGAACCTCTTCCTCCTGCTCGGCCAGCTCGGCGTCGCGGCCGAGACATTCGGTGAGGCGCTCGTCCCCATCGGCACCGTGTACGACCCGTTCGTGCTGCGCGGCCTCGACGCGCTGATCTACAGCCTCTACGCCGGCGGGAAGTTCGTCGTGGTCGGCACCCCCGCAGGGGTCGCCCTCGGGTACGAGGGCGGGGCGCACCAGTCGATCGTCACCCCGTCGGTGGGCACCGAGATGCCCGGGCTGACGTTCCGCGAGCTGGCCTTCGCCACGGCGGTGGACTGGGCGCTGTGCGAGGCCGTCCGCGAGGTGCTCGCACCCGCAGGCGGCTCCACCTACCTCCGGCTCTCGACCCGCCCGGTCGACCAGGGCCCGTTCGAGGCGTTGCGCGCGGAGGTCGGTGACGCCCAGCTGCGCAGCGACGTGCTCGCCGGCGGGTACCGGCTCGTCGACGGCGCCGCCCGCGTGCCCGGAGGTCCGGTCGTGCACCTCGTGGGCTGCGGGACGGTGCTCCCCGAGGTGCTCGAGGCCGCGTCGCGCCTCTGGGACGAAGGGGTCGCCGCCAACGTCGTCGACGTCACCTCCGTCGACCTCCTCTACCGCTCCTGGCGCGCCTCGCTCGTACACGCGCTCGACGTCGCGTTGCCCGCGGCGGCGCCGGTGCACCTGGACCGGCTCTTTGCGCCCGCGCAAAGGGGCGCGCCGATCGTCACGGTGCACGACGGCGCCCCCCAGACCCTCAGCTGGCTCGGCTCGGTCCACGGCTCGCCGGTCGTGCCGCTCGGCGTCGACGCGTTCGGCCAGGTGGGGTCGGTGGGCGAGCTCTTCGCGCACTTCCGCCTCGACGGCCCTGCCATCGTGAACGCGGCGCTCGTCGCGTTGGAGCGGGGCGTGCCCGCCAATCAGACCTAGCCGGGACCCAGCCGGGACCGTCGGCGCTGACGTCGCCCGCTCAGCCGGGTTCGACGAGCGTTCCCACCTTGCCGGCGAGCACCAGGGACGCCTCCGCGAGCCTGCCGATCGCCCCGGTCCCGCCGGTCTCCTCGACGAACCGGCAGACGGCCTCCACCTTCGGTCCCATCGACCCTGCCGGGAACGACATCGCGCGCAGCGCGGGCACGGTCACCCGGCCGAGCGGACGCGCGGAGGGGGTGCCGTGGTCCGCTTCGACGGCGTCGACGTCGGTGAGGATGACGAGAGCGTCCGCGCGGAGCTTGCGGGCGAGGAGCGCAGCGGTCAGGTCCTTGTCCACCACCGCCTCGACGCCCCGGAGCCGTCCCGCGGGGTCCCGGACGACCGGGACGCCGCCGCCGCCCGCGCAGATCACGACTGCGCCGCGCCCGAGCAGCAGCTCGACGATCGGGAGCTCGACGACCTCGAGCGGCGTGGGTGACGGCACGACCCTGCGCCAGCCGCGGTCGTCCTGCCGGACGGTCCAGCCCCGCTCGCGCGCGACGCGCCGTGCGCTCGTTGCGTCGAGCATCGGGCCGACGAACTTCGACGGGGTCGCGAAGGCCGGATCGCCCGCGTCGACGACCGTCTGGGTGACGACGGCGGCGACGCTGCGCGCGCTGAGCGCGTTCTCGAGCGACTGGAGGAGCCAGTAGCCGATCATCCCCTGCGTCTGCGCACCGAGCGCGTCGAAGGGGTAGGGGCGGCTCAGTGTGACGTCCCGCTCGCTCTCGTTCGCGAGGATCCCCACCTGTGGACCGTTGCCGTGCGTGACGACGAGCTCGTGCTCCGCGGCGATCGGGGCGAGGGCCTCGACCGCGGCGTCCACGTGGTGCTGCTGCACGTCGGCGTCAGGTCGCTCGCTGCGTTCCAAAAGGGCGTTGCCGCCCAGGGCGACGACGACGCGCATCTCACACGTCGTGTGCGGCGAGGGTCGCGACCATCAGCGCCTTGATCGTGTGGAGGCGGTTCTCCGCCTCGTCGAAGGCGACCGAGGTCGGCGACTCGAAGACGTCGTCGGTCACCTCCATCGCCTGCAGCCCGCGCTTGTCGAACACGCGGCGACCGATCTCGGTGTGCGTGTCGTGGAACGCAGGGAGGCAGTGGAGGAACCGCACGTCGGGGTTGCCGGTCGCCGCCACCAACTCGGCGTTGACCTGGTACGGCAGGAGCAGGTCGATCCGCTCGTCCCACAGGTCGTCGGGCTCGCCGAGGGAGAGCCACACGTCGGTGTAGAGGAAGTCGATGCCCTCGACCGCCGCACGTGGGTCGTCGGTCGCGCTGATGGAGCCTCCCGAGACGGCGGCGAGGGAGGCTGCCTCCGCCCAGACCCAGGGGGCCGGCCGCCGGGTGACCGGTGCCGCGATGCGCACGTCCATCCCCATCAGCGCGCCGGCCACGAGGAGCGAGGCGCAGGTGTTGTTGGCCGCGTCGCCGACGAAGCAGACCGAGACGTCGCGCAGCGGGCGCCGCGCGTGGTCGCGCATGGTGAGGAGGTCGGCGAGACTCTGGGTGGGGTGCCACTGGTCCGTGAGCCCGTTCCAGACCGGGACGCCGGAGCTCGCCGCCAGCTCCTCGGCGTCCGACTGGCGGAACCCGCGGAACTCGATCCCGTCGAAGATGCGCCCGAGCACGCGGGCGGTGTCCTTCGTGGTCTCCTTGACGCCGAACTGCGTCTCGCCCGGCCCCAGGTAGACGGCGTGCGCCCCCTGGTTGCGTGCACCGACCTCGAAGGCCGAGCGGGTGCGGGTCGACGTCTTCTGGAAGAGCAGCGCGACCGTCTTCCCTTCGAGCCGTCGCCGCTCCGCGCCCGCCCGCTTCTCTTCGCGCAGGCGCACCGCGAGGTCGAGGAGCCCCTCGTACTCCCCGGCGCTGAGGTCGGAGTCCTTCAGGTAGCTACGCCCGCGCAGGTCCATTCCCCATTCTCCCATCACTTTCCCACCGGGTCGCGAAGGATCGGGCAGGTCATGCAGCGCGGACCGCCCCGGCCCCGGCCGAGCTCGCTGCCCTGGACGGTCACGACCTCGATCCCGTGGCGGCGGAGCATGGTGTTCGTCGGGACGTTGCGCTCGTAGCCGAACACGACGCCCGGTGCGACGGCGAGGTAGTTGGTGCCGTCGTCCCACTGCTCGCGCTCGGCGGCTCGGACGTCCTCGTCGGTGGAGAGGAGCGCCAGCTCGTCGTCGTCGACCTCGAGCACCTCGGCGAGAGACGTCCACAGCGAGCGGTTCCGCTCCACGTGCAGCTCGCCGGGCTCCTGGCCGGGCGTGATCGTCCAGCTGCGCAGGTGGCGGTCGAGGTAGGGGTAGATGACGAAGGTGGCGCGGTCGACCATCGTCATCACGGTGTCGAGGTGCATCGTCGCGCGGGACCTGGGCAGCTCGACGCCCACCACGGTGCGCGCCTCGCCGGACTCGAACAGGGCCTCGGAGAGGAGCTCGACGGCCATCGGCGTCGTCCGCTCGCCCATGCCCACGAGCACCGCGCCGTGCCCGAGCACGTGCACGTCGCCGCCTTCGATGGTCGCGGGTTGGTGGACCCGGTCGTCGTCGCCGTAGTAGCGGGTGAACTTCTCGTCGACGAACATCGGGTGGAACCGGTAGATCGCCCGGGAGTGCACGGACTCACGCTGGCGTGCCGTCTTCGCCATCGGGTTGACCGAGACGCCGCCGTAGATCCAGCACGAGTTGTCCCGCTGGAAGAGGTGGTTGGGAAGTGGCGGGAGGAGGAAGTCGTCCGCCGCCATCATCGACCACTTGAGGCTCTTCGCCGCATGTTGGGGGTGCAGGTCCGCCTTGAGGACGCCGCCGACGAGGTAGTCGGCGAGCGTCGTCGGGTCGAGGTCGTCGAGGAGGCCGCGCGTCGGGCCGACCAGCACCGGGCCGAGCACCTCGGGGGTGCACACCCGGTCGAGCACGAATTCGCGCGCCTCGTCGATGGCGAGCGTCTCGGCGAGCAGCTGGGAGAAGTAGTGCACCTGCACGCCCTGGTCGCGCAGTGCCTCGGCGAATGCGTCGTGCTCCTCCTTCGCCCGTTTCGCCCACATGACGTCGTCGAAGAGCAGCTCGTCGATGTTGCGCGGCGAGAGCCGGGAGAGCTCGAGCCCGGGACGGTGGACGATCACCCGGCGGAGGCGGCCCACCTCCGAGTCGACCCGGAGGTGGGAGTCCGCCTCGCCGGGCAGGACGCGGAGGTGAGAAGAGGGATGGAGGTTCATCGCGCCGCGCCCCCTTCGACGTCGACCGACGCCGGCTCGCCGAGGCCCGGCTTCGCCGGAAGGTCGATGGGGGACATCGCGGTGCCGAGCCGTTGGCGCCAGGCGTTCAAGAAGGCGTAGAGGACGAGACCCGCCATGATCACCACCAGCGCCTGGTAGACGACCTGGTAGCCCGAGGCGAACGTGACCCACATCGAGAAGAGCACCGCCATCACCGCGACGAGCAGGTCGCGGACGAGCCGCCAGCCCGAGACGATGCGCCGCTTGGACACGAGGAACGTGAGCTGCGCGATCGCCGACATGAAGTACGGGATGGCGACCGTCACGACCGTGAGGTCGACGAGATAGGTGAAGACCGTGAGCCCGGTCTTGGTCTCGTAGGCCCACAGCATGAGGAGCGACGGCAGGATGGTGCCGACGACGATGCCGAACCACGCCGTGTGCCTGCGGTCCTCCCACGCGAAGGGCCGCGGGAAGAGGTTGTCCTGCGCGATGGCGCGGGAGGTCTCGGTGACGAGGAGCGTCCATCCGTTGAGGGCGCCGATGCCCGACGCGACCGCCACCGCGGCGATGAACTTGCCGGCCCACGGGGTCCCCGGGAACATGGAGTTGAACGCGTTCACGAACGGGGAGCCGGTGTTCACGAGCGTGTGGTGCGGTACGAGGCCCATCACGACGGCGGAGGTGAGCAGGTAGAGGATGGCGCTCAGGCCGGTGCCGATCATCGACGCACGTCCGACGTTGCGACCGGGGTCCTTCACGCGCTTGGCGGTGATGGCCGCGGCCTCGACGCCGATGAAGGAGAAGAGGGCGACACCGGCCGCGATGCCGATGCCCGTGTAGAGGCTGCCGCCGGACATGTTGAAGTTCCCGAAGTTCGCCGAGTGCACGTAGGCCCATCCCACGATGCCGATGAACAGGAGGGGGAGGAACTTGAGGACCACGGTCACCTGCTGGAACCAGGCCATCTGCCGGACGCCGACGAGGTTCACCGCAGCGGGGACCCAGAGCCCGACGAGGGCGATGAGCCACTCCTGCATGCCGCCGACCTTCCAGCCGAAGAGCGCGGTGACGTAGAAGACCCACGACGAGACGATCGCCGCGTTCCCAGCCCACGACTGGATCCAGTAGCACCAGCCGGTCAGGTAGCCGGCGAAGTCGCCGAACTCGTGGCGCGAATAGGCGTAGAGCCCGCCGTCGGAGTTCGGCACGCGTCGGGTGAGCTGGCCGAAGAGGAAGGCGAGGAGCATCGCGCCGACGGCGATGGCGCCGAGGACGGCGATGGACATGGTGCCGGCGCCAGCCAGCACCGCCGGCATCGTGAAGACGCCGGTGCCGACGATCGAGCCGATGACGAGCCCGGTCGCGGTGGGGAGACCCAAGGCGCGGGCCTTCGCCTGGTTGCGCGGCGACAGCGGCGTGATCGGCGCGTGGCCGGACCGGGCTTCGACGGAACGGGCTTCGACGGAATGGGTGGCGGGAGCCGTCGGGTCGGTGGAGGACATGGCCGTCTCCTCTCTTTCTCTCGGACCAACGAACGGCGGCCGCGCGGACAATCCGGTGCATCCCGTCGCGGACGGCGTCACGGACAGGTTGCGGAACCCGCGCCGGTCCGGCGTAGGGCCAAAGGTCATGGCCGTGGGCCGTGCGCCGTGGGGGTAAGACCGATCCGTGGCGATCAAGATCGGCACGTCGGGCTGGCAGTACCGCCACTGGCGCGGCACCTTCTACCCCGGCGGTCTGCCGACCTCCCGGTGGCTGGACTTCTACGCGCGGTCCTTCGACACGGTGGAGGTCAACAACGCCTTCTACCGCCTTCCCTCTGCCGAGGTGTTCGAACGCTGGCGCGCGACCACGCCCGAGCGGTTCGAGATGGCGGTGAAGGCGAGCAGCTACCTGACGCACTACAAACGCCTGCGCGACCCGAGCGAGCCGGCTGCGCGCTTCATGGAGCGGGCGCGGCACCTCGGCTCGAAGCTGGGTCCCGTCCTGCTGCAGCTCCCGCCGACGATGCGGGTCGAGACCGGCCGTCTCGACGAGGCACTCTCGTGCTTCCCGCGGGACGTCCGTGTCGCTGTGGAGACTCGTCACGAGAGCTGGGACTGCGACGCCGTGTGGGCCGTGCTCGCACGGCACGGCGCCGCGTGGTGCATCGCCGACTCGCCGTGGCGCCGCTGGCCCGTCGTGCGCACGACGGGCTGGGGGTACCTCCGCTTCCACGAGGGTGTCGCGTCCCCGCGCCCCTGCTACGGCCGGCGCGCACTCGCCGCGTGGGCGTCACGGATCGCCGAGACGTGGCCCGCGACCGCGGACGTCTACGTGTACTTCAACAACGACCCGTGTGCGTGCGCACTGCGCGACGCACGGAGGTTCGCCGCCATGTGCACCCGGGAAGGCCTCGAGACGACCCGGGTCCCGAGGCGCGGCGTGGTGACCCTCTGCGAGTGAGCGGCCGTGCGCGTCAGCGTGTGCGCCGTGGACCAAGGAGGTGCCGTGCCAAGAAGCGAGCGCTCGCCCCGAACGCGTCCTGCGGCAGGTCGCCGTGGTCTCCCGGGTGTGCGAGGAGGCGCTTCTCGGGCGAGCCCAGCGCCTCCCAGAGCGCGATCGCGGTGTCGTGCGGGAACAACCTGTCGTCCCATTGCACGAGGTAGAGGACCGGGCAGCGGACCGCCGGGGCGTCGGCGGCGACCCGCGCCCGGGTCGGGCCGGTGAGCCCCATGAGCCCGAGCACCGCGGCGCGGATCCGGGCGTCCGCGGCGACGACAGGCAGCCCGAAGATCGTCCCCATCGAGATCCCCCACCACCCCACGGGCCCGGACCCGACGTCGGGCAGCGACTGAAGCGCGTCGAGGGTGGCTTCCCAGTCCGCGACCATGGCGTCGGTCACGGCGTCGCCGTCGTTCGTCCAGAGCTGGGCGAACTCGGCCAGCACCAGCGGAGGGGGAGCCGGCGGGCCGGTGCGGCGGTCGCCATGGACGGGTCCGTCGATCGCCGCCGCGGCCATGCCATGGCCACGGACGAGGCGCCGTGCCATGTTGACGACGTAGTCCTGTCGCTTGGACCCCGAACCTCCGTGGCCGAGCAGGACGAGCGGACATGGACCCTCGCCGTCAGGAGGCGTCCAGAGGATGCCCGGGACGAGCCGGCCACCGCGCGTGAGGTCGAACCGGCGCTGGCGCACGCCCTCGCGGACGAGGTCCTCGTCGAGCCACGCGATCGACGGCGCGGCCGCCTCCCGTCCGCGGGGTGCGGGGTCTCCGGCGGCGGGCTCGGGGAGGGCGGTCACCGTCGGGAACCTACCGTCGCCGGCCCGGCGCCGCGCCGGCGGCAACCGGCGCGGCGGTCCGGTCCCTGGCGGGACCTTGCACCGGCGCACTAACATTTGACGTGAGTCAAGGTGTTGCAGCCATTTGACGTGAGTCAAGGTGTTGCAGCGGGGGTTGGGCCGTGCGTGAGAGGGAGGCTGACCGGATGCTGAGCCACGCGGCTGCGCCGCCGGATCGGTGCGAGCGATCGGCCGCATCGGGCTGCGCGGGGTGACCTCCGTCGCCGACGTCCGCGGGTTCGCCCACACGGCGGTGCCGCACTGCTCGACGGGTGAGCTCGTCGGCGAGCTCGCCCCGCTGGTCCGCGGGTGGCTGTCTCGGCGCGACCGAGTCTTCGTCAACCTCGCCGCCGAGCGCGTCCAGGCCCTCCGCGCGGCCCTCGGCGAGGACGCGGACCGGGTGCGATGGAGCGACACGCACCGCTGGGTGCCGCATCCCGCCCGGCGCCTGCGCGCCCTCCAGGAGCTGGTGGACGGCGAGATGCGCCACGGCTCCGGCCAGATCCGCGTCGTGGGGGAGTGTGCGTTCGCGGCAGACCAGCCGGCGCTCGTCGCAGAGTGGGAGCGATTCGACGCAGTCCTGAACGAGGCGCTCGTGGACGCACCGGTCACGCTGGTCTGCGCCTACGACGTCACGGCCGCCCCCGACGGCGTCATGGAACGCGTGCCCTGCACCCACCCGTTGCTCGGTGTCGACCCCGTCGTCCCGAGCGAGCGCTACGGGCACTGCCGCGAGGTGCTGAGCCCCCGGGGGCCGCTCGAGCCACCGCCGCCGTCGGCGGGTTGCGAGCGCGGGCGCGTGACGCCTGCCCGGGCCCGGGCGCTGCTGCGCGACGTGCTCGGCGACGCGGCGCATGGCGCCGGGGCGGACGCTGCCGCCGCGGGCCCCCGGGCGGTCGACGACCTCTCCGTCGTTGCGACGGAGCTCGTGACCAACGCTTGGCAGGCGGGCGCCCACACCGTCGACGTGTGGTGCTGGCACGAGAGCGGCGAGATGGGTGTGCAGGTCGACGACGACGGTCCGGGGCTCCGCGACCCGCTGGCCGGGTACCGGCGGCCGCCCTCCACCACCGTCGGCGGGCGCGGTCTGTGGATCGTCCGCCAATTGTCCGACCTCGTCGAGATGGCGTGCAGCGAGAAGGGCACGAGCGTGCGGGCGCGGGTCTTCCTCCCCGCGCGGGCGTCGGGCTCCTGATTAATGCGGCAGGCCCGCCCCGTCCACCGGCACCTCTGGCAGCTCCTCGAGCTGCCGCACGTCGACCTCCGCTTCGACGACCGGGCGCCCGATCCGGCCTGAGCGGCGCCGTCGGCGCGGCGGGCGGTCGCCTCAGCGCAGCGGGATCCCGACGAACCCCGCGAGGACCGCCACACCGGCGACGAGCCACGCGACGTAGTCGCCGACGTGGCCCGAGTGGAGCCGGTGCAAGAGGCCGACCGGCGCCGAGAGCCGCCGGACCGCCGGGAACCGCTCGAGGAGCGGGCGCCCGAAGAGCGCGAGCCCCGCGATCCCCGCCGCCCCGAGCGCAGACAGGACGCCGGTCCCGACGCCGTAGGCGTTCCAGCCGCCAACCGCGTGCACGGTGACCCGCGCGTGGGCGTGGAAGAGGGCCGCGTGCACGTAGCCCACCCGGTCGACGTAGTAGGCGCCCGCGCGCTCCATCCCGCCGAGGATCCCCGGGAGGAGGCCCACGGACAGCGCGGCCGCGAGGAGGAGCACGACCGGGACGAGCATCGACCACGGGGCGCGGCGGATCTCCGCCTCGGGCTGCTCGCCCCCGCCCGTGGCCCGATGGGCCTCCGCCCCGATGCCGCGCTCGGCGGTCGGGCGCGCGCCGACACCGAGGAACGTGCGCGCCCAGGCACGCAAGGCGGCCGCACCGGTCAGCGCGGGGACCCCGACAAAGAGGGCCGGCGCCCAGGCGTACCCGAGGGCGCGTGCGGCGGCTGTGCTCACCGCGCTGCCCAGCCCGGTGCCGAACGGCGGGAGCGCCGCGATGGCGACGGCGCCGGCCGCGAACAGGGCGCCCAGCGCTCTGTTCGGTCTCGCCCGGCCGAAGAGCTCGTGCTCGTCCACGGTGCCGTAGAGGTCGAGGAGCACGCCCGCGACGAGGAACAGCGCGCCGATCGCGCCGGCGTAGCCCGCCACGTACAGGGCCGCACCCGCAGTCCCGTCGGCCGTGAGGCAGCCGGCGGCGACGACGAAGAGGCCGACATGGGCGATCGTCGAGTACGAGAGCAGCCGTTTGACGTGGCGTTGCGTGAGCGCCATGACCGCGCCGATCACCGCGGTCGCCGCGCCCAGGACCAAGAACGCGCGGCGCACGTCGCCGGGGGGGATGGTCCCGCTGAAGACGGTCCAGTAGATCCGGAACGCGGCGTAGACGCCGAGGGGGAGCATCGCGCCGGAGAAGAGGATGCAGACGGGTGACGGCGCGACCGCGTGCGCGTCGGCGAGCCAGAAGTGGAACGGCGCGACGGCGCCCTTCACGAGGAAGCCGGTGAGTACGAGGCAGAACGCGCAGATCACCAGCGCGTCGGGTCGGTGGTGCGCGAGCGCGTGACCGAGACCGGGGAGGTCGAGGCGCCCGGTGCGCGCGAGCAACAGGCCGATCCCCATGAGGGTCACGTACGCGCCGAGGCTGTTCACGATCCCGAAGTTCACCGCGCCCTGGAGCGACGACGGCTCCTCCACCATCATCCCGGTGAGCCCGTAGGTCGCGGCGCCCATGAGCTCGAAGAACCCGAACATGTCGAAGACGTCGCCGCTCAGCGCGAGGCCGACCATCCCGCCGAGGAAGAGGAGCATCAGGCAGTGGAAGTGGGCGCGGACCGATTCGATGTAGCGCGACGAGTACACGAGCGCGACCGCCATGAGCGCCGCGGCCGCGACGGCGATCCCCGCACCGACGGGATCCGCCACGAGCACCACGCCCACGGTGTCGCCGTGGTGCGGTGCCCATCCCGCGACCCAGGTGACCACCCGGCCCGAGGAGGCCGTCGCGAGCACGATGGACACGAGGGCGAGCGTCGTCGCGCAGAACGCCATCGCCACGAGGTCGACCGCGAGCCTGGGCGCGCGCCGTCCGAGGACCAGGAGAACCGGTGCGCCGAGGACTGCCACGCCGACGGCGACAGGTGGCAGCTGGGCGACGCCGTGGTCGAAGACGGGCATCAGCCCTGGACGCTGTTGAGCTCGTCGGGGTCGGTCGTGCCGCGGCGCCGGTGCAGCTGCAGGGCGATGGCGAGCAGGAGGGCGGTGACGGTGGCGGAGACGACGATGTCCGTGAGCGTCATCGCCTGGACGACCGGGTCGACCACGTGGACGGTGGGATGGCGGGGCGGGGACCCGAAGACGGGAGGTCCTCCGCCGTGCTGGAAGCCCACGCCGACGAGGAGGACGTAGGTCCCGGCCTGCGCGACGGCGAGCGAGACCACCGCGTGGACGAGATCGCGGCTGCGCACGATGCCGAAGGCGCCGGCGAGGAGCAGCCATCCGGCGACGGCGTAGACATAGAGGGTCACGGGCTCCGCTCCGCGTCGGCCTCCTTGGGGCGCAGGCCGACCGCCTGGTCGAGGAAGCGGGAGACGACGACGATCACGCCGGACGCCACTTCCACGCCGACCGCGCCGTTGAGGAGCTCCACCGTGCCCGACGAGAACAGCGTCCCGAACGAGCCGTACGCGAGGAAGTTGCCGAGGAAGGCGGCCGCAGCGAGGGAGCCCGCGATCCCGATGCACGCGAAGGCGGCCGTGCCGATCGCCTCACCCCACTCGAACACCCGGACGGGACGCACACGTTGGAGCATCGGGTAGCGGCCCGCCACGTACAGCAGGTGGATCGCCGTGCCGAGCACCACGCCGCCCTGGAAGCCGCCGCCCGGCGTGAGCTGCCCGTGAGCGACCACGTCGAGGCCGACCACGACGCTCGTCGGCAGCATGATCCAGCCCATGAGGAGGGTCGAGTCGAGGACTCTTCCGCCTTCCTCCTCGCGGATCTCGTCCTCCTCGTCGTCCTTGCGCAGGAGCGTGGCCACGGCGAGCACGCTCGCGATCAGGATCGACTCCTCGGCCATCGTGTCGAAGCCGCGCTGGTCGAGGTTCACCGACGAGACGGCGTTCGCCGTCGCGTGCGCGACCGCCGCGGGGATCGCGAGATCGCGGTACGGGTGGTCGGCGGAACCGAAGTGCGGCATGCCGAAGACGGCGAGGACGAAGAGGACAGCCACCCCGGCCGCGCTCACGAGGAACACCCCGGCGCGGAGACGCCGGCTCACGGCGACGACCGCATGCGACGGATCGTCAAGAGCACGAGGAGCGGGACGACGGCCGCGTTGACCGTGAGCTCGCTCAAGGAGACGTCGGGGGCCTCCAGCACGAGGAACAACGTCGACAGGCACAGGCCGAAGATCGAGAGGGTCACCGCCTGGCGCGAGGGGTCGAAGCTGAAGACCGTGAGCGTGCCACTGGCGGCGACGAGCCCGAGGACGACCACGAGGGTGGCGGTCATCGCGGCGCGTCCCCCCCGACCCGCCGGGGCCGGAGTCGGTGCCGCGGCCGGGGCGACAGCCGGCGTCGCACCCGGGGCCGCGGGCGCCTCACTCCGGACCGCCTGTCTCGATGAGGCCCTGTTGCTGCGCGACGAGGCGGCCCGTGGCCGACGTCATGACCGGCCCCGTCACGAACAGGATGCCGACGACGAGGAGGATCTCTCCGGCGGTGAGCCCCCATCCCTCCGCCACGCACACGCCCGCGCCGACCAGCGGTGCACCGAGCGAGGTCACGGGGCTGAGGAAGTGGACCGCCGTCAAGGTGTCCCCGCGCACGACGAGCGCCCCGATCGAGGACGCCGCGATCACCGCGCTCCCCAACGCGACCAATGCCAGGGCGACGTCGTGGCCCACCCTCAGCGTCCCTCCCGGGCCGACAACAGGCGCGTGTAGACGAGGGTCCCCGCCAGGGACATCGGCGCGAGCACCAGGGGCAGCATCAGGTCGAACGTGAACCCGCTCACGAGCGCGAACACGACGAAGAAGGTCGCGACGACCGAGTTGGCGAGCTCGAGCCCGACGAGCCTGCTGACCGGCCGGCCGCGGGCTCCGACGGCGAGGGCCGGCACGAGACCGCCGACCAGGAGCACGAGGAGGCAGCCGTCGAACCCGGTCACCGCCGTGCGTACCGCTCGTGGAGGCTCGGGCCCGGCGATCGCAGCGAGTGGACCAGCATCCTCCCGTTGCCGGGGTCGACGTCCAGCACGACGGTGGCCGGCGTCGCGCTGACCACGGCCGTCGCGATCGCCCGGCGCGCCGCCGCCTCGGGCGCGTCACCCTGCGCGCCGATGTCGACCTCGACGATCTGCGGACCGCGCAGAGCGGGACGCCAGGCGGCGACGAGCACCGCGGCGGTGTCGACGACGATGGCGAGAGGCAGCCAGGCGGCGGGTGCGACGGCCGGCAGCCGCGGGTGCCAACGCGCCCCGATCGCCCGACGCGTGGCCGCGGCGACCACCCCGCAGCCGAGGCCGCAGAGCCCGCCGACGAGGAGGTCCTGGTCGTCGATCGCCGAGAGGGAGAGGAGCCAGACGCCCCAGGTGAGGAGCGTCCACGAGAGCACCTCGATCGACCATCCGCTCGACGCCGACACGACCGCCCGCCGTGTCCGATCGGACTTCGCCACCATCACGCTCCTCCGGCCCGGCGCCTGCGCGGCCAGTCGTCACGTCACCGTGTCGGCACTGCTCGGCGGGGTACCCGCGCCCCGAGAGGGGCAAACCCGGGCTGCGAAGCCGGCTTCGTCGTTCTCCCGGTCGGTGCCGGTTCGGACTCCGGCCACCGCCTCTTGTTTGTCTTCCGTCACCTCGGGGGCGGGTTTCGTCGCGCCCGGCCTCCGGAGGGGTGACCGTTAGCACTCTCGGGTCGAGAGTGCTAATCTGGTGGTGCCGCCGGGGCTCGCCCCGGGCGGTCGACGAGCCCCTGCGTTCAAGGACCCATGTGTTCGTAGGAGGTGGTGGTCATGGCTCTCGTCCGAAGCGACCCGTTCCGGGAGCTGGATCGGCTCGCACAGCAGCTCTGGGGTGACGCACGGTCACGGTCCGGGGCGGTGTCCGTGGCGATGGACGCCTTCCGCAAGGGTGACGTCTTCCTCGTGCAGATCGACCTCCCGGGCGTCGAGAGCGACGCGATCGAGCTCACCGTGGAGGACAACGTCCTCACCGTGAAGGCCGAGCGGCCGTCGCCGCAGACGACCGACGGCGTCGAGACCCTCGTCGCGGAGCGACCGTTCGGGACGTTCTCCCGACAGATGTTCCTCGGGGACAATCTCGACGTCGAGCGCATCCAGGCGAGCTACGAGGCCGGCGTCCTGACGGTGACGATCCCGGTCGCCGCCCACGCAAAGGCGCGGCGCATCGAGGTCACGAGTCACCGGGAGCGCCAGTCGATCCCGGCCTGAGCGCCGCCACCGCGCGGCCCCCGGCCGGCGGCGGGAAGGTGGCACAAGGTGGCACCGCAACGAGCACGGCCCCGGCGTCGCCGGGGTCGTGACGCGTCCGCGGGTAGCACCGGAACGCGGGCTACCTGGCGGTGATGTAGTCCTCCAGGAGCTTCCTGTCGAGCTGGAGCTGCTCGATGGTGTGCTTCACCACGTCGCCGATGCTCACGATCCCGGCGAGCTCGCCGTCGCGGACGACGGGAAGGTGACGGATCCGCTCGTTCGTCATCGTGGCCATGACCGCGCCGACCTCGTCGTCCTCGCCGACGGTGTGCACCGGCGAGGTCATGATCTCGCGCACGGTGCGGTCGAGAAGCTCCTTGCTCTCCCGGCCGAGATGCCGCACGACGTCGCGCTCGGACAGGATCCCGTCGATGTGCGAGCCGTCGGACGACACGACCAAGGCCCCGACGCCGTGCCGGGCGAGCGCGGCGACCGCCTCTGCGACGGTGGCCGCGCCGTCGACCGTGGCGACGGCCCTGCCCTTGTTCTCGAGGATGTCACCGATGCGCATTCCCCAGCCTCCTGCTCGTCGTCCGCGCGCGGCGGACGGCCTATACCTTCTCGATCCGCGCGAGCACGTTGCGCTGCCGGAGCCTCCGCACCGCCTGGCGGGCCTCGCGCTCGGGCAGGACCGCCGCCAGCGCCTCGCCGGCCGTGTGCACCCGCATGGAGAGGGCCTCCGCCTCCGGGTGGCTGTAGCCGAACAGGGCGATGCACGCGCGCTCGACCTCGTCGAAGGTCGTGAAGTCGCTGTCCATGATGATGACGGCGAAGTCCTGGTCGAAGAGCTCGCGCAGCTTGCCGGCGAGATCCTCGCCGAGCCCCTCGCGGGTCTCGACGTCTGGGGAGGAGATCGGGCTCACAGGTCCTCTCGCGGTCGCGGCTCGGACTCCGAAAGTGTACCGAGGCGAGGCGGCCGTCCCCGGGCCGTCCTGGCTCAAAGAACGAGCCCGCGGCCGGCTCCGGTCCTATGCCGACCCGAGACGCCGCCGCCTCGGCGGGGCGACGTACCCGTTGTCCACGAACCAGCGCACCGAGTCCTCGACGGCCTGCCGTGCAGGACGGGAGACGTACCCGAGCTCGGCACGGGCTCGGGAGTCGTCGAAGACCATCGTCGTCGTCGACATGCGGGCGGCCTCCAGCGGCACCGAGGGGTGACGTCGCAAGAGGCAGCCCTCCACGGCCTCCGAGACGAGGCCCGCTGCCAGCGCGAGGGACCTCGGGAACCGGCGCGTGACGGGCGCCAAGCCGGTGACCGAGGCCAGCATCGCCAGGAGCTCGCGCATGTGCACGTTCTCGCCACCGAGGATGTAGCTGCGTCCGGTGCGGCCCCGCTCGAGCGCGAGCAGGTGGCCCGTGGCGAGGTCGTCGACGTGGGCCACGTTCATGGCCGTCTCGACGAAGCCCGGGACCCTCCCGTTCAGGAAGTCGACGACGACCTTCCCCGTGGGCGTCGGACGGTGGTCGCGCGGCCCGAGAGGGAAGGTCGGGAGCACGAGGCTGACGGGGACGCCCTGTGCCGCCGACCGCAGCACCTCGTGCTCGGCCACGTACTTCGACCGCTTGTAGTGGCCGAACAGGTGGGAGACGTCGGCGACGCTGTCTTCGTCGGCCGGCACGCCGCGTGCCGCGCCGTGGAGACCGAGGGTGCCGACGGTGCTCGTGTAGACGAGCCGTTCGATCCCGGCGTCGGAGGCGGCGCGGAGCACGGTGCGCGTGCCGTCGACGTTCACCTCGTAGAACACGGCGGGGTCCTTCGCCCAGAACCCGTACACCGCGGCCGCGTGGAACACGAATCGGCAGCCGTCGACTGCTCGCCGCACGGCGTCGAAGTCCCGGACGTCCGCGAGCCGCATCTCGAGGTCCAGTCCCTCGAGGTTGCGCCGGTCGCCGGCCGGCTCGGCGAGCGCCACCACCGAGGCGCCGCGTTCGAGGAGCCGGCGGGTGATCGCCGATCCGATGAACCCCGCGGCGCCGGTCACCGCGACGCGGTCCCCGGCCCCGATCGACACGGCGGGGGGCGGGGCAGCGGCCCGCCGGGGACGGCGACCGGGCGTCGGGCTCACGCGGGCGCCATTGCCGGCTTCTGCCCTCCTCGCCTCAACGCGCTCTTGGCCATCGTCGTCCCGAACTCCCTCAGCAAGCCGGACCCCCGGTGCGCGTCGCGCAGCACGTCGTCGAGCGCGGCGACGAAGTAGTCGACCTCCTCTTGTCCCGCGACGAGCGGCGGCAGCAGCTTGATCACGTTCATGTTGTCCGCTGCCACCTGGGTCAGGATGCGGTGCCGGTGGAAGAGCGGCACCACCACCATCTGGGAGAAGAGCGCGGTGCGCACCGCCTCCAGCGCGTTCCAGCGCATGCGGAGCGCGCGGCTCTCGGGCTTGTCGAAGACGAGCCCGATGATGAGGCCCTTGCCCCGCACCGCGTGCAGCATCTCGTAGCGCTCGACGAGCGGCGCCAGCGCCGACTCGAACACCTCTCCCGTCGCCCGCGCCCGCTCGACGATGTGCTCCTCCTCGAAGACGTCGAGCGTGGCGAGCCCGGCGACCATCGCCAGCTGGTTCCTCCCGAAGGTGGTCGAGTGGACCATGGCGCGCTCGAGGGAGCTGTAGACGCTCATGTAGACCTTCTCGGTGCACAGCACCGCGCCGACCGGCACGTACCCGCCCGACAGCGCCTTGGAGAGCGTCACGATGTCCGGGCGCAGGCCGAAGTGCTCGTAGGCGAAGAACCTGCCCGTGCGGCCCATGCCGACCTGGACCTCGTCGGTGACGAGCAGCGTCCCGTGCTTACGGCACAGCTCCTGCGCCGACGCCCAGTACTCGTCCGGCGCGACGTTCACGCCCTTGCCCTGGATCGGCTCGACGACGAGTGCCGCGACGTCGCCTTGCCGCAGCTCGGCCGCGAGCGCGCCGGCGTCGCCGAAGGGCACCTGCGTCGCACCGGGGATCAGCGGCCCGAACCCCTCTTTGAACTCCTTGCCGCCGTTCAGCGCGAGCGAGCCGGTGGTGAGCCCGTGGAACGCGTGGTCGCAGAACAGGACGCGGGGGCGACCGGTCGCCCTGCGGGCGAACTTGATCGCCGCCTCGGTGGCCTCGGTGCCCGAGTTGCAGAAGTAGACCCTCCGGAGGCCGTCGTGGGCCCGGGAGACGAGCGCCTCGGCGAGCAGCCCCGGCAGGAGCGCGCAGTCCAGTTGGACCATGTTGGGAAGGTCCAGGTCGATCGCCTCGTGGAGCGCCTTCTTCACGGCAGGGTGGCCGCGGCCGAGCGCGTAGACGCCGAACCCCGCCAGGAGGTCGAGGTACCGCTCGCCGCTGTCGTCGTAGAGGTAGCAGCCCTCCCCGCGCACGTAGAACCGGTCGAAGCCGAGGGTCTTGAGGACCCTGGCGAGCTGCGGGTTCAGGTACTCGTTGTGCAGCGTGAAGTTCTCGCCGTGGCGCTTCTTCAGCACCGAGGCGACGTCGAACGCCATCTCTCCTCCGTTTCCCAAGTCGCCCAAGGCTACTGGCAGGTTCGGCGGAGATGGGAGCAGGAGACATCGCCGGACGGCTGTGGTAGAGAAGTCCGACGCGGGTCCGGGGCGGCATCCGGTCGCTCACCTGGCCGGTGGCCGTCCCGCGGGGAGGGGACCGTGCCGAGTCGTGGGCGCCCGCGGGCTTCTGGTCGTACCTACCTCGTCGCCTCGGTCGACCACGCGCTGACGCTCCTCGCCGCGTTGCAGGACCATCCCTCGCTCGCCGTGCGCGAGAGCTCGGAGCTCCTCGGCGTGGCGCCCTCCACGGCCCACCGGCTGCTCTCCACGATGCAGGCGAGCGGGTTCGTCGTCCAGGACGCCGCGACGCGCCGCTACAGCGCCGGCCCCGCGCTCGTCGCCGTGGCCCTCGCCTCCCTGCAACGGATCGACGTGGGCAGGGTGGCGAGGCCGCATCTCGTCGCCCTGGCCGCAGAGACGCGCGAGACGGTCAGCCTGGCGATCGCCGAGGGCGCCACCGTCCGGTTCATCGACTCCGTCGAAGGCACCGAGGTGGTGCGAGTGAGCTCCAGGACCGGGGTCGCCGTCCCCGCGCACAGCTCGGCGGCCGGCAAGGTGCTCCTCGCCGGGATGGGCGACGAGGAGCTCCTCCGGCTGTACCCGGTGTCGCGCCTGCAGCGGCGCACCCCCCGCACGATCGGTTCGCGCGCGGGGCTCTTGAAGGAGCTCGACGACGTTCGACGGCTCGGGTACGCGACGTCCCTCGAGGAGGGCGCCACCGGCCTCGCTTCGGTGGCCGTCGGGGTCCGCGACGTCCGTGGCCGGGTCATCGCCGCTCTCACGGTGTCGGTGCCGGCGGAACGGCTGGACACGCGTCGGGCCGAACGGATCGTGCAGGCGGTCCGGCGCCGCGCCGAGCGCATCGAAGCCGAAATCGGCCCTACGTGAAGGGCTACGTGAAGGGAATGGCGCTGTACTCGGCCAGCTTCGCCAGCGGGTGGCTCGCGTCGATCTTGCGGATCGTCCCGGATTTCGAGCGCATCACGAGGGACTGGGTGTTGGCGCCGACACCGTGGTAGCGCACGCCCTGGAGGAGCTCGCCGTCGGTGATGCCCGTCGCCGCGAAGAAGCAGTTGTCCCCCTGCACGAGGTCGTCGGTGCGGAGCACTGCGTCGAGGTCGTAGCCCGCCTCGAGCGCCGTCGTGCGCTCCGTGTCGTTGCGCGGCCACAGCCGCCCCTGGATCTCGCCGCCCATGCACTTGAGCGCCGCCGCGGCGAGCACGCCCTCGGGCGTGCCGCCGATGCCCAGGAGGATGTCGACCCCTGCGCCCGGCCACCCCGTGGCGATGGCGCCGGCGACGTCCCCGTCGGTGATGAGGCGGATGCGCGCACCTGACGCGCGGACCTCGGCGATGAGTCCCTCGTGGCGCGGACGGTCGAGGATGACCGCGGTGACGTCGCGTACCGACTCGCCGAAGGCCTCGGCCACCGCGTGGAGGTTCTCGGTGGGCGAGCGGTTGATGTCGACGACGCCCTTGGCCCTCGGCCCGACCGCGAGCTTCTCCATGTACACGCACGGTCCGGGGTTGAACATGGACCCGCGCAGCGAGACCGCGATCACCGACAACGCGCCACCCCGGCCCAATGCCGTCGGCGTGGTCCCGTCGATCGGGTCGACGGCGATGTCGACCGCGGGGGGCGTGCCGTCACCGATCCGTTCGCCGTTGTAGAGCATCGGGGCGTGGTCCTTCTCGCCCTCGCCGATGACCACGACGCCGTCCATCGAGATGGTCTGGAGGACGATGCGCATCGCGTTCACGGCGGCGCCGTCGGCGCCCTCCTTGTCGCCCCTCCCCATCCACCGGCTCGCGGCCATCGCCGCGGCCTCGGTGACCCGCACGAGCTCGAGCGCGAGGTTGCGGTCGGGGGCCTGTGGTTGCGGCTCCACGGCGCAGACCCTAATGGGCCGGGCGCCACCGTCATCTGCCGGCGGTCTCCAGGTGGTCGGCCAGGCGGTCGGCCCGGACGTACGACCCCGGACGTACGACCCCGGACGTACGACCCCGGACGTACGACCGCGGACGTCGATCCCAGGGTCAAGCGGGGTCAAGCGGGGCCGAGCGGGGCCGAGCGGGGCCGAGCGGGGCCGAGCGGGGTCAAGCGGGGCCGAGCGGGGCCGAGCGGGGGACGGACCGACGAGGAGCAAGCTTCGAAGGGTCGCGGCTGCGGCACCATAATGGGCCGAATGAGGTGGGGCAGCGACGACGGTGGGCAGGCCGCGCGGTCGGCGGACCAGGGGGGTGCCGGGGCGCCGGCGGGGGTGGCCAACCACGTGAGAGACCGCGGCGCGAGCTTCGCGGTGCGCCCCTCGGGCCCGTTGCACGGGACCGTACGCGCGGGGGGCGCCAAGAACTCGGTGCTCAAGCTGATGGCCGCAACCCTGCTTGCCGAGGGCAGGCACGTGCTCACCAACGTCCCGGAGATCCTCGACGTCGAGATCATGGCCGACATGCTGCGGGCCCTGGGCGCCTCGGTCACGCGGGAGCCGGGGGGCCGCCTCGTCGTCGAGGTACCGGCTGCGACAGCACTCGTGCCCGAGGCTCCCTACGAGCTCGTCGACCGCATGCGCGCCTCCATCGTCGTGCTCGGTCCGCTGCTGACCCGTTGCGGACAGGCGAAGGTGTCGGTGCCGGGGGGAGACGACTTCGGCGACCGTCCGATCGACTTCCACCTCGGCGGCCTGGCGAACATGGGTGCGCGCTTCGAGACGCGGCACGGCAACATCGAGGGCGGCGTCGACGGCGACGGCACCGCACGCCGGCTGGTCGGCACCCAGGTGGTGCTCGAGTACCCGAGCCACACCGCGACCGACAACATCCTCATGGCGGCGGTGCTGGCAAAGGGCACGACGGTCATCGAGAACGCCGCGCGCGAGCCGGAGGTGTGCGACCTCGCTGCGTACCTCACCTCGATGGGTGCAAGGATCCGCGGCGCGGGCACGTCGCACGTCGAGATCGAAGGCGTCGACGTCCTCGTGCCGGCGACGCATGCCGTGGTCCCCGACCGCGTGGTCGCGGCTACCTACCTCGCCGCCGCCGGGCTGTGCGGCGGGGAGGTCGTGGTCGAGGACGCACGCGTCGACCACATGACCATGCTCGTCCGTAAGTTGGCCGCCATGGGCATCAAGGTCGAGCAGCGGCCGACAGGGGTCACCGCGACCCGCGAAGGCCCGCTCCTCTCGGTGGACGTCGCCACGCTTCCCTACCCGGGCGTCGCCACGGACTACAAGCCGTTCCTCGTGACGCTGCTGACCGTCGCCGAGGGGGTGTCGATCGTGACGGAGAACCTGTTCGCCGGGCGCTTCCGCTACATCGACGAGCTTCGGCGCATGGGCGCCGACGTGCGGACGGAGGGTCACCACGCCGTCGTGCGCGGCGTCCCGCGGCTCTCCGGCGCGCCCGTCCGCGCGACGGACATCCGCGCGGGCGCCGCGCTCGTGCTCGCCGGTCTCGTCGCCGACGGCGAGACCGTCGTCTCCGACGCGCAGCACGTCGACCGCGGCTACGAGGACCTCGCGGGTGCCCTCGCCGCGCTCGGCGCGCAGGTCGAGCGCCGTTGAGCCCCCGGCGACCGACACCCGAGGAGCTGCTCGACGCGGCGGCCGCAGGCGACCGCGTGTCGCTCGCCCGCCTGCTCTCCGTCGTCGAGCGTGGCGGTGGCCCGAGCAGCGAGGTCGCGCGGCTCGTCTATGCCTCCGCGCCGCCGTACACGGTCGGCGTCACCGGCGCGCCGGGATCGGGCAAGTCGACGCTCACGAACAAGCTGGTTGCCGTCGCACGGCGGCCCGAGGCGCAGCCCGAGCCGGTCTCCCGCGTCGGCGTCCTCGCCGTCGACCCGTCGTCCCCGTTCTCGGGGGGTGCCATCCTCGGGGACCGTGTGCGGATGCAGGAGCACGCGACGGACCCGTCGGTCTTCATCCGCTCCATGGCGACGCGCGGCCACCTCGGCGGGCTCGCTCTCGCGGTGCCCGACGCCGTCCGGGTGCTCGGTGCCGCGGGGTTCCCACTCGTCATCGTCGAGACGGTGGGTGTCGGTCAGATGGAGGTCGAGGTGGCGTCCGCGGCGGACACCACCCTCGTCGTGGTGACCCCGGGGTGGGGCGACGCGATGCAGGCGAGCAAGGCCGGGCTCCTCGAGATCGCCGACCTCTTCGTCGTGAACAAGGCAGACCGTCCGGGGGTCGACGAGGCACGGCGCGACCTCCGCCAGATGCTGGACCTCTCGCCTGCCTCCGATTGGCGGCCCCCCGTGCTCGCGACGGTCGCGAGCACCGGCGAGGGCGTCGAGGAGCTGTGGGTCGCCGTAGCGCGGCACCGGGAGCACCTCGAGTCCACCGGCGTGCTCGGACGGCGTCGTGAGGCGCGGCTGGCACAGGAGCTCCGGCGGGTGCTCACCGCCCGGGCGCTCGAGGAGGTGCGGCTCCTCGGCGAGGGTGCGCGCTTCGGCGAGGTCGTCCGGGCCATGGCCGAAGGGAAGCTCGACCCCTATCGCGCGGCCGACGACCTCCTCGACGAGCGCGGCGGCTGAGGGGTTCCGGCGATGAGCGACATCCTGACCGACAGCTCCTACGACCCCTCGGACCGGTGGTTCCAGCACGCGGTCTTCTACGAGGTGCTGGTCCGCGGGTTCTTCGACGCCGACGGCGACGGCACCGGAGACCTGCCGGGCGTTCGCGCCAAGCTCGAGTACCTGCAGTGGCTCGGGATCGACTGCCTGTGGCTCCTGCCGTTCTACCCGTCGCCGCTGCGCGACGGCGGCTACGACGTCAGCGACTTCTTCAACGTCCGTCCCGACTACGGCACCCTCGGCGACCTCGTGTCGCTCCTCGAGGACGCGCACCGCCGAGGGATCCGCGTCATCGCCGACCTCGTGATGAACCACACGAGCGACCAGCACCCGTGGTTCGTCGAGTCACGCTCGAGCCGGACGAACCCGAAGGCGGACTGGTACGTCTGGAACGACGACGACCAGCGGTGGCCCGACGCGCGCGTCGTCTTCACCGACGTCGAGCGCTCCAACTGGACGTGGGACGACACGCGCAAGCAGTACTACTGGCACCGCTTCTACTCCCACCAGCCCGACCTGAACTACGAGAACCCCGACGTCGCGGACGCGATGCTCGAGGTCGTCAGGTTCTGGCTGGATCTCGGGCTCGACGGATTCAGACTGGACGCGGTGCCCTACCTCTTCCAGCGCGATGGCACCTCGGGCGAGCACCTGCCCGAGGCCCACGCGTACATCCGGCGTATCCGCAAGCAGGTGGACGCCGAGTACCCCGGGAGGATCCTGCTCGCCGAGGCGAACGGCTGGCCCGCGGACGTAGCCGACTACTTCGGGACCGGGGACGAGTGCCACCTGTGCTTTCACTTCCCGCTCATGCCCAGGTTGTTCATGGCGGTCCGGCGGGAGCACCGGTACCCGGTGACCGAGATCCTGTCCCAGACCCCCGAGATCCCCGCCGCGTGTCAGTGGGCCATCTTCCTGCGCAACCACGACGAGCTGACGCTCGAGCAGGTGAGCGACGAGGAGCGGGACTACCTCATCGCGGAGTACGCGAAGGATCCGCGCATGAAGCGGCACATGGGGATCGGACGGCGGCTCGCGCCGCTCCTCGACGGGGACCGCAGGCTCGCGGAGCTGCTCTACGCGCTCTTGCTCTCCCTGCCCGGGAGCCCGGTGGTCTACTACGGCGACGAGCTGCTGATGGGGGACAACATCTACCTCGGCGACCGGGATTCCGTGCGCACCCCGATGCAGTGGTCCCCCGACCGCAACGGCGGCTTCTCCGGCGCGGACTTCGCACAGCTCTACCTGCCGCCGCTCATGGACCCCGTCTACGGCTACGCCGCGGTCAACGTCGAGGCGCAGATGCGGAACCCCGGCTCGTTCCTCCACTGGCTGCGCCGCATGCTCGTCCAGCGACGGTCGATGCCCGTGCTCGGCATCGGCAAGATGGAGGTGCTCGACTGCCCGAACCCCTCGATCCTCGCCTTCGTCCGCTCGGGGGAGGTGGCCGACGTCTCGGTCACCTCGCCGGACGGTCCGGGGCTGCCCGCCGTCATGCCGGGGGTCGCGGGCACCGGGGAGGCCCTCGACGCCGACGTCGCGCCTCGGACCGTGCCCGCCCGACCGGGGGTGCCGGGCGACGCGCCGACGAGGTCCCAGGCGGTCCTCTGCGTCCACAACCTGAGCCGCTTCGCCCAGCCCGCGTTGCTCGACCTCGCGGCGTGGGCCGGCCGCCGGCCGGTCGAGGTGCTCGGACGGGTGCCGTTCCCGGCGATCGGGACCGAGCCGTACCCGCTCGCGCTCGGGCCGCACGGCTTCTTGTGGTTCGAGCTCGCCGAGGACGTCGACGTGCTGGAGGACGCCGGACCGTGACCTCACCGGCACCGTTGAGCAGGCTGCTCGAGCGCTGGAGAGACCAGCACACGGACTGCGCCGATGCGGGCGGTGCGATCGACATCGTCGACGTCGAGGTGATCCGCCCGGGACGTCCCGGCCTCGTCGACGTCGTCGCCGAGATGGACGGCCGTCTCGCGCACGCCGTCTTCGGCGTCCGCCGCCCGGGCGACGAGCTGCGGGTGCTCGGGTCGGTCGAGGAGCCCACCTTGGGCACCATCGACGACGGGGATGGCGTGGGGCTCGTGGTGGACGCGCTGCACGACGCCGAGGCCGCGGGCCTCCTCCTCGATGCGGTAGCGGGCGACGGGCACACCGCGTCCGGCGGCGAGCGCCCGGTCGTCTCGGTCGTCCGCGACGACGAGGAGGCGACGGCGCTCGCCTTCGATCGCCGCGTCACCCTGACGGTGTTCTCGTGGCTCTCGCGCGGCCCGCACCCGGGAACGACGTTGCTCGCGGGTCTCGACGAAGCCGGCTTCAACCACCTGCCCGCGCCGATCGCCTTCTGGCGCAGAGCAGGCAGGGACCTCGGGGTCGTCCAGGAGCTCCTCGCCGGCGCGTCGAGCGGGTGGGCCCTCGCCATCGGCTCGCTCCGCGATCTCATCGCGTCCGGGGTGTCCCCGGACGTGGCGGGAGGTGACTTCGCCCCCGAGGCCTTCGCGCTCGGCACCATGGCGGCACGGATGCACATGGCGCTCGACCGCGCCTTCGGGCGGCGACCCGGTGACGTCGCCACGTGGGTGGACGCCCTCGAGCCGGACGTGCGCGCCGCCGCGGGCGGCCAGGTGGCGGGGGACCGGGGAGGTGCCGAACCGCCCGACGGCGGCGACACCTACGACACGTCGATCGAGGACCTCCTCGACGGCCTGCGGGGGTCCGGGTTGCACCCGCCGACGATCAGGACGCACGGCGATTTCCACCTCGGCCGCACGGCGCGCACCGACCACGGCTGGGTGCTCGCCGACCCCATGCCCGGGGGCACGGTGCCGGGGGCCGACGAGCCGGTGTTCCGGAGCCCGCTCGCCGACGTGGCCGACTTCACCTGGTCGCTCCACCGCGCCGCGGTGGTCGCCACCAACGAGCGTGGGCCGACGGCCGCCTCCGCTCGCGTCGGCGACCTCGCCACCGCCTGGGAAGCGCGCAACCGGCGGGCATTCGTCGCCGCATACCTCGCCACCCCCGGCATCGGGGGTCTGGTCCCCGCGGACCGGCGGATCGTCCGCCGCCTCCTCAGGCTGTTCGAGCTCGCGCGCACGGGGCGCGCCGAGAGGTCCACGCCGGTGCGCTGACCCGGGTCGCCCCTCGGCGCGTCGCCTGCGCCCGGCGCGCCTCCCGCCGCGCCGCGTATGCCAGAGTGGCCCGATGCGCATCGGCGTCCTGACCGGCGGCGGGGACTGCCCGGGGCTCAACGCGGTGATCAGGGCCGTGGTGATCGCGGGGGACCGGCTGCACGGGGACGAGACGGTCGGCTACCTGGACGGGTGGCGGGGCGTGCTGGAGCGGCGGAGCGTCCCGTTGCGGTCCAAGCGCGTGCAGGGCCTGCTCACGCGCGGCGGGACCGTCCTCGGCAGCTCCCGGACGAATCCCTTCGCCAGCGACGACGGTCCCGGGGCGGCCGTCGACACCCTCGTGGCGGACGGCATCGACGCGCTTGTCGCGATCGGGGGGGACGACACGCTCGGTGTGGCACAGCGACTCGGCCCGCTCGGGGTCCACGTGGTGGGCGTGCCCAAGACGATCGACAACGACCTCAGCGGGACGGAGGTCACCTTCGGGTTCCACACCGCCGTCGAGACCGCGACCGAGGCGATCGACCGCCTCCAGACCACCGCGGAGTCCCACCACCGGGTCATCGTCTGCGAGGTCATGGGGCGCCACGTGGGGTGGATCGCCACCTATTCGGGCATCGCGGGCGGCGCGGACGAGATCCTGGTCCCCGAGGTGCCCTTCGACGTGTCGGCCGTCTGCGAGCGGATCACCCACCGGCACGAGCGGGGTCGCTACTCGTCGGTGGTGGTCGTCTCCGAGGGGGCGATCCCCGAAGAGGGCCCGGACCTCGACTCGGCGAGGGCGGCGACGACCTCGGGGACGGTCGACCAGTTCGGGCACGCGCGGCTCGGCGGCATCGGTGCGTGGCTGGCGGCCGAGATCGAACACCGCACCGGGTACGAGTCCCGCCACACGACTCTCGGGCACATCCAACGCGGCGGCTCGCCCACTGCGTACGACCGCGTCCTGGCCACGCGCTTCGGCGTCGAGGCGGTGGCCGCGGTGCACGAGGGGACATTCGGCAAGATGGTGGCGCTCCAGGCCGGCCACATCGTGCGCGTCCCGCTCGAAGAGGCGGTGGGACGCCCCAAGTCGCTCGACGTGGAACTGCTGACGGAGGTGGCCGCGCCGTTCTTCGGTTGAGGCCTGCGCGGCGGCGCTCAGCAGGCGTGTACGGGGACGCGGAGCTGCTCGGCCGCCTGCTCGGGGTTCACGATGTTGATCGCCACGCCGGTCCCCATCTCGAAGCCGGCCCGCGTCGTGGCCTTCGGCCAGACGTGGACGTGCCAGTGGAAGGGGTCGTTCACCCGATAGGGGGCGGAGTGGAACACGAGGTTGTAGGCGACGTCGCCGATCAGGTCACCGAGCTGCGCGAGGCAGGTCTTGAGCGCCAGCCCCACGGAGACCAGGTCGTCGGTCCCGCTGCGGTAGAGATGCGGGGTGTGGTGGCGCGGCACGACGAGCATCTCGTAGGGGGTGGCGCTCCAGAAGGGGCAGACGACGACGGCGCGGTCGTCGGCGTAGATCACGCGGTACCCTTCCGCCTCCTCGGCGTCGATGGTCGTGCAGAGCAGGCAGCTCTCGGCGAAGCGGGCGAACCGGGCCTGCTCCTCGGCGAGCTCCCTCGGGACGAAGGACATCCCGAGCAGCTGACCGTGCGGGTGCTCGAGCGAGGCGCCGGCCTCCCTGCCGGAGTTCACGATCGCCTGGCTGTAGCGGAGCGACGGCTGCTGGGAGTGCTCCTCGAGCCGGTCGCGCAGCGCGGCCATGACGAGCCCGGTCTGCTCGCGCGACAGCATCGACCACGAGACGTCGTGCTCCGGTGAGAGGATCAGGACCTCGTGGATGCCGCCGGCCGTCGCCTGGGTGAACACGGGCCCCCGGTTGGTGACGACGAACGGCTCGTCACCCGAGAAGGCCGGGTAGAGGTTGGGCACGACGCGGACCAGCCAACGGCCACTCGGCCCGTAGGTCTCGAGGGCGGGCGGGCTTTCCTCTTCGTGCCCGGGGCAGAACGGGCACGGGCGGCTGGTGTCCGCCTGGACTTCGGGCGAGCGCACGACGAACGCCTCCGGCCGGTCGGCCCGCCGCGTGCTGACGACCACCCAACGACCCGTCAACGGGTCGAGCCTCAGCTGGCTTGCTTGCGACCTCTCACCCTCAGGGTCCACGTGCTGCGCTCTTCTGTGCCCTCGTACCACGCCGCCCCGCTCGGGGGGCTGCTTTGTCGTCTCCCCAACGTACCCGCGCGCGCGGGGTTCCTCGCACCATGCTCGGCGATCCCCGGCGCCCGACCCTCTTCCGTCCCGCCGCCACCGGCGAACCAGGGTCGTTCGGCAGTATGACGCAGCTCGCGGCGGTCGTGCACGCGCCCACCGGTCCCGCCTTCACCGTCGTCCTCGTGTGCCACGTCGCGGCCGCGCTCGTCGCCCTCGTGGCGGCAGCCGCCGGCGGCGCGGCCGCCGCAAACGTGCTCGTCGCCAAAGGCGATCCCGCCGCGTGGGTCCGCTCGTACTTCTCCCCCGGGGTGAACTGGGTGGGCCGGGCGCTCTACCTCGTCCCGGCGTTCGGCGCAGCGCTCGTGGCCATGTCCAAGGGGGCGTACCCGCTCGGCGACGGCTGGGTGACGAGCGGGATCGGGTTGTGGGTGGCCGCGACCGCCGTCGCCGAGGGGTTCTGGTGGCCGGCCGAGCGCAGGGTGCAGCGGGGCCTCGCCCCTCCGGACGGCACGGGCGTGGCGCCCGGTGCCCGCCGTGCGTGCCGCACGATGTGCGCCTCGACCACCGGCGTGGTGGCGCTCGTCGTGGCCGCCATGGTCGTGATGGTGGCCAAGCCCTGACGCGGGCGCCGCGCCGCGCGGTGGGTTGGCGCAGCGCCGCAGGTTGGACGCCGCGCCGAGGCTGCGGCGACGGGCCTCAGGCGGGCTGGGCGACGGGGGTGCGGCGGCCGGTGCCGGCGGCGAAGTGCGGCTCGCCCACCATGCCCGCGGCGACCGTCGCGTTGGTCCCTTCGTCGACGAGCACGAAGCTGCCGGTGATCCGGTCGTCCCGGTACGGGTCGACGGCGAGCGGGACCGCCGTGGTGAGCTCGATCACGCCGATGTCGTTGTTGGCGAGCTCCCCGGCGGCCTCGACCTCCAGCCGGTTCACGTCGAGCCGCCCCGTGACAGCGGCGACGCGGGCCGGGGTCGTGCGCGTGGTGTGCTTCACGCGGAGCCGGTCCCCGCTGCGAAGCGGCCGGTCTGCGAACCAGCACACGGTCGCGACGAGCTCCTTCACGACCTCGGGGGGGTCGGCAGCCGCCGCGAGCAGGTCGCCGCGCGAGACGTCGAGGTCGTCGGCGAGGTCGACCGAGACCGAGATCCCGACCGGCGCCACGTCGAGGGGCCCGTCGTAGGTCTCGATGCCGGTGACGGTCGTCCGCCAACCCTCGGGGAGCACGACGACCTCCTCGCCGGCCCGCAGCGCGCCGCCGTTGACCATCCCGGCGTAGCTCCGTCCGCCGCCCGGACGGCGCAGCACCCACTGGACCGGGAGCCGCGCGCCGCCGCCGAGATCGGTGCCGTGGCCGGACGCCCACGCGCCCGTGGGCGCCTCTTCGAGTGCCTCGAGGACCGTCGGCCCGTCGTACCACGGGGCCGCGGCGGACGGCTCGACGACGTAGTCGCCGTGGAGCGCGGACACCGGGATCACGTGCCACGACGTCACGCCGAGCGTCCGTGCGAGCGCCTCCACCTCGACGGTGATCGCGCGGTAAGCGCTCTCGTCCCAGTCGACGAGGTCCATTTTGTTGGCGCAGACGACGAACTGGCTCACGCCGAGCAGTGCGGCGATGCACGCGTGCCGCCGCGTCTGCTCGCGCAGCCCGTTGACCACGTCCACCACCACGAGGGCGAGATCGGCCGTGGACGCCCCCGTCGCCATGTTTCGCGTGTACTGCACGTGTCCGGGGCAGTCGGCGATGACGAACTTGCGGCGCGGCGTCGCCGCGTAGCGGTAGGCGACGTCGATGGTGATCCCCTGTTCCCGCTCCGCGCGCAGGCCGTCGGTGATGAACGAGAGGTCGACCTCGCCGACGCCACGTCGAGCGGAAGCCTCCTCGACGGCGGCGACCTGGTCCTCGAAGAGCTGCCGGGTGTCGTAGAGGAGACGGCCGATCAGCGTCGACTTGCCGTCGTCCACCGACCCGACGGCTGCGAACCGCAGGAGGTCCATGCCGCCGCCGGCCGACTCGTGGTTGCCGGGCGCCGCCACCTCAGAAGTACCCCTCGCGCTTGCGGTCCTCCATCGCCGTCTCGGAGAACTTGTCGTCCGCCCTGGTCGCCCCCCGCTCCGAGACGCGGGTTGCCGCGACCTCGTCGATGATCTCGGCGACGGTGCGGGCCGTAGACCTCACGGCGCCGGTGCACGTCGCGTCACCGACCGTTCGGAACCGAACCGTCTCCTCACGCGCGGTCTCGCCGGGGCCGGGCGAGATCCAGTCGCAGACGGCGAGGAGCATGCCGCCGCGCTCGACGACCGGCCGGCGGTGCGCGTAGTAGATGTCGGGCAGCGCGATGCCCTCACGGGCGATGTACTGCCAGATGTCGAGCTCGGTCCAGTCCGAGAGCGGGAACGCGCGCACGTGCTCCCCGGGCTGCACGCGCCCCTGATAGAGGTGCCACAGCTCGGGCCGCTGTCGCTTGGGGTCCCACTGGCCGAAGGTGTCGCGGAACGAGAGCACGCGCTCCTTGGCGCGTGCCTTGTCCTCGTCACGCCGGGCACCGCCGAAGCACGCGTCGAAGGAGTGCTCGGCGATCGCGTCGAGGAGGGTGGTCGTCTGGAGCCGGTTGCGGCTGGCACTGGGGCCGGGGTCCGGAACGCGTCCGCGGTCGATCGACTCCTGGACGCTCGCGACGATGAGCCGCTCCTCGAGTCGGCTCACCCGCTCGTCCCGGAACTTGATGACCTCGGGGAAGTTGTGCCCGGTGTCGACGTGCATGATCGGGAACGGCAGCCCGCCGGGCCGGAAGGCCTTCACGGCGAGGTGGAGCAGCACGGCGGAGTCCTTGCCGCCGCTGAAGAGGAGGACGGGCCGTTCCGCCTCGGCCGCGACCTCCCGGAGCACGAAGATCGCGTGCGACTCGAGAAGGGCCAGATGGTCCACGCGGCCCGGCGTCGGCGACTGGGGAGGGGCGGCGGCGGCCTGGGTGCGCTCTTGCGGGGTACCGCGCGCCGCGTGGGTCTCTTCGGTCACTGTCCAGTCCAATCAGTCTTGCGACCCGACCGCGTGCCGGTATCGTCACCGACCACGTCGAGCGGCCCGCCCGGTCTGCGACCACCGCCGGGTAAGTTTGGAATCCGACTCTACTAGTCAAGCCTGGATCCGGACCCCGGTCCAGGCATGCCGGGAGCTGCGCGTTCCCGAGCCGGGGCGACACCGGGGTTGGTGCCGACACGGGGTCGACCCATGCCGACGAGTACACGTACGACAACACGGAGGGACACCCGTGCGCGAGGAACCTGAGGGTCGTCCTGGGGCGACGACTGAGCCCGAAGGGCTCGCAGAGGAGCTCGCCCGAGCCGACGCCGAGCTTGCCCACGCGCCGGCCTCCAAGGTCGTGGAGTGGGCGGTCGAGCGGTTCGGCCGTGACCTCGTCCTCGCAGCGTCGTTCCAGGACGTCGTGCTGATCGACCTCGCGGTGAAGGCCGATCCAGGGATCGAGGTCGTCTTCTGCGACACCGAGGCGCACTTTCCCGAGACGCTCGAGTTCGTCGAGCTCGTCCGCTCGCGCTATGACCTCCACCTCACGGTCACGACGCCGGCCTCGGACGCCGCAGGGTGGCCGTGCGGCTCGGCTCGGTGCTGTGAGCTCCGCAAGGTGGCGCCGCTTCGCCGGGCGCTCGCGGACAAGCGCGCATGGCTCACGTCGCTCAAACGGGCCGACGCCCCCACGCGCGCCCACACTCCCGTGGTCGGTTGGGACGCGGTGTTCGGCATCGTGAAGGTCAACCCCCTCGCCACGTGGACCGACGACGACGTCGACGGCTACCTCCAGGACCACGCGCTTCCCGTCCACCCCCTCGTCCCGCAGGGGTACCTCTCGATCGGCTGCGCGCCGACGACGAGGCCCGTCGCGCCGGGCGAGGACCCCCGCGCCGGACGGTGGGCCGGGACGCAGAAGACCGAGTGCGGCCTTCACGCGTCCTGACGGCGGCCTGACCAGGGATGGCGCGTGCCCCTTGCCGGGCCGCGTGCGGGTGAGTAGATAAGAGAGGCGAGGGGGGTCGCCGGCGACGTCGGCGTTGTGCGCTCCGGACCATCCACCACTTGACGACCACCTGCACCTAGGTTGGTCGAGCCAAGGAAGGTAGGTCGAGGGAGTGACTGACTTGGTCGTACTGGTCCTTGTGGTCCTGTGGATCGCCGTACTGACCCCCCGGCTGATCCGGCACTTCAGGGAGGGGCGCTCGGTGTACTCCATCGACTCCTTCCACGAGCAGCTCCACCTCCTCGAACGGACCGGCCCCAAGCTCGTGCAGCCCGCCTACCGGCTCGAGGACCCTGACGCAGCGCGCCGGCCCGGGCTGGCGCTCGTCGAGGGGAGCGGTGCGGTGCACGCGACACCGCACGTCGTACGCGGGGTGCGCCAGCGCCAATCCGCATGGGAGCGCCGACGCGGCCGCCGCCGCCGTCGCGACCTCCTGCTCGGGCTGACGGCGGTCGTCGCGGTGACCGGGGGACTGGGCGCGCTCCACGCGCTGCACCTGCTCTGGGCGGTGACCGGTGTCTCGGTGCTCGCGCTCGCCGGCTACGTCGCGCTCGCGGCGTACGCCCAGATGCTGTATGCGGACAGGGACGCGGGACGCCCCGTCGCCATGCGGCAGGGCGATGTCCCTTCCGGCGAATGGTCCGGGTCACGACCGGCGTACGCCTTCCGCCCCCAATCGACGCCTGCCGTCGAGGTGGTTGGCGCCCGCTCCTCGCCTGCGGCCAGGGCGGGCTATCCGGGCGCGTGGGACGAAGACGAGCTCGTCGCCGTGGGCGCCGCGACTCGCTGAAGCGCAGCCCGGGACCACGGGGAGCCGATCTGTCGATCCGAGATCGGAAGTCCAGGTGCCCTCGGCCCGACGCTATTGTGGGGCGCGCCTCGGGGGTGTAGCTCAGTTGGTAGAGCGCTACGTTCGCAATGTAGAGGCCGAGGGTTCGAGTCCCTTCACCTCCACCCGTTGTCCGGCATTCTCGCGCCCCTCTGCGTAGGGACAACCTGCTGACGTGCGGTTTCGCGCTCGACTCGATCGCCGTCGGGCGTGATTGAGGGCAGAATTTGTGGACTCCTGATCAAAACTGCCCTACGCAGCGGTACGCAGCCGAGGTCGCGCCACCCCGAACGCACGCTGGTGGTTCGTGGCTCGACCGTTGCGCGGGGCTGGCGGTGCCGTGGGCTGCACTACGGCAGCTATAGCGGCTGCCCTGATCAGACTTGGCGACTATGTGTCATCCTCGAAGACGATGGCGACGAGGAAACAGCGCAAGCGAAAGCAAGGGCAGCGCTGCGACCAGCCGAGAGGCGCCTTCCAATCCCGGATGAGATCCGTTCTTGACCCCAACGCCCCGAGTGCATTGGTCTTGAGACGTCTGTGGCTCAGTCCCGAAGCGTTAGGACTTCGAGACGAGTACCGCCAGAGAATCATGGACGGCTACCCCTACGCCGCAGACCCCGATACCGAGGAGCCGCTCAGTGGCCTGATCGACGCCGCTGCCGGCTGGCCCTACTTGGAGACGATTCACGATTTCTTCGTTGGGCGGGTACAAGAGCTGGTCAGTGATCGGGGAAGCGCTGAGTGGCTGTGGTGGCTGCGAAGGCTCAGAGGTCAGTTCGACGATGTCAACGACATCCCGAGCACGGGACCGTACATCGAGGGGGTGGCCGAAGCGCTTTCCGCGGGCGTGAGCCGACCGTCGATTCCGTTTCCTGATCACCCAACCTTCGAGTTTCCCTTCACGCCCGAAGTACTGCTCGACCTGACGTGGCTTCGAGAGATCTCGATCATGATGTATCGACTGCACGCCACGATGAAGCGTTGTGCCAAGGGTCAGGCGGTTGATCTGATCCCTGGCGAGATTCCTCGGTGGGAGCCGGACGACGTGCTCGATGACGCGATCGAGGAGTACGACCAGCGAAGTGAACGAGAGGGCTCAAATCTTCTGACGGCCGTGGGCGTTGTTGGCAGCCCGATGATCAATCCCGATCCTGGGCGATTGCGCATTGGAGGGCTCGTGCCCCACTGGTATGGGGTCGGAGTAGAGCGTCCGCCGGCATTCGACAAAGCTGATCCACTGCCGTTCTTGTTCAGTTGGATCGACCTCGACACCATCGGGCCTCTGTGCGAGCAAGTCATCCTCACCGAGACCCACGTAGCATTGATTCTGCTGCTCTGGGCGGCATTCAATATTGGCACTCGCGAGCCCGAACACGCTCTGCGACGAATGACGACTCCATTCCAGTGGGGATACATGGTCACGCCGACCGACAGTTTCCTCGTACCCGCGTTAGATGAGATATGCGAATCGTTGGCTGAGGGCGCCGGTCATGCGATAAGCGGCTGCTGGCGCCCTCGATCTGCCGTCGAGGTACTCGAGGTACTCCGCGCGATCCAGCCAGAGGTATGGCCGCCGCTTTGCGGGTGCCCGGTGCATGAGGCCGACAGGCACTCGGTCATCGATCTAGTCGGAGCGTCGCGAAGGCTCTTCGCAACCCTTCTTCGGCCTGCGGACGGGGCCGATGTGAACGTATGGTCCGCGCACTTCGAGCACGACGTGCAAGCCATTATCGACAAATCTTCGTGGCGTCCACCGGATCAGATGCGACCCTTGATCGGACGAACGGTCCGGAGATCAAATGGAACAGCTCTAACGGACATTGACGCCCTCGGCTTCAACGCCGGACGCATGTTGCTGATTTCTTGCAAATCCATCGCCTTCACGGTTCCCGCGCTGCGGGGGGAGTTTGCGGTGACGCGGAACATCAAGGAGAAGATCGAGTCGGCGGCGTCGGAGTGGGACGAGGTCACGAAGGCACTGCGAGATGATCCGACGCTGCTCGGGCCAGGGCTGTTCCGAGACGCTGCAATTGATGGATGCGTTGTTTTTCCTTCGACCCCCTTCTACACCGACCCTCGCTGGAGACGTTCCGTATTCGGCATGTTTCCTTACCTCCTCTCGGTATCTGAATTGGCGACGTGCCTTGGCGAACCGTCGTTCTTCGCAGCTGCCGTCGCCAACACCAAGTGAGTTCATCGTTGCGCTCATAACTCGGTGGTCGGCAATTCACTGTTTTCCCCCGCCACGATGTGTGAACTTTCGACTTTTGGGTTACGAGGCGGACGAAACCGCAGCTTGGCGGCTTGGTCGCAGTCACACTGTCTTACGGGTTGATCATTTCGCTTCCATGCGCTGATCAACCTCTGCCTCCGCAGCA
>DATLRV010000004.1:0-46770 GCA_035534455.1 Acidimicrobiales bacterium
CGTCGATGAGCCGTCCGTGCCACCCCTCCTCGGCCTCGAGCACCTGGGCCACACCGGGCCGCAGGGCGCCATTCGGCCCTACGTGGTGCGCCAGGGCGAGCGCGAGCTCTTCGAGGGTCGGTTGGGACCAGTGGTGGACCGTCGGCTCGACGGTGGGCTCCGCCTGCATGACGCGCCTCCTTCCTCGGCCGTCGTGCTGGCTGGAGGCCTGCGTGGCGGTCCGCCCTCCCACCGTTGCTCCTGTGGCCGTCCGCCCTCCAGGGCCGGACGTCACATTCGCGTGGGAGAGCGGGGCGTCAGGCTGGCGGGCGGCGAGGCTCGGCCGCGCGGCGCCCGAAGCGCAGTCGTCGTCGAACCGAGGGCCGCGGGGCGGGGTCGTCGCCACAGCGGCATCGCTGCGACTTCGGCACGTGTGCGAGCACGGTCTCTACGTGCGCCCCGCACCCCCGCCACGAGGGTCGCCCGCAGCGCCGGCACCTGACCGCTCTACACATACCCTGGAGGGTATCATGCGGTAGGAGGGTCGACGCCCGAGGACGGCTCGATCGAGGAGGACGACGTGGAACTGCCCGACGACGTGGTGAATGACGCCCGCCGCCGCCTGCACCGGGCCGCGGGGCAGCTCGAAGCGGTCGACCGGATGCTCGCGGGCGGACGCGAGTGCAAGGACATCGTGATGCAGCTGTCCGCGGCGACCAAGGCCCTCGAGCAGGTCGGGTTCAAGATCCTCGCCGCCGGTCTCACCTACTGCGTGGAGCACCCCAAGGAGGCTGAGGAGCAGGGATACCCGTTGGAAGAGGTCCAGCGGATGTTCATGCGGCTGGCGTAGGGCCCCGCCGGCTGGCGCGAGGTCCCGCAACTGCGCGGAGGGTTCGAGAGCCGGGCGCGATCACGGCCTGCGGAGCCAACGCAGCCACTCGGTGCCGCCCATCAGCCGGAGCCGCTCCTCGAGCACCGGGTTGCCGTCGCACTGGCTGGCGTGGCAGGCGATCGCCCGGCGCTGCGGACCGCGGTCGACTGGGACGACGAGGTCCGTCTCCGAGGACCGCCGCCCGACGAATCCGGCGCCGAGCGCGGCGTTCAGCTCATCAGCCACCCGGTCGGGGATGGCCCACGCAAGAGCGGGCAAGCCGGGAGCGCCGGCGAGCGCGGCCTCGGTGGCACGACAGTGATCGGGATGACCGGTGACCCCGCCCTCGTCGAAGACGACCAACAGGTCCGCCTGCGTCTCATACGCGAGGGCCGCGACCTCCGCGGCCAACTCGTCCAGAGGTTCGTCCCGAAGCGCGCCGTCCGGGTGGTCGCCCAGCACCACCGTGCCCACGCCGAGCTCGAGGGCGGCGCGCCCGAGCTCGAGGCGCCGGAGCTCGTGCAAGGACTCGTGCAAGGACTCGTGCAGGGAGGGGTCCGAGCCGCCGAGGGTGGACGCCTCTCCCCGCGTGAAGCACAGCACCGCGACCCCCGCGCCGCGTGCGGCGAAGTGGCCGAGCACCGCCCCGAGCCCGAAGCTCTCGTCGTCGGGGTGTGCGCAGACCGCGAGAACCGACGTGGCCCGCGGGAGGGCCCGGCCGGCCGCATCGGGCGCACCTGTCGCGGGCGTCATCCCGCCAGGTGCGCGATCGCCCGTTCGAGCGAGGACGCGGCTTGCGCACCGAGGACGTCGAGCTCGCCCCCTGCGTCGCCACCGCTCGCGGCGAGGAGCGACCGAGGATCGACGACCGCCACCCGGGTCCGGCCGTCCCCGATGTCCTCCAGCACGACGTTGCAGGGCAGGAGGAGCGCGAGTGCGGGCTCGGCCTCGAGGGCGCGATGGGCGAAGGCCGGGTTGCAGGCGCCCAGGATCTTGAGCGCTCGACGGCGCACGCCCAGCTTTGCCTCCAGGGTCCCGGCGACGTCGATCTCGCTCAGGATGCCGAAGCCCTCCTGCACCAGCGCGTCGCGGACCTCACGCTCGGCGTCGCCGATCGAGCGCTCCACGACCGTTTCGAATGCGTCCATGTCGCCCTCGCCTCAGGATGCGGCCTGGGCCTGCTCGTCGAGCTGCCGCCGGACCTCGTCCATGTCGAGCTCCTGCACCTTGGCGACCAGCTCTTCGAGCGCGGGCGCAGGGAGTGCGCCGGGCTGTGCGTAGAGGAGGATGCCGTCGCGGAACGCCATGAGCGTCGGGATCGACATGATCCCGAACCGCGCCGCGAGCTCCTGCTGGTCCTCGGTGTCGACCTTGCCGAACACCAGGTCCGGGTGTGCGCTGGACGCAGCGTCGAAGATCGGCGCGAACATCCGGCACGGCCCGCACCAGCTTGCCCAGAAGTCGACCAGGACGGTCTCGTTCGAGCTCACGGTCTCGTCGAAGTTGTCCTTGTGCAATGCGGTGGTCGCCACCAGATCCTCCGTCCCGGAGTTGTCTCGGCTGCTGGTGCAGCGCGCCGCTCTCGTCAACCACGATACCCCTATGGGTATTCCATCCGCTCGGGCACCCCCGGTGCCTCGACCGCGGCCGCCGGCCGCCGTGGGGTCGACGCCTCTCGCTCACGGCGGGAAGCCCCGCTCGCGGCGGTAGACTCCAGGGCTCTCGTGCAGCGCACCTTCTCGGCGCGCGCGGCCGCGGCGCCCGCCGGCTGCGCGCTGCAGATGACGGCCCAGCCGCTGCGGCGAGCCCGGCGGAGGACAAAGGACATCGGACAGGACGCGGTCGTGATCGAAGGCATGCACCAGGGGAGTCGGAGTCGGGCGGGTCGCCGGTGAGCGTGCTCGTCGACAGCGAGGTCGCCGTCCCTGCCGAGGCGGCGAGGCGCCGGACCTTCGCCATCATCAGCCACCCCGACGCGGGCAAGACCACCCTGACGGAGAAGTTCCTCCTCTACGCCGGGGCGGTCGCCGAGGCCGGTGCGGTCAAGGCGCGCGCGGGGCGCCGGCGGGCGACGTCCGACTGGATGGCACTGGAGCAGCAGCGTGGCATCTCGATCACCTCGACCGTGTTGCAGTTCACCTACCGCGACCACGTCGTGAACCTGCTGGACACCCCGGGGCACCGGGACTTCTCCGAGGACACGTACCGGGTGCTCGCTGCCGTAGACGCGGCGATCATGGTGCTCGACACCGCCAAGGGGATCGAAGCGCAGACCTTGAAGCTGTTCGAGGTGTGCCGTGCGCGGTCGCTCCCGGTCGTCACGTTCCTCAACAAGTACGACCGCCCGGGACGCGATCCCCTCGAGCTCCTCGACGAGATCGACGCCCAGATCGGGCTGCGCCCCACGCCCGTCACCTGGCCCGTCGGGATCCCCGGGGCCTTCCGCGGGGTCATCGACCGGCGGGACGGGAGCTTCGTGCGCTACCGCCGCACCGCGCACGGTTCCACCGCGGCGTCCGAAGAGCGCGTGGATGCCGAGCGGGCCGGTGCCGAGGAGGGTGAGGCATGGCGCAACGCCCACGAGGCGACGCGGCTGCTCGATGCAGTGGGCGCGACACTCGACGCCGCGTCGTTCCTCGCCGGCGAGTCGAGCCCCCTCTTCGTCGGCTCCGCGCTCACCAACTTCGGGGTGCGCCACCTCCTCGACGCGGTGGTGGATCTCGCCCCGCCCGCGTCGTCCCGTGCGGACGCCGAGGGTGCGCCTCGCCGGCTCGACGCGCCGTTTGCGGGCTTCGTGTTCAAGATCCAGGCCAACATGGACCCCGCCCATCGAGATCACGTCGCCTTCGTGAGGGTGTGCTCCGGGCGGTTCGTCCGGGGCATGACGCTCGTGCACGGTCCGACCGGCCGTCCGTTCTCGACCAAGTACGCAGCTTCGGTGTTCGGGTCCGAGCGCGACACGATCGACGTTGCCTATCCCGGCGACGTCGTCGGGCTCGTCAACGCCAGCGGCTTGCAGATCGGCGACACCCTCTACGACGCCGAGCCGGTGGTCTTCCCGCCGATCGCGACGTTCGCCCCCGAGCTGTTCGCGTCGGCCCGGCCCCGGGACACGGGTCGCCACAAGCAGTTCCACCGGGGCCTCGCCCAGCTCGAACGCGAAGGCGTCGTCCAGGTGTTGCGGGACCCGGACGGCGACCCCGTGCCGGTGCTCGCTGCGGTGGGCGCGATGCAGTTCGAAGTCTTCGTCCACCGACTTGCGCACGAGTTCGGCGCCGAGGCCGACCTCGTCCCTGCGTCCTACAAACTTGCGCGTCGCACCGACCGTGAGACCGCCGCACAGCTTCGCAACGTCCGGGGGACCCGGGTCCTCGTGCGCGCCGACGGCACGCTGCTCGCCCTCTTCGACAGCCCGTACCAGTTGCAGCGGCTCGAGCACGACCATCCCGGCTGGCGCCTCGACCCGGTCGTGAGCGTGGGAGCGGCGCACTGAGCGACTGAGGTCGCCGCACTGTACGACGCCGTGTGCACGAGCGGCGCCGCCGGGCCGACGTGGCTCGTCCTCGCGCCTTGCGTACAATTCGCCGGGGACCACTCGAGCGCATCCTGGGGGCGCACAGCATGGGAGAGGTGCGCACCGGCGACGGGGAACCGGGAGGTTCACCGGCCGCGCACGCACCCGGAGGCCACGTCAGGCGGCGCCACGTCAGGCTCTCCCTCCTCCTTGCGGGCCTCCGTTGGCGTTGGCGCAGCTCGCTCGCGATGTTTGTCGTCGCGCTGCTCGGCACCGCGATCGCCGCCTTCGGCCCGATCTACCTCGCTGGGGAGAACCAGACGACGCTCACCCAGACGCTCCGGTCCGCCGTTCCTGGCAACGTCGGCCTGACGCTCCAACCCGTCACGCCGACCAACGGCTCGGGACTCCCATCGGCGGCGCGGGCCGTCAGGCGCTCGGACGTCGGGAACTTCTACGGCGCCGCGATCCACACCCAGTTCGCCGCCTTGGGAACCGTCTCGCACGGGCAGCCGTACACGAGCACGCTCGCCTCGAGGACCGGGGTGTGCAGGCACGTCCACATGGTCGCCGGCCGCTGCCTGGCCGAACCGGGGACCATCGCAGTCAGCGACCGGAGCGCCCGCCTGACCGGCTGGAAGGTCGGCACGCACGCCGTCGTCGACATCGGGAAGGGGATCACCGAGACCTTCGTGGTGGCCGGCCTCTACGCACCCGGGAGCGCCGCCACACCGTACTGGTGGGGCCAGGACTATTTCGGTTACGGCACCTCGCCACCGCCTGCACCCCCGCGTCTCGACGACGTCTTCGCCAGTCCCAAGACGATCGCATCGGTGCACAACGCGCAGGTCAACGTCGTCGAACAGCTTCCACTGAGGACCAGCGTGCTGTCGCCCGGCCTTGTAGGCAGAACGGACACCACTTTGGCGCGCCTCGAGAAGGCCGAGCTGGGTCGCGGCGTGCGCCTCGACTCCCAGCTTCCCAAGGTGCTCGCCGGTGCGGTGTCGACCGAGCACACCGGGGGGACCATCGTCGAGGTGGTCGACCTCGAGCTGGCGCTGTTCGCGGTGTTCGTCCTGTACTTCGTTGCGAGCCGCACGGCCGCGGACCGCGAACCCGACGTCCGGCTCGCCGCCTTGCGCGGGTACCGGCCGCTGAGCGCGCTCGCGGTGGCGATGTCCGAGCCGGTCGTCGTCGTTCTGGCTGCAGTGCCTGCAGGGGTGCTCGGTGCATGGGTCTGCGCGAGTGCGATCACTCCGGCGGTGTTCGGCGCGCACGTCGGCGTGACCGTCCCGCTGACCGCGGCACTCGCCGCCATCGCGGCCGGTTTCGCCGGCCTGCTCGCGACCGCCGTCGGGACGCGTCACGTGCTGACGTCGAGCGCCGACACGCCGATCGGGACCACCTCGACACTCGCGCGGCACTCGGTCGCGCGGGTGGCGGCCGAGGTCATCGCGGTGGGCTTGGCGGGCGCGGCTTTCTTCGAGCTGTCCGTGGCGGGCGTCGCGAAGGGGCCGGGGTCCTCGACCGACGCCCTGGCGGCCCTCGCGCCGGGACTGCTCGCGCTCGGTGTGGGCGTGCTCGGGGCGCGGATCCTGCCCCTGGCGCTCCGGCCATCGCAGCGTCGATCGGCGTACACGTCGAAGTTGGCGACGTCCTATGCGTCGCGGCGGGTCGCGCGTCGGACCGAGTTCACCGCGGTCGTCCTCCTCGGGGCGCTCGCGGTCGGCCTGACCGCGTTCGCGATCAGCGGATGGGCGATCGCGGCGCGCAACCGCAGCTCGCGCAGCGCCTTCGACGTCGGCGCGCCGACGGTCCTCAACGTGTCGGTGCCGCCCGGCCTCACATTCCTCCGGACCGTGCGGGCGGCGGAGCACGGTCGCCGGGATGCGATGGCAGCGGTGGTCGAGCGCTCGGCCAGCGGCACCACCCTGGCGGTGGACTCGAAGAGCATGGGAACGGTCGTCTCGTGGCCCTCCACGATGGGCGTCTCGGCGGGCGCGCTGGCGCACCGGCTCGTCCCCGCCGGCCTCGCCCCTCCCGTGATCGTCTCGGGCAGGGCCATCCTCATCCAGGCCCAGGTACACGAGACCTTCAGTGGCCAACCCCCACAGCTCGCCGTGGACCTCTACGACACCGACTACCAGAACTCGACGCGCCTGACACTGGGCTCGCTGCTCCCGGGCACGCACACCTACCGCGCCGTGCTCGTCGGTGCGTGCGCCGGCGGATGCCGGCTCACCGACATGGCCCTCAGCTGGACAGCACCTCACCCCTCCTCCTCGGCGAGGGTCGACGTCACCATCGATCACCTGTCGGTGGTCCGGCACGGCGCCACGGTGCCGCTCGCGTCCAGCCTGGGCCGTCGCGGTGCCTGGACGGCGAGCGCGGGAGCGCATGTCGCTCCGGGGTCTGGCGGTCTCCGGGTGTCCGCGCACATGAGCTACCTCACCGCCACGGTCTCCGTCTCCCCGCACGATGTGCCCACCGCGCTGCCGGCGGTCGTCACGCGGTCGACCGCGTCGTCGGCGTCCGGGCACGGCGGCCCGCTCCTCGTCGGTCTCGACGGCTCGACCGTCCCGGGCCACACCGTCGGGGAGGTGCCCACGCTGCCCTCGATCGGGACCGACGCCAACCTCGTCGACCTCCAGGTTGCCGAGCGGTTCGTGGCCACCCCCTACAGCTCTGACACCACCCAGGTCTGGTTGTCCGCGTCGGCCCCCCCCTCCGTCCTGAGTGCCTTGCGCGCCGACGGGCTGACTGTCCTGTCGCGAGCCACCGCTTCGGCACGTGCGGCACAGCTCGCCAAGGGCGGGGTCGGCCTCGCGTACTTCTTCTTCCTGCTCGCCGCCGGCGCGGCGGGGATCCTGCTGCTCGGCGCAGCGACGTTCGCGGTCGTGTCCGGCGCGCGCCGAAAGCACGGGGAGCTCGCGCTCATGCGCGTCCTCGGAGTGGGTCGGGGGACGCTCCGGCGGCTCTTCTGGGCCGAGCAGTCGCTCGCCGTCGCCGCGGGGGCGGCCCTCGGCGCGGCGGCCGGCATCGCGGCCGCAGCCGTCGGGATGCGGACCGTGCCGGAGTTCGCCCACCAGGGCGCCGGGCCGCCGCTCGACCTCTCGCTCCCGGGGGTGCTCCTCGCGGCATCGCTCGCGGGCATCGCCGTCGCGCTCGCCTTGGCGACCTGGCTCGGGGCGTCGGTCATGGCGACGAGGGCGACGATCGACAAGTTGTGGGAGAGCCAGGGATGACCCTCGTCACCGATCAGCCCCGCTCGCCGGGCGTCGCCGGGCGCGGTGGCGTCCGCGTCGAGCTCACGGGCGTCGTCCACCTCTACCGGCAGGCCGGGGCGGACGTCGTCGGGCTCCGCAGCGTCGACCTCGAGGTCGAACCGGGCGAGATGGTCGCGCTCCTCGGGCCGTCGGGCATGGGCAAGACGACCGTGCTGCGCCTCATGGCCGGGCTCATGGCGGCCTCTGCGGGCATCGTGCGCGTGGACGGCACGGACCTCGGTCGCCTCAAGGCCGCAGAGCGACGGCGCCTGCGCGCCTTCGAGATCAGCTACATCGTGCAGGGCACCCTGCCCAACGTCCTGCCCTACGCCACCGCGTTGGAGAACGTCTGGTTCGCCCAGCACGCGGCGGCGGGAGAAGGACATCGGGCACCGTGGCTCCCCGAGGAGCTGCTCGAGCATCTCGGGCTCGGCGACGTTGCCGACGCCCCCGTGCGCGCGCTCCCGCGAGGCATGCAGCAAGCGGTCGCGGTCGCGGCAGGCGTCGCGCCCGGGGCGCGCCTGCTCCTGGCCGACGAGCCCACCGCCCAGCTGACATCGACAGGGGCGGAGCGGGTGATCGCGCTCTTGCAGCAGGTGAACGCCGACTTCGGCACGACCGTCGTGATCGTCACCCACGATCCCGCGGTTGCCGCGCACTTCCAGAGGACCGTCACGATCCGCGACGGGCGGGTGGGCGTCGAAGCGCACCGTGGTGAGGAGTATGCCGTCGTCGACGGGTCCGGGTCGGTCCAGCTCCCGCCCGACGCCCTCGCTGTGCTGCCGCCCAACAGCAGGGTGAAGGTGGTCGTGACCCCGACCCTCGTCGAGCTGCACCCCCCCGAAGAGGCGCGATGACGCTCCCGGCCATCGGTGAGCTGCTGGCACTGGACGGCGTCGCCGTGCGCTTCGGCGACCGCTGGGTGCTCGACGGGATCGACCTGCGCATCGAGCCCGGGTCGCCCCTCGGCATCGCCGGACCCTCGGGTGCGGGCAAGACGGTGCTCTGCGCGGTCCTGGCCGGTGTCGTGCCGCCCTCGCGTGGCGAAGTCCGCTACGGCGACGTCCCGATGGGCGAGGCGCGTCCGAGCGTCGGCTTGATCCTCCAGAACCACGGGTTGCTGAGCGGCCTGACCGCGGCGGAGAACGTCGCCTTCCCGCTCCAGGCCCGAGCCCTCGACCGGGCGACCGCGATCGAGCGCACCGCCGCGGCGCTCGACGCCGTGGGCCTCACCGAGCAGAAGGACCGGCCGGTCGACGAGCTGTCGGGCGGCCAGCGCCAGCGGGTCGGCGTGGCCCGGGCGCTCGCGGGCGAGCCGGCGGTCCTTGTGGCCGACGAGCCGACCGCCGAGCTCGACCCCGACAACCGCCAGCGCGTCCTCGACCTGCTGCTCGCCCACGCCGCCCGCGGCAACCTGGTCGTCATCGCGTCCGACGACCCCGAGGTCATCGCGGCGTGCAATCCCGTCGTGCACCTCCTCCAGGGCTCGATCGTCCGGACGAGCTCGTCCGCTTCCTGATCCCGCCGCCGCCCATCCGCGCACGCGCACGACGCCATCGCGGAGGTCGAGGCCGGGCGCGTCGAGGCTCGTCTCGTCTTCGACCTCCGCTGAGGCCAACGCGGCCTCCTGGGTCACGTCACATCCCTCCGCTCGACGGCGTCACGTGGACGTTGGGACCGGGGAGGATAGGCCCGTGAGCGAATTGGCGACCGAGCAGTTCGAGGCGAGCCGGGCGAGGCTGCGGGCGATCGCCCGGCGGATGCTGGGCTCGGCGGCGGAGGCGGACGACGCCGTCCAGGAGGTATGGCTCCGGTTGCACAGGGCGCCGACCGAGGACATCGACAACCTGAGCGGGTGGCTCACCACGGTCGTGTCGCGGGTCTGCTTGGACATGCTCCGCTCCCGGTCGCGTCGACGGGAGGACGCCCTGGGCGACGGCCTCACGGATGGCGCTGCAGCCGGCGCATCGGTCGGCGCATCGGTCGGCGCATCGGTCGGCGCATCGGTCGGCGCAGACGCCGGCACGCCCGAGGCGGACGCCGTCCTCGCGGACACGGTCGGCTCCGCGCTGGTGGTCGTCCTCGACGCCCTCGAGCCGCACGAGCGCCTCGCCTTCGTGCTCCACGACCTCTTCGCGGTCCCCTTCGCCGAGATCGCGCTCATCCTCGGACGCTCGCCTGCGGCCACCCGGCAGCTGGCGAGCCGTGCCCGCCGGCGCCTCCAAGGTGGCCGGACGGCGAGCGCCTCCGCGCCGCGTCCCGTCGGCTCCCGTCAGTCCGAGCTCGTCCAGGCGTTCCTCGCCGCCTCGCGCGAAGGGGACTTCGAGGCGCTCCTCGAGCTCCTCGACCCCGAGGTCATGCTGCGGTCCGACCCGGTCGCAGTGCGTTCGGCCACCGCGCGCCGCGGGCGCGGGGCGCCGCCGCTCGCCGGGGAGGTCCGGGGCGCCGAGGCGGTTGCCCGCATCTTCGCCGGCCGGGCGGCAGAGGCCGAGCCTGCGCTGGTGGACGGCGTCCCGAGCGCGGTCTGGGCTCCCGGGGGCCAGCCGCGCGCGGCGATCCTCATGCGGTCCGAGCACGGCAAGATCGTCGAGATCGAGGTCGTCGCCGACCCCCGCAAGGTGCGGGCGCTCGACATCGTGCTCTGATCGCCGCGTCACATGTCGTCCCTCGCCGACGACGTAGTCATGGAACCGCACACGAGGGCCGAGAGACCCGCCAGCACCACAGGAGCGAAACATGTCCAGCACCTCCCACGAAGGCATCAAGACCGTGCTGCACCCGGTGTCCGACCTGGCAAGGGCCAAGCCTGTGTACAAGGCGTTGCTCGGTACCGATCCTCAGGCCGACGCGCCCTACTACGTCGGCTTCGACGTCGCCGGCCAGCACATCGGGCTCGTACCCGGTGGGGCGGCGCAGGGCATGGCGTCGCCGGTCGCGTACTGGCACGTCACGGACATCGAGGCGAAGCTGGCCGAGGTGATCGCTGCGGGCGCCACGTTGAAGGAGGCCGCACACGAGGTCGGCGGTGGTCGTCTGGTCGCGACCGTCACCGACCCCGACGGCAACGTGCTCGGCCTGCTGCAGGACCGGTGAGCGCTCCGGCGCGGCCCGGCGGGATCCGGCGCAGCGACACCGAGCAGCGGCTCGGCCACGACGCCGACGTCTGGGTGGCGAGCGCCTCGGCGGAGGGAGCGCCCTACCTCGTGCCGCTGTCGTTCGACTGGGACGGTGAGGCGCTGCTCGTGGCGACGCCGCCGGACAGCCCCACGGGACGGAACCTCGCGACGAACCCGGTGGGCCGCCTCGCGCTCGGCCCCACGCGCGATGTCGCGATGATCGACGGGGACGTGGAGGTCATCGAGGACGACGCCCTGTCGGCGGCGCGCCGTGCCCGCTTCGTCGCTCGCACGGGGTGGGACCCCGGCGAGGAGGCCACGCCGTACCGCTGGTTCCGGATCACCCCTCATCGCATACAGGCGTGGCGCGAGGTGAACGAGCTGGCCGGCAGGGACCTGATGCGCGACGGTCGCTGGGTAGTCTGACGCTCGGGGGCCCGACGCTCGGGGGCTCGAGCGCCGCAGCGCGTGTCACCCGGCGTGCGCGCGCCGCTAGAGCATTTCTCGCAGCGCGACCGCGCGGAGCGAACGGGAGATGGACATGTCGAACGCCGACAACTGGAATGACCGCATCATCGCCGACTTCCGGGCCAACGGCGGCCGGGTGGGGGGCGATTTCGAGGGCGCTCCGATGGTCCTCGTGCACCACGTCGGCCGGCGTTCGGGGCGCGAGTACGTCAACCCCATGATGTACATGGCCGACGACGAGGACGACGCGGCGGTCTACGTGTTCGCGTCGAAGGCCGGTGCCCCGACCAACCCCGACTGGTACTACAACCTTCTCGCCGCCGGCGAGGGCTCCGTCGAGATCGGGACCGAGGCCTACAGGGTCACCGTCCGCGAGCTGTCCGGCGACGAACGCGGCCGGGTCTACGACGAGCAGGCGAGGCGCTATCCGGGCTTTGCCGAGTATGCGGAGAAGACCGCCGGCATCCGGACCATCCCGGTCCTCGAGCTCCGAAGGGCGTGACCGCCGCGTAGGAGCTCCGCGGCCCGACCGGGCTCCCGCCACCCGCGGCCGCCCGCCGCGCCCGCACGCCCGCCGCGCCCGCCGCGCCCGCACCTGCATCCGCCCTCGCACCGGCCCGCAGCACGGTGGCCCCGGGCTACCGTTGGACATGCCCGAACCCACGAGCTCGCCCGGCAAGTCGGGAGCACCGGGCGTCGCCGACGACTTCAACCCGTTCTTCGGACCGTTCGTGGACGACCCCGCCCCCGTCTTCGCGCGCGCCCGGGTGGAGGAGCCCGTCTTCTTCAGCCCGATCCTGAACAGCTGGGTGGTCACCCGCTACCAGGACGTGGTGACCGTCGTCCGGGACCCCGAGCGGTTCTCCTCCTTCGAGATCCTCTCCATCAGGGACCTCCTCAGCCCGGAGGTCGCCGAGCGCGTCGGCGACGAGATCCCCATGGAGGGCACGCTGATCGGGCTCGATCCGCCCGTGCACACGAGGCTCCGCCGGGTGATGCAGAACACGTTCACCCCGACGCGCGTCGCGGGGTGGGAGAAGGAGATCGAAGCGCTCGCGCGCCAGCTCGTCGATGCCATGGTCGAGGGTGCCGGAGACGAGCGCCGCGCGGACCTCATCTCGTCGGTGCTGTTCCCGCTCCCGCTCACCGTGGTGCTCCGCCTCATCGGGATCCCGGAGGCCGAGCTCGAGCGCAGCGCCGCGACCTGCAAGGACTGGAACGACCTCGCGGTGGCTTTCCTGAGCGGCGTGCCGCTCGAGGAGCAGCTCCGGATGGCGGACGCCGTGCTCGGCTTCCACCACTACGTCCTCGAGCTCATCGCCGAACGCGAGGCCGAGCCCGCCGACGACCTGATCAGCGCGCTCGTCGCCGTCCGGCGAGAGGAAGGCTTGAGCGACCGCGAGCTGCTCTCGCTCCTGCCGGGGCTCGTGCTCGCCGGCCACGAGACGACCGCGAACCTCCTCGCGAACACGCTCTCGCACGTGCTCGCGCGCGACGGCGTCTGGCCCGCGATCTGCAGCGGGGAGCTTCCCGTTGCCGAGGTCGTGGAAGAGACGCTCCGCTACGACGGGCCGGTGATCGGGATGCCGCGGATCGTGACGGCCGACACCGAGCTCGGGGGTGCCGAGCTGCGAGCGGGTGAGCGCGTGTACGTGTCCTACTGGTCGGCGAACCGGGACGAGCAGTGGCTCGGGGACGCCGACGAGTTCCTGCCGGGCCGGCAGCAGGCGCCGCCGCACCTTGCCTTCGGGCGCGGGATCCACCACTGCATCGGGGCACCGCTGGCGCGCCTCGAGGCGTCCGTGACCATCCGGCTCTTGGCGGCCCGGCTCCCCGGGCTGCACCTGGTCGAGGGCTTCGTGCCCGAGCACGTCGGTCACTTCTTCGTCCGCAAGCTCGCCGCGCTGGACGTGTCCTGGTGACCGGGACGGTGCCCGCGGCGGTCCCGGGCGCGGGGTGCAACCGCAAGGCAGCCGGCTGAGGCGACGGCGGCCGTCCATCCCCGCGATCCGACTCGGGTCGTCAGCCGAGTCGCGTCGGGACGGACTGGGCGAAGCGGAAGACGTCGTCGGCGTCGAACCGGCGCTTCACCTCGACGAGGCGGTGGAGGTTCGAGCCGTAGTAGGCCGTCGCCCAGTCGGCGAGCGCCGGGTCGATGTAGTTCTGGTAGGCGCCTTGCACGTGCGGCGCCAGGCCCGCGGCCGTCGACGAGAGCCAGGACGTCCCTGCGGAGACCACCGAGGGCGGCGCGCCGTTCTCCCAGAAGAAGCTCCATTGCGCGCACGCGAGCGCGTCGCGGTGCACGAACGCGGTCGCGTCCTTGGGCACCCGGTTCACTGCGCCGCCGTACGCGTCGAACACGATGCCGCCGCCCACTTCCGGAACGCCGCGGTCGAGCGCGGTCACCGCGTCGACGACGGCGGCGATGGTCTTGTCGGACGGCTGCGTGACGACGTAGGCCGACTTGGCCGCGAAGGCCGCGCGGGTGAGCGTGCCGCCCGGGTTCTGCGCCGGCAGGTGACACGCCGCGACGCTCTTGCCCTCGCATCCGGCTTCGACGAGCATTGCCGGGAGATAGTCCGCGGCGCTCACGACGTCGGTCGTCGGCGTCGCCCCGACCGCGGCCTGAAGTGGCTGCAGCAGCGAGGAGAGGGTGCCGACTTGGCCGCAGAAGACGCCCGTCACGCGCACGAAGGCTCCCCCCGCGCTCCCGGCCGACAGGAGCTGGCAGTTCGACCACAGCTCGTCGGGGGCGTCCGTGATCCACGGCGCCCACGCGCCGAGCGCGTCCGGCGCCGAGCTCCACGGCCACTCGAGGGTGAAGAGCGCGAGTGGCGGGATCGGGTGCACGTGGAACCGGAAGGAGGTGACGATCCCGAAGTTGCCCCCGCCCCCGCCCCGGCACGCCCAGAAGAGGTCCTCGTGGTGCCCCGGACCGCAGGCCAGCACCCTGCCGTCGGCGGTGACGATCTCGAGCCCGGCGAGCTGGTCGCAGGTGAGGCCGTACCGCCGCGAGAACACGCTGATCCCCCCGCCGAGCGTGAGCCCCGCGATGCCGACGGTCGGGCACGATCCGCCCGGGAGCAACCGGCCGTGGCTGCCGAGCGCGGCGTAGACGTCGATCAGACGGGCGCCGGCGCCGACGGTCGCCCGCGTCCCCGCCGGGTTGACGCGCACGTCCGCCATCCGCGTCACGTCGACCACGAGTCCCTGGCACACCGAGTAGCCGCCGTAGGAGTGGCCGCCGCTCCTCGCGGCGAGCTCGACCCCGTGCCGCCGCGCGAAGTCGACGCATCGCTGCACGTCCGACGGGGTCGTGCAGTAGGCGATCGCCGCGGGGAGGATGGTGTCGAAGCGTTCGTTGTAGAGCTGGGCGGCGGTCGCGTAGCCCGCGTCGGACGGGACGACGAGCGGCCCGGCGAGCGACCGCGCGAGGCTGCGCCAGGGGACCGAGCGCCCGTCGCCGAGGGCGCCCGCCGCGTCGCGCCTCGGGCCAGAGGCGCCGCCGGCCGCGGCGCCGGCGAGCCCCAACGCGGTGCCCGCGGCGGCGCGGAGGAACGCCCGACGGGTGACCGGGCGCGAAGGTGCCGGCGCCGCAGGGGGGTCGACGGCTACGGGCGGTGACGCCGTGCGCACGAGGGGCACAGGCCACGGTAGGTGACCTCTACGCCCGTGACGAGGAAGCCACCGAGGACGTCCGGGGGGACGTCGGGCGACGAGGACCTCGGCACGTCCCTGATCGCCTGGCACCCGTCGCAGACGAGGTGATCGTGGCGCTCGGTCACGTTCGGGTCGTAGCGCTTCGGGCCGTCCGTTACGTCCACCTCGAAGAGCTCGCCCATGGCGACCAGCTCGTTCAAGGTGTTGTAGACGGTGGCTCTGCTGACCTCGGGGAGCCGCTCCCGGGCGAGGTCGTGGACCTGCTCGGCCGTGAGGTGCACGTGCTCGCCGACGAGCACCTCGGCCACCGCGCGCCGCTGTGCGCTCAGGCGCCATTCCCGGTCACGCAGCCTGGTGAGCAGGTCCGTCGTCACGCGGGGCAGCCTACCCGCTTGACTTGAGGTCGGTCGAGGATTAGAACAAATCTAGATATAGACGTATTCGGCGCCGGGATCCGCAGCCCGGCGGCGACCCGCGAGGAGGGCGACGTGAGCATGTCCGAGGGCGACACCGCAGCCGGGCCGCACCGGCCGACGACCAACCGGGACTGGTGGCCGCAGCAGCTGAACGTGCAGGTCCTGCACACGCATTCGCCCCGTTCCGACCCGATGGGCGAGGACTTCGACTACGCGGCGGAGCTCGATTCGCTCGACGTGGCCGCGCTCCGCCGCGACGTCGCCGAGGTGATGACGACCTCCCAGGACTGGTGGCCTGCGGACTACGGGCACTACGGCCCGTTCTTCATCCGGCTGGCGTGGCACGCCGCCGGGACCTACCGCATCGCCGACGGGCGTGGCGGTGCCGGCACGGGTGCCCAACGGTTCGCACCGCTCAACAGCTGGCCCGACAACGCGAGCCTCGACAAGGCGCGCCGGCTGCTGTGGCCGGTCAAGCGGAAGTACGGGCGGAAGATCTCGTGGGCGGACCTCGTCGTCTTCGCCGGAAACTGCGCCGTCGAGGAGATGGGCTTGCGGACCTTCGGCTTCGGGTTTGGTCGACACGACATCTCCGAGCCCGACGAGATCGACTGGGGCGCGGAGCACGAGTGGCTCGCCGACGGGCGCCACGGCGCCGCAGGGGAGCTCGAGGGTCCCTACGGCGCAGACCACATGGGCCTCATCTACGTGAACCCCGAGGGGCCTGGCGGCGTCCCGGACCCCCTGCTCGCCGCGACCTACATCCGCCAGACGTTCGCGCGCATGGCGATGGACGACGAAGAGACGGTCGCGCTGATCGTCGGCGGCCACACGTTCGGCAAGGCGCACGGCGCGGTCGCCGCGACCTACGTGGGACCCGAGCCCGAAGCCGCCCCCATCGAGCAGCAGGGTCTCGGATGGAAGAACCGCTTCGGCAGCGGTCACGGCGCGGACACCTGGACGAGCGGCCTCGAGGGGGCGTGGACCACGTCGCCCACGACGTGGGACAACGGCTTCCTCGACAACCTGTTCGCCTACGAGTGGGAGCTCACGACGAGCCCCGCCGGTGCGAAGCAGTGGACGCCCACGGATCCCGCCGCCCGCGACCGCGTCCCCGACGCCCACGACCCGTCGGTGTGGCACGCGCCGATGATGCTGACGACCGACCTCGCGCTCAAGGTGGACCCCGACTACGCCGAGATCGCCGCGCGGTTCCACGAGCACCCCGAGCAGCTGGCCGAGGCGTTCGCCAAGGCCTGGTACAAGCTGCTCCACCGCGACATGGGACCGGTCTCGCGCTATCTCGGGCCGTTGGTGCCGCCTCCCCAGCTCTGGCAGGACCCGGTGCCCCCCGTCGACCACGCGCTCGTCGACGAGGCCGACGTCGCGTCCCTCAAGGCCCGGGTGCTCGCCTCGGGTCTCTCGGTCTCGCAGCTGGTCGCCACCGCATGGGCGTCCGCGGCGAGCTTCCGTGGAACCGACAAGCGCGGCGGGGCGAACGGGGCTCGGGTCCGCCTCGCACCCCAGAAAGACTGGGAGGTGAACGAGCCGGGACCGCTCGCCAAGGTCCTGGACGTGCTCGAGCAGATCCAGCGCGACTTCGACCTCGGACAGCCCGACGGCAAGCGCGTGTCGCTCGCGGACCTGATCGTGCTCGGCGGCTGCGTAGCCGTCGAGCGGGCGGCGAAAGTCGCCGGAGTCGAGATCGCCGTCCCGTTCGCGCCCGGGCGCACCGACGCCACCCAGGAGATGACCGACGTCGAGTCGCTCGCGGTCCTCGAACCTCGGGCCGACGGCTTCCGCAGCTACCTACGGCCCGATGAGAAGCTCCCCGCAGAGGTGCTCCTCGTCGAGCGCGCCTCGATGCTCACGCTGAGCGCGCCGGAGATGGCCGTCCTCGTCGGCGGGTTGCGGGTGCTCGGCGCCAACGTGGGGCAGGCCACCCACGGCGTCCTGACGGACCGGCCCGGAGCGCTCACGAACGACTTCTTCGTCAATCTGCTCGACATGGCCACCGAGTGGCGACCGTCCGAGTCGACGGAGCACGTCTACGACGGTCGCGACCGGGCCACCGGGGAACGCAGGTGGACTGCGACCGCCGTCGACCTCGTCTTCGGCGCCCATGCCCAGCTCCGGACGATCTCCGAGGTGTACGGGAGCGACGACGCGAAGGAGAAGTTCGTCGTCGACTTCGTCGCGGCGTGGGACAAGGTCATGCGTCTCGACCGGTTCGATCTCGAGCGGGCGCGTACCTGAGCCCACCCGCCCGGAGCCGTACGCGGCCCCCGGCGTTGCGCACCCGGTGCGCCTCCGCGAGGCTGTGGTGATGCCCCGCCGACTCATCCTGTGGGACATCGACGGCACGTTGCTGACGACCGGACCCGTAGGGCGTCTCGCGCTCGAGGTCGGCGCATCGCGCGCGGCGGGCCTCGACGAGGTGCCGTACGTCGCGATGAGCGGCAAGACGGACCCGATGATCGTGCGGGAGCTGTTGACCCTCGCGGGGCTCTCACCCGGCGACGTCGACCGGATGCTCCCGGTCGCGCTGACCGAGGCACAGCATCTCCTCGCCGCCGAGACCGACCGGATCCGGGCGGAAGGCACCGTACATCCCGGCGTGCGCGAGCTGCTCGCGGCGCTCATGGACGTCGACGGCGTGCGCCAGAGCCTGCTCACCGGGAACGTCGCACCCAACGCGCTCGTGAAGGTCCGAGCATTCGGCCTGGACCGGTACCTCGATCCCGACGTGGGCGCATACGGCACAGACCATCCCGAGCGCGACGGGCTGGTCCCGATCGCGTTGGAGCGGTCGGAGGCGCGCCGCGGCGAACGGTACCTACCCGACGAGGTGTGGGTGATCGGCGACACCGTCCGCGACCTCAGCTGCGCCAGGGCCGGCGGGGTGCGCTGCCTCATCGTCGGCACGGGGCACGAGGGGTTCGACGCCGTGCGCGACCTCGACGCCGACGCCATGTTCGAGAACCTCGCGGATACGGACCTGGCGTTGAAGCTCCTGCTGGGCGGCTAGGAAGAGACTCTTCACGAGCACCCCGGGGGGGATCGGTAGATTCGCGATGGTGACGACGACTGCTCTCGCGACCGACACCGACCTCGAGCCGTACCGGCGCGAGCTGACCGGCTACTGCTACCGCATGCTGGGGTGCGGGTTCGAAGCGGAGGATGCGGTGCAGGAGACCCTCGTGCGCGCGTGGCGGCACGCCGGCGACTTCGAGGGGCGCTCCACCGTGTGCTCGTGGCTCTACCGGATCGCCACGAACGTGTGCATCGACATGGGCCGCCAAGTCCAGCGACGTGCCCGGCCGATGGAGATGGGGCCATCGTCCCCGGCGGACGAGACGCTGCTGCGCGAACCGCTCCCCGAGGCGACGTGGGTGAGCCCGATCGCCGACGGCAGTGTCGGCGGTGACTACGACGACCCCGCCGAGCTCGCCACCTACCGGGAGTCGATCCGGCTCGCGTTCATCACCGCGCTGCAGCACCTCCCTCCGCGCCAGCGCGCGGCGCTCATCCTGTGCGAGGTCCTGCGCTGGTCCGCGGCCGAGGTCGCCGAGCTCCTCGACACGACGGTCGCCGCAGTCAACAGCGCGCTGCAGCGGGCGCGTGCGACGCTCGCCGCCGCACCGTGTCCGCCGCCGTCGGGTTCGCTCGACGACGTCGATCCCGAGCTCCTCGCACGCTACGTCGACGCGTTCGAGCGCTATGACATCGATACGCTCGTCACGCTGCTGCACGACGACGCCGTCCAGTCGATGCCGCCGTTCGAGTTGTGGCTGCAAGGGGCCGAGCACATCGCGGCGTGGATGGTCCAGCCGCAACCCAGCCACTGCAGGGGCTCGCGCCTCGTGGCCACCTCGGCCAATGGCTGCCCGGCTTTCGGCCAGTACCGGGTCGACCCAGACGGCGGGTACACGCCGTGGGCGCTGCAGGTGCTCGAGATCTCCGGCGGGAAGATCGCGGAGATGGCGTTCTTCCTCGCCCTCACGGATCCCGAGCGGCTCTTCGGAAGGTTCGGCCTGCCGCTCCACATCGACGCGTCCGCCTAGGGTCGCGCGCAACAGCGCAGGGTCACGAGCGTCGGGCCCGCGAGGGGAGGCGGCATGGAGTTCGGCGTGACGATGTTCCCGACCGACCGCGCCATCTCCCCGGCCGACCTCGGCCGTGAGGCCGAAGCGCGGGGCTTCGAGTCCTTGTTCCTTCCCGAGCACAGCCACATCCCCGTGAGCCGGCGGAGCCCCTGGCCGGGCGGCCCCGAGCTGCCCGAGGAGTACAAGCGCACCCACGATCCGTTCGTGGCGCTGGCCATGGTCGCAGCGGTCACCGAGCGGCTCCGCGTGGGCACGGGGATCTGCCTCGTCGTCCAGCGTGACCCGATCACGACGGCGAAGGAGGTGGCGAGCCTCGATGCGTTGAGTGGCGGCAGGTTCCTCTTCGGCATCGGCGCCGGCTGGAACCGCGAGGAGATGGCTGACCACGGGACCGACGCGCGGACCCGCATGACACTGCTCGACGAGCGCGTGGCGGCGATGAAGGCGATCTGGACGCAGGACGAAGCGTCCTACCACGGCAGGTTCGTCGACTTCGACCCCATGTGGAGCTGGCCGAAGCCGGCCCAGCGCCCCCACCCTCCGGTGCTCGTCGGGGGGAGCGGGCCGACGGTGCTCGACCGGGTGCTCGCCGTCGGCGACGAGTGGATGCCGATCCGGATCGCCGATCCCGAGGAACTGGCGCGGCGGATCGCCGAGCTCCAACGCCGCGCGCACGACATCGGGCGTGCACGCGTGCCCGTCACGCTGTTCGGCGCACCGAGGGACCCCGCCGCACTCGAGCGGTTGGCGGAGATCGGCGTGACACGCGCCGTCCTCCCGCTTCGGCCGGTCGGGCGGGACGACCTGCTCCCGACCCTCGACCGCGATGCGGGCCTGCTCGATCGCTTCGCGCCCTGAGCACCGGCAACCGCGGGCTCGGGCTCGGGGGCGGCTTCTCCGATCAGGCGCCGCGGCGCGCCCGGCGAAGGTCGGCGGCGACCGGCGCCGGGGTCGTCAGATCAGCTTCTTCTCGGTGAGCCACTTCTTCGCCACTGTCGCGGGCTGCTCCTTTGTTGTGGTCACCTTCAGGTTCAGCGACGAGAGCGCGGACGTGGTGAGCTCCTTCGACAGCTTGTCGATCGCGTTTCGTACGCCTGCCTTGTCGACCGACTTGCGGATCACCGGGATGACGAATGTCGCACCTTCGAGGTGCTTTGTGTCTTTCAGAGCGACGAAGTGGTTGGACTGCACGGCACCGTTGCTGGAGAAGAGCTCGACGACCTGCACCTCGTTGTTCTTGAGGGCGGCGACCGAGACCGGCCCGGCCTCGTCGAGCCTCTTGAACGAAGCGAAGTGGAGGCCGTACACCTTCTCGAGGCCCTTGAGGCATCCCTCGTTTGTCGGGCACTCCTGCGGCCCGCCGAGGATCAGCTTCGAGGCCACCTTCTTCAGGCTGGCAACGGTGGTGAGGTGGTACTTGTGCGCGGTTGTCCGCGTCACCGCGAAGACGTTCGCGTCGAGGGCCTTGGCGACGGGCAGCACGGTGACCTCGTACTTCTTCAGGTGGGCCTTGAGGTACCGCTCGGCCGCCCCGACCTTCTTGGACTGCGGGAGTGTCGCGTTGTTGCCGGCGAGGTAGTTCACGAGGGACCCCGCGTAGTCGGGCTCGAGGTCGATCTGGCCGGACTCGATGGCGGGGACCACGATCGAGCGGGTCCCGAGCGACGGCTCGACCTTCACCTTGTAGCCGGCGTGCTTCAAGACGTCGGCGTACAGGTTGGCGACGATTGTCTGCTCTTCGAAGTTGGTGGAGCCGATCACGATGGTTGGCGTCGAGGTCCTGTGCGTGCGGTGCGCCGCGCCCGCGGCCGGAACGGCCACGAGGCCGGCAGCGGCGACGGTCGTCACGGTCATTGCGACGGCCGTCGTCCACCCGGCTGCGCCCCTTCGCCGAGGCTGGTTCATGTCGGGTCCTCCCCTCTGTCCGGCCCTCACCGTACCGGACGGTCGTCACACAACGGTCATACGCCGCCCTTCCCCGTTCCTGCAGTCACGAGTGCCGGCGCAGCACGCCGCAGCGGGGCGGGCGTCGCCAGACGCTGGAGCCGGCCGAAGACGACGGCGACGGCCGCCGCGGTGAGCGCGACCAAGAGGCCGCCACAGAAGGCCTCCACGGTGTCGTTCGTGTCGAGCCCCGCGATCACGTACGTGCCGAGGTCGCCGTAGCTGACGTAGGCGGCGAGCGTGGACGTGGCGACCACCTCGATCGCGGCGACGCGTACACCCGTCGCGATGACCGGGAGCGCGAGCGGGAGCTCGACGCCGAGCATCACCTGGCCGCCGCTCATGCCCATGCCGGCGGCGGCTCGGCGCACGTCGGCGTCGACCTCGCGCACGCCGACGTAGGTGTTGGTGAGGATCGGCGGGATCGCGAGGATCACGAGAGCGAGGAAGGATGCGAGGAAACCGTTCCAGGTGAGCGAGATCGCCGGGAGGATGGCGAAGAGCGTCAGGAGCGCAAGCGTGGGGATCGCACGCGCGGCGTTCGCGGAGTTCACCGCGACGAGCGCACCCCGGCGGTAGTGCCCGAGGAGGAGTCCGACACCGCCGCCCACGACGAGTGCCGCGCCGATGACCGCGAAGCTGAGCAGCACCTGGTGCACGAAGAGTGTCGGGATCCCGTTGGAGCCGTGCCAGTGTGTGCGCTGGCCGAACCACGAGGCGACCTGGCTGAAGAAGTGCACGTCAGGCCCGTGCGCCGGCGGGCGAGCGCCGGCGTGCGCGCGACCAGGGGACGAGCAGCTTCTCGGCCCCGACGAGGAGCAGGTCGAAGGCGGCGGCCAGCGCGACCGACAAGACCAGTCCCGCGAGCACGGAGCTGCTGTTGTCGGCGTTGAAGCCGGTCGTGATCAACCGGCCCAGCCCTCCGAGCCCGATGAGCGCAGTCACCGTGACGAGCCCGACCACCGTCGTGGTCGCGATCCGCAGCCCGCCGACGAGGTAGGGGAGCGCGAGCGCGAGGTCGACGCGCACCAGCGCGGCCGTCGGCGAATAGCCCATCGCGGCCGTCGCCTCCCGGACGTCCGGCGGCACCGCCTCGAGGCCGGCGACGACGTTCATGACGAGGATCAGGAGGGTGTAGCCCACCAGCGCCACCTCGGCCGTCAGCACCGAGCCGATGCCGGTGACCGGCAGGATGATCACGAAGAGCGCGAGCGACGGCAGCACGTAGAGGGCGCTCGAGAACGCGAAGACGGGCAACCGGACGAAGCGGTAGCGCCACGTCGCCACGCCGAGGGGGAGCGCGATCGCCGAGCCGATGGCGACGGCGATGACCGAGAGCTCGATGTGCTGCACGAGGTCCGCACGCACTGTGGACCACGCCGGGAGCGCGCTCCACTCGAAGAGTCCGGCGATCAGCGGGCCGCCCGGCACCCTGCGACGTTAGCGCCGCGGGCGACGCCGCGCCCGACCCGGTGTCGGTGGGTAACGTGGGCGCTCCATGATCGTGCTGGACGCGGTGTCCAAGCGCTACGCCAAAGGCCCTGCCGCGGTGGAGTCGCTGTCCATGCAGATGCCCGACGGCGAGATCTGCGTCCTCGTGGGTCCCTCGGGCTGTGGGAAGACGACCACGCTGCAGATGATCAACCGGCTGGTCGAGCCGAGCGGCGGGCGGATCCTGATCGACGGCGAGGACGTGGCCGGCATGGACGCCGTCACGCTCCGGAGGCGGATCGGCTACGTCATCCAGCACGGCGGCCTGTTCCCGCACCGCCGTGTGGCCGACAACGTGGCGGTGGTCCCGAGGCTCCTCGGATGGGACAAGCAGCGCACCGCGCGGCGGGTGGCCGAGCTGCTCGACCTCGTGGGTCTCGCACCCGGACGCTACGCGCGCCGGTACCCCGACGAGCTCTCGGGCGGCGAGCGTCAGCGCGTCGGCGTCGCGAGGGCGCTCGCCGCGGACCCGCCGGTGCTCCTCATGGACGAGCCGTTCGGGGCCGTGGACCCGGCCACGCGCCTGCGGCTCCAACAGGAGCTCTTGGATCTCCAGCGCGCCCTCGAGAAGACCATCGTCTTCGTCACCCACGACATCGACGAGGCGGCACGGCTCGGCGACCGCATCGCCGTCCTCTCCGAGGGAGCGGTGCTCGAGCAGTACGCCCCCCCCGACGCGATCCTCGGACGTCCGGCGACCGCCTTCGTCGCGGAGTTCGTGGGGGCGGACCGCGGCGTGCGCCGGCTCGCGGTGGTGACCGTCGGGCCGGCCGACACGTACCGTCCGTGCGAGGTGACCCCCGACACGCCCATGGCCGAGGTGGCGGCGAGGGCGGCGGCCGACCGTCGGCCGGACGACCGGCCGCCGTGTGGCGACGCCGCGGGGGTCGGCGCGACCGACGTCCGCTGGGCGGTCGTCGTCGACGGCGACCGGCTGGTGGGCTGGGTGGCCGTCGAGGATGCCGCCGCCGGCGGCTCGGCACCGGCCGGCGCGCGGGCCCAGCCGTTTGCGAGGGTGGTCCCGCTCGGGACCACCCTGCGTGCCGCCCTCGCCGAGATGCTCGACCACGATCTCGGCTGGCTGCCGGTCGTCGACCACGGACGGTACCTCGGCGTCCTCACGCCGAACCTGGTCCACGCCGCGATGCGCCGCTCGCTCAGGGAGGCGCCACCCGACGGAACGACCGACGGCAGGACCGATGGCGACAACGTGGCGACGACACCTACCGCCGCGCCGTCGGGGCGCTCCTAGGACGCCTTGCGGCGGGAGGCGGCGGCGGTTCCCTTCGCCGGCGGCGCCTTCTTCGTGCTCCCGGGTGCCTTCTTCGCGCGGGTGGGCGCCGCCGACGACTTCTTCGCTGACTTCTTCGCCCGGTCGGCCCCTCCGGCGTCCGCGCCGTCCGACCCGCCCCGGGTGGCGCGGAGGCTCGCCTCGAGGGCCTGAAGGAGGTCGACCACCGGCGCCCCCTCAGGAGCCTGCGGCTCGAGCGCCACGACCGCGCCCGAGCGCTTCTGCTCGATGAGGTCCTCGAGCCGCTCCCGGTAGGTGTCGTGGAACTGCTCCGGCTCCCACTCGGTGCTCATCGAGTCGATGAGCATCGTGGCCATCTCGAGCTCCTGGGGCGACCAGTCGGCCTCGACGGGGAGCGTGTCGATCTCCTCCGCCGGGTTGCGCACCTCGTCCGCGTAGAGGAGGGTCTCGACGACCAGGGCGTCGGAGCGGGGACGGATGGCCACGAGGTACTGCTTCTCGCGGAGCACGAAGGTGGCGAGGGCCACCTTGTTCGCCTGCAGCATGGCCTCCCGCAGCAGCGCGTAGGCGCGCTCCGCCCCCTTGCCGCCGCCCTTGGCCGGTGGGGCGAGGTAGTAGGTCCGGTCGAAGTAGACCGGGTCGATCTCGGCCAGGTCGACGAAGGCCGAGACGTCGATGGTCTTCGAGCGCCCGGGGGCGACCGAGGCGATCTCGTCGGGGCTGAGCAGGACGTACTCACCGCCGCCCAGGTCGTAGCCCTTGACGATGTCCTGGTAGGCGACCTCCTCGCCGGTGCGCTCGTTGACGCGCTTGTTCCGGACCCGCTCGGAGGTCCCCGACTGGAATTGGTTGAAGTGGATCGACTTCTCGTCCGTGGCCGTGAACAGCGCCACGGGCACGTTCACCAGGCCGAAGCTGAGCGACCCGGTCCAGACGGCTCTGGCCATGCCGCCCCCTTCCTTGTCCGACTCCCCCAATTGAACCAGCAATTCGGTACCCCTGACCAGGGGGCGGGTTCACTCGGACTTCCCAGGCACGACCGGAGCCCAGGCCGAGGGCGTTTGGGGGCCCCTGGAGCCCTACCGTCGCCCCCCATCCACCACTGCGTCACACCCGGTTGCGATGCTGTGGGCGTGCGACGGACCGACCGACCCCACCTGACGCTCGTCGTGGGCTCCGAAGGCGCGCCGGGGACCACGGAGGATGGGGTCTCCGACCACCTGGTGGCGGCGGAAGTCGCCTCGGTCCTCGCCGGGGCGACCGACGAGGTGCTGGCCACGTCGCCGCTCTCCCTCCCGCTGGCTCTCTCCGTCTGCATGGAGCGGCACGACGCGGGGACCGAGGGGCTGATCTCGGCGATGCAGGCGCTCCGCCGGGCGGTGCTCGCGGTCTCGGGGCTCGACCCGCGGAGCGAGCCCGTGCCGCTCGTGGCGGGGGACCCCCGGACGGCTGCGCTCGGCTTCGCAGAGTACCTGCGGGGCCTCCTGGTCCGGGCGGCCCGGGCGTCGGCCGCCGCGCCGGACGTCGTGGCGTCGGCTGCGGCCGCACGCCTCGCATAGCCTGGCCGCACGCCGCTCGACTCGTACCGCTCGAAGCGCGACCCGGCGCGCACCCCCGAGCCCGTGCCGGCCGACGATGCGCGGCCCGGGAGCCGACGGCGAGCCATTCCCTCGTTCGTGATCCAGGAGCACCACGCCCGGCGTCTCCACTGGGACCTGCGTCTCGAGCGTGACGGGGTCTACGTGTCGTGGGCGGTACCCAAGGGGCTGCCGACCGACAAGGCAACGAACCACCTCGCCGTGCACGTGGAGGATCACCCGCTCGAGTACGGCTCGTTCGAAGGGACCATCCCGTCGGGCGAGTACGGCGCGGGCGAGGTGACGATCTGGGACAGGGGGACCTACGAGGCGTCGAAGTGGACCGGGCGGGAGGTGAAGTTCCACCTCCACGGCGGCCGCGTGGACGCCCGCTTCGTGCTCTTCCAGACCCGTGGCGACGACTGGATGCTCCACCGTGAAGATCCTCCGCCGGAGGGCTGGGAGCCGCTGCCGGCGCTCGTCCGGCCGATGCTCGCCGTCTCCGGGGAGCTGCCGGCCGAGCGGGGTGGCGACTGGCGTTACGAGTTCAAGTGGGACGGGGTGCGGACGATCGCGACCGTCGACGGGGGCCGGCTCCGGTTGACCTCGCGGCGCGACCTCGACCGGACTGCGGCCTATCCCGAGCTGCGCATGCTCGGGGAGGCGCTCGGCTCGCACCAGGTGGTCCTCGACGGCGAGATCATCGCCCTCGGCGCCGACGGCCGCCCGAGCTTCGAGGCGCTCCAGCCGCGGATGCTCGTCGACGACCCCGCCCGGGCGCGCCGCCTCGCGGCGTCGGTGCCGGTCTCCTACATGATCTTCGACCTGCTCCACCTCGACGGCGCCTCCACGACCTCCCTGCCCTACGTCGAGCGACGCCGGCTCCTCGACGGGCTCGGGCTTGCCGGAGACCACTGGGCGGTGCCCGCGTCGCACCCGGGGCCGGGTGCGGACCTCCTCGAGGCCGCCAGGAAGGGAGGGCTCGAGGGCGTGGTCGCCAAGCGTGCGGAGAGCCCGTACCGTCCCGGCCGGCGCAGCGCCGACTGGGTGAAGGTGAAGCTGCAGCGCACCCAGAGCGTGGTGGTCGGGGGGTTCACCGCCCCGAAGGGCTCGCGGGCCGGCTTCGGCGCGCTCCTGGTGGGGATCCCCGGGCCGGACGGCCTCGTCTACGCCGGGAAGGTGGGGACGGGATTCAGTGAGCGGGCGATCTCGGAGCTGCGTTCGATCCTCGAGCCCCTCCACCGCCAGAGCCCGCCCTTTGCGACCGCGGTGCCGCCCGCCGATGCCGCCACCGCGACCTGGGTGCGGCCCGAACTGGTGGGCGAGGTGCGCTTCAGCGAGTGGACGCGCAGTGGCCGGTTGCGCCAGCCGGCGTGGCTCGGGCTGCGACGCGACGTCGCCCCCACAGGCGTGGTCCGCGAGCCCTGAGGAGGTCCGTGGGCACGGAGACACAGACCGTGACGGAGGTGGAGGGCAGGCGCCTCACCCTGACCAACCTCGACAAGGTCCTCTATCCGGAGTCGGGCCTCACCAAGGCCGACGTCATCAACTACTACGTGCGCGTCGCGCCGGTGCTCCTCCCGCATCTCTCGGGGCGGCCCGTGACCTTCGTGCGCTTTCCGAACGGGGTCGATGGCGGCTCCTTCTTCGAAAAGCGCGTACCGCGCGGCGCGCCGGACTGGGTGGCGGCGGTCGACGTGCCGCGCTCGGGGCGCGCCAAGGAGCACGAGACCATCCACGCGCCGCTGATCGGCGACCTCCCATCCCTCGTCTGGGCGGCGAACCTCGCGGCGCTCGAGTTGCACGTGCCCCTTTGGAAGAGCCGGCATCCCGGCGCGTACGGCCCCTTCGACCAGATGGTCTTCGACCTCGATCCCGGCGCGCCCGCGAGCGTCGTCGAGTGCTGCACGGTCGCCCGGGTGCTCGTGGACGTCCTCGCCGAGCGGGGACTCACCACGGTGCGGCCCAAGACGAGCGGGAAGAAGGGCCTCCAGCTCTACGTCGCCCTGTCGCCCGCCCGCCCGTGGGAGACCGTGCGCGAGGAGGCGCGGGAGATCGCGCACGCCGTCGAGCGTTCGCACGGCGACCTCGTCGTCGCGAGGATGCGCAAGGACCTTCGTCCGGGAAAGATCTTCATCGACTGGAGCCAGAACGTGCCGGCGAAGACGACGGTCGCCGCCTACTCGTTGCGGGCGGTCCCGGCCCCGGGCGTGTCCACGCCCGTGACGATGGACGAGGTCGCCGCGTGCGAGACGGCTGGTGACCCCGACGCGCTCCGGTTCGCGCCGACAGCGGTGCTGGCGCGCGTGGCGCAGCTCGGCGACCTCTTCGCGACCGACTGAAGCCGGACGTGCCCGACCGCGCTGTCGCTCGCCCGGTGCGGGGCCTGCCGCAGCGCCGTGAGCGCCGGGAGGTCCCCGCTCTTCAACAGCTCGATCGCGCTGTCGGTCGCCGTCAGCAGCCCGGCGCCAGGGGGCGCGACCTCCTCGCGGACGAGGAGGTCGACGAGCGCATCGCCGCCGAGAAGGACCGTGCGGGTCTCGCCGAGCGCGCCGGCGATCGCGCGAGTCCCGGCGCGGAAGGGCTCGTCTTCCACCCGGCCGACGCTCCCCGCCCACAGGACCGACCCGGCACCCGCCAGCTCTTCGCCGAATCGCAGACGGGACGCGGGACCGATGTCCACGACCCGGTCACCCGCACCCGTGCGGCGCGCCGATATCCGTCCCGGACCGTCGCTCGCCCACACGAGGTCGTCGGGGACGACGAGACGGTGGCGCACCCGTTGGGCGAGGCCGAGCACCCGCCGGCACTCCCAGGTCATCTCGTCGTCGGGATCGGTGGGCTCCCGCCCGACCGCCCGCAGCATCGGCAGAGCGAGGCCGCCACCGAGGAGGACGGCATCGGCACGCAGGACGAGAGCTTCGAGATTGGCGAGGCGTCCCCCGGTGCGCTCGCCCCCGAGAACCGCCACGAACGGGCGGTCGGGCCGGGTCGCGAAGGGCTCGACCAGGGCGAGGTCGTGCTGGAGCGACCGTCCGGCCGCCGAAGGAAGGGAACGGGGCGGCACCATCACGCTCGGCACCGGCAGCAGCGAGTCGTGGAGCGAATCGTTCACGTACAGGTCGTGGCCCGCGACGACCCTTGCCACCGTGGCGGCGTCCTCGACGCACGTTCGCACGTGCAGGCGCGGCCCTGTGGCCAGTGAGGGCTCGACCTCGCGCAGCAGGGCCCGCACCGCGGCCGGCGAGCGCCGCGGGTGGTCGTCGTCCCCGTGGCCCCACACGGTGACCGACGCACCCCGTTCGACCAGCCACCGCACCGTTGCCGCGAGCCCCTCGGCTCGCAGTCGCGCCAGGGGAGACGACGGATCTGCGGAGATCGGCAGGTCGAGCGTGGCGCGGACGAGTACCGTCGCGCCGGCGGGATCGGGGAGATCCTCGAGCAGGGGCACACCGAACGGCTCGGTGGGGGCGGAGAGCTGGCTCACCGTCCGAGCGTTGCTCCACCCGGGTCCGGTGCCCCAGGGGCTTTCGGCCCCCGACCCGGCAGCATGGAGCCGTCCCGCAGGTAGGCGCCGTGCCAGGAGAGCGCCTCATCGAGGAGGTGCGGCGTGTGCTTGCCCGCAGCCCCCGCGAGGGCGCGGTCGAAGTAGTCGTAGAGGGCGTCCCGGTAGTCGGGGTGCGCGCACTTCTCGATAATGCGGCGAGCGCGTCGGCGCGGCGGGAGGCCACGCAGGTCGGCGATCCCCTGCTCGGTCACCACCACGTGCACGTCGTGCTCGGTGTGATCGACGTGGCTGACCATCGGCACGATGCGTGAGACCGCGCCTCCAAGTGCGGTGGAGTTGGCGGTGAAGATCGACAGGTACGCGTTCCGTGCGAAGTCGCCCGACCCGCCGATGCCGTTCTCGATCCGGGAGCCCATCAGGTGGCTGGAGTTCACGTTGCCGTAGATGTCGGCCTCGATCATGCCGTTCATGGCGATGCATCCGAGCCGGCGGACGACCTCCGGATGGTTGCTGATCTCCTGGGGTCGCAGAAGGACCCGGGGTCGGTAGTGGGAGATGTTCGCGCGGAACTCCGCGAGCGCCTCCTCGCTCAACGAGTACGCGGTCGCCGACGCCGACGCCATGGTGCCCGAGCGCAGCAGGCCGAGCATCCCGTCCTGAATCACCTCGGTGTACGCGCTGAGCGGACGGAACGGCCAGTCGTCGAGGCCCGACAGGACGGCATTGGCGACGTTGCCGACGCCCGACTGGATCGGGAGCAGCTGGCGGCCCAGCCGCCCCTGGCGGACCTCGTGCTCGAACAGGTCGAGGACGTGTCCGGCGATCCGGCGGTCGTCCTCGTCGACCGGTCCGAAGGCGCTGACGCGGTCGGGCGCGTCGGTGAGCACCACGGCGACGACCTTGTCGGGTGTGCAGCGCAGGTACGGACTCCCGATGCGGTCGCCGGGTGAGACGATGGGAATCGGCCAACGGTGCGGCGGAAGGGCGGTTCCGTAGTAGACGTCGTGCATGCCGTCGAGGCCGGGCGGCTGCCACGAGTTCACCTCGAGGATCACGCGGTCGGCGAGGTCGAGCCACGTCTTGTTGTTCCCGACCGACGACGACGGGACGAGGTGCCCGTCCCCGGTCACCCCCGACACCTCGATCAGCGCGACGTCGAGGTGCCCGAAGAACCCCTCCCAGACCATCTGTGCGACGTGGGAGAGGTGAATGTCGAGGTAGTCGAGCTCCCCCGCGTTGATCCTCTCGCGGGTGACGGGGTCGGACTGGTAGGGCATGCGGAGGTCGATGCCATGGGTCGCCGCGAGCACGCCGTCGAGGTCGGGCCCGGTCGATGCCCCGGTGAAGACGCTCACCGCGAAGGCGTCGCCCGACGCGTGCACTCGTGCGATCCGGCGCGCCAATGCTTGGGGGACCGCCTTGGGGTAGCCCGCGCCGGTGAACCCGCTCATGCCGATGCGTGTGCCGTCGCCGATCAGCGCCGCGGCATCGTCCGCCGGCGTCACCTTCGCGGCGAACCGCCGGTCGCGGATCCGCTCCGCCGCCGTCGTCACGACGAGACCTCTGCTTGTTGCGCTACCGGCGCGAGGAAGCGCCCGTCCCACCCCGTCGAGGGGAATCGGGCGCCTCGTCTGCATTGTGCCGGGGGCGTTCCGGCGTGGGGAGTGACGGCCGACGGACCTTCGAGGCCCTTGTCGCTGCACTGCGCTCCGAATGGAGACCGAACGTGCCGAGCGTTCCTGGCCGTCGCACACCGTGCGATGTGCAATCCCGTTGCCGGGCGCCCCTTTCGCGCTACCGGACTCTGGTCAAGCTCCTGACCTCCGTCCCGGTCCTCCTGAACGCCTTCCTGGCCTTCTCGGACCTTCATCTAGTTCAACACGGATGAGGCATTGGATGTTCCCGGGCCGGCGCCGGTGCTCCGAGGTCTCACCCTCCGAGGGCATCCCTCACCCGGTGCAGGTGTTCGCGGCGCTGCCGGAGACGCTCGCGGAACGGGGCGCTGTCGGTGTCGGCGATCTCGTGGCTCAGCTCGCCGAGCGCCTCACCGAGAAGGGCCCGCAGCTCGTCCACGTCGGCCTCCCGGATCGGCAGGTGCCGCCCGGCTCCGAGCAGGTCCCGCATCGAGACGATCCCGACGAGCTCTCCCTCGTCCAGCACCGGCAGGTGCCGGACGCCGGCTGACAGCATCATGTCTCGCGCCGTGCCCACCTGGTCGCCGGTCGTCACATACCGCGGCTCGGCGCTCATCACGTCCGCCACCCACACCTCGTCGGGATCCGCCCCGTCTCCGAGCGCACGGGTGACGTCGCGCTCGGAGACGACCCCGGCGAGCTCGGGCCCGTCCATGACGGCGAGCGTGCCAATGCCGGCGTCGCGCAGCACCCGCGCCGCCTCCCGGAGGGTGGACCGCCCGTCCACCGTGACCACCGGGCTGTGCATGACCGTCCCGACGATGAGATCCGCTGTCGTCACGTTCGTGTTCACGCTCACACCGTTGTCCCGGCTGGCCCGTCCGAGAAGGGTCGAAGGTCCCCGGACCGGCCTCGCCACAGGTGACCGTTGGCCCTACGGACCGCCTCGCTGCGTTCGAAGGATCTGGGTGTGCAGGTGCTCAAGGTGAACGGCGCGGAGGCGGTGGCACGGGTGCTGCGAGCTCTCGCCGCCGAGATCGAGCTGGGGGAGGTCGAGGTCGACGGTCGCCGGGTCGAGCTCGCGCCATCGCTCCACGCCACCGTCGAGGTTCCCGACGACCCGGAGGACGAGGCGAACGTTCTCGACGTGCGGCTCGTCCGTCCGTCGCGTGCGATCGACCTGGCACGGCTGCGCCTCGCGATGTCGCACCCCGGGGACTGATCGTTCGACGCGCGGGTGTGGCCGGGCTACGCCGGCGCGCGTGGGGACGATTCACGCCGACACGTCGGCCCGACCACCGAAAGAGCCGACCTTCGGCCCTACGGATGCGCGCAGGAAGTTGGCAGAAGTGGGCGCGTGGACATGCGGGCGTTCCGGCGGGCGACGCGGGCGACGCGGGCGACGCGGGCGACGCGGGCGACGCGGGCGACGCGGGCGACGCGGGCGACGCGGGCGACGCGGGCGGCGGGGCTGGTCGTGGCAGGTGTGGCGTCGCTCGGCCTGCTGACCCTGGGCACGCCTCCGATGGCCGATGCGGGCACGCCGCAGCCCGCGTTCTACACGTGGCAGGCGCCGGGCGGCGCTTCCACCGCCGGCCAGCGCGTGGTCGCGCTGAGCTTCGACGACGGGCCGGGGCCGTCGACGCCGCGGATCCTCGCGGTCCTCGAGAAGTACCACGTGCCCGCCACCTTCTTCGAAGTCGGAGAGGAGGTCGCCGAGTACCCCCAGTACTCCAAGGCGGTGGTCGCGGCCGGCGATCCCGTCGAGAGCCACACGTGGAGCCATCCCGATCTCGCGACACTTTCGGTCGCCCAGATCGACGCGCAGATCGACAACACCCAGCGCGAGATCCGCTCCGTCACGGGCGAGACTCCGAATTGCCTCCGGCCGCCCTACGACGCGTGGAACGCGACCGTGCTCGACCAGATCGCTGCGCGGGGTATGACGACGATGAGCTACTCGGTCGACCCGCGCGACTGGTCGAGGCCCGGCGTGACAGCGATCGTGCAGCAGGTGGTGGGCGCGGCGTTCCCGGGCGCCGTGGTCGACCTACACGACGGTGGCGGGACACGGTCCGAGACCGTCGCCGCACTGCCCCGGATCATCACGGGCCTGCGCTCGGCCGGGTATCGCTTCGTTGCGGTCTGCGGGCGCCTCGCCGCGCCCTCTCCGCAGGCGAGCGCGGTGTACGCCTTCGGCACGGCGCCGGCGACCGGCGCGCCGGTCACCTCCCTCGCCCCGTATGTCGGGGCGGCGGGGACCGCGACCGGGTACTGGCTCGCGGCGGCGGACGGCGGGGTGTTCTCGACGGGCGTGCCCTTCTACGGCTCGATGGGGGGCAAGCACCTCGTCCAGCCGATCGTCGGCATGGCGGCGACCCCCGACGGGCGCGGCTACTGGCTCGTCGCCGCCGACGGCGGGGTCTTCAGCTTCGGCGACGCGCGCTTCTCCGGTTCGATGGGCGGGAAGCCCCTCGACGAGCCTGTCGTCGGCATGGCGGTCGACGGGGCGACGGGCGGCTACTGGGAGGTGGCCGCCGACGGCGGGATCTTCAGCTTCGACGCGCCCTACTACGGCTCGGCAGCGGGACGATCGACGGTCAACCGGTTCTTCTCCATGGCGGCGACCCCCGGCGGAACCGGCTACCTCCTCGCCGGCGCGCACCCGGTGACCTCGGGTTGACGACCCGAGCGGTGCGCGCACCTTTCGGGGAGCCTGAAGATGGCGAGCTCAGTCCTCGGCGCTGTTGCGAACGACCACCACGGGGCAGTGCGCATGGGTCGTGACGAACTCGCTCACCGAGCCGAGGAGCATGCCGGCGAACGCGCCCCGTCCCCTGCTCCCCACGACGACGAGCGACGCGTGGTCCGACTCGTCGACGAGCACGCGTCCCGGTGGCCCTTCGACGACGGCGAAGCTGAGCGTGTCGGGGCGCTTGGGGCCGAAGACCTCGGTCACCTCCCGATCGAGCACGTCGCGAGCGTCGCCTTCGGGGTCCCATTCACCCGGTACGGGCAGCGGCCATCCGTAGCCCGTCGGGAGGCGCCAGACCGCGATCACCCTGAGCGGGGCGCCGACGAGGGCGGCGTACCGCGCCCCCCAGGCGAGCGCCTGCTTCGAGTGCTCCGAGCCGTCGTCGCCGACGACGACGGCTGACCTCGCCCCGTGGGCATCTCGTGTCGTCACGAGTCGTTCGTACGCCTGCCGACGATGCGGTCGGCAGGGCCATACGTCACGTCCCGCCGCCCGCGTCGTCGCCCGTCGTCGCACGATTGCAACGCGATTGGGACGTTGGTCCGTAGTGGGCGTGCCGTCGCTGTCCCTATCCTCAAATCGACGGGACAAGGTTTCTTGTCAGTCACATCGGCGAGCGGTGCCCCCTACCCCCCCAGGGGGGGCCGTTCGTCGAGCGTTCGGCGGTGAGGTGCGCGGAGCCACCGACGCGAACCCCTTGTGCGCCCCCCTCCACGGACCTTCGGCCCTTCCCGCGCGCCTCGGCCACGGGGAGGCTCGTCGTGAGCCGGGTCGTGCCGGTTCGCCGCCCTCGGGTCCGGACGTGGCAGGGCGGAGGCGAAAGGAGTGTCGATGGCCAGCTACGTGCGAACCTTCGGAGAGATCGGGGTGGGGGACGTGCCGCTCGTCGGCGGGAAGAACGCCTCGCTCGGCGAGATGTACCGGGAGCTCGGCGGCTGCGGCGTGAAGGTTCCCGACGGGTTCGCGATCACGGCTGACGCCTTTCGCGACATGCTGACCGCCGCGGGCGCCTGGAAGCCGCTGCACGTCGCACTGGACGGGCTCGACCCGACCGACGTCGTCGACCTCGCGCACCGGGCCAAGGCGGCGCGTGAGGTGGTCTACGGCGCCGGCCTCCCCGAAGTCCTCGCGGCGGGGATCCTCGAGGCCTACCACGGGCTCCAGGCGCAGTACGGGAGCGACGTGCGCGTCGCTGTCCGGTCCTCCGCCACGGCCGAGGACCTGCCGCAGGCGAGCTTCGCGGGCCAGCACGAGACCTACCTCAACGTACGGGGCGACCACAGCCTTCTCGACGCGTGCCGGCACTGCTTCGCCAGCCTCTTCACCGACCGTGCCGTCCATTACCGCATCGACCAGGGATTCGACCACTTCAAGGTGGCGCTGTCGGTCGGCGTCATGAAGATGGTCCGTTCCGACCTCGCCTCGTCCGGGGTGATGTTCACCTTGGACACCGAGTCCGGCTTCCGGGACGTCGTGTTCGTGACCGGTGCGTACGGCCTCGGCGAGAACGTGGTTCAGGGCGCGGTCGACCCCGACGAGTTCTACGTGCACAAGCCCACGTACGAGTCGGGCCACAGAGCCGTGCTGCGCAGGGCGCTCGGCGACAAGGCGGTGAAGATGGTGCTCGCCGATGGGCAGTCGAGACAGACCACGCGCAACGTGCCGACCGCGCGCGCCGACCGGATGCGCTACTGCCTGGGCGACGCCGAGGTCCTGGTGCTCGCCGGCCACGCGGTCGACATCGAGCGCCACTACGGCGTCCCGATGGACATCGAGTGGGCAAAGGACGGCATCGACGGCGAGCTGTACGTGGTCCAGTCACGTCCCGAGACCGTGGCGTCCCAGCGGCAGATCTCGACGATCGAGACCTACCGGCTCGAGGTCCCGGGCGAGGTGCTCGCCGAGGGCCGGGCGGTGGGCGAGCGGATCGCAGCGGGCCCGGCCCGTCGCGTGGAGGGCGTCGCCGCGCTGGTCGACTTCCAGCCGGGCGAGGTCCTCGTCGCGGACACGACGACGCCGGACTGGGAACCCGTGATGAAGACTGCCGCAGCCATCGTGACCAACCGCGGTGGCCGCACCTGCCACGCGGCGATCGTCGCGCGCGAGCTCGGCGTCCCTGCCGTCGTCGGTGCCGGCGACGCGACCACTCGAGTGCCCTCAGGCGGGTTCGTCACGGTGTCGTGCGCGGAGGGGGACACCGGACGTGTCTACCGCGGGGAGGTGCCCTACAGCGTCTCGCGCGCCGAGGTTGGAGACATCGGGCGCCCGAAGACCAAGGTGATGGTGAACGTCGGCAACCCGGACATCGCCTTCAAGGCGTCGTTCCTTCCGAACGACGGCGTCGGACTTGCCCGGATGGAGTTCATCATCAGCGAGCAGGTGAAGGTGCACCCCCTCGCGCTCGTGCACCCCGAGCGGGTGTCCGATCCGGCGGCAAGGGCCGAGATCGAGCGCGTGACGACCGGCTACCCGAGCGGCGAGGCGTTCTTCGTCGAGCGGCTCTCGGAAGGGATCGGGACGATCGCCGCGGCGTTCTGGCCGAAGCCGGTGGTGGTCCGCATGTCGGACTTCAAGACCAACGAGTACGCGAGCCTGCTCGGCGGGTCGGAGTTCGAGCCTTTCGAGGACAACCCGATGCTCGGGTTCCGCGGGGCGTCGCGCTACGCGCACCCCGCCTACGAAGAGGGGTTCGCGCTGGAGTGCCGGGCGATGCGACGTGTGCGCGAGGAGATGGGCTTCAGCAACGTCGTCCTCATGCTGCCCTTCGTCCGCCGGGTCGCCGAGGCCGACCTCGTGCTCGCCAGGATGGCGGAGCTCGGACTCGCCCGGGGGGAGCACGGTCTCGAGATCTACGCGATGTGCGAGATCCCGAACAACGTGATCCTCGTCGACGAGTTCGCGCGCCGCTTCGACGGGTTCTCCATCGGGTCGAACGACCTGACCCAGTTGACGCTCGGTGTCGACCGCGACAGCGAGACGGTGGCGTTCGACTACGACGAGCGCGACGACGGCGTGAAGGAGATGATCAGGCTCGCGGTGGAGGGTTGCCGGCGCAACGGGATCCACTCGGGCATCTGCGGCCAGGCGCCGTCCGACTACCCCGACATGGCCGAGTACCTGGTCACGCTCGGCATCGACTCGCTGAGCCTGAATCCCGACACGGTGCTCAAGACCACCCGCGTCGTCCTCGACGTGGAGCGCCGGCTCAGCGAGCGGGCGAACCGGTCGTGACCACGCCCGGCGCCGACCTCACCTCCCTGCCCGACGCCGCGGTCTCCCGGGCCGGGTCAACACGGTGCTGCAGACCGCCTTCTTCGCGCTGACCGGGATCATCCCCGAAAACCGCGCGCTCGAGCGGGCCCATCCGCACGAGGCGGCGCGCCTGCAGCACCTCGCCGAGCAGGCGGTGGCGCAGCGCTGGGACGTCTACGAGGAGATGGCGACCCACGGCGCCGAGCACTTCTGCGCCGTGGCGCGCAAGGATTGACCGTGGTCCGCCGCGCCCTCGACCGCTCGACCCACGGCGCCGGGCGTCGGCCCCTGCCGGCGGTCGCCCTGATCGCCTCCGCGTTGGCGGCGTCGGTCTGCCTCGGCGGGTGCACGGGAGGCACACCGGCGGTGCTCCCTCCGACCCCGACCCCGACCCCGACCTCGGGCGCCGGGTCGTCGACCACCACGACGGCGCCCACGACCCCGACGACTGCTCCCCGACGAGCGACGACGACCACGCTGCCGGCGACGACGACCACGACCACGGCCGTACCGACGCTCGGCCCGGGCGCGACCGGGCCGACGGTGCTCGCGCTCCAGCAGCGTCTCGTGGCGCTGCACTACTGGCTCGGGACACCCGACGGGGTGTTCGGTGACAGCACCGAGCAGGCGGTGTACGCGCTGCAGAAGGCGGCGGGGATCGCGCGCGACGGTGTGGTCGGTCCGCAGACCGAGGCGGCGCTCGCGCGCGGCGTCGCCCCCGACCCTCAGCCGTCGCAGGGGTATCTCGTCGAGGTCGACCTCACCGACGACCTCCTCATGCTCGTGACAAACGGCGCGCTCGAATGGACGTTCAACACGTCGACGGGCGGCGGCTACGTCTACACAGGGACCGCGGTGGCGGTGACGCCTGCCGGCATGTTCTCGATCGTCCGGGAGGTCGACGGCATGGTCACCGACAACCTCGGTCAGCTCTGGCGACCGAAGTTCTTCGTGGGCGGCGACGCGATCCACGGCGACTCCTACGTCCCCCCGTACCCCGTCTCCCACGGCTGCGTGCGCGTCAGCAACGAGGCGATCGACTGGATCTGGACACACGACATGGCCCCGATCGGCACCAGGGTCTGGGTCTACGGCTGAGGTCCGCCCGTCGGGTCGTTCCGGTGGCGGAGGGCGGAGACGGCGGCCTGGACGCGGTCCTGCATTCCGAGCTTGGTGAGGATGCTGCTGACGTGGGTCTTCACGGTCTGCTCCCCGACGATCAGCGTGGCGGCGATCTGGCCGTTGTCGTCGGCCGCGGAGGTGAGGACGACGACCGACGGACGGTGCGCGGCGTCCGACAGGCCCGCGGGCACCCCGTGCCCGCCGAGCACGGGCATGTACACGGGCATGTAGAGGTCGAGCAGCAGCACGTCGGGGCGCGTCGCGGCGACGACCTCGAGGGCTTGTGCGCCGTCCTCCGCGTCGCCGACCAGGATCGTCGATCCGGCCGGCGACAGCGACTGACCCGGCCGGCTTAGGCCGCTCGGCCCGGTGGCGGCGCGACGCGAGAACGTGCGCTACCCGGCGGGGTGGAAGTGCTCCACGGACGCGTCCGATCCTGGGAAGAACAGGCCCTCGTCGCCCGTGTCGCCCCAGCGAACGAGATAGGGCGGCGCCCCGTCCGGCCCGTGGACCTCCAGGATCTCTCCGTCCCGTTCGGGCTCGCCGAGGTGGTGGCCTTTGATCACGATGCGGTCTCCGACGTTCGCGTGCACGGCATCTCCTTCCTCTCATGGAGAGGTTCTTCATGGAGAGGTTCTGCCCGATCCAGTCCGTCGAGTAGGGGCGAAGGTCATCGACGCGCCATGCGGTCCGTAGGGACGGAGGTCCCTACCCGGCGCCCGTTCGCCGTGGGAAGAGTGAGAGGGGCGCCGTCCGTGGTTGTCGGGACCACGGACGCAGTGCCCACGAGCCGATGGAGGCGGGCGGTGCGCAGGTTCGGAGATGGGAATCGACTTCCCCGGTTGCCGTGGGGGAGCCGTCACGCCCGCGTCGACCGACCCCCCGGGCTCCGGGAGATCACCGCCCTCCTCGTCTCGGACTGCGAGGCCTTCCTGCTCGGCAGCTACGCCCAACTGCTCGACGAGCGGTCCGAGCCCGTCCCGGTCTGGGCGTGGACGAACCTCCTCGCGCATGGAACCGGGGAGGACCTCGCGTGGGCCACTTCAGACGTGCACGGCGGACGGTTCTCGTCGCGCCGCTGGCGCGTCGCCCGCGCGTTCGCCGCCTCCGAGGTGCTGGCCGCGGTCGAGCGCGGCGCGACGCTCGCCGACGTGCAGCGCGAGGTGCTCGTGCCCGCCGAGCTCGCGATCGCCGACCAACGGGGTGCCTGGGCGTGGACGCCGCAGCAGTGGCTCGAGACGGTGCGCTCGGCGATCCGGGCCTCTCCCTACTCGAGCCGCACCTGACGCCGCTGACGTCGCGGCGTCACGCCGCCGCCGTTCCCTCCCACAGGACGCGCAGCTCGGGGGGCAGCACCGATGCCACCTCGTGGACGTCGCCCGGGACCAGGTCCCGGAGGGCGCGGACGACGTCGATCGTCACGGCTTCCGCCCGTTCCAGCGGCAGGTCCGACGTCGTCGCGATCACGCGGCCCACGAGATCACGCCCCGAGCGAGCAGGAGGCGCGCCACGGAGACGCCGAGGCGGTGTGAACAGGGGACGGACGTCGGCTGGGAGGTTGGCGGACAGGTGGGCGCGGTGCGTCGGGGGCAGCCGGTCGGCGAAGGTCGCAAGGACGCCGCGCACCACCAGCGGCGCCGCCTCGGACGTGATGCCGGCATGCTCGGCGGCCTCGAGCAGGCTGGCCAACGCCCGCGACGGCTGGTGTACGGCCCGGCCCGCAGACGGACGGGTGTCCCAGCGGCCGAACCCGACGTGAAGGTACGACTCGACACCGGCGACACCGGGCACGGAGGCGACGGTCTGCTCGATCCTTCTCGCGTCCTGCTCGCTCCCCACCGCTCCGTGGAGCAGCGCGACATGGTGCTCGACCATCACGTGCACGTGCGGAAGGTCGAGTGACTGTTCGGTCCTGCCGAGGCGCGACCGGACTCGATCGGCAAGGGTCGCGTCTGTGACCGCCGGGTCGGGCTCCCGGCCGCTCAGGTGGTACGCCGCGCCGCGGACGCGTCCTTCGGCGAACCGCACACGACGCTGCAGGCGGACGAGGGTCCGGCGGGCGTTGCGGGAGACGCACGTACGGGGCGTTCCGACGATGACGGCCGTCGCGGCCGCGGCGGCCGCACCTACGCCGATCCAACGCGTTGCTCTTCGCATGATGCCTCCTTGTCACTTTCTCGCCTGCCGCGGCGGACCGCGTGGATGCGTCGCGCTCAGTCCACCTCGCCCGACGCCACGACCCGTGCGCCGTAGTAGGTCTGGAGGTACTCGACCGCCCGCGCCTGGCGCTCGGGCACCGGCTCGTCGGATCCTGGCTCGAACACCGTCGTCGCGTCGGGGCAGACGGCGAGCTCGAACCCCTTGACGAAGGCGTCGTAGGCGGTGTGCCGTACGCAGCAGTCGGTGTGCTGGCCCACGAGCACGAGCCGGCCGACGTCGTGCGCACGGAGCTCGTCTTCGAGCGCACTGCCGGTGAACGCCGAGTAGAAGCGCTTCGGCACGACGACGTCGTCGTGGCCGGGGCGGAGCTCCTCCACGACGGCGCCCCCCGGCGTGCCTGCCATCGCGTGCGGCGGGAAGACGCGGAGCTCGACGTCGGAGACCTCGTGCGCGTCGTTGGCGTAGACGACCACCCACTCGGCTGTCGACCGGGCGCGCGTCGCCAGTCCCCGGATCGGCGCCACGATGTCGTGCGCGGCCGGGTTCGCGAGGACGCCGTCCACGAAGTCGTCCAGCATGTCCACGACGACGAGCGCGCTTCGCATCGTCACGACCCCCGCCCTCCCTCCTGCCGCGCGGTTCCGCCTCTCATGGTGACTCCGGTCTGGCAGACGACACGCCGAGGCCGGACATGAGTCCGTCCAGCCACCCCGAGAGCTGGGCGAGGCCGATCCGGAGCTCCGACGGGCTCGCCGCTGCCTCTCCCAGCCAGTCGAAGTAGCCGTGGAGCTCGCCGCCCACCGACTCGGGAAGCGTCACGAGGAGCTCCTCGCGCCAGCGGCGCTCGAGCCGGCCGATCCGGGCCGCGAGCGACACGTCGTCGAGCGCCTCGAGTTGCGCGACCTCTGCACGGACGGCCGACAGGGACTCCTCGATCCGCCACAGCTCTCCGGGTCGTCGCACCCGGTCGCGCTCGTCGATCCCCGCCCCCTCGACCTCGGCGCCCGCGGACTCGGTCTGCGCCACCTGCGACGGGGCGCCCTCGACCGGCGAGTCGTCCGCGCTGGCGCGCTGCTCGACGCTCACGTGGACCGTCCGGATGTCCCGGCGGCGGGCACCGCGGAGTCGTTCGCGGTCGCCGAAGGGGCGAACGGCGAGGCCATGACCATGTGACGAGCCTTCCCTCGCGACGGCCCTCCCGGCAGGGCCGAACGGCCCGCAGGCCGTCGGGGCGTCAGATCGCGCCGGCGTCGACGGCCGCCATGACGGCCGCGACCAGGTCCTCCACGAATGCGTCGTTGAGCGGCAAGTGTCCGTGGAGGAGCCGGTGGTAGGCGGGGCCGTAGACGAGGTCGAGGAGGAGCCCGGTGTTGGCCTCCGGCCGAAGCTCTCCCCGTGCCATCGCCTGCTCGACGACCACCTGGTGTCGCGCTCGCAGTGGGGCGACGAACCGCTCTCGCCAGGCGTCCGCAAGCTCGGGATCGCGCTGGACTTCGGCGATGAGCCCTCTCAGGGTTCGTCCCGTCGTGGGGTGCCGTACGGCCCGCACCCACGCGCGGAGCAGCGCGAGGAGGTCGTCACGGAGATTGCCGGTCGCGGGCACGGGCTGGCGTTCGAGGAAGTCGGTGACGAACGCGTCGAAGGCGAGCGTGCCCTTGGTCGGCCAGCGCCGGTAGACGGACGCCTTCCCGACGTGCGCCCGTGCGGCGATCTCCTCGATCGTCATGGCCGCGAGCCCTCGTTCCGCGAGGAGCTCGGTCGTCGCCTGGAGAATGGCGCGCTCGGTCCCCGAGCTGAGCGGCCGGCCCCGGCCGGCCCCGGACTCTCGGCGGGGCTGCACCGCCGATCGGTCTCGCTCCTCGTGCCCCTGGTCGGGCGCCATGCCGGGAGCCTATCGCTGCCATGGCGCCGAAAACGAACCGTCTCGTTTTCATCGGACCTCCTCCGACCCGGCACGGCCGACCCCTGCGGCGGCCCTCTCCGGCGCATTCCACGAACGAAGGCGCATCGGGAATAGCCCTCGATCTGCGGCGTTGCACCCCATGTCCCCGAATCATAGAAACGATACGTCCCGTTTCTGAACTCGAGTCCACGCCCACGAAGGAAGACGAAGGAAGTACCCACGAGATGAGCCAGGTCGCCCACCGCCGGATCCCGAACGCTCCGGATGCCGCCCCCGCCCCGCCCCGACTGGTGCCCGTCGCCGGGCCCGTGCCGTCGCGTCGTCAGGGAGCGGCCCTGGCGCTGATCCTCGCCGTCGCCTTCATGGTGGTCCTCGACTTCAGCATCGTGAACGTGGCCCTTGCCTCGATCGAGCGCGAGCTGCACACCGGGACCGCTGCGGTGCAGTGGGTGATCACGGCCTACGCGGTCACCTTCGGGGGGCTCCTCGTGCTCGGCGGCAGGATCGGCGACCTCTTCGGTCGCCGCAGGATGTTCGTGATCGGCCTCGTGGTCTTCTCGTTGGCGTCGCTCGCGGGTGGCTTTGCGACGTCCATCGGCGTGCTGATCGCCGCGCGGGCCGTGCAGGGGATCGGCGCCGCGCTCGTCGCGCCGGCCGCCCTCTCCCTCATCACGGCCAGCACGCCCGAAGGCGGCCCGCGCAACCGCGCCCTCGGCTACTACGGCGCGGTGGCGTCCGTCGGCTTCGTGGCGGGCCTCGTGGTCGGCGGCGTGCTCGTCCAGTACTTCGACTGGCGCTCCGTGCTCTGGGTCAACGTGCCGATCGGGCTCCTCGCAGCCTCGCTCGCCCCCGTGCTCCTCTCTGACGCAGCGCGCCGCTCGGAACGGACGCGACTCGACGTCGGTGGCGCGGTGCTCGTCACCGGGGCCATCGCCGCGCTCGTCTTCGGTGTCTCGGAAGGCCCGGACCTCGGATGGACGTCAGCGGTGTCCCTGGCCACGCTCGCCGGGGGGTTGGTGCTCGCCGCGGGCTTCGTGCACGTCGAGCAGCACCATCCGGTGCCGCTCGTGCACCTCGGGATGCTCCGCCGGCGCGGGCTCCGATCGGCCAACGTCGCGATGGTCCTCCTCGGAGCGTGGTCCGCGGGCGAGCTGCTCACGTTGCCGCTCTTCTTCCAGCTCGTGCTGCACTACTCGGCGCTCACGACGGGACTGGCGATGGCACCACAAGGGGTCGTGGGTTTCCTCGGCGCCTCGCGTGGAGCGAGCATCGTCCGACGCGTCGGCGTCCGCACCCTCCTCGTCGCGTCGACCAGCGCAGCGGGCATCGGGCTCCTCCTTCTCGGGCTGAGTGTCGCGTCGCACGAGTACGCGCTCTTCCTGCCCGGCTTCGTGCTCGCCGGTTTCGGCACCGCATCGAGCGCCTTCGGGGCGACCGTGGCGGCGACCCAGGGCGTCGCCGACGGTGAGCAGGGTCTTGCGGGGGGACTCGTCAACATGAGCCGGCAGGTGGGCGCCGCCGTCGGGGTCGCGCTGACCGCCGCGATCATCGGCACCGGCGCCAGTTCCGGGAGCGCCGTCGGACCGGACCGTACGTCGCTCCTGGTGGTCGCGGCGTTCGGGCTGATCGCCGCCGCGGTTGTCGGCCGCGGCATCGCGGGCCGTTCCCGGCCCAGCGCCGAGCCCGTGCGTGCGATGCATGGACGCTCCGCCATCGGTCGCAGGATTGGCACGCCACCCGCTCCGGCCCTCGCGCCGCAGCCGTGGGCGGTGGCGCAGGTGGGGCCGACCATGCTCGCAACCGCTCGGGACCGAGCTCGGTCACAGCCTCGCCACCCGCCGGGCAACCGCCGCCGACCCCGCTCGACCGTGCGGATCTACCGCGCTGCATGGTGCCGGGTCCACCGCCTCCGCCGTCGCTGGTCGGGCTCCTTCCCCGATGACGGGCCGACGGTGGGCGGCGGTCACGTCGCACCCCCGCCTGCGCGGATCCTCTGAGGGCGCGTCGTCCGGGCGCCCGCGAGCGGGCATACGGCAGACTTGCGTCGTGCAGCAGGCGGGCGCGCCGCAGGGCGGGGGGGAGCGGGTGGAGAGGATCCTCGCCCGGGTCCGTGCGATCCCGCCCGGCTTCGTGCGCACGTACGGCGACGTCGACCCGAAGGCGCCACGCCTCGTCGGGCGCGTGCTCGCCACGACGGACGAGCCCGTGCCTTGGCATCGCGTGGTGCGTGCCGACGGCACGGCGGCGATGGGCGACGTGCAGCTGGCGCGCCTCCGGCGGGAGGGGGTGCCGCTCCGGCACGGGCGGGTGGACCTTGCCCGGGCCAGGATTCCGTGGTGACCCCTCGGTGAAGGTGTCGTTCGCCGGGGCCGCCCGCCTCCTCGCCGCGCGCGACCCGGTCGTCGCCGCCCTCCTCGCGGACGTCGGGCCGCCTCGGCTGCGACCCCCGCTCGGCACCCACTTCGGGGCGCTCGTGCGCGCCGTCGTCTACCAGCAGCTCGCCGGCGCTGCGGCGTCGGCCATCCACGGGCGCCTGCTCGCCGCGCTGGGCGGCGAGGCGGAGCCCCGGCCGCTGCTCGCGCTCTCCGACGAGCAATTGCGCGGGATCGGGCTCTCCCGCAACAAGGCGGCGTCGTTGCGCGACTTGGCCGAAAAGGTGCTCGACGGCACGGTCGTGCTGTACCCCCGGGGCCTGGCGCGTGAGGGGGACGACGAGGTGGTCGCCCGCTTGTCGACCGTGCGCGGCATCGGCAGGTGGACGGCGGAGATGTTCCTCATGTTCCAGCTCCGCCGGCTCGACGTCTGGCCGACCGGTGACCTCGGCGTCCGTCGGGGCTACGGCCTCGGCTGGGGAGTGCCGATGCCGAGCGCCCGGGAGCTCGAGCCTCTGGGCGACCCCTACCGGCCGTACCGGTCGGTCGTCGCCTGGTACTGCTGGCGTGCCGTCGAACGAGACATGCGGGACGTCCGCGACGCCCGCGAGGCCCGCGGAGCGGCCGGACCCGTCCGATCCCGCGGAGCGGCCGGAGCCCTCACGGGGTGACGCCGCCCGATCCCGCGGTCCTAAGCTCCGAAGGTTCTCGACGGCCGCGGGCGCCCGGCGACGGCGCACCGATGTCCACCGGAAGGGCGCCATGGCGGAGACGCGTTCCCATCTCGACGGCGAGGACCGGTGGCGGCGTGACGAGCACGTCGTGCGCGTCGACCTCGAGGGAGCGTCACCCGCGCCCCCTCATGTGTGACGGCGCGGCGGCACATCGGTGAACTGGCTGCTCTTCGCGCTCGGCATCGTCGTCGTCGCGTTCACGTCCGCCAACGTCATGTTCACGATGGTGCTGCCGCGCCGACCGTTCGGCATCGACCGTCTCAGTCTGTGGATCAACCGCTTGGTGCTCGTCACGATGAGCCGCCTGTCACGGCTCTGCACGACCTACGAGGCCAAGGACGTGGTGCTGTCCCCGATGGGTCCGTTCGCCCTCGTGCTGCAGCTGTTGGTGTGGGCGGGCGGGTTCACCGTCGGCTTCGGTCTCCTGATCGCCGCAGCACACCACTCCGTGGCGGACGGACTCCTCCAGGCCCTCACTTCGTTGTTCACGGTCGGCGCCGCGCACGAGGGCGGACCGTCCGTCGTCTCGCTCGACATCGCGGCCGGCGCGGTCTGGGTGGTCATCGTGGCGCTCCAGATCGCCTACCTGCCCACGCTCTACGGCGCCTTCAGCCGGCGCGAGTCGCTCGTCGCGCTCCTCGAGAGCCGTGCCGGTCTGCCCGCGTGGGGGCCCGAGGTCCTCATCCGTCACCAGCTCGTCGGCATCATCGACACCCTCCCGGAGCTCTACGCGTCCTGGGAGGAGTGGGCGGCAGACGTGGCGGAGAGCCACACGACGTACCCCGTGCTGCTCCTGTTCCGCTCACCCGAGCCGTGGTACTCGTGGGTCGGGGGGCTGCTCGCCGTCCTCGACGCCGCGGCGATCCACCTCGCCGTGGCCCCCTCGAGCGCGAGCTCCCAGGCCAGGCTGTGCCTCCGGATGGGCTTCACCCTCTTCGACAGGATCGCGGTCGCGCTCGGGTGGGAGGTCGACCCCGATCCGAGCCCCGAAGGGCCGATCGAGCTGACCTTCGACGAGTACTCGCAGGCAATCGAGAAGCTCGCCGAGGCCGGGTTCCCGGTGGAGCGCTCCGCCGAGGAGTCCTGGCCCGACTTCCGTGGGTGGCGGGTGAACTACGAGACACTGGCCTACCGGCTCGCCGACCGGCTGATCGCTCCGCCGGCGCCGTGGTCCGGTCCCCGGCACCATCTACGCGGTGGGCCGGTCCTGCCGAGACGCCCGCCGCAACGCCGCCCGGGGCAACGTTCGGGGCGGTCGCACGCCGTCGTCGGCCCGGCGACGCGCCGTCCGGCGCGGCGGCGCGCCAGGCCCGAGACGCGTCACGGCTGAACCACGGCGCGGACCGACCGCGGTGACGGACTGGGAAGCGTGGCACGCCGCGTACGAGGACCCGCAGAGCTCGCTGTCGAAGCGGCTCGAGGTGGTCACTCGCAGACTCGCCGAGGCCCTCGAATCCCTCGAGCCGGTGCGGCCGCGCATCCTCAGCCTCTGCGCAGGCGACGGCCGGGACGTCGTCTCGGTGCTCTCCACCCGACGCGACGTCGCCGGACGCGTCGTCCTCGTCGAGCGGGATGCGGCACTCGCAGGACGTGCCGCGGCGTCCGCCGCTGCGGCGCAGCTGACCGGCATCGAGGTTCGCTGCGCCGACGCCGGCCTGTCGGCGTCGTTC
>DATLRV010000005.1:0-29947 GCA_035534455.1 Acidimicrobiales bacterium
TCGTCGCCAAACCACTCCAGGAAGTCGCGCCAGTTCGCCGGGTAGTCACTCCCCGCCACCAGATCGCTTCCGCGCCCGCCGCCGCCTGCCTCACCCACCCCTACATCTTGTGGCAGGAGGAGCTAACCGACCACCCCGTTCTTCTGATTCTTCTGAGCGCCGCCCCCGCAGGGAGGCCGAGCGCAGGGTGCCGCCGCCGAGCCGAGCCGAGCCGAGCCGAGCCGACCGAGGGGAAGGCGTATCGGGGGCGCCTGTAGAATCGCCCGCGCGTGCTGGACCTCAGCCCGACAAAGCTCCTCATCATCTTCGTGGTCGTGGTGGTACTCCTCGGCCCCAAGCGGCTGCCCGAGGTCGCCCGCCAGCTCGGCGCGGCCTGGCGCAAGCTCCGGGAGTTCCACCTGCACGTCGACCAGGAGCTCCGCCAGAGCCTGCCGGACCTGCCGAGCAGCCAGGACATCGTCAGGTTCGCCCGCTCACCGGTGACGCTCCTCAACCAGTTGGCTGATCGTCACGACGACCCGCCGAGCGGTCACGTGACCAACGGCAATCTCGACGCGATCGACACTCTCGACGCGGGGAGCACGACGCCGGGGGTCCCGCCCCCGCCCGTCGTCCCGACGCCCCCGTCCGTCGTCCCGACGCACCCGCCCGTCGTCCCGACGCTCGTTGGCCTCGACATCGACGACCCCAACCTGAACTAACCGATGGCCATGCCTCTCTCAGAGCGGGTGTCGGCGCTCCGGCGTTCCCGCACGCATCCCGACGCGATGACGCTCGGCGAGCACCTCGGCGAGCTGCGGCGTCGCCTCGTCGTCGTGGTCGTCGCGTTCGTCGTCCTCGCCTGCGTGTCGGTCTTCTTTTACAACTGGGAGTTCTCGCTGCTCCGCCATCCGTATTGCCAGATCCACTCGGCGAGCGCCTGCCGGTTCTACGTGACCCAACCGCTCGACGCCCTCGGGCTGCGGGTGAAGCTCGCTGCGTTCGGGGGGCTCGTGCTCGCGTCCCCGGTGATGCTGTGGGAGCTGTGGCGGTTCATCACGCCTGGCCTACGGTCGACCGAGAAGCGCTACGCGGTGCCCTTCGTCGTCTCCTCGGTTCTCTTGTTCCTCGTCGGCTGCACGGTCGTCTACGTCGTCCTCCCGCACACCTTGGGCTGGCTCATCGGCGTTGGGGGGCCCAGCATCCGCGCCCTGTTGAACCCCAACGCCTATCTGAGCCTGGTCATGCTCCTCATGGTGCTGTTCGGGCTCACCTTCGAGTTCCCGGTCGTCCTCGTCGCACTGCAGCTCGCCCGGGTGGTGACGCCGGCGGCGCTGCTCCGTCACTGGCGTTGGGCCGTGATCGGGATCACGATCGGATCGGCGGTGTTCACGCCGAGCTCCGACCCCTTCTCGATGCTCGCGCTCGCCGTCCCGCTCGTGGCCTTCTACTTCGCGTCCATCGGCGTGGGCAAGCTGCTCCGGCGTTGAGCGCGGCGACACCGGATCGGCCGGAGGATCCGGCACCCGCTGCTCGGCGCGCCGCGCGCGCGCGCTTCGTCCGCAAGCTGCGCTTCGATCCCGACGCGTTCCAAGTCGAGGCGTTCGACGCCCTGGACGACGGGGGCTCCGTGCTCGTCTCCGCGCCCACCGGCTCGGGCAAGACCCTCGTCGCCGCGTATGCCGTCGACCAGGCCCTGGCAGCGGGCGGCAAGGCGTTCTACACCACGCCGCTCAAGGCGTTGTCGAACCAGAAGTTCGGCGAGCTCGCCGCCGCCCACGGCAGCGAGCGCGTGGGCCTCCTCACCGGTGACACGGCGCTCCGTCCCGAAGCACCGATCGTCGTGATGACGACCGAGGTGCTCCGCAACATGCTGCTCGCCGGGTCCGATCTCCTCGAGCGGCTCCGCACCGTCGTGCTCGACGAGGTCCACTACCTCCAGGACCCGTACCGCGGGGGCGTGTGGGAGGAAGTGCTCGTCCTCTGCCCGCCGACCGTGACCTTCGTGTGCCTGTCGGCCACCGTCTCGAACGCGCACGAGCTCGGCGAGTGGCTCTCCTCGGTCCGCGGACCGACCACCGTCGTGGTCGAGCGACGGCGCCCCGTCGTCCTGCGCCACCATCTCGCGATCCATCGCCGCCACCCAGAAGCCGGAGAACCCGCAGGCACCGATCTCCTCCCGCTCATCCGCGACGGGCGTCCCGGCGGCGAGGCGCTCCGACTCGACCAGGCCGCGCGGCGGATCGCGCACTACGAACCGGCGCCGCGTTGGCGGGGTTCGGACCACCGGCACGGTCCGCGCCTGCCGTTCCGCGGCCCCCGCCGCACCGAGCTCGTCGAAGCGCTCGAGGACCGGGACCTCCTGCCGGCCATCGTGTTCATCTTCAGCCGCGCCGCCTGCGACGACGCCGTCGCCCAGTGCCTGCGCGAGGGGATGCGTCTCACCCACCACCACCAACGAGCGGAGATCCGACACATCGCCGAGTCGCACGTCGAGGATCTGAGCGACGACGCCCTCGACGTCCTCGGCTACCCGCAGTGGCTCGACGGCCTCACGTCGGGGATCGCTTCGCACCACGCAGGCCTCGTGCCGGCCTTCCGAGAGACGGTCGAGGAGTGCTTCGCCGGCGGGCTGTTGCAGGTCGTGTTCGCGACCGAGACGCTCTCGCTCGGCATCAACATGCCCGCGAGGACCGTCGCCATCGAACGGTTCGACAAGTACGGCAGCGCGGGGCGTGCGCCACTCACTTCGGGCGAGTACGCGCAGCTCACCGGGCGCGCTGGACGGCGAGGACTCGACGAAGTGGGCCACGCGGTCGTGTTGTGGGCGCCCGACACGCCAGTCGCGGAGATGGCACGGATCGCGATCGCCCCACCGCCGGACCTCCGCTCGGCCTTCCGCCCGACCTACAACCTCGCGGTCAACCTCGTGCGGCGCTTCGATCGGCCGACCGCGGTCTCGGTCCTCCGCCGCTCGTTCGCACAGTGGCAGGCGGATGCCGCAGCGGCCGCGGCCTCCGCAGGGTCCGGGCCGGCTGGGACGGGGTCCGCGCCCGCCGCCGGCTCCGGGACGACCGCCTCGGAGACCGAGCGGGCCAAGCGGCGGCGACAGGCACAGGACGGCAAGTCGAAGGTCACCCGGCGCGACATCCTCGTCGACCACCTCGGCCGGCGCCTCGCCGTGCTCGAAGAGCTCGGCTACGTCGAGGACTGGTCCCTCACCGGCCGCGGCACGCGCCTCTCCAGGGTGTACCACGAGAGCGACCTGTTGGTCGCCGAGGCCATCGCCACCGACGTGCTCGCGGACGCCGAGCCCTCGGTGCTGGCCGGCGTCCTGTCCTCGCTCGTGTTCGAACGTCGCCGAGCGCGCCGACCACCCGGCGGCCCCGTCCACGGCCGACGGCGCGCGGCGCGCGAGGTCACCCGGGAGGCGCAGCGCAGGCAGCGGCGGCCCAAGAGCGGCGGCGACCGCCTGGGGGAGCGGCGACGCCAGGAGATCGCCGAGCGACTCGGAGCGCTCGACGAGGTGGCCGAGCGCATCCGGGCGGTCGAAGAGGTGCACCTCGTCCCCAGGACCCGCCAGCCCGAGCACGGGCTCGCGGGCGCGGTGGCGTCCTGGGCCAGGGGGGCGTCCTTCGGGACGGTGCTCGAGGTCGCCTCCCAGGACGTGGGCGAGATCGCGCCGGGCGACTTCGTGCGGACGGTGAAGCAGCTCGTGGACCTCGTCGGGCAGGTCGCGACCGTGGCGACGGACCCGCCCACGGCGGCCGCAGCCGACGCCGCGGTGCGGCTGCTCCGGCGCGACGTGGTCGCCGCGGGGGGCGCGATCGACCTCGGCGAGTAGCGCACGTGGTCCGCCACCTCCGGGGGGTGGGGGCATATCCTTGGCCGGGCCATGGCGCCCTACGTCCCCGAGGAATTCACCCCCGAAGAGGAGGCGATCCTCCGCCGGTACGTGACGAACCTCGACCTCCCGGTGTTCGCCCTGGTCAACCTCCCGGAGGTCGTCAAGGGCGCCCTCTTCGCCCGCTACTCGCGCTCGGCCAAGAGCCTCAGGCGCCTCTTTCTCGACGAGTTCGTCGGCGAGCTCGACGTCTCGGGGGACTCGACGATCGACGCGACGGTCGGACTCCGGCGAGCCGAGCAGCTCTACGAGCGTGTCTTCTTCGAGTACGGCGACGACTCCGTCGCCCAGCTCGGCGGCGTCCACCTCGCTTGCGAGCAGGCGTCGAACGTGCTCACCAAGGTGCTCGAGCGTGGGCGGCTCATGGCATACCTCGAGCAGTCCACCCGCTACATCGCCTACGACCAGCGCCTTGCGAGCGGCCACTACCGGTACCACCGGCCGCCGGAGATCCTGGAGTCGCCGCTCGGCGCCCGCTACGTCGGCGACATGGATCGCATGTTCGACAGCTACGGCGCGATGCTCCACCGGCTCATCTCCTGGCTCGGCGCCCGCTATCCCCGGCTGTCGGGCGACTCGGACTTCGTCCACCGCCAGGCGGTGAAGGCGAAGGCGCTCGACGCCGCACGCGGGCTCCTGCCGGCGGCATCGCTCTCGAACGTGGGCATCTACGGCGACGGCCAGGCCTACGAGGGGCTCCTCCTGCGGATGGCCGCGCACCCGCTTCCCGAGGTCCGCATGTACGGGGCGATGATGCTGACCGAGCTGCGCAAGGTCATCCCGTCGTTCCTCCAGCGCGTCGACGTCCCCGACCGCGGGGGCGAGTGGGTCGACTATCGCTCCGCCGTCGGTCGGGACACGGCCCGTGTGGTGAAGCGGCTGTGGCCCGAGGAGGGCGTGGCCGGCCCCACCGAAACCGCCACAACCGCCACCCCTGCCACCCCCGCCACCCCCGTCGCACTCCCGGAGGTCCGGCTCGTCGACTACGACCCCGACGGAGAGGACAAGGTGCTCGCCGCCATCTGCTTCGCGTACGGCGACGTGTCCGAGCACGAGGCCCTCGAGCGGGTTCGCCGCCTCTCGCCCGACGACCGGCGCGCCCTCTTCGAGGCCTACGTGGGGGAGCGCAAGAACCGCCGATACCGACCGGGGCGCGCCTTCGAGCGCACCGACTACCGCTTCGAGCTCGTCACCGACTACGGCGCCTTCCGGGACCTCCAACGTCACCGCATGCTCACGATCGAGTGGCAACCCCTCTCACCCGCACTCGGCTACGACCTTCCCGAGCTCGTGGCAGAAGCAGGAGAGTCGCAAGCGTTCGCCGACGTGATGGACCGATCGCGCGCGCTCTACGACGCGCTGGCCGAGAGCTTCCCCGAGCAGGCGCAGTACGCGATCGCGTTGGCCTACCGCCTCCGCTACGTGATGCAGATGAACGCGCGGGAGGCGATGCACGTCATCGAACTGCGCTCCGGCACGCAGGGTCACCCCTCCTACCGCCGCGTCGCCCAGGAGATGCACCGACTCGTCGGTGAGGAGGCGCAGCACCGCCACATTGCTGCGGCGATGCTCCACGTGGACCGCACCCCCGCCGAGCTCGAGCGCCTCGACTCCGAGCGCCGGGCGGAAGCCCGGCGCTCCCGGTTCGCCCGCGCCAAGGGCTGAGATTCCGCGTGTGCCGGGATCGTCGCTGACCTGGGCGATCACGGTTCGGGCTTGTCGAGCCCACGCGAATTGCCCCAAGAGCCCTTGAGCGCGTCCCGCGAACTGTCTAGTGTGCTCGCAGTCCCAGACGCCCCGACGGGGCGGCCCGGCTTTTGGGGGCCGGGCCCGCGGCGGGGGGGATGCTGTGAGAGGCGGAGCGAGGCCCAGGGAGTCGAGTAGAGAACGTCTCGCCCGGGGGGAAACGGCCCCACCGGAGGCGAGACGGCCCCAAAGGCTCCCCGGGCCCCACCGCCTTGGCCCGCGTTCTTCCTGCTCAGCAGCTCGCCACGTCATCTGCTGCCAGCGCTCGGCCACCCCGGGCCAACGTCTATGCTCCCGCGGCACATTCGCAGCGAAAGGCGGCCATGCCAGACGACCTGGACGACGTCACCATCCCTGACGACCTCGAAGAGCTCGACGACGAGCTCGACATCGACGACGACGGCGACGCGGACGACCTCGACGGTGACCTCGACGACGAGGTCCTGGAGGACGAGGATCTCGACCTGGACGAGGACGCCGACGAGGAGGACGCCGACGAGCAGGCCGACGAGGAGGACGCCGACGACACTGGCGGCGGCGATGTGGAAGCAGACGAAGAGGGATCGGTCGACACGGCGGAACGTCCCGCCGAGGATGCAGAGGACGAAGACGACGACGAGCTCGACGAGGAGGACGTGGAGGCAAGCCTCGACGTCATCTTGAAGGAACGGCTCGTCGTCGCGGACGACGAGCCCGAGGACGACGAGGACGGTGCCGACGTCGAGGACCGGACCGAGATGGGCGAGCGGGTGCTGCCGAAGCAGCCCGACGAGTTCGTGTGCCGGTCGTGCTTCCTCGTGAAGCACCCGAGCCAGCTCGCGGACAAAAAGAAGATGCTCTGCCGTGACTGCGTCTGAACCGTCGCGCGCGTCATCCGACGACCGTGACCGTTCGTTGGCCGAGCGCGTCCTCGACGTCTTCGTGTACCTGCCTGCCGGCGCGCTGCTGACCGCACTGGAGGACATGCCCGAGACGGTCGCCAAGGGCCGGGCGCGCGTGGGCCAGGAGCTGCACAACGCCAAGGTCGTCGGCCGCTTCGCGGTCGGTCTTGGCTGGCGGCAGGTGAGGGGCCAGATCGAGTCACTCGGCGCTGCGGACCCGGCGGCGGGCGGCACCCGACCCGAAGGGCCGGACGAGGACCGCCCGGGAAAGGGCGTGCGCGCCGGCCGCCGGGAGGTCGCAACCGACCGCAGTCAGCCCGACCGGCATCAAAGCGCGGGCGGCCGACAGGCGGCGTCGCGCTCGCACGGGTCTCGACCGCATGCCTCGCGTCCGGTCACGCCGCGGCGCCCGCCGCGCCCGCCCACGCCGCCTCGCGACCCCGAGGTCGACCGGGCGATCCCGGACTACGACGTCCTGGCCGCCTCCCAGGTGGTCCGACGCCTCGACGGCCTCGGTCCCGCGGAGCTGGCCGCGGTGGCGCGTCACGAGCGGGCGACGCGGGCCCGGCGGACGATCCTGGCCCGCGCCGAGCAGCTCCTAGGCGCACGCGGGCAAGGTGGCCCCGCGGCCCCGGGTTCCGACACCGACTGAGGTCCGCCGTGGTCGAGGGGGCCCGAGCCGCAGGATCGGCGGACCTCGCGGTCTGCGCCCGCCTCCTCGAAGAGGCGCGGGCAGGCGCCGCGACGCTGCGCGGCGGGCCGGAGCTCCTCGCGTCGGGCCCCTGGCCCACGCCGCCGGCCCCGATCGACGAGCACTGGCTCGCCACCCGCTGGACCGGCGACGACCGGGTGCTGCTTTCCGGGACGATCGACGAAGTCGTCGTCGGCGTCGGGGCGGGCCACGTCGTGAACGCGGGGGCCGAGCGTGTCGGCGTCGTCGACAGCTGCTACGTGGAGGCTGGAGCCAGGGGCGTCGGAGTCGGCACCGCGCTGGCCGGGTCGCTCCTCGACTGGTTCGTGACCCGGTGCTGCGTCGCCGTCGACGCCCCCGCGCTCCCGGGTGACCGGGCGTCGAAGCAGCTGTTCGAGTCCCAGGGACTCAGCGCGCGCCTGCTGGTCCTGCGCCGCCGGCTGCCATGACGCTCGGCCCGCTGCGAGCGGGCCGGCGCGGCGGAGGAGGCGGGATCCGGAGGCCGAGGAGCTTCGCGAGCTCCGGCACGAAACCGGCGGCACGCAGTGCCTCCCCCCTCGCATGCTCGTCCGCGGGGATCCCCGTCGGTTTGACGTTGCGCCGGACCGGAGACTCGACGACGGCGGCGAGGAGCGCGATCCATGCGCTCGTTGGCGTGTCGGCGGTCATCGCCTGGCCCGCGGACTCGGCCAGGCGCACCGCGAGCTCGGCAGGCAGCCGCGTCGCAGGCTCGGGCGCGCGCGCCGAGACTCGAACGGCGTCGGCGACGCGGCCGTCGTCGAGTGCTTTGGTCATCCGGCCGACCCATTCCTCGCGCAAGGCGCGCACACGCTGCTCAAGCGATTCCTGCAGCCCCTTGGCGAGCGCCTTCGCCTCGTCGTCGAGGGTGACCGTGCGCGCGGCCGTGACGACGGCGCGCAGCTCGCGCAGGCGGAGCTCTTTGCCAGCGGTCTGTGCAGACGCCGCGCGGTCCTTCCAGTTCGCCAAGTTGGCCCGGGGGAGGAGCTGCTCGGCCACGGCGAGGACAGCATCGCGGTTCGCCGCCGCCGCCGTGTCGCCCGGTCGGGCCGCGTGCTGCTCGGCGAGAGCCTGGCGCACTGCGGGGATCCCCCCGCGGAGCAGCTGTTCGGCGATCGGGAGCTCTTGTGGACCGAGGGTTGCGAGCAACGCGTTGCGGTGCGCCGTCGAGACCGACGGGCGCCGTTCGCGGCGAACTCCCGGCCCACTGGGACGCCGCTCGTCGGGACGGCGCTCGTCGGGACGGCGCTCGTCGGGACGGCGACGGTCTCCGGCCTCGCGTGGTGCCCCGTTGCGCGCCGCGCGCTCCTCCCGGCGGCTCTCGCCCGCAGGTGGTCGGGACCGGGGAGCGTCGCCTTCGGCGCGCTCGCGCCGACCACCGGCCCTCGGCTCGTTCGCAGCGTCGCCGGGGGGCCGACGGGTACGTGGCCCGCGCCCTGCGCCCGGTCCACGACGTGCGCCGCGGTCGCCACCGTCCTCACGGCGAGGTCGTCCCGAGGCGTAGCTCACCAACACGTCGGGACCGCGTCGCGGGGCGCCGAGCACCTCGATGCGGTTGGCGGGGCGCTCGTCCCCCTTGTCCTGCGCGGGGAGCACCGAGAGAATCTCGAGGCCCTCGAGCCCGCGCTCAACCTCGGCACGGACGACGTCGCCGACGGCGGCGCCTTCAGGGAGGAGATCGGTGTCCACCGTGCCCTTGGGTTGCTTCGCGCCCGCGGCGCGCCAGGTGAACGAACCGTCGCCGGTACGGCTCGTCAGCTCGATCTCCATACGGCGCGACATGCGGCGGTCACGCTATCGCTTCGGGCGTGAGCGGTGTGACGCATCTGGTTGCAGGGCCACTGAGGGTGTCTCGCGGCGTCCGGAGAAACGGGGGAACGGCCCGGCGGGGGACTCGGCGCGCTGCAGGCCACACCCCGGATGCGCACCCCGTCACCCGGTGCGTCACCCGGTGCGGCGACGGCCGGACGAGGGGAGCGAGCACCCCTCGAGCACAACGCTCAGTGCGTGCGGTCGCCGCCGGCGCCGCGGACACCTGGCCCGGCGGGGGAGCGGAACCGTTCGCGCGACGCCGCCAGCTCCTCGAGCCCGGCCGCACGACCTTCGAAGCCCATGGTCTGGGTCGCCTTGCCCGGCTCGAGCGCCTTGTAGGCGCTGAAGAAGTGGGCAATCTCGTCGAGGAGGTGACTGGGAAGGTCCGAGACGTCGAGCGTCTCGGTGCGGATCGGGTCGTGCTCGAGCACGGTCAGGAGCTTCGAGTCGGGTCCGGCCTCGTCCTTCATGCGGAAGACCCCCACCACCCGGACGCGGACGAGGCAGCCGGGGAAGGTGGGGTCGTCGAGGATGACGAGCGCGTCGAGCGGGTCACTGTCGAGCGCGAGCGTGTCGGGGACGAATCCGTAGTCGGCGGGGTAGGTCATCGCCGTTGCGAGCCGTCGGTCGAGTCGGATCACATGGCGCTCGTGGTCGTACTCGTACTTGTTCCGGCTCCCGGCGGGGATCTCCACGATGACGTCGATTGCCCCGTCGTCCGGTGCGAACACGCCTCCCATCTTCCCCGATCCACGCGGCAACGCACCACACAGCCTCGCCGCAGCGTTGCGGGAGCGACGACGCGGTGGGATCGAGAGACGGCCGTACGTCCCACCGGGAGATATCGGTGAATCGATACCGGTTTCGCGATACGATTTCGTAATGACCGATACGGTGGTTCCGGCGGGTACCCGGGGCGCATCGACCTGCGCGCTCGAGGGGTGCCCGGTGCCGGTGGTGCGGCGGCCCGGCGGGGGGAGACCACGCCTGTACTGCTCGGACGCCCACAGGGCAGAGGCTCGGCGCCGGCGGCTCGGCGCCGGGCTCCCGCAGCCCCCCGGCAACCACGCGGCAGGGGAGGGGACGGGGCTCTCGGGCACGAGGGTCCTGCTCGTCGAGGCACTCGCCCGTCTCGAGCGGGCCGAGGCCGAGGCCCCGGGGAACGACGCCCTGGTCGCTGCGATCCGTGCCGAGGCGACCGAAGAGGTCCTCCGGGCGCAGCGGGCGGCCGCCGAGGCCGCGCGCCGTGCGGCCTCGGCGCACGAACGTCTCGAACGCGAACGGGCGCAGTGGCGAGAGGACCTCGAGCATCTCGCAGCCGAACGGGCCGAGCACGCCCGCACGGTCGAGGAGCTCACCGGTGCGCTCGACGGCGCCCGCGCAGAGCTCGAAGCCGAGCTTCTCCGGCACCACGCCGACGCTGCCCGGGCCGAGTCGCTGCTCGAGGCCTGCCGTGTCGCCCACGATGCCGAGGTCGCCCAGGCCGCGGTGGCGGCCGGCGAGCTCCAGCGCCTTGTCGCGGCGGCCGAAGGGGCTGCGGAGCAGGTTCGCCAGCGCGCCGAGCGGGCCGAGCGGCGCCTCGACGAGTACCGAGCCGGCACTGTAGAGCTCGAAGTGCGTGCGGCGCGCGCCGAGGAACGGTCACGGCGCGACGCCGATCGCCTCGCCGAGGTGCGTGCCGAGCTGGACAAGGCCCGAAAGGAACTAACCGGAGAGCGACGACGCCTGCGGTCCGTGGAAGCCGAGCTCCGCCGGGGGGTGGCGGCGCGCGCGGGCGGCGGCGCGGGACCGACGGTCGCCGGACGGGGGAGCCGGGCACGGCGAGCCCAGGCACCCGCCTCCGGCGCTACCCGCTGACGGCCTTCAAGTCGACGACGAAGACCAGCGTCGAATTGGCGGGAATGGGTCCGTACCGGCGGTTGCCGTAACCGAGCTTCGGCGGGATGACGATCTCCCGGCGCCCGCCCACCTTCATGCCGACGAGGCCGTCCGCAAAGCCCGCGACCACGCCGGTCAGCGGGAATGTCGCTGGCTTCCTCGTCGTCCAGGTGGCCTGTGTGAAGTCCTTGCCGGTCTTGTACAGGGCGCCGACGTAGACGACGCTGACCGTGCTCGCCATCGTGGCGGTCGCGCCCGCGCCGACGACGAGGTTCTTCACCTCCACCTTCTTGGGCGCCCTGCCTGTGGCGGCGTGCACGACAGGCTCGACGTTCAGATCCTTGGCATTGCCCACGACCGGGACCTTGGGCCCGTGGTGCTTCTTGTGCGTGGTGTGGTGACGATGGCGGCCGGCGAGCCCCGACGTCCCGTGGTGGGTCGCCGCGGGGGACCGGGTCGACGCCCAGGCCGCACCCCCGCTCCATCCCAAGCCGGCCACGACCATCGCGGCGCCGAGCACCGACGCGAGGGTCCGGTGGGCGCGCCACGACGTCGACGAGTGCACACGCATGGAGCCGGACGCTACCGAAGAACCGACCCCCCGCGGCCGCGCCACGGCGCTCGACTCGGCGTCCAACGCTCGGGGAGGGCGTTTGCCGCACCCCCAGCCACACCGCACCAGGCCGCCCCGGCGAGCCTCTCGAGCTGGGCGCTTCTCCTGAAACAGCCGATAATGTACATTATGTCAGGTCAGGATGAGGCTGGACGACAGTCGGCCACCGGCTCGTCAGTTGGCCACCGGCTCGTCAGTTGGCCACCGGCTCGACGACCACTCCCCGCAGGTCCTCGGCGACGGCACGAAGGTGCGCGAGGGCCGCTTCGTAGGCCCTCGACCGTGACTGCGGCGAGGCGAAGCCAGTGAGCTCCGCGAGATCGGCGGCGACGTCGTCCAGTGCCGTTTCCAGGGCGTAGAGCCGGTCGTGCAGCCGGTCCAGGTCCGCGTGGGCGACGACGACCTGCCCGTCGGGCAACGATGCGCGGGCGGCGCGCCGTCTCGCCTCGTACGCCCGTTGGCGGTGCGACCGCCGGCAGTACTTGGCCGGCCGGCCGGCTGGGCCGGTACCGACGGCGGGCAGAGGGCGGCGGCAGTACGCGCACCGCGCGACGCCGCCGGGACTGGGCGCGAGATATTGCGTCACAGTGACGAAACTACAGCGGATTGGAACTGTCCGCAATCGCTGGTGGCTGGTCGACGTTCGGAGGATCTCGCCGACTCTTCGGCGCCAGACGCAAGATGTGCCATGTCCACGGCCGTCCTCGCACCCCGATCGGCGGCTCCGCCTGGCGCGGGAAGCGTCCTGGAGTGTCCGCCGGACCGGTGGTCGGCGTCGGCGGTCGTCCGCCGCGGGACGTACCACGTGCTCGTCATCTCGGCGTTTGCCCTCCCCGGCGTTGCCCTGTGGTGGCACGCCTGGGACGGGCATCTTGCATCGGTGTTGACGTGCGCATGCGGGGACGCCGGACAGACGGTGTGGTTCGTCGAGTGGCCGGCCTACGCGTTGGCCCACGGCATCGACCCCTTCTTTTCGGGCGCGCTGCAAGCTCCCGACGGGGTGAACCTGCTCGCCAACGCGAGCGCGGTGCCGATCGGGCTCGCGTTGGCCCCGGTGACCCTCACGGCGGGACCGATCGTCTCGACGAACCTCGCGCTCACCCTTGCTCCGGCGTTCAGCGCATGGGCCTGCTGGCTCACCTGCCGACGCTTTGTCGAATGGCCCCCCGCGGCGATCGTGGCAGGGCTGGTCTTCGGGTACTCCCCCTTTGTCGTCACGAATCTCGAATTGGGCCACCTCGGTCTGGCCTTTTTGGTCGCCCCTCCCCTGCTGCTCCTCGCCGGACATCAGGTGCTGTTCGGTCCCGCACGTGGGCGGCGTCGGTGGGCCGCGCTCGCCGGGGCGCTGCTCGGGCTCCAGTTCCTTCTGTCGAGCGAGATCCTCGCCATCGTCATCGTGGTCGGGGCACCCGTGGTGCTCGTCGCCGTCGTGTGGGGCATTCGGTCGATCGCTCCGGTACCCGAGCTCGGGCGAGCACTGCTCGTCGGCGGCGCCGTCGGCGCCGTTGTCCTCGCACTGCCGCTGTGGGCGTTCTTCGCCGGGCGCCAGCACCTGCACGGCCCGCTCTGGCACGTCCAGGGCAACGCGGCGGCGGCGCTGTGGAGTCCTGGGGCCTACCAGGCGCCGGCGGACGTCTTGATACGACTCGGGGGGTACGAAGGGCGCGCCGGACCGCCGTCGGCGTTCCTCGGTCCGGTGGCGATCGTCCTCGCCGGGGTGGCAGTCGGCGTCGCATGGCGGCGGCGCGTCACGTGGCTCCTCGCACTCGGCGCGCTCGTCGCGGCGGTGTGCTCATTGGGCACCACGCTCTGGCTCACCACCCGCCACCCGACGGGACTGTGGCTCCCATGGCGGCTCGTCGCGTCGTGGCCGCTCCTCGAAGACGTCATCCCGCAGCGCTTCAGCGCAGTCACCGACCTGTGCGTGGCCATGCTGCTGGGTGTCGGCGTCGAGGCTTCCTGGCGCGCCGCACGCCGCCGTGTCCCCGGTCGCCTGTGGCGGGTCGGCGCATCGGGAGCGGTCTGCGTCGCGGGTCTCGCTGCGGGGGTCTCGGTATGGCCGACCTATCAGGTGCCGTTCGCCACGCAGGGGCTGGTCGTGCCGACGTGGTACCGCGACGCAGCGCCGCGCCTCTCGCCGGGCACGGTCGTGCTCTCCTATCCCTTCCCCTTCCCCCTCGACGGCAACTCGGCGCCGATGGTGTGGCAGTCACTCGACGTGATGCGGTTCCGCTTGGCCGGCGGCTACATCAAGGTCCCGGACGCCGATGGGCGGCCGCTCTCCACGTCCCCGGTACCTGAGCCCTACCGCCTGCTGTCGGCACTCACCGCTCGCGCGGGCGGTGCGCTCCCGGCTCTCGGTCCCGCACGGCTCGGCGCGCTCCGCGCGGCCCTCGAGCGTTGGCGCGTCGGGGAGGTGGTCGTTCTTCCCCTGGGGCGGGACCCCGTCCTGGCGCGAAGTGTGCTCACCAAGGTGATCGGGCGGCCTCCCCGCCGGGAGTTGGGCGCGTGGACGTGGCGCCTCCTGCCGGAGTCCTCGAGCGCCGACGACGGTGCCGGGGGGCCCGATGAGGTCGTCCGCTCTCATCCGTCTGTGCACCGTGCGGTTGTCGGACCGCGTACGAGAGGTGCGATTCGATGACCGATGACGTCGTACCCGACATGCGGCTCGAGCTCGTGCCGATCCCCGTCTCCGACGTCGACAGGGCAGTCGACAGGGCATAGGCCTTCTACGACCGGGCGGGGTTCGGCAACCTGCACGACACCCAGGTCACCGAGACGACGCGGGTGGTGCAACTCACTCCGCCCGGATCACGCCACCCGTTGACGGGGGGGCGCAGAGGATCGCCGGCGCCCAGTGGGGCGGCGCAGAGGATCGCCGGGCGCTCAGTCGCTCCTTGTGAGTCCCGCGGGATAGCCGAGGAGGAAGCCCTGCGCCTCGTCGCACCCGAGCCGGGTGAGGTGCCGCAGCTGGGCGTCCGATTCGACGCCTTCAGCCACGACGTCGAGGCCGAGCGAGTGAGCGAGATGGATCACGGCGTCGACGACCGCCGCCTGACGGTCGACGAGGCCGAGCAACGCGACGAAGCTCCGGTCGATCTTCACCACGTCGACCGGAAGGCTCGCGAGCCAGGACAGGGACGAGTACCCGGTGCCGAAGTCGTCGATCGCGATGCGCACTCCGAGCGCCCTCACCCGGTCGAGGCCGTCGCGGACGTCGGCCCTGTCGGACATGAGCAGCGTCTCGGTGACCTCGACGGTCAAGGCGTCCGGTGGCAGCCCGCTCTTCTTGAGCGCCGATTCGACCTCGGTGTGGAACTTGCCGCTTGCCAGCTGGAGCCCCGACACGTTGACGGTGACCCCGACCCCCGGGTCCCCCTCCTCTCGCCACGCCGCACAGTCCATGCACGCCCGCACCAGCACCCAGCGGCCGATGCTTGTGATCAGCCCCGTCGACTCGGCCAAGGGGATGATGTCGTCGGGGCCGACGAAACCGAACACCGGGTGCTCCCAACGGACGAGCGCCTCGCGCGCGAGCACTCGACGGGTCCTCACTTTGACCAGGGGTTGGTACACGAGGCGCAACTGGCCGTCGGGGACTGCGTGGTGCAGCGCTGCCGAGAGCTCCGCGCGGCGCACCTGTTGGTGGTCGATGGAGGGGTCGTAGAGCTCGACGCGCCCACGCCCGAGCTCCTTGGCTCGGTACATTGCGTGATCCGCACGCCCGAGCAGCGCGTCGGCGGTGTCGTCCCGTCCCGCGGGTGCGACACCGATGCTGGCGGCGACGACGATCTCTCGGTCTCCCACCATGAAGGGGTCCTCGAAGCGCTCCGCGATCCGTTGTGCGACGGCCACGCTCTCCTCGACGGGGTCGCCGAGGTCCTCGCACAAGACGACGAACTCGTCCCCGCCGAGACGGGCGATGGTGTCGTTCGGGCGAACTGCGGCCTGCAGCCGCCTCGCCACCCCGAGGAGCAGCTGGTCGCCAGCGGAGTGACCGGAGGCGTCGTTCACCGCCTTGAAGTAGTCCAGGTCCATGAAGAGCACGGCGGCACCGGTCGGACGCCGCGCCGCGCTCTCCAGGGCGTGCTCGAGTCGGTCGAGCAAGAGGACCCGGTTCGCCAGCCCGGTCAGCGGGTCGTGCAGCGCCTGGTGCTCGAGACGGGCCCGGTGCTCTTCGAGTTGCTCCTCGAGGTCGCGGCGCGTCACCTCGAAACGCCGGGCCATCCGCACGAGGCTCGCGCCGAAACCGCGCTGCAGCACCTGCAGGCATCGGTCGAGCACCTCCTGGTCGGCACCGTGCGCCTTCACCTCCTCGCGCACAACCTCCTCGCAGACGCCGCGCCAGTGGACGTAGAGCTTGGTGACGCTCGCAAGCGCGATCCGTCCGGCGAGGGGCGCCTCGCCCGTCCAGTCCCACTCCTCGGAGCGGTCACGGGTCACCACTTCGCCGGTGACGAGGTAGTCCGCGACCGCGAGGGTTCCCGCCCGCGTCGATCGACGGATGTCCGCGGCGACTGTCGCTGCGCGGTCCCGGGTCTCGCTCCCGCCCTGCCACAGGGAGACCAGACGCTCGGAGATCTCCTCCGAGCGCGCCCGGAGGGCGCGTCCGATCTCGGGCGCGGGTCCGCCCTGCACGGACATGACCCCGCCGTCGTCCCCTGTGGCCATCCCCGACCACCCCCGTTCAGCTGCCGACCAACCGAGTTCCGCCTCGGGCGGTCCTCCCCGGACCGCACCGCTACTGAAAACTCATCCTAGCGCGTCGTCGGCGTGGGTTCACCTCCAGTGAAGGACCGCGATCAGCCGGCGCCCGCCCCGCTGGGCTCGCCCCGGTGCTCGCTCCACCACCGGACCGCCGCTTCGAGCTCGCTCCGGTCGAAGTCCGGCCAGTAGGTCGGCGTCACGTAGAACGGGGCGCCGATCGCCTGCCACAGCAAGAAGTTGGACAGGCGTTGCTCGCCCGACGTGCGCACGAGGAGGTCGACCGCCGGCATCGCCGGCTCGTAGAGGAACTGCTCGAGAGCCCGCTCGTCGATCTCGAGCCCGTCTCGGTGCGCAGCGAGAAGGCGGCGCGTGGCGTACACGAGCTCCTCTCTCGAACCGTAGTCGAACGCGAGAGTGAAGTTGAGCCCCGTGTTGTCCTTGGTCAACTCGACCGATTCGTCCATCTCGCGCAGGATCCGCCGGGGCAGGCGCGACGTTCGGGACACCGGACGTCCGATGCAGCGGATCCGTACGTTGTTCCGGTGCATCTCGAGGCGCCTGCCGAAGATCTTCTTGTGGAGGCTGAGGATGAAGTCCACCTCGAGCTTGGGGCGCGTCCAGTTCTCGGTGGAGAAGCCGTAGGCCGTGAACCATCGGATCCCGATGTCGTCTGCCGCCCTGACGACCTCGGCGAGCGTCGCCTCGCCCTGACGGTGGCCCTCGGTGCGCGGAAGGCCCTTGGACTCCGCCCAGCGACCGTTCCCGTCCATGATCACCGCCACGTGGCCCGGGACGGCCCGAGTCGCAGCACCGGCGTCGTCGAGCACGCGGGGATTCTACGAGGGCGGTCGGCGCCGCTCCGTCCGGGGCGTGGTCGGCCGGCGTGCCCGGCGTGCCCGGCGTGCCTGGCGTGCCCGGCGGCCGGCGCGATCGCCCGTCACACGACGAGGACCGGGCAGGGATGATGGCGTACCAACGCCTCGACGGCGTGCCCCACGCCCCGATGGGTGGCGTGCTCCCTCCCGTGCGAACCCACGACGACGAGGTCGAAGCCGTGCTCCTCCGCGTGTGACGCGATCGCCTGCGCCGGCTCGTCGGCGAAGACCACCCGGGGCTCCGGAAGGGCTCGCGTGGTCACGCCGAGGAGGTCGCGAAGACCCCGGGACAGGTTCTCGCGTTCCGCCTCGGCTTCGTTCGCCAACGCCTCCGCCGTCTCCACGTGCGCGGGCGGTCTGACCACGAGGAGGACCCGGACGTCTCCGCCGATGTCGTCGGCGAGGGCGACGGCGGTCCGCAGCGCGTCGTGCGCCTCGGGAGAGCCGTCGTAGCCCACGAGGATCCGGCGGAACGCGCCGCCGCGCCCGCGGGCGCCCGTGGCCGTCATCGCATCGCCGCGGCGACCGCGAGCGCAATGACCAGCGCCACCAGCATGTACGCAACGTAGGCGTTGAGCGACCCCGACTGCAGCCGCCGCGCCAGGTCCGACGCCGTTCGGACGGCCTTCCAGGCCGGACGGTAGAGGTAGGCCTCGAAGGGCTCTGCCACGCTCGTGCGGGACTCGAGGTGCGCCGTACGGGCAACGTCCCCCGAGACGCCGAGCTCCGCGCCCTCGTCGCCGCTGGTCGTGAGCGCCGCGGTCTGCAACTGGCGCGTCCTCTGGGTGGCGAGGACGTTGCCGAGCACGTGGCGGAGCGGGTTTGCGAAGCCGAAGGCGGTGTAGGAGGACGCGCCCGCGACGCCCGAGGTCGCCGAGCGCCATGCGGGTACCCGTCGCACACGCAGGTACCTGCCGCGCGAGAAGAGCGCCGCCATCCCGAGAACCGCCACGCAGGCGACGGGGAGCACGATCCACAGCCACGACGGCGAGAGGATCGAGAATCCGTGGTACACGGGTTGGAGCACCCATGGGGATTTGAGCGCCTGCAGCACGCCACCACGCGGCAGGATCGGGGCCAGCCCGAGGGCGAAGAACCGGACCTCCCATGGGGTCGCTGCCGCGAGCGCGAGACATCCGAGCCCGAGCGCGGCGAGTCCCGCCCGCCCGAGGGGTCCGGCCTCCCCCGAACCCGTCGTCGAACGGGCCGGCCGGCCGAGGAAGGTGAGCGCGAGGACCCGCAGGAAGGCGAGTGCGGCAAGTCCCGTCGTGAGCGCGACGAGGGCGCCGGCACCCGCCAGGCCGAGGCGGAGGGCCAGGCCGCCGAGTCGGAACTGCTGCATGAGCGCCTCGAGGACGAACCACTCCGAGACGAAGCCGATCGTGGGGGGCAGTCCCGCGAGCGCGAGGGCTCCCGCCCCGAAGGCCGCACCGCTCCACCGCAAACGGCGAGCGACGCCGCGGAGCGCGTCGAGGTCGTCGGTGCCGGCGTCCGCCTCCACGAAAGCAAGGGAGCAGAACAGGGTGGACTTCGCCACCGCATGCGCGACCATCTGGAGCGACCCGGCGACCAGTCCCACGATCTGCAGGTCTCGCGATCCCACGGCGAGACCGGTGAGGGCGACGCCGTAGGCCACGAGGATGATGCCTGCGTGCTCGATGCTCGAGTACGCCACCACCCGGCTGAGGCGCGACTGCACCCCGGCGAAGAGGATGCCGAGGAAGGCGGTCACGCCGCCGGCGAGGAGGACGGTGACGACGAGCCACACCGGTGGGCGGCCGAGCACGGCGAGGAACCGCCAGAGGCCGTACACCCCGACGTTGGCGGCGATTCCCGCCATCGCGGCGCGCGACGGACCGGGTGCCGCGGGGTAGCCGACCGGTATCCAGACCTGGAACGGCACGGTGCCGAGCTTGGCCGCGAAGCCGGCCACCACGAGGACCCAAGCGACGGCGTGCAGCGCGCCCGGTCGGACCGCCGACCAGTGGGCGATCGTGAAGCTGTGCGTCTGGCCCGCCAGGAGGAGGAAGCCCAGGAGAAGGCAGGCCCCGCTGACCTTGCCGATCCCGACCGTCGCCCACGGGGCGCGGGCCGCCTCCGCGCTCCCACGCTGGGCGGAGGTCAGCAGGTAAAAGGAGACGGTCAGCGCCTCCCACGCGAAGAGGAACACGAAGGCGTCCGCCGCGCACACGACGACCGCCACCGACGCGAGGAGCGCGAGGTATCCGGTCGCTGCCGCACGGCGGTGTGCCCTCCCCACCTCCGGCCACGCCCAGGAGGCAGCGCACAACGAAACGGCCACGGCGATGCCGAAGAGGACCGTCATGAACAGACCGGCGAGGGCGTCCACCCGCAGCACCCCGCGGCCGACGTCGAAAAGCGGTGCGATGTCGACCATCGCCGGCGCCGACAGCGTCGCGTGGACGCCGACGGCGAGCAGGCAACCGCTGCCCGCCGCGCCGAGCAGGTACGGCACGATCCGGGCCACGCGCGAGCGCGTCCCCAGTCCGAGGTCGACGCCCACTCCGGCGAGCATGCACGCGAGCCCGGCCGCGAGGAGGGCGCCGGTCACCGTGGGGTCCCCGGCACGCCCGCGCCGTCGGGCGCGCCCTCACGCGGTCGCGAGCCCAGAAGCCCCACCGCCGCAACGATGCCATGGAGGACGCCGAAGGGGCTCGGTGGCGACCCCGGGACGAAGACGTCCACGGGCACCCACCCCGCGACGCCGCCGCGCGCCGCGTACCCCTCCCCGACCATGCCACCGCTCGCGGCGTCCGCCCCGACCGCGATCACCACCTTGGGTTCGGGCATGGCGTCGAACGTCTGTCGCAGGGGGTCTCCCATCCCTGCCGATCCGAGGCCGGTGACGAGCAGCAGGTCCGCGTGCTTGGGGCTCGCGGTGAAGAAGACGCCCAGACGCTGGACGTCGTAGACGGGATTGGTGAGGGCCGCGATCTCCCACTCCTCGCTGCCGTCGGAGCCCGCGTCGACGTGGCGCACGTGGACCGAGCGTCGTAGCCCGCGAACACGCCGCGCGAGCTGCGCGCGCGCCTCGGCGAGCTCGGCGTCGTCCGGCTCGCCGGAGGGCACCACCAGTGCGGCCCGCCTGAACGCGGCGGTCTCGAAACCCCGGTCGGCGCGGAACGTCCCGGGCGCGAGATCGACGCACCGCCCGCAGAGGATGCACCGCCCCCGGTCCAGCTGCACGCGTCCGGGGTGCGGCGCAATGGTGATCGCCCCCGTCGGGCAGGCGCCGGCGGCTGCCCGGGCGGCCGCCGTGTCCCCTACGGACGGCTCCACCTCCACGTGCCCGAAGAATCCGGGGTCGTACCCGTCCGGGCGACGCGGGTACGGGCTCGTCACGATCCCCTCTCGCAGGCCCCGCGGGATCCACGGCATCAGCCCGCGGCCCCTGCGATCGACAGGCCGAAGCTGGCCTCGATGAACGCGACGTCGGTGAAGATGTCCTTGGGGAACGCCGACCCGTACGCGGCGAGGTTGTGGAAACTGGCGGACCGCTGGGTCACGTGTGCGAGCCGGCCGTCGCGTGCCTCGACCACGGACAGCAGCTCCCCCTGTGCCGCTTCCGTCCACCCCACCGCCCGCCCGCTCACGGGAGGGATGGCTGCGCGCCATCCCCCGGTTTCCCCCAACTCCGCCAGCATGTCGACGGCTTGGCGCACGAGATGGAACGACCCGTCGAGCTCGTCCATCCTCACCCGCTGGCGCGCGAGGGCGTCGCCGCCTTCCACGCGCCGCGCCACGCGATGTCCGAGTCGCTCGTATGCCCCGTACGGGCGGCTCATGCGCACGTCCTCCTCTTCGCCTGACGCGCGGCCGATCGGCCCGACGACGGCGAAACGCCGCGCGTCGTCCGAGGAGAGCACCCCCGTCCCACGGAGCCGGTCCACGAAGGACGGCGTGTCCATCAGCCTCTGCACGTCCTGGTCGATCCTTCGCTGGAGCTCCCCCACCTCGGACAGGACACCGTGCGGCGAGAGCCCCGGTGGCCGGCGCACACCGCCGGGCACCACGACGCCGCGCCCGAACCTGCTGCCGCACAACCTGGCACGCAGGCGCTGCACCCGCTCCTTGTGGTGAGAGAGCACCGCGTAGGCGACCGCCTGCCCCGCCGCCTCGGTGTGGCGGACCATCGTGTCCAGGTGGTTCGCCACCCGCTCGAGCTCGGCGTGGACGACGCGTACCAGCTGCGCCGCGACCGGCACGGCGGCCTCGGCCATGCGCTCGACGGCCTGGCTGAACGCCAGCGCATGTGCGACCGACGCGGGTCCTTCTTCGCGCTCGGCGAGGAGGGCACCGTCGTCGACGTCGAGGCCGACGAAGCGCGCGTCGACGCCACGGTGCTTGTAGAAGATGCGCGTCCGGAGGTGCGGGATGTCCTCACCCGAGGTCTCGACGAGGTACTCGACGGACTCGAACACCCCGGAGCGCACCGGGCCGTACGGGATCGTGAAGACCCCTTCTCCGTGGACATGGGCCGGCGTCGGCGAAGGGTCCGGCGCCAGGGCCGCGGACGGGTCGCCGCCCGCGGCCAGCGGTGGGCGCGCCCCCGGTGGCACGGGGAACACGAGGGGCTCGGGCCGCTGTCGCCCGACCGGCTCGATGCCGAAGAGGTCATGGATCCTGCGCTCGTACCAGTCCGCCGCGGGGACGTCGGACGTCAGGGTCGCGTACGCGCCGTCGACCGGTCGATGCTCCTCGAAGGCGAGCTCGCCGTCGTCGGAGGTGATCGCGAAGAGCCCGAGTCCGCCGCCGCCCCCCGCCTGGTCCGGGATCGCGACGAGGCCGCAGAACCTCGCCCCGTCACGCACCCGCCTGCGCGCCGCGGCGAAGGGGATGGCCTGCACAGCCGGCCGGTCCCGGTCCCCCTCCCCCGCAGCCGGATGCGCATCACGACCCGCCGTCACCGCGGCGACCTCAGTTCGTGCGCCGCGTGGTTCAGGAGCCTGCTCAGATCGGCCGGGAGATGCACGCCGAGGACGACGAGCGCGGCGAGCCCGAGCGCCATCGAGACGACGATCCACGGGCTCACCTCACCCTTTGCCACGGTGGCCCGCACCCGGGCGGGCGAAGAGACCGAGACGGCGGAGACGGCGGAGACGGACCCGTCGGACGGCGCTGCCGCCCGGGCGTCGGACGGCCCAGCCGTCAGCATCGTCTGGGTGGTCCACCACGCGAGGCCGAGAAAGGCGACCGTCGCGAGCGCGACCAGCACCGCCGCGACCCCGTAGCGCGGCGCGGACAACCCACCCGCGACGATCAGGAACTCGCTCCGGAAGAGCCCGAACGGGGGCATGGCCGAGAGGGCGAGCACGGCAGCAACGAGCATGGAGCCGCTCCAGGGAAGGGCGCCCACGCCGCCGCGGAGCACGGACATGTCCTTGCTCCCGAACTTCCGCAGCACCGAGCCCGCGCCGAAGAACGCGGTCCCCTTGGCTGCGGCGTGCGCGAGGACGTGCAAGAGGACCCCGACGATGGCCAGCGTGACCCCGAAGCTCATCCCGATGGCGAGGATCCCCATGTGCTCGACGCTCGAGTAGGCGAGCATCCGTTTGATGTCGCGCTGGCGCACCAGGTACAGGGCGGCAAGGAGCAACGACGCCAGCCCGAACACCAACAGGACGTTGCGAGGATAGGTCGAACCGATCGCCGCAGAGGTGATCTGGAAGTACCGCAGGATGGCGTAGAAGCTGGTCGCCAGGAGCGCGCCCGACAGCAGTGCCGAGACGGGCGTCGGCGCCTCGGAGTGCGCGTCGGGCAGCCACGTGTGCACGGGGACCAACCCCATCTTGGTGCCGTAGCCGAGGACCGCCAGGAGGAACGCGAGGCGAATCACGTCCGCGGGGAAGTGGTGCGCACCAGCCAGCATCTTCGTGTAGGTCAGCTCGTAACCCGTCCCGAATGCGGAGGTGCCCGCGTAATACAGGACGATCGTCGCGAGCAGCGCGATCCCGAGGCCCATCGAAGCGATCAGGACGTATTTCCACGCCGCCTCGGTCGCCGCCTCGGTGTCGTCGATCGCAACGAGCAGCGCCGACACCACCGTCGTCACCTCGACTGCCACCCACAGCAATGCGAGACCGCTGACCAGCGGCGCGGCCAGCATCGCCCAGCAGAACACGTGCAGACCCGCGTAGAACCGCCGGCCGTACCGCAGGGCGGCCGGGCCCGCGCCGAGGTGGAGGTACCCCGCCGAGAAGAGGGCCGTCGCGAGGTAGAGGAAGGACGTCGCGACCAAGAACACCACGGAGAGCGCGTCGACCCGCAATTCGCTGCCCGCACTGACCTGGCCGCGGGCGACGACGGTGGGGATCAGCGTGAGCACGAGCGCGAACGAGACGGCGCCGGCCACCGGGGCGAGCAGCCTTGCGGACCCGAGGGGCGAGACGAAGGAGACCATCCCCGCGGCGAACGGGACGATGATCAGCGCCACGAGGATCGCACTCATCGCCGCGCTACCCCCGCAACCTGTCGAGGTCGGTGGTGGACAGCGTCTTCGATCGTCCGTGGTGAACCCGGATGATGATCCCGAAGGCGACCACCGCCACGAGGAGGTCGAACAGGAAGGTCATCTCCACCACCAACGGAAGGCCTGGGGCAATCACCAGACTCGCGACCGACACGCCGTTCTCGAGCGAGAAGAACCCCATCGCCTGCGAGACGACGTCCGAGCGCAGCACGATCAAGACGAATGCGACGAGGACCACCGCGGAGGCCACGGCAAGGGTGCTCGCCGGGAGGCGGGTGGAGTGCACGTGGAGCGAGCCGACGGAGAAGAATCCGAACACCGCCACCACGAGGGCCACCAACGTCGAACTGGCGACGCCGAGCTTCGCGCTGCCCGTGAGATCGACATCGACGTCGCGCAGCAGGCGCAGCATGACCGCCGGGACGATCGCGACCTTGAGCAGGAAGGACAGCCCCGCCAGTGCGTAGATGTCGGGAACGTGCCTCGTTGCCGCCACCGCCGCCGCGAGCACGCTCACCGCGAGGGACTGGAAGGCGTACAGCCGGACCTGCGAGCGCAGCAGGGGTCCGCGGAGCATGGCGAACTCGGTGAGGAGGACGAGCACTGCGACGACGTCCTCGATCCCTGCAGTCGTCGACGGCACGTGCGCGGACATCAGGCCGGACCCACGTAGAAGACGACGACGGCGAGGACCGCAACGCCGAAGGCCGCCGCAAGGAACTCGGTGATCTTGAAGAGGCGGAGCTTCGAGAAGAGGTTGTCGATCACCGCGAAGACGAGCCCGAGAAGCACCGCCTTGCCGAGCAGCGCCGCGATCGCGCCGACGATCGACAGCGGCGAGCCTGTCGACGAGAGCCCGAATGGAGCCACGAACACGTTGATGAGGATCGTGTAGAGGATCAGCTGCTTCATGGCCGATCCCCACTTCAACAACGCGAGCGCGGGTCCCGAGTGCTCCAGCGTGCGCGCCTCGTCGATCATGCCGAACTCCAAGGTCCCCGTATGGGTCTCCACCGGGATCCGTCCGGTGTCCACGAGCACCACCATGAAGAACGCCACCGCAGCGAGGACGTGCCCGGGGCTGACGATCTCCGATGACGACCTGACCGTCGCGGCGAGGGCATAGGGAAGATCGGTGCTCGTGATCAACGCCACGGCGAAGACCACGAACAGGAAGGTCGGCTCGACGAGCGCCCCGAAGGTCATCGCGCGGCTGCTGCCGAGCTGCGCGTACGGCGCGCCGGACTCTGCGCCGGCGATGGCCACGGAGAACCCGGCCAGCGCGAGGAGGAAGCCGCCGCCCAGGATGTCGCCCATGTACCCGAGCGGCAGCGGGTACGTCGTCAGCACCGGGATGAGCAACGGGACGATCAGGTAGCAGGCGAACGCGACGATGGGGGCTGCGAGGAACACCCAGCTCGACTGGTCGGTGACCAGGGTCTCCTTGCCGAACAGCTTCGCGATGTCGTAGTACGGCTGGAGGATCCGCGGACCGCGGCGTCCCTGAAGGCGAGCCTCGACGTGCGCAATGGCGCCGCTGACGAGTGGCGCGCCGAGCATGACGGTCAGGACCTGGAGGGCCTGAACGGCGTTCGGCACGACGACAGCGAGACCCAGCATCACCCATTCCTCCACGCAACCGGGGATTGCATAGAGGCCATCAGCACGACTGGAGCAGCGTCACCCCGTCCGGGCGGTTCGGGCCGACCGGCCCACCAGGGACTCATCTGGCGGGAGGCACCTTACCGCAGGGCGGAGCCCGCCACCGGATTCCCCGGGGCGGGCGGAGCCCGCCACCGGGTTCCCGGGCGTGTGGGACCCGGGCAGGGGCGTGGCGACGCCACCCTCGTGCGCGCCCCAGGAGTTGTTGCATTCCGCCAGGGAGCAGCCCGGCGACACGGCGGGTACCGCCGTACCAAGGCCGTACCAAGGCCGTACCAAGGGCGCGCTCGCGGGTGCAGGGCCTGCGAAGGCCCGCGCGCGTCGCCGCCCGTCGGCGAACGGGAACGCAAGGAAACGCAAGCGGAAGCGAGGAAACGCGATGCCACAGGTTGCGGTGAAGATGCTCGAGCGGTTGCGCGAGTGGGGGGTGCACCGCATCTACGGCTATCCGGGCGACGGGATCAATGGCTTCCTCGGCGCCCTCGCCGAGGTGGGCGACGACCCGTTCTTCGTGCAGGCGCGCCATGAGGAGATGGCGGCGTTCATGGCCTGTGCCCATGCAAAATTCACCGGCGAGATCGGCGCCTGCATGGCGACGTCGGGGCCCGGTGCGATCCACCTCGTCAACGGCCTCTACGACGCCAAGCTGGACCACCAGCCGGTCATCGCCATCGTCGGCCAGCAGAAGCGAATGTCGGTCGGCGCGCACTATCAGCAGGAAATCGACCTGCAGGTCCTGTTCAAGGACGTGGGCGGTTTCGTGAGCACGGTCATGGACCACTTCTCCTCGCGCCATGTACTCGACCGGGCCATGAAGTCGGCGCTCACCGAGCGCCGCCCGGCGATCGTGATCGTCCCCGAGGACGTCCAGGAGTCCGAGTATTCCGATCCCCCACGCATGCACGGAGCGACCTACACGAGCGTCGGCTGGAACCAGCCGCACATGGTGCCCGGCGAGCGGCTCCTGAAGGAGGCGGCGCAGATCCTCAACGAGGGCGAGCGCGTGGCCGTCCTCATCGGCCAGGGAGCCAAAAAGGCCGCCGCCGAGGTCGTCGAGGTCGTCGAGCTGCTCGGCGCCGGCGTCGCGAAGGCGCTCCTCGGAAAGGACGTCGTTCCCGACACGCTGCCCTTCTCGACCGGGAGCCTCGGCCTCCTCGGCACCGAGCCCTCCAACAAGATGATGGAGCACTGCGACACGCTGTTCATGATCGGGACCTCCTTCCCGTACGCCGAGTGGCTCCCCCCCGAGGGCAAGGCCCGTTGCGTCGAGATCGACATCGACGGATCCCTCATCGGGGTGCGCTGTCCGAACGACGTGTCCCTGGTCGGCGACGCCCGGGACACGCTCCGGGCGCTGATCCCGCTCCTCGAGCGCAAGCTGGACCGGTCGTGGCGCGAGTTGATCGAGGGCGAGGTCGCCACCTGGAACCGGGTCCTCGACGATCGGGCGCAGCAGAAGGGCGACCCGATCAATCCCCAGTTCGTGTTCTGGGATCTCAACAAGCGTCTCCCGGAGCACGCGATCTTCACGTCCGACTCGAGGTCGGCGACCAACTGGTACGCGCGCTACATCAAGCTGCGCGAGGGGATGCAGGCCTCCCTGTCCGGGACGCTCGCCACGATGGTGCCCGGCGTCCCCTACACCATCGGGGCGAAGTTCGCCTACCCGGAGCGGCCGGTGATCGCGTTCACCGGTGACGGGGCCTTCGAGATGCTCGGCATGAACGAGCTCCTCACGGTGAAGCGGTACCTGGGCCAGCTCACCGAGAAGAACCCCACGCTGATCTTCGCCGTCCTGGTGAACGAGGACCTGAACCAGGTCTCCTACGAGCAGCGCGTGCTCGGCGGCGATCCGAAGAACCCCGAGACCCAGAAGGTCCCGTACGTCCCGGCGGCGGCCTTCGCCCGGCTGCTCGGCTTCGAGGGGATCAAGGTGGACCGCCCCGAGGACGTGGCGCCCGCCTGGGAGCGTGCGCTGCACGCGGACGGCCCGGTGCTCCTCGAGTTCGTCACGGACCCGCAGATCCCGCCACTGCCCCCCCACGTCCGCCCGCAGATGCTGAAGAAGACCGTCAGTGCCCTGGCCAAGGGGGACGAGACAGCGCGAGGCATCGCCGTAAAGGGCTTCAAGGGGAAGTGGTCGGAGCTCGCCGAGCACGCCAAGGACCTGCTTGCCGGGGAGAAGCAGTGACCGACACCGTCGACGCAGCGGTCCGGAAGCGCCGCAGCGGAGCGATCTGGCAGACGGTCCGCGAGATCCCCGCGAAGCCGGCGCCCGGCATGGCCGTGGGCATGGTCGGGCGACAGACCGTGGACGTCCGGGGGCTCCAGCGCGCCCTCGAACGGGCGGGGGTGGGCGAGGTTCGCTTCGACGCCGCGGCGATCGCCATGTACGCGAACGACGCATCCAACTTCCACCAGGTGCCGATCGGCGTGGTCGTCCCCGAGACGCTCGACGACGTGGTCGCGACGCACCGCGTCTGTGCGGAGTTCGGCGCGCCGATCTGCAACCGCGGCGGGGGGACGAGCCTCTCGGGCGAGACCGTCAACTACGCGGTCATCATCGACAACTCGAAGCACCTCACGGCCATGGGCCCGGTCGACACCGACCGGCGTCTCGTCACCGTCGAGCCCGGCGCCATCAACGAGCAGGTGTACGTGCACACCGGCCCGCACAACCTGGTGTTCGGCCCGGACTCGTCCTCCCATTCGCGCTGCACGATCGGCGGGAACGTCGGGAACAACTCGTGTGGCGTGCACTCGGTCCAGTCACAGCTCTACGGCCCCGGACCCCGCACTTCGGACAACGTCCACGCGATGGAGGTGTGCACCTACGACGGCGAGCGGTTCTGGGTCGGCGTGGACGAGGAAGCCGACCTCGACCGGATCGTTGCCGCAGGGGGGCGAAAGGGCGAGATCTACGCCAAGCTCCGCGACCTGCGGGATCGGTATGCGGACGCCATCCGGGCGGGGTTCCCCGACGTGGCCAAGCTCCCGCGCCGAGTCTCGGGCTACAACCTCGACGAGCTCCTCCCGGAGAAGGGCTTCAACGTCGCACGAGCTCTCGTGGGCACTGAGAGCACGTGCGCGACGGCGCTCCAGGTGACGCTCATGTTCACGCCCGCGCTCTTGGAGCGCACCCTCGTCACCGTCGCCTACCCGGACATCTGCCAGGCCGGCGACGGCGCCCAGGAGATCGTCGACCGATTCAGGCCCATCGGGCTCGAAGCGCTGGACGACATCCTGATCGAGGACCAGCAGGAGCTCTCCATGAACCTGCAGGACCTCGACGAGCTGCCGAAGGACGGCAAAGCGTGGCTGATGGTGCAGTTCGGGGCGGACACGGCCGAGGCGTCCGAGGCGCAGGCCGCGGCTTTCGTGACCTGGCTCGCCGAGCACGGCACGGATCGGGACCGGATCCGCGTGATGAAGAGCGCCCAGGAGGGGGGCAACAGCGAGGACCTCTGGCAGATCCGGGAGGCCGGCCTCGGCTCCACCGCCTTCCCGCCGGATGGGCGGGACCACTGGCCGGGCTGGGAGGACTCGGCGGTCCCCCCGCCCAAGGTCGGCGACTACCTGCGGGACCTGAAAGACCTCTACGACCGCTACGGCCTCCGTGGCGCCTTCTACGGTCACCTCGGTCAGGGCTGCATCCACTCGCGGATCAGCTTCGACCTCTACTCCCGAGAAGGCGTCGTCGCCTACCGGCGCTTCCTCGAGGACGCCGCCGACCTCGTGACGTCCTACGGGGGCACGCTGTCGGGCGAGCACGGCGACGGCCAGCAGCGCGCCGAGCTCTTGGAGAAGCAGTACGGCGCGGAGCTCCTCCAGGCGATGCGAGAGTTCAAGTTGATCTGGGACCCCGCCTGGAAGATGAACCCCGGGAAGGTCATCGATCCATACCGGCTCGACGAGGACCTGAAGCTCGGGCCCGAGTACAACCCGTGGCGTCCGCCGGTGAAGTTCACCTACAAGCAGGACGGTGGGGACTTCGCGCACGCCACGCTGCGGTGCGTGGGCGTCGGCAAGTGCCGGGTGCCCGAGGCGAGCCAGACGATGTGCCCGAGCTATCAGGTGACGCGTACAGAGGAGCACTCCACGCGTGGCAGGGCGAGATTGCTGTTCGAGATGCTCCGCGGCGAGGTCATCACGGACCGCTGGAAGTCCAAGGAGGTCTTCGAGGCGCTCGACCTCTGCCTGTCGTGCAAGGGCTGCACGAACGACTGCCCCGTCAATGTCGACATGCCGACCCTCAAGGCCGAGTTCCTCTACCACCACTACAAGTCGCCGACCCGGAACCGGCCCCGTCACGCGTACGCCTTCGGCTTCATCGACAAGGGGGCGCGCCTCGCGTCCAGGTTCCCCGAGCTCGTGAACCTGGCCACGCAGACCCCGGTCCTGCGGTCCATCGCCAAGCTCGCGGCCGGCATCGACCAGCATCGGACCCTGCCAACCTTCGCGCCGATGACCCTCCAGGAATGGTTCCGCCGGCGCGGCGGGACGAAGAACCCGCACGGGCGTCCGGTTGTCCTGTTCCCCGACACCTTCAACAACCACCTGCACACCCAGGTCGGCGTGGCCTGCGTCGAGGCCATCGAGGAGGCCGGGTGGCAGGTCGTCGTGCCCGAAGGTCACATCTGCTGCGGGCGGCCCCTCTACGACTACGGGTTCCTCGACGCCGCCGAGCGCTA
>DATLRV010000006.1:0-78499 GCA_035534455.1 Acidimicrobiales bacterium
GATCAACGACCCCCGGGCCATGATCCTCGAGGCCGTCCCGGTCATCCCGCCCGACCTGCGCCCGATGGTGCAGCTCGACGGTGGCCGCTTCGCCACCTCGGACCTCAACGACCTGTACCGGCGCGTCATCAACCGGAACAACCGGCTGAAGAGGCTGTTGGACCTCGGGGCCCCCGAGATCATCATCAACAACGAGAAGCGCATGCTCCAAGAGGCCGTCGACGCCCTCTTCGACAACGGTCGTCGCGGTCGTCCCGTGACGGGGCCGGGCAACCGGCCGCTCAAGTCGCTATCCGACATGTTGAAGGGCAAGCAGGGGCGGTTCCGCCAGAACCTCCTCGGCAAGCGCGTCGACTACTCGGGCCGTTCGGTCATCGTCATCGGCCCGACCCTGCAGCTCCACCAGTGCGGCCTGCCCAAGCTCATGGCGCTCGAGCTCTTCAAGCCCTTCGTCATGAAGCGGCTCGTCGACGCCGAGCTCGCGCAGAACATCAAGTCCGCCAAGCGCATGGTCGAGCGCCGTCGCCCGCAGGTCTGGGACGTGCTCGAGGGCGTGATCAGGGAGCACCCGGTCCTCTTGAACCGGGCCCCCACGCTCCACCGTCTCGGCATCCAGGCGTTCGAGCCAGTGCTCGTCGAGGGGAAGGCCATCCAGATCCACCCACTCGTGTGCACCGCCTTCAACGCGGACTTCGACGGCGACCAGATGGCCGTCCACCTCCCGCTGTCGGCCGAGGCACAGGCCGAGGCCCGGGTCCTCATGCTCTCGGCGAACAACATCCTGTCGCCCGCCACCGGACGGCCCATCACCGTGCCGACCCAGGACATGGTCTTCGGCGGCTACTACCTCACCCTGACGGTCGACGGCGCGCTCGGCGAGGGACGGGCGTTCCGCCACAGCTACGAGGTCCAGGCCGCGCTGGACGAGGGCAGCGTCGCCCTTCACGCCAAGATCCACCTCCGGCCGTCGCCGGGCACACCGCTCGCCCGCCGACTCGAGGCGGCGACCGCCGCGGGCGCCCGTGGCGCGGCGGATGCGGCCGACGACGGCGCCGGTGAGCGGCTGTCGATCGAGACGACCCCCGGGCGCGTGCTGTTCAACGAGGCGCTCCCGGACGGCTTCCCGTTCGTGAACGACGTCGTCGGCAAGCGCAACACGCCGATCGGCTCCATCGTCGAGGAGCTCTCGGCCGGGCACCCCAAGCACGTGGTCGCCCAGAGCCTCGACCGGATCAAGGCGCTCGGCTTCCGCTACGCGGCGCAGTCGGGACTCACGATCTCCATCGACGACGTCCGGACGCCGCCGGAGAAGCAGGCGATCCTCGACCGCTACGAGAAGGAGGCCGACAAGGCCGAGACCCAGTTCAAGCGGGGCATCATCACCGACGACGAGCGGCGCCAGAAGGAGATCGAGATCTGGACGTCCGCCAACTCCGAGGTGGGCCGGGCGATGGAGCAGTCACTGTCGCTCCTCGCCTTCAACCCGCTCGACATGATGGTCGACTCCGGCGCCCGAGGGAACGCCCAGCAGATCCGCCAGATCGCCGGGATGAAGGGCCTCGTGTCCAACCCGCGGGGCGAGATGATCCCCCGGCCGATCAAGTCCTCGTTCCGCGAGGGCCTGTCGGTCCTCGAGTACTTCATCTCGACCCACGGCGCCCGGAAGGGACTGGCGGACACCGCGCTGCGCACGGCCGACTCCGGCTACCTCACGCGGCGGCTCGTCGACGTGGCCCAGGAGCTCATCATCCGGGAGGAGGACTGCGGCACGTCTCGGGGCGTGTGGCTCGAGAACGTCGAGCCCGACAGCGCCGGGAAGCGGAGCTACCTCGAGACCCGCGCCTACGGCCGGCTGCTCGTCGAGGACGTTCGCATGTCGGACGGCTCGACGCTCGCGACGGGCACGGTGCTCTCGGACGAGCTCGTGGCCGCCCTTCGTGACGACCCCGCCGTGACGAGGGTGCGCACCCGTTCGGTCCTCACCTGTGAGGCGACCCACGGCGTGTGCGCGGCGTGCTACGGGCAGTCGCTCGCCACCGGCAAGATGATCGAGCTCGGCGAGGCGGTCGGCGTCATCGCGGCGCAGTCGATCGGCGAGCCGGGCACGCAGCTCACCATGCGCACCTTCCACACCGGCGGCGTCGTCGGTGAGGACATCACCCACGGCCTCCCGCGGGTGGTCGAGCTCTTCGAGGCCCGCACGCCGAAGGGCGCGGCGGTCCTCGCCCGCCACTCCGGTGTCGTGCGCATGGAGGAGGAGGAGGCCGGCCGGCGCATCACGGTGGTGGCCGACGACGGCACCGAGGAATCGGCCTTGGTGCCGGCCCGCGCCCACCTGGAGGTGTCCGACGGACAGGAGGTCACCGCCGGCGACGCGCTGGTCGAAGGCCCGAAGGACCCCAAGGAGCTCCTCGAGGTCCGGGGGATCCGCGAGACCCAGCAGTACCTCGTCGAGGAGGTCCAGAAGGTCTACCGGGACCAGGGCGTGTCGATCCACGACAAGCACATCGAGCTGATCGTCCGCCAGATGCTCCGGCGGGTCCTCGTCGCCGAACCGGGCGACGCACCCTTCCTGCCGGGCGAGCGCGTCGACAACCAGGTCTACGCGGAGGTCAACCGGCACCTCGTGGAAGAGGGGAAGCGTCCTGCCGAGGGCCGCCCCGAGCTCATGGGCATCACCAAGGCGTCGCTGGCCACCGACAGCTGGCTCTCGGCCGCCTCCTTCCAGGAGACGACCCGGGTGCTGACCGAGGCGGCCATCGAGGGCCGCAGCGACCAGCTCTTCGGGCTGAAGGAGAACATCATCATCGGCAAGCTGATCCCGGCGGGTACCGGCATGGACCACTACCGGCACATCCGCTTCGAGCTGCCCGGGGCAGAGGTCCTGCCCTTCTGGGCGGTCGGCGCGGGCGGCGACACCGGCACCGAAGACCTGGCCGCGTGGTTGCGCGACATGGGGGGTGACGGGATCGACGGCGACGGGCAGCACGGCGCCGTCGACGCCAGTTGGCTCGGAGCCGGCCAGGCCGCCGACGGCGACGCCGGCACCGACACCGCGGGCAGCGCGGGGGCCTGACCGCCACGACCCCGGCAGGGGTGGGCAGACGGCCGGCGGCGGGAGCCGCCGGCCGTGCCCGCCCCACGCCCGGCTCGCCGACGCGGTCCCGGGCGGAGGACCGAAGGACCCGGGGGGCCGGTACACTGGTCGAGCGCCTGCTCCGCCTTGCCGGGGTGAGGGCGCTGCCGTAGCATTGACCCGCTGTACGGCGGCACGGCGTCCCGGCGCCGGCCCGTGCGGCACACCGCTCACATCGGAACAGAGGACACACGCGTGCCCACCATCGCCCAGCTCGTCCGCAAGGGACGTGAGGCCAAGCAGTCGAAGACCAAGACGCCCGCCCTGCGGGGCGCGCCCCAGCGACGGGGCGTGTGCACGCGCGTCTACACCACGACGCCCAAGAAGCCGAACTCGGCCCTCCGGAAGGTCGCCCGCGTCCGGCTCACGAGTGGCGTGGAGGTCACCGCCTACATCCCCGGAGTCGGCCACAACCTCCAGGAGCACTCCATCGTGCTGGTGCGCGGCGGCCGTGTGAAGGACCTCCCGGGTGTCCGCTACAAGGTCATCCGCGGCGCTCTCGACACCTCGGGCGTGCGCGAGCGGAGCCAGGCCCGAAGCCGCTACGGCGCGAAGAAGGAGTCCTGAGATGCCGCGTAACGGACCCGCCCCCCGGCGCGACCTGCAGCCGGACCCCGTCTACCGCTCGGTGCTCGTGACCCAGGTCGTGAACAAGGTGCTCTCGCGGGGCAAGCGGACCCTCGCCGAGCGGGTCGTCTACGAGGCCCTCACGCTCGTCTCCGAGCGGGCCGGCGGCGAGCCGGTGGCGGTCCTCAAGCGTGCCGTCGAGAACACCCGGCCGGAGCTCGAGGTGCGCAGCCGGCGTGTCGGCGGGGCGACCTACCAGGTCCCGGTCGAGGTGCGGCCGCGCCGTGCCACCACGCTCGCGATCCGCTGGCTCGTGGGCTTCTCCCGCCAGCGTCGCGAGAAGACCATGGCCGAGCGCCTGGCGAACGAGGTCCTCGACGCGTCGAACGGTGTCGGCGCTGCGGTGAAGCGCCGCGAGGACCTCCACAAGATGGCCGAGTCGAACAAGGCCTTCGCGCACTACCGCTGGTAGTAGCCGGTCTCTTCTTGGAATTGAGTTCCCATGCCTGACCCTCTGCCCCAGCGCGAATTCCCGCTCGCAAAGACCCGCAACATCGGGATCATGGCGCACATCGACGCGGGCAAGACCACCACGACCGAGCGGATCCTCTACTACACCGGTCGCAACTACAAGATCGGCGAGGTCCACGAAGGCTCGGCGACCATGGACTGGATGGTCCAGGAGCAGGAACGCGGGATCACCATCACCTCGGCGGCCACCACCTGCCGGTGGCGTGACGTCGTGATCAACATCATCGACACGCCGGGCCACGTGGACTTCACCGTGGAGGTGGAGCGGTCGTTGCGCGTCCTCGACGGAGCGGTGGCGGTCTTCGACGCCGTCGCCGGGGTCGAGCCACAGACCGAGACCGTGTGGCGCCAGGCGAACAAGTATCGCGTCCCGAGGATCTGCTTCGTCAACAAGATGGACCGCGTGGGTGCCGATTTCCCTCGGACCGTCCAGATGATCAAGGACCGGCTCGACGCCGTCCCCGCCGTGGTCCAGCTGCCGATCGGCAGCGAAGGCGGGTTCCGGGGGGTCGTCGACCTGCTGAACAGCCGCGCCCTCGTCTGGGAAGAGGGCATGGGCGAGAAGTGGGACGTGGTCGACGTGCCCGAGTACATGGTCCAGGAGACCGAGGATGCGCGGCACCAGCTCGTAGACGTGCTGTCGAACTACTCGGACACGATCATGGAGAAGTACCTCGCGGACGAGGAGATCACCGCAGACGACCTGCGCGCGGCGCTCCGCGCGGCCACGCTCGCCAACGAGGTGGTGCCGGTCCTCTGCGGGTCGGCGTTCAAGAACAAGGGCGTCCAGCCCATGCTCGATGCGGTCATCGACTTCCTCCCGAGCCCTCTCGACCTGCCACCCACCATGGGGACGAAGCCCGGGTCCTCCGAACAGACCGAGGAGCGTCCGGTCGAGGACACCGCCCCGTTCGCCGCGCTGGCGTTCAAGATCATGACCGACCCCTACGTCGGCAAGCTCACCTACCTCCGCGTCTACTCGGGTTCGTTGCGTAAGGGCGCATCGGTGTCGAACACGACGAAGGACCGCAAGGAGCGCATCGGGCGCCTGCTGCAGATGCACGCCAACCACCGCGAGGACAAGGACGCCATCTTCGCCGGCGACATCGTGGCTGCCGTCGGCCTGAAGCAGACCTCGACGGGGGACACGCTCTCGGATCCCGGCCACCCGATCCTGCTCGAGGCGCTCGAGTTCCCCGAGCCGGTCATCCACGTCGCCGTCGAGCCCAAGACCAAGGCCGACCAGGACAAGCTCTCCAGGGCCCTTTTCGCGCTGAGCGAGGAGGACCCGACGTTCCGGGTCCGTACCGACGAGGAGACGGCCCAGACCGTGATCTCGGGGATGGGCGAGCTGCACCTCGAGGTCCTCGTCGACCGGATGCTTCGCGAGTTCAACGTCGACGCGAACGTGGGAAAGCCCCAGGTCGCCTACCGGGAGACCATCCGCAAGACGGCGGACAAGGTCGAGGAGCGCTACGTCCGCCAGACGGGCGGCCGCGGGCAGTACGGCCACGTCGTGATCGACGTCGCCCCGACCGGCCCCGGAGGCGGGTACGAGTTCATCGACAAGATCACCGGCGGCGTCATCCCCAAGGAGTACATCCCCGCGGTCGACGCCGGGATCCAGGAGGCCCTCACGTCCGGGGTCCTGGCGGGCTACGCGACCGTCGACGTCAGGGTCACCCTCACCTACGGTTCGTACCACGACGTCGACTCGTCCGAGATGGCCTTCAAGATCGCCGGCTCCATGGCCGTGAAGAAGGCGCTGCGGATGGCGGACCCCGTCCTCCTCGAGCCGGTGATGGCCGTCGAGGTCGTCACCCCCGAGGAGTACATGGGCGACGTGATCGGCGACCTGTCCTCCCGCCGGGGGCGGGTCGAGGGCATGGAACAGCGGGGGAACAGCCACGTCGTGCGGGCACAGGTACCGCTCGCCGACATGTTCGGCTACGCTACCGACCTGCGTTCGCGCACCCAGGGCCGCGCCACGTACACGATGCAGTTCCACGCCTACAACGAAGTGCCCGACTCGATCGCCAAGGAGATCATCGCCCGGGCACGCGGGGAGTAGACGCTCCTCCGGCGACGGGCCGGCGGAGAAGCGGCACGCAGGAGACAGATACGACCATGGGCGGGCGACCGCCCGGCGGCGGGCCCGAAGGGGCGTCGCCCGAGATCAGGGAGTAGTCCGAGGAGATGGCCAAGAAGAAGTTCGAGCGCTCGAAGCCCCACGTGAACGTGGGGACGATGGGGCACATCGACCATGGCAAGACCACGCTGACGGCGGCCATCACGAAGGTGCTGTCGGAGCAGAACCCCAATGTCGCCTTCACCCCGTTCGACCAGATCGACAAGGCGCCGGAGGAGAAGCAGCGCGGCATCACGATCTCGATCGCCCACGTCGAGTACGAGACGTCCAAGCGCCACTACGCGCACGTCGACATGCCGGGCCACGCCGACTACATCAAGAACATGATCACGGGTGCCGCCCAGGTCGACGGCGCCATCCTCGTGGTGTCGGCCGCCGACGGCCCGATGCCCCAGACCCGCGAGCACGTGCTGCTCGCCCGCCAGGTGGGCGTTCCCTACATCGTCGTCGCCCTCAACAAGGCCGACATGGTGGACGACCCCGAGCTGCTCGACCTCGTGGAGCTCGAGGTGCGTGAGCTGCTGAGCGAGTACACATTCCCCGGCGACGACGCCCCGGTGGTGCGAGTGAGCGCCCTCAAGGCGCTCGAGGGCGACGCCGAATGGACGCCGAAGATCCTCGAGCTCATGGACGCGGTGGACGAGTACATCCCCGAGCCCGTGCGCGACATCACAAAGCCGTTCCTCATGCCCGTCGAGGACGTCATGTCCATCACCGGCCGCGGCACCGTCGTGACCGGCAAGGTCGAGCAGGGTGTCGTCCACGTGGGCGACGAGTGCGAGATCGTCGGACTGCGCGACACCCAGAAGACGACGGTCACCGGGGTGGAGATGTTCCGCAAGCTCCTCGACGAGGGCCGTGCCGGCGACAACATCGGAGCGCTGCTCCGTGGCACGAAGAAGGAGGACGTCGAGCGCGGCCAGGTGCTGTGCAAGCCGGGCTCCATCACGCCCCACGCCGAGTTCCAGGCGGCGATCTACGTGCTCACCAAGGAAGAGGGTGGCCGGCACAAGCCGTTCTTCACCAACTACCGCCCGCAGTTCTACTTCCGGACCACCGACGTGACGGGTTCCATCTCGCTCGCCGAGGGCACGGAGATGGTGATGCCCGGTGACAACACCGAGATCACCGTCGAGCTCGGCAAGCCCATCGCCATGGACGAGGGTCTCCGGTTCGCCATCCGCGAGGGTGGCCGCACCGTCGCCTCCGGCCGGGTCATCAAGATCCTCAAGTAGTCCGGAAACGACGAGGGCACGCGGAACCATGGCCGACGGCAGCCGACAGAAGATCCGGATCAGGCTGAAGGCCTACGACCACGAGATCCTCGACCAGTCGACGGAGAAGATCGTCCAGACGGTCCTCCGCACCCAAGCGAAGGTGCAGGGGCCGGTGCCCCTGCCGACCGACAAGCACCGCTACACGGTGATCCGGTCGCCGCACAAGTACAAGGACAGCCGGGAGCACTTCGAGATGCGCGTGCACAAGCGGCTGGTGGACATCCTCGAGCACACGCCCAAGACGGTCGACTCGCTCCAGCGGCTCGACCTCCCCGCGGGCGTCGACATCGAGATCAAGATACAGAACACCTGACGGCCCCGGCGACGTGCCGGGCCGCCGGGGCGTACGTGCGGGGGAGGACCGCAGGGCCGCCTTGGCGGTCCGGTCTGCGGTCCGGTAACATGGCAGGCCGGCCGCCCCGGGGGCGGGCGGTGCAGCGGGCGCAGGAGACCGCGCCGAGCCAGCAGACGTGCCGGAGCGCCCGTCGCGCCCTTCTGGGGCGAGGGAACCTCCGGCCGACACAGGACGAGCGCTCCGCTCGGGTCACTCCCGGCGGAGCGTTGGCATGCGCACGGGCAGCGAGCACGAAGCGCGAGGAGAGACGTGGCAACGAAGGCGATCGTCGGCGAGAAGGTCGGCATGACCCAGGTATGGGACGAGCAGAACCGCGCCATACCGGTGACGGTGCTGCGCGTCGCGCCCGTGCGGGTCGTCCAGGTGAAGACGCCCGAACGTGAGGGGTACGCGGCCCTCCAGGTCACCTGGGGGTTCCGCCGGGCGTCGACCCTGACCAAGCCCGAGCGGGGCCACTTCGAGCATGCGGGCGTCGACCCGGGCCGCGACCTCGTGGAGCTCCGGGTCGAGGACGCGGCCTCCTTCGAGGTCGGCCAAGAGCTGACCGCCGAGCTGTGGACCGCGGGCGAGCGGGTCGACGCCATCGCGGTCAGCAAGGGAAAGGGCTTTGCCGGCGGCATGAAGCGGCACAACTTCAAGGGCCAGGGCGCCGCCCACGGCAACCACAAGCACCACCGTGCGCCGGGCTCGATCGGCGCCTGCGCGACGCCGTCCAAGGTGTTCAAGGGCACCCGCATGGCTGGGCGGATGGGTGGCCGCCAGGTCACCGCGCTCAATCTCGAGGTCGTCTCGAGCGACCCCGAGCGTGAGCTCGTGCTCGTCAAGGGTGCAGTCCCCGGGCCCCGCGGCGCCGTCGTGGTGCTGCGTGACTCGGTGAAGACGCCGACGCAGAAGAACGGGAGCGCCAGGTGAGCCCGCCGGCCGCGCGATCGACCACCACCGCCACCAAGACCGCGCACCGCCTCGCCGTCCGCAAGGAGCGGCCCGCACCCGCAGCGCGCTCGGTCCAGCGCCGGGACATGGCCGGCAAGTCCCTCGGCGAGATCGAGCTCGCCCCGGAGGTCTTCGGCATCCAGCCCAACCAGGCGGTCCTCCACCAGGTCGTGACCGCCCAGCTCGCGGCCGCCCGTGCCGGGACGCAATCGACCAAGACCCGGGCAGAGGTGCGCGGGGGCGGATCGAAGCCGTGGCGCCAGAAGGGCACGGGGCGTGCCCGACAGGGGTCGATCCGCTCGCCGATCTGGACGGGAGGCGGCGTCGCCCTCGGGCCGAAGCCGCGCAGCTACGCGCAGCGCACGCCCAAGAAGATGGTGCGGCTCGCCCTGTGCTCGGCGCTGTCCGACCGGGCCGCCGCGTCGAAGGTCGCGCTCGTCGACGCCTGGAGCTTCGAAGTGCCCAAGACCAAGGACGCCCTCGGTGCGCTCGACGCGCTCGGGCTCGACGGCCGCGTGCTCGTCGTCCTCGGCGACGAGGACGTGACCGCGCAGCGGTCCTTCGCCAACATCCCCGAGGCCCAGACCGTGCTCGCCGCCGAGCTCTCCGCCTACGACGTGCTGCGCAACGACTGGATCGTCTTCACCGACGCCACGCTCCCCGGTGCCGAGCGGACCTCGGCTGCCGAGGAGCCGCCTGCGGTCGCCGACGAGGAGGAGACCGAGCGATGAAGGAGCCCACGTCGGTGCTGCGGCGCCCGGTCATCTCCGAGAAGTCGTACGCGCTCATGAACCGGAACGTCTACGTCTTCGTCGTCGACCGGCACGCCACCAAGATCGACGTTCGCCATGCGGTCGAGCAGGCGTTCGACGTGCGCGTCGACCGGGTGAACACCCTGAACCGCAAGGGAAAGGCGACCCGCAACCGGCGGACCAACAAGACCGGCCAGCGTCCGGACACCAAGCGCGCCTTCGTGACGCTGCATCCGGGCGACAAGATCGACCTCTTCGAGAGCTGAGAACGCCATGCCGCTTCGCTCACGCAAGCCCACCAGCGCCGGACGGCGGTTCCAGACCGTTTCCGACTTCGCCGAGATCACGAGGGACCGTCCCGAGCGCTCGCTGCTCGCGTCGAACTCCAAGTCCGGCGGGCGCAACAACTACGGCCGGAAGACCGCCCGGCACCGGGGTGGCGGCCACAAGCGCCAGTACCGGATCGTCGACTTCCGTCGCGACAAGGACGGCGTGCCGGCGAAGGTCGCCGCGATCGAGTACGACCCGAACCGCAACGCCCGCATCGCCCTCCTCCACTTCGCCGACGGCGAGAAGCGCTACGTCCTCGCCCCGGCCAACGTCCGGGTCGGCGACATCCTCCAGAACGGCCAGGGCTCGGAGATCCGCCCGGGCAACGCGCTGCCCCTCCGCTACATCCCGGTCGGCTCGGTGGTCCACTGCGTGGAGCTGCGCCCCGGCGGCGGAGGCAAGCTCGCCCGGGGCGCGGGCATGAGCGTGCAGGTCGTCGCGAAGGAAGGCGCCTTTGCGACCCTCCGGCTACCGTCGACCGAGATGCGGCGGGTCTCGATCGAGTGCCGGGCGACGCTGGGCGTCGTCGGGAACGCCGAGGCCGAGCTCGTCAAGGTGGGCAAGGCGGGACGAAACCGCTGGAAGGGCGTCCGCCCGCAGACCCGCGGTGTCGCGATGAACCCGGTCGACCACCCGCTCGGCGGTGGAGAGGGCAAATCGTCGGGCGGCCGCCACCCGGTCTCCCCGTGGGGCAAGCCCGAAGGGCGCACCCGTACGCGCCACAAGGAGTCCGACAAGTTGATCGTTCGCCGTCGCCGCACCCGCGGCGCCAGGCGATAGCGGGAGGTCGCGGTGCCGCGCAGCTTGAAGAAGGGGCCGTTCGTCGACGACCACCTGTTGAAGAAGGTCGATGCCCTGAACTCGACGGGTGAGAAGCGCGTGATCAAGACCTGGTCGCGCCGGTCCACCATCATCCCCGACATGGTCGGCCACACGATCGCCGTGCACGACGGCCGCCGGCACGTCCCGGTCTACGTGACCGAGGCGATGGTGGGCCACAAGCTCGGTGAGTTCGCGCCCACGCGCACCTTCCGCTACCACGCAGGCCAAGAGCGCGCGGGGAGGCGCTGAGATGCCGGGTCTCAAGACCAACGAGCGTCCCGGGACGCGTGCGGTCCTGCGTCACTGCCGGATGTCCGCGACCAAGGCCCGGGTCGTGCTGAACCTCATCAGGAGCAAGGACGTGGACCGTGCGGGCGAGATCCTGCGCGACACGCCGCGAGAGGCGGCGGAGATCGTAGGCAAGCTGCTCGCGTCCGCCGTCGCCAACGCCGTGCACAACGACGGCGAGGACGCAGAGGAGCTGTACGTGTCCGCGTGCTACGCCGACGAGGGCGTGACGCTCAAGCGCTGGCGCCCTCGTGCCCGCGGACGTGCGACCCGGATCCGCAAGCGCAGCTGTCACATCACCGTCATCGTGAGCCGCATGCCCGAGGACCGGTTGGTCCGCCGCCGCGCCGAGCGGCAGGCGGCGGGCGGCGGGCGCCAGCGGCGCGTGGCCGAGTCGCGTCGCCGTGCCGACCTGGCAGGGCGCCTGTCCCGTCGCCGCCACGCGGCGGAGGCCGAGGTTGCACTCGCCGCCGAGTCGCCCGAGGTCGAGTTCGAGGGGGACGAGGTCGAAGGCACGGAGGCGCCGGAGGCCGAGGAGGCGACGGCGGAGCAGGCGGTCGCCGACGTCGCCGAGGAGGCCGAGGAGGCCGAGGAAGCCGAGGAGGCCGAGGAAGCCGACGAGGCCGACGAGGCCGACGAGGCCGAGGGCGCAGCGGGCGGCGAGCCCGAAGACGAGAACGAGAAGGGCGAGTAGATGGGCCAGAAGGTCAACCCGTACGGCTTCCGCCTCGGTGTCACCACCGACTGGAAGTCCCGTTGGTTCGAGGAGCGCCACTACCGCGACTTCGTCGTCGAGGACTGGAAGATCCGCGACTACCTGATGTCGCAGCTCGAGGCCGCGGCGGTCAGCCGCATCGAGGTCGAGCGCACCCGGGACCGCCTCCGGGTGGACATCCACACGGCGCGGCCGGGGATCGTCATCGGCCGGCGCGGCGCGGAGGCCGACCGGTTGAAGAAGAAGCTCGAGGAGATCACCGGCCTCCAGAACCGGATCCAGCTCAACATCCAAGAGATCAAGCAGCCCGAGCTCGACGCAGCGCTGATCGCCCAGGGCATCTGCGACCAGCTCGCCCGCCGCGTCGCCTTCCGGCGAGCGATGAAGCGTGCGATCCAGACCGTCCAGAAGGCGGGTGCCCAAGGCGTGCGCGTCCAGTGCTCCGGCCGCCTGGGCGGCTCCGAGATGGCGCGCAAGGAGTCGTACCGGGAAGGCCGCGTGCCGCTGCACACGTTGCGTGCCGACATCGACTACGGGTTCCGTGAGGCGAGGACCACCTCCGGGCGCGTGGGCGTGAAGGTCTGGATCTACAAGGGGGACATCCTCCCCTACAAGGTGTCCATCGACGACAAGATCACCCGAGAGGCCGCGATGGCCGTGGGCGAGACGTCCGGGCAGGGCAGGCCGCGTCGGCTCATCACCGCCGGCGGCGGCCGGCGCCGCGAAGGGCTCGGTGCGCCGGGCATGTCGGCCGCCGACGAGCTCGGCGCCGAGGAGGAGGCGCTGCTCGACGCCGAGGAGCCGCAGGCGACGAACGGCCGGGCCGTTGAGGCCGACGGTGCGACCGCCGAGGTGGCCGCCCCGGCCTCCGATGCGGAAGCGGCCGAAGCGCCGGAAGACGCGGAAGCGGCGGAAGCGGCGGAAGCGGCCGAAGCGGCGGAAGCGGCCGAAGCGGCCTCCGACGCGGAAGCGGCCGCCCCGGCCGCCCCGGCCGAACCGGCTCCCGCCTCCTCGCCACCCCCCGCCCCTTCGGGCACCGAGGAGGAGACCGAAGACGGGGCCGAGGCGCCGGCGCAACCCGTCTCGGACCTGATCGAGCAACCCGCCGAGCCCGACGAGCTCGAGCGCCGGCTGGCCGAGGACGAGGAGATGGAGCGCCGCAGCCGCCACGAGCACCACGAGGCGCCCCACTTCCGACGGGAGGCGGACTGAGATGCTGATGCCGCGAAAGGTCAAGCACCGCAAGCAGCAGCGGGGCCGGCTGACCGGGGCCGCCAAGGGCGGGACGACCGTGACCTTCGGCGACTTCGGGATCCAGGCGCTCGAGCCCGGCTGGCTCACGGCGCGCCAGATCGAGGCCGCCCGTATCGCGATGACCCGTCACGTTCGCCGTGGCGGGAAGATCTGGATCCGCGTGTTCCCCGACAAGCCGGTGACCCAGAAGCCGGCGGAGACCCGCATGGGATCGGGCAAGGGCAACCCGGAGCACTGGGTCGCCGTGGTGCGCCCGGGCCGGGTGCTCTTCGAGCTGTCGGGCGTCGAGCCGGAGCTCGCGCAGGCCGCCATGGAGCGGGCGATCCAGAAGCTGCCGATGAAGGCGCGCTTCGTGGTGCGGCCCGGCACGCACGGCGCCGCGGAGGTGCAGGTCTGATGGCATGGTCCGAGTACGAGGCCATGGCCCGCACCGAGCTCGAGGACAAGCTCGCCGAGTCGCGAAAGGAACTGTTCAACCTGCGGTTCCAGAGGGCCACGGGGCAGCTGGACAACACCGCGCGGATCGGGCACGTGAAGAAGGACGTGGCCAGGCTCCTCACGGTGCTCCGCCAGCAGGATCTTGAGATCGAGACCGAGGCCGGGGCCGCCCACGCCGCCGGAGCCGACGGGGAGGTGGCGTGATGCCCGAGGGAGACGTCGTGTCCGAGGGCACCGGGGCGCGCCCGAACCGGCGCAAGGTCCGTGAGGGGACCGTCGTGTCCGACAAGATGCAGGCGACGGTCGTCGTCGCAGTGGTCGAGCGCGTGCGCCACCCCCGCTACGGCAAGACGGTCCAGCGCACCAAGCGGCTCTACGTCCACGACGCCGAGGGCAGTGCCCGGGTCGGCGACCGCGTGCGCGTCGTCGAGACGCGGCCGCTGTCCAAGCTCAAGCGGTGGCGGCTGGCCGAGATCATGGAGCGCGCCCGATGATCCAGCAGGAGTCGCGCCTCAGGGTGGCCGACAACTCGGGAGCGCGTGAGGTGCTCTGCATCCGGGTGCTCGGCGGGTCCCGCCGGCGTTACGCGAGCATCGGCGACGTCTTCGTCGCGACCGTGAAGGACGCAATCCCGGGCGCCGCCGTGAAGAAGGGGGACGTCGTGAAGTGCGTCGTCGTGAGGACGGTGAAGGAGAGGCGACGTCCCGACGGCAGCTACATCCGTTTCGACGAGAACGCCGCGGTCCTCATCAACGAGCAGCAGCAGCCGCGCGGGACGCGCATCTTCGGGCCGGTCGGACGCGAGCTGCGCGACAAGAAGTTCATGAGGATCGTGTCGCTCGCTCCGGAGGTGTTGTGATGCGGGTTCGGAAGGGCGACCGGGTGGTCGTGCGCTCCGGGAAGTACAAGGGTCACCGGGCAGACGTCGTGCGCGCCATGCCGGCGGAGGGCAAGGTCGTGCTCGAAGGCGTGAACGTCGCGAAGCGTCACTCCAAGCCGACGGCCCGCACGTACCAGGGGGGCATCATCGACAAGTTCATGCCGCTCCCCGTCTCGTCGGTGTCGATCGTCTGCAGGAGCTGCGGTGAGCCGACGCGAGTGGGCATGCAGCTCGACGACCAGGGCCGCAAGGTCCGGGTCTGCCGCAAGTGCGGAGCCGAGCTGTGAGCCCGTCGAAGGCGGCGAAGGCCGCGACCACGAAGAAGGCCGCGACCACGAAGAAGGCCGCGCCGAAGGGCGGGCAGCGGGGCGCACCCGCACCGGGAAGGTCCGGAGCCGCACGCTCGGCCCCCGACATCGCGCGGACCGCCGGTCGCGCCGCGGGCAGCGCCGGGTCGGCCGCGCCGCGGCTGAAGACCCGGTACCGCGACGAGGTCCAGGGGAAGCTCAAGGGCGAGCTCGGGCTCTCCAACGTGATGGAGGTCCCCCGGCTCGACAAGATCGTGGTCAACATGGGCGTGGGCCGCGCGACCCAGCAGCCCTCGCTCATCGAGGGGGCCCAGCGGGACATGGAGGTCATCACCGGGCAGCGCTCGGTGGTGACCCGGGCGAAGAAGTCGATCGCCGGCTTCAAGCTGCGTGCGGGGATGCCGATCGGCGTGCGCGTCACGCTGCGCGGCGACCGCGCCTGGGAGTTTCTCGACCGGCTCATCAGCCTCGCGATCCCGAGGATCCGCGACTTCCGCGGGTTGTCGGCCCGCTCGTTCGACGGCAGCGGCAACTACACCTTCGGGGTCAACGAGCAGCTCATCTTCCCCGAGGTCGACTACGACCGCATCGACACGCTCCGAGGCATGGACATCACGATCGTCACCACCGCCCGCACCGACGAGGAGGGTCGAGCGTTCCTTCGGGCGTTCGGCTTCCCGTTCCGACAGGAGACCCGATAGGCATCATGGCGAAGAAGGCACTGATCGAGAAGCAGCAGCGCACGCCCAAGTTCAAGGTACGCGCGTACACCCGGTGCAGGCGGTGCGGGAGGCCGAAGGCCGTCTACCGCAAGTTCGGGCTGTGCCGGATCTGTCTGCGGCAGATGGTGCACGCCGGCGAGGTGCCCGGCGTCACCAAGGCGAGCTGGTAGGAGCGCGGGCGATGACGATGACCGACCCGATCGCGGACATGCTCACCCGGATCCGCAACGCGAGCACCGCGCAGAAGGAGACCGTGTCGATGCCGGGCTCGAAGCTCAAGGAGGCGCTCGCGCAGATCCTCGAGCGCGAGGGCTTCATCGAGACCTACGCCGTGCGACAGGACCCCGGCCGACCCGGTTCGACGCTCGAGATCACCATGAAGTACTCGACGGACCGCGTCCGCAGCATCGGCGGCATCCGGCGGGTGTCCAAGCCGGGCCTGCGGATCTACGCCCGCGCCGACAAGATGCCGCGGGTGCTCGGAGGCATGGGCGTGGCCGTGGTCTCCACGAGCCACGGGCTCATGACCGACCGCGAGGCGCGCCAGCGCCATCTCGGCGGCGAGGTGCTGTGCCATGTGTGGTAGCGCCCGATCCCGACCCCGGCCCCGAGCCCGAGTGACCGACGGCGACGCCTGGCGCGTCGCGACCGAAGGAGAACGGTAGATGTCCCGCATCGGGCGCTCCCCGATCCCGGTTCCCCAAGGGGTGACCGTGGCACTGGACGGTGGCGAGGTGACCGTGACCGGCCCGCAGGGCAGCCTGGCGCGCCGCCTGCCCCAGGGCATCTCGGTCTCCCAGGAGGGTGACGTCCTCAACGTCGCGCGCTCCGACGACGAGCGTGAGCAGCGCGCCCTGCACGGGCTCACCCGTTCGCTCGTGGCCAACATGGTGACCGGGGTCACCCAGGGGTTCACGAAGGAGCTCGAGATCGTCGGCGTCGGTTACCGGGCCAATGCCCGGGGGGCCGAGGCGATCGAGCTCGCCCTCGGCTTCTCCCACCCGGTCGTGGTCGACGCGCCGCAGGGGATCAGCTTCGAGGTGCCCGCGCCCACCAGGATCGTCGTGCGCGGCATCGACAAGGAGCTCGTGGGCCAGGTCGCCGCCGACATCCGCAAGATCCGCAAGCCCGAGCCCTACAAGGGCAAGGGCGTGCGCTACGCCGGAGAGCGCGTGCTGCGCAAGGCCGGAAAGGCGGCGAAGTGATGGCAAAGACCGATCGGGAGAAGGCGCTGCGGACGCGCCGTCACGCCCGGGTGCGCCGGAAGGTCGCGGGCACGCCGGAGCGACCGAGGCTCGCGGTCAACCGCAGCCTCCGGCACATCACCGTCCAGGTCATCGACGACTCGAGCGGCCGCACGCTTGCGGCGGCGTCCACCGCAGACCGGGAGCTGCGCGACGCCCTCTCGGGGAAGGGCGGCGGTAACGTGAGCGCCGCGCAGGCGGTGGGTCGCCTCGTCGCCGCGCGGGCGAAGTCGGCCGGGGTCGCAAAGGTCGTGTTCGACCGGGGCGGGTTCAAGTACCACGGCCGGGTCGCCGCGCTGGCCGACGCCGCCCGCAGCGAGGGACTGGAGTTCTGATGAGCGAGGTGCAATTCGAGGAGCGGACCATCCGGGTGAACCGCGTCGCCAAGGTCGTGAAGGGCGGGCGGCGGTTCTCCTTCGCCGCGCTCATGGTCATCGGCGACGGGAACGGCAAGGTCGGTCTCGGCTACGGCAAGGCGAAGGAAGCCGGGCTCGCGGTGCAAAAGGGCATCGAGGAGGCACGCAAGAACCTCTTCGAGGTGCCGCTGGCCGGCTCGACGATCACGCACCCGGTGATCGGGGAGAGCGGCGCAGGGCGCGTGCTGTTGAAGCCGGCCGCGCCGGGCACCGGCGTCATCGCCGGCGGCGCGGCACGCGCCATCCTGGAGATGGCCGGGATCCGCGACATCCTGGCCAAGTCGCTCGGCTCCTCGAACGGCATCAACGTCGCCCACGCGACCGTCGCAGGCCTCCGCGCGCTGCGGCGACCGGACGAGGTCGCCGCGCTGCGCGGGAAGACGCCCGACGAGGTGACCCCGACGGGCGTGCTGCGTGCCTACCGAGAGCGCCGTCGGGAGACCGAGCTCTACGCGGAGGCCCGCTGATCATGGCCGTCCTGCGGGTGACCCAGGTCCGGTCGGAGATCGGCTCCAAGCCCAAGCACCGCGGGACGCTGCGCGCCCTGGGCCTGCGCGGCCTCGGTCAGACGAACGATCTTCCCGACCGCCCCGAGATCCGGGGGATGCTGGCTCGGGTTCCCCACCTCGTGAGCGTGGAGGAGGTGTCGGAGTGAAGCTGCACGAACTGGCGCCGGCCGCCGGGTCGCGGCGCCCCAAGCGCCGCGTCGGGCGCGGCATCGCAGGCAAGGGCGGCAAGACCGCCGGCCGCGGCACCAAGGGCCAGAAGTCGCGCGACACGGTGCCGGCGGGGTTCGAAGGCGGCCAGCTGCCCCTCATGCAGCGGATCCCGAAGCTGCGGGGGTTCACGAACCCGTTCCGCATCGAGTACGCCCCCGTGAACCTCGACGCGCTCGGCGCCCTCGAGGCGGACGAGATCGGCCCCGACGAGCTCGTCGCCGCGGGCATCGTCAGGAAGGGGGCCCTGGTGAAGATCCTCGGGCGGGGGGAGCTCGGGCGTGCGGTGCGCGTGCGGGCTCACGCCTTCTCCGCGTCGGCGGAGGCCGCGATCACGGCCGCAGGCGGGTCGATCGAGCGTGTCCCGCTGCCGTACGCGTCAGGCCGGCCTCCGGCCCGCGGGAACGCCCTGACGAACCGGTAAGTCGATGCTGTCCCGTCTCGGCAACATCTTCCGGGTGCCGGACCTGCGCAACAAGGTCCTGTTCACGATCCTGGTCATCGGCATCTACCAGGTGGGGGCGAACGTCCCCATCCCCGGGGTGAGCTGGGCCCAGCTGACGAAGCTGACCAAGGCCGCCGGCTCGTCCGGGGTGCTCGGCTTCCTGAACCTGTTCTCCGGAGGGGCCCTCATACGCCTGGCCGTCTTCGGCCTCGGCGTCATGCCCTACATCACGAGCTCGATCATCATCCAGCTGCTCGCGACGGTGATCCCGAAGCTCGAGGAGTGGCGTGACCAGGGCGCGGTCGGCCAGAAGAAGATCACCCAGACCACGCGCTACCTCACGGTGGCCCTGGCCCTCATGCAGTCGACCGGTCTCGTCTACGCCTTCCACGGCCACGACTCGGCACTCATCGGGACGACCATCAACCTGATCCCGAAGTTCACCGTCGCGCTGGCCGCCTTCATGGTGCTGTGCCTCACGGCGGGCACCGCGTTCGTCATGTGGCTCGCCGAGCTGATCACGCAGCGGGGGATCGGGCAGGGGATGTCGATCCTGATCTTCGCCAACGTGGTGGCCTCCATCCCGACCGGAGGAAAGGGGCTCTACGACGAGGGCGGCAGCTTCAAGTTCGGGGTCATCGTCGCCGTCTCCTTGCTGCTCCTGGTCTGCATCGTGTTCATGACACAGGGCCAGCGGCGCATCCCGGTCACGTTCGCCAAGCGCATGGCGGGGCGGCGCATGTACGGCGGCCAGACCACCTACATCCCCCTGAAGGTGAACCAGTCGGGCGTCATCCCGATCATCTTCGCGAGCTCCGTTCTCTACATCCCGGTGCTGCTCAGCAACGTCATCCCGTCGGGGAACTTCCAGACCTGGGTCCGCGACAACATCACGCCGACCTCGCTCTTCTACATCTTCATGTACTTCGTGCTGATCGTGGCGTTCACGTTCTTCTACGTCTACGTCGCCTTCGACCCGCACCAGCAGGCCGACATCATCCGCAAGCAAGGGGGGTTCGTCCCCGGGATCCGGCCCGGCGGGCCCACCGAGCGCTACTTCGCGCACATCCTGAACCGCATCACCGTGCCCGGCGCGCTCTTCCTCGGCGCGGTGGCCGTCATCCCGTCGCTCCTCATGGCCCTCTGGCACCTCAACAAATTCCCGTTCTACGGCATCACGCTGCTGATCTCGGTAGGTGTCGCGCTGACAACGATGCGCCAGATCGACAGCCAGCTCATGATGCGCAATTACGAGGGATTCCTCAAGTAGGGCCTGGGTGGTTCCCGGCGTCAGGCTCGTGGTCCTCGGCAAGCAGGGAGCTGGCAAGGGGACGCAGTGCGTGCGACTCTCGCACCACTACGTCGTGCCGCACGTGTCCACGGGTGACATGCTCCGTCGGGAGGTGAAGTCGAAGACGCCCTTCGGACTGCGGGCCAAGAAGCTCATGGACGACGGCGAGCTCATCCCCGACGACCTGATCATGGAGATGGTCGCCTCCCGCATCTCCGAGCGCGACGCCCGGGCGCGCGGCTTCATCCTCGACGGCTGCCCCCGGACGATCTCCCAGGCCGAGCAGCTCGACGACATCCTCGAGCCCGACAAGCTCGACCTGGTGATCGACCTGGCCGTGCCGACCGCCGTGGTCTTGAAGCGCCTGGCGTCGCGCCGCGTCTGCGTCGACTGCGGGACGAACTACTCCGTCGACGCCCCGCCGTCGGTGAACTGGACCTGTGACGTCTGCGGCGGCGAGGTGGTCCAGCGCGAAGACGACACCGAAGAGGCCATCAGCCGCCGCCTGGAGCTCTACGAGCGCGCCACGGCGCCCCTGGTCGAGCACTACGAGCGCAACGGGATCCTCGCGCAGGTCGACGGCACCGGCCCTGCGGACGCGGTGACGCGGCGGTGCGTGGGCGCGATCGACGAGCGCCGGCAGTGAGACGCAACGCGGCGGAGCTCGACAAGATGCGCCGGGCCGGCAAGGTGGTGGCCGAGATGCACGAGGTCACCCGCGCCGCCGCCAAGCCCGGCGTGACGACGCGTCAGCTCGACGCCGCGGCGCGCGAGGTGCTCGAGCGCCGCGGGGCCACCTCCAACTTTCTCGGCTACCACGGCTTCCCCGCGGTGATCTGCACGTCGCCCAACGACATGATCGTCCACGGCATCCCCGGCGAGTACCGCCTGAAGGAGGGCGACATCCTCTCCGTCGACTGCGGGGCGATCGTGGAGGGCTACCACGGCGACGCCGCCTTCACGATGGCCGTGGGCGAGGTCTCCAAGGTGGCGCGCCGCCTGATCGAGGTCACCGAGCGGAGCCTGTGGGCCGGCATCGCCGAGCTGCGCAAGGGCCACCGGCTCCACGAGGTGGGCCGTGCCGTCCAGGCGGTCGCGGAAGGGGCGGGCTTCTCCGTGGTGCGCGAGTACGTCGGGCACGCGATCGGGACCGCCATGCACGAGCAGCCCCAGGTCCCCAACTACTGGCCTGGGAGCCCGGGACCGACTCTCAAGACCGGGATGGTCTTCGCGGTCGAGCCGATGGTCAACGTGGGCGGGACGGGGACCCGGATGCTCGACGACGGCTGGAGCGTGGTGACGGCGGACGGTTCGCTGTCCGCCCACTTCGAGCACACGATCGCGGTCACCGACGACGGCCCGGAGGTCTTCACGGTGCCCTGAGCAGGCGCACGGGGGTCTCGCGAGCCGGCGGCCGGCGTCGCCCCTGCTCCGGGGCCGTGGCGAGGCCCCGGGTGGCCGAGCCCCGCTGGCAATTGGGCGGCGATGCGGTAGACTTCTTCACTGCCTCGCCGCCTTCCCGGCTGGTCGGGGCCATTTCACCACTTGGTGGTCCGGCGTCGCGCCGTCCCGGACCCCGCGGAACGAGTCGAGGAGAGTCACCTGCCGAAGCCGAAAGAAGACGCCATCGTGCTCGAGGGCACGGTGGTGGAGCCGTTGCCCAACGCGATGTTCCGGGTGGAGCTCGAGAACGGGCACCGGGTGCTGGCCCACAGCTCCGGGAAGATGCGGATGCACCGCATCCGCATCCTGCCGGGGGACAAGGTCCAGGTCGAGATCACGCCCTACGACCTGAACCGCGGGCGGATCACCTACCGGTACAAGTAAGGCAGGCGGGAAGGAAGCCATGAAGGTACGACCCAGCGTCAAGGCGATCTGCGAGAAGTGCAAGGTCATCCGCCGGCACGGCCGCGTCGTCGTGATCTGCGACAACCCCAGGCACAAGCAGCGTCAGGGCTAGGACAGGAGAGAGAGCAGCATATGGCCCGCATCGCCGGCGTGGACGTCCCTCGCGAAAAGCGCGTGGAGGTGTCCCTCACCTACATCTACGGGATCGGCCCGACCCGGGCACGCGAGATCCTCGCGCGCACCGGCGTGCACCCGGACACCCGGGTCCGCGACCTGACCGACGAGGAGGTCGTCCGCCTCCGCAACGACATCGACACGAACCTCGAGGTCGAAGGTGACCTCCGGCGGGACGTCGCCCAGGACATCAAGCGCAAGATGGAGATCAACTGCTATCAGGGGATCCGGCACCGTCGCGGCCTGCCGGTCCACGGACAGCGCACCCACACGAACGCCCGCACGCGCAAAGGCCCCAAGAAGACGGTGGCCGGGAAGAAGAAGGTTCGCAAGTAATGCCGAGGCCGACCAAGCAGCAGGGGGCCGTCCGTCGGCCCCGCCGCCGCGAGCGCAAGAACGTGAGCTACGGCGTCGCCCACATCAAGAGCTCGTTCAACAACACGATCGTGTCGATCGCCGATCCCGAGGGCAACGTCCTGGCCTGGGCGTCCGCCGGCAACGTGGGCTTCAAGGGCTCGCGCAAGTCGACGCCCTTCGCCGCCCAGCTCGCCGCCGAGGCGTGCGCCCGCAAGGCCATGGAGCACGGGGTGCGCAAGGTGGACGTGCTCGTCCGCGGCCCGGGCTCGGGGCGGGAGACCGCGATCCGCTCACTCGCCGCGGCCGGCATCGAGGTCGTCGGCATCAAGGACGTGACCCCCATCCCGCACAACGGCTGCCGCCCCAAGAAGCGGCGACGGGTCTGAGGGGGCGGGAATGGCACGCTACACGGGTCCCGTCTGCCGCCTCTGCCGGCGGGAGCGCACGAAGCTGTTCTTGAAGGGCGAGCGCTGCTTCTCGCTCAAGTGCCCGGTCTCCGAGGCGGTGACCGACCGGCACAGCCGCGCGTACCCGCCGGGTGAGCACGGCCGCGACCGGATGCGCCAGGGGTCGGAGTACCTGGCGCAGCTGCGCGAGAAGCAGAAGGCGCGCCGGATCTACGGCATCTTCGAGAAGCAGTTCCGCAACCTGTACGAGGAGGCAGACCGCCTCCCGGGCATCACGGGCGAGAACCTGCTGCGGATGCTCGAGATGCGCCTCGACAACGTGGCCTTCCGGGCCGGTTGGGGGGCGAGCCGCGCGCAGGCGAGGCAATTCGTGCGGCACGGTCACGTGCTGGTGAACGGCCGGCGCGTGACGATTCCGAGCTACCGCGTCCGCAAGGGCGACCGGGTCTCGCTCAAGGAGCCGTCCAGGCAGATCTTCGTGGTCCGGCGCAACATGGACACCCTCGACCGCCAGCGCCCGCCGTGGCTCGAGGCGTCCGACGGAGGATTCTCCGTCGAGGTGCTGAACCCCCCTCTGCGGGACCACATCGACGAGCCGGTGCAAGAGCAGTTGATCGTCGAGTACTACTCCAAGTAGTCGATTTACCTCTCCAAGCAAGCGAGCGAGGAAGCACGCGAATGCTCATCATTCAACGACCCACCGTCGAAGTGCTCGACGAGGGCGGCGACCGCCAGCAGTTCGCCGTCGGCCCGCTCGAGCCCGGGTTCGGGCACACCCTCGGCAACGCCCTGCGCCGGACGCTCCTGTCGTCCATCCCTGGCGCCGCCGTCACCCAGGTGCGCTTCGACGAGGCCCTCCACGAGTTCGCCACCCTGACGGGGGTGAAGGAGGACGTGACCGACATCATCTTGAACCTGAAGGACCTCCTCGTCCGGGTGCACGGCGACGAGCCGGTGACCCTGCGCTTCGACAAGCGCGGCCCGGGGGACGCGGTCGCCGCGGATCTGCAGACGAGCGCCGACGTCGAGATCCTCAATCCGGACCTGCACATTGCCACGCTGAACGCCAAGGGCCACCTCGCGTTCGACGTCACCGTGGAGCGCGGGCGCGGCTACGTGTCGGCGGACCGGAACAAGAAGTCGTCGACGATCGGGGTCATCCCCGTGGACTCGATCTTCTCGCCCGTCCGGCGCGTGACGTTCCAGGTGGAGCCCGTGCGGGTCGAGCAGTCCACCGACTACGACCGCCTCGTGCTCGACGTGGAGACGGACGGCTCGATCACCCCCCGAGAGGCGCTCGCGTCCGCCGGGGACACCCTGCGGACCCTCGTCGGCCTCGTCGCCGACCTCGAAGAAGCCCCGCAGGGACTCGAGCTGGGCGAGACGGGGACCGTGTCGAGCGGGTCCCCCGACCTCGACCTCCGCATCGAGGAGTTGGACCTCTCCGAGCGGCCGCGCAACTGCCTCAAGCGCGCCCAGGTCAACACGATCGGAGAGCTCGTCCAGCGGACCGAGGAGGAGCTCCTCGCCATCACGAACTTCGGCCAGAAGTCCCTCGACGAAGTGATCCAGCGCCTCGACGAGCGCGGGCTGTCGTTGCGGAGCAAGGACTGACGCGATGCAAGGGACGCCGAAACGCGGCCGCCGGATGGGCGGTGACGCGGCACACCAGAAGGCGATGCTCGGGAACCTCGTCGCGTCGCTGATCGCCGCAGAGTCGCTCGTGACCACCGAGACCAAGGCGAAGATGCTGCGGCCGGTCGCGGAGAAGTGCATCACCGCCGCCCGAAAAGGGGGCGTGCACCAGCACCGGCAGGTCGTCGCGCTCATCCGCGACCGGGACATGGCCCACAAGCTCTTCCACGAGATCGCGCCCCGCTACGCGGAACGCCCGGGTGGCTACACGAGGATCCTGAAGCTGGGTCCGCGCCCCGGCGACAACGCGCCGATGGCGCGCATCGAGCTCGTCTGAGCGCCACTCGACGCTGGCGGCTCCTGCTCGCCTACGACGGGAGCGGGTTCCGGGGCTTCGCGGCCCAGGCTGGGGTGCCCACGGTCGCCGGCGAGCTCGCGGTGGCGATCGCCCGTACGGCGCGACTGGCGGGACCGCCCCCCATCGTCTGCGCGGGCCGCACCGACGCCGGGGTCCACGCGACGGGCCAGGTGGCGCACGTCGACCTCCCCGTCGCGTTCGACGGTGACCTCGTGCGGTCGGTGAACCGGCAGCTGGCACCCAGCGTCGTCGTGCGCGAGGCCGCGCCGGTGGACGACGGCTTCGACGCCCGGCGCGCCGCGACCTCGCGCCGCTACCGGTACCTCGTCTGGAACGCGCCGGTGCCCGACCCGCTCCTCGCGCCGCTCGCGTGGCACGTGCCGGAGCCCCTCGAGGTGAAGGCCATGGCCGCGGCGGCGGACCCGCTGTTGGGGGAGCACGACTTCCGCGCGTTTTGCAGGCGACCACCGGGCAGGTCGGCGGCCGAGCCCATCGTCCGCAGGGTCACCGCCGCCGCTTGGCGCACCGTCCGGGCGACACCGGTGTCCGAGGCGGAAGGGACCCTCCTGCGGTTCGACGTGGTCGCCGGCTCCTTCTGCCACCAGATGGTCCGTTCGGTCGTCGCGGTCCTCGTCGACGCCGGGCGCGGCCGGGCCACCGCCGCCACGGTCATGGAGCTGCTCTCGGCCGGCTCACGGGCCGGCTCGCCCCAGCCCGCGCCCGCCCACGGCCTGTGCCTCGTCGAGGTCGGCTACGGGGGTGCCCCGACCGGCCGTCCCGGGTAGGATGGCGCCCACGCCGAGCTACCGGCGGGGACCCGGCGCCGCCCGGGGCGGCTTGCCCCTGCTCCCGGCCTCCCGTTAGGCTGCCTTGCCGTCTCAACGACTTCTTCGAGGAACCCTCTTGCGTACCTACACCCCCAAAGCGGGCGAGATCGAGCGTGCCTGGCACCTCGTCGACGCCGACGGTCTCGTCCTCGGCCGGCTCTCGACCGAGGTCGCCCGCCTCCTCCGAGGCAAGCACCGCCCGATCTTCGCCCCCCACGTGGACACCGGCGACCACGTCGTCGTCGTGAACGCGGCCAAGGTCGTCCTCACGGCGGGCAAGGCCGGCGACAAGTTCGCCTACCGCCACAGTGGCTACCCCGGCGGCTTGAAAAAGACGAGCTACGCGGAGCTCCTCGACAAGAGCCCCGACGAGCTCGTGCGCCGCGCCGTGCGGGGCATGCTCCCCAAGGGGACGCTGGGCCGCCAGCAGCTCGCCAAGCTGAAGGTCTACGCCGGTCCCGAGCACCCGCACGAGGCCCAGTCGCCCCAGCCCCTCGAGCTCGCGTCCGCGCGGCGGGCAGGCTGAGCGTGCCCGCACCGCTCTCGCAGACGACCGGCCGCCGCAAGGAGGCGGTGGCCCGCGTCCGGTTCCGCCCGGGCCAGGGCACCATCACGATCAACCGGCGCACCTTCGAGGACTACTTCCCCTCCGCCACCCACCGGATGCTCGCCTCCGAGCCCCTCCGGGTGACCAGCCTCGCCGAGGCCTACGACATCGACGCCACGATCGACGGCGGCGGCATGTCGGGCCAGGCCGGAGCCCTCCGGCTCGGCATCGCCCGCGCGCTGTGCGCCCTCGACCCCGAGCTGCGGACCGCGCTCAAGCGCGCCGGGCTCCTCACCCGCGACGCCCGGGAGAAGGAGTCCAAGAAGTACGGCCTGAAGAAGGCCCGCAAAGCGCCCCAGTACTCCAAGCGGTAGCGCGTTGCCCCGTCCGGGCTTCGGGACCGACGGCGTACGCGGCGTCGCCAACTCGGAGCTCACCGCCGAGCTCGCCGTCGCCCTCGGTCGCGCCGCCGCCACGGTGCTCGGGGCGAGGGCCTTCGTGGTCGGGCGCGACACGCGCCAGTCCGGCACGATGCTCCAGGCCGCCCTGTCGGCGGGGATGGCCTCGGGTGGCGCGGACGTCGTCGACCTCGGCGTGCTGCCCACCGCAGGGGTCGCGTTCGTCGGCGAGCGCCGGGGCGTCCCGGCGGCGATGGTGTCGGCCTCGCACAACCCCTACCGCGACAACGGCATCAAGTTCTTCGACGCGGCGGGGGTCAAGCTCACCCCGGACGTCGAGGCGCAGATCGAGGACGAGCTCGACCTGGCACCCGGCGACCGGGGTATGCCGGCCCGCGTCGGCACGCTCGGTGCCGACCCCGGTGCGGTCGGCGAGTACCGCCGCCACCTCGTCGAATCGCTCGAGGGGCGCAGGCTGGACGGCCTGCACGTCGTGGTGGACTGCGCGAACGGGGCCGCGTCGCAGATCGCGCCCGAGGTGCTCGGCTCGCTCGGTGCGTCGGTCGAGGCGCTCTGCACCGATCCGGACGGCACCAACATCAACGACGCGTGCGGGTCCACCGACCCCGGCCGTCTGGCCGACGTGGTCGTCCAGCGCGGCGCCGATCTCGGGCTCGCCCTCGACGGGGACGCCGACCGCCTGGTGGCCGTCGACCACACCGGCGCGGTCTGCGACGGCGACGTGCTCCTGGCGATCTTCGCGATCGACCTCGAGTCCCGCGGCCTCCTCGCCGGCGACGCGGTGGTGGTGACCGTCATGACGAACCTCGGCTTCCGCCTCGCCATGGCCGAGCGCGGCATCTCGGTGCACGAGACGCCCGTGGGGGACCGGCACGTGCTCGCGGCGCTCGACGACGCAGGGCTCGCGCTCGGCGGCGAGCAGTCCGGGCACATCGTCTTCAGGGCGCGGGCGTCGACCGGCGACGGGGTGCTCACCGGTCTTTTGCTTGCCGACGCCGTGGTGCGCGCGGGGCGGCCCTTGGCGGCGCTCGCCGACGGGCTCGTCGAGCGCGTCCCGCAGGTCCTCCTGAACGTCGAGGTCCCCGATCCCGGCCGGCTCGCCGCGGCCGACGGCGTCTGGAAGGCCGTCGCGGAGGTCGAGGCCGAGCTCGGAGCGAGCGGGCGGGTGCTCCTTCGGGCGAGCGGGACCGAGCCTCTCGTCCGTGTGATGGTCGAGGCGCGGACGCAGGAGGCGGCCGCGGGCGCCGCGGGGCGGCTCTCGGAGGTCGTCCAGGCCATCTTGGGCGGTTAGCCTCGGCGTCATGTGCGGGATCATCGGTGTCACCGGCGACGACGGGGCGCTCGAGACGATCCTCGACGGGCTGCGCCGGCTCGAGTACCGGGGCTACGACTCGGCCGGGGTGGCGCTCGCCGCCGCCGGAGCCCTGTGGCGCGAACGTGCCGCCGACGGCACCCATTCGGTCGAGGACCTCGCGGCCGCGGTCGCCGCGGCGCCGCCGGCGACGGCGGGGATCGGCCACACCCGGTGGGCCACCCACGGCGGACCGACGGTGCAGAACGCGCACCCCCATGCCGACTGCACCGGCCGGGTCGCGCTCGTCCACAACGGGATCATCGAGAACCATGCGGAGCTCGCCGCGCCACTGGTTGCCCGCGGCCACGCCTTTGCGTCCGAGACCGACACCGAGGTCCTCGCCCACCTGCTCGAAGAGGAGCTGGCCCGGGGCGCGTCGCTGGCCGAGGCGATGCGCGCGACCCTGGCGAAGCTGCGCGGCGCCTTCAGCGTGGTGGTGCTCACGAGCGACGACCCCGACCTGATCGTGGCTGCCCGGCGCTCGGTCCCTCTCCTCGCCGGTCTCGGCGAGGGGACCGCCTTCGTCGCGTCGGACGTCTCGGCGCTGCTCGGCAGAGCGGACCGCTACTTCGCGCTCGAAGACGACCAGGTGGCCGAGGTGCGACCGGGCTCGCTCGTCGTCACCTCGCTCGCCGGGGAAGAGGTGGACCCGACCGTCGTCACGGTGGACCCGTCCTGGGACGTCGTTGCCGCGCAGATGGGCGGGTTCGACGACTTCATGTCGAAGGAGATCCACGAGCAGCCGCGGGCCATCGCGGACACCCTCCTCGACCGGCGAGCGGGGAGCGGCTCGCTCGTGCTCGACGAGCTGCATCTGTCGCCGGACGAGCTGCGGGCGGTGGACAAGGTGGTCGTGGTGGCCTGCGGCAGCAGCTTCCACGCGGCCATGGTGGCCAAGCACGCGATCGAACGCTGGGCGCGGCTCCCCGCCGAGGTGGAGATCGCGAGCGAGCTCCGCTACCGCGAGCCGGTGCTGCACGAGCGGACGCTCGTGGTCGGCGCGAGCCAGTCCGGGGAGACGCTCGACACGCTCGAGGCGCTGCGTGAGGCGCGGCGCGCGGGCGCCCGGACGATCGTGGTCTCCAACGTCGTCCACTCCACGATGGCGCGGGAGGCCGACGGCACGATCTACACCCGCGCCGGCCCGGAGGTGAGCGTCGCCTCGACCAAGTGCCACCTCGCGCAGATCGTGGCGCTCGAGGTCCTCGCGCTCGCCCTCGCGCAGTGGCGCGGCACGATGGGGCCGTCCGCCGTCGCCCGGGTCCTCGACGAGCTCCACCGACTGCCGGCCGCGGTCGAGGACGCCCTGGGGCGTGCCAAGGAGGTGGGCGACGTCGCCGACGCGCTCGGTGGCGCACGCGACTTCTTCTTCATCGGCAGGAACCTCGGGTACCCGGTCGCCCTCGAGGGGGCGCTCAAGCTGAAGGAGATCTCGTACCTGCGCGCCGAGGGCTACCCCGCCGGCGAGCTCAAGCACGGCCCGCTCGCCCTCATCGAGCCGGGGACCGTCGTCGTGGCCGTGCTCGACCCGTTGCGCGACAAGATGCGGTCGAACGTCGCCGAGGCTGCCGCGCGCGGCGCGACGGTGGTGGCGGTCGCCGCCGACGACGACCTCGACGTCGCGGGCGACCACGTGTTGCGGGTGCCGTCACTCACCGACCCGGTGCTCGCCCCGGTGGTCCAGGTGGTCCCCCTGCAGCTCCTCGCCTACGGCCTCGCCCGACGGCTCGGCAACGACGTCGACCGGCCGCGCAACCTTGCCAAGACGGTGACGGTCGAGTGACCGCCATCAGCGGGGTGGGCGTCGACGCGGTGGACGTCCCGCGCTTCGCCGCGGCGCTCGGCCGGCGCCCTGCGATCGCGTCCCGCTTGTTCACCGACGGCGAGCAGCGCGACGGGCACGGCGACGCGCAGCGCCTGGCGGCGCGGTTCGCGGCCAAGGAGGCGACGATGAAGGCGCTCGGCGGCGGCATCGGCAGCTTCGCTTGGCGCGACGTCGAGGTGGTGCGGCTGGAGAGCGGCGAGCCCACGCTCCGCCTCTCGGCGACCGCGGCATCGCTGGCGGCGAGCCGGAGGGTGGCGCACTGGCACGTGTCGCTCACCCACACGGCGACCGTCGCGATCGCCATGGTGGTCGCCGAGTCCTGACCGTGCAACCGGTGGTCACCGTCGCCGAGATGCGCGCGGCAGACGCGGCGGCGCCCGTGCCCGAGGAGACCCTGGTCCGCCGCGCCGGGACGGCGGCGGCCGTCGCGGCCCTCCGGATGCTCGGCGGCACGTACGGCATGCGCGTCGTGGTCGTCGCGGGGAAGGGGAACAACGGCGCCGACGGGCGGGTCGCCGCGGGGGTCCTGCGAGCCCGTGGCGCCCGCGTGTCGGTCGTCGCTCCCGGCGCGGCGATCCGCGACTGCGACCTGGTCGTCGACGCGGCGCTCGGCACCGGGCTGCGCGGCGCCTACGACGCGCCCGGCGTGCCTCCCGGCGCGCAGGTGCTCGCCGTGGACATCCCCTCCGGGGTCGACGGCGACACCGGCGCGGCACCCGGGAGACCGATGGTCGCCACCCGCACGGTGACCTTCGCCGCGTGGAAGCCGGGCCTCTTGCAGGGGGACGGCCCGAGGTTCGCCGGTGCGGTCGAGGTCGCCGACATCGGGCTCGGCGAGCTCCGCGCCGGCGCCGCGCTCGTCGAGGACGACGACGTCGCCCGGCTCGTCCCCCTCCGGGCACCGCGCTCGCACAAGTGGGAGACCGCGGTCTGCGTCGTCGCGGGCTCCCCGGGCATGGAGGGCGCAGCGACGCTCGCGGCAACCGGCGCGTCGCGGGCGGGCGCGGGCATGGTGCGCCTCGGGCTCCCCGGGAGCGCGGACGTCCCGGCCCCCGGCGCCTGGCCGACCGAGGCCGTCCGCTTCGCGCTCCCCGCGAGGGGTTGGGGGGCCGAGGTCCTGGGCGTGCTCGAGCGATGCCGCGCCCTCGTCATCGGCCCGGGCATCGGGAGGTCCGAGGACACCGTGGCCGAGATCCGGGCGGTCGTGGCCGCCGCCCGGGTGCCGGTCGTCGTCGATGCGGACGCGCTCTTCGCACTCGGGGACGCCGCGACGGCACGCGAGATCGTCGCCGGGTCGCGCCCGGTGGTCGTGACGCCGCACGACCGGGAGTACGCGCGGCTCCTCGGCGCCGACCCGGGTCCGGACCGCCTGGACGCCGCGCGGCGGCTGGCCGCCGCGACCGGCGCCGTGGCACTGGTGAAGGGGTCGCTCACCGCCGTCGCATCCCCGTCGGGCGAGGTGCGGCTGGCCGCCGCAGGGAGCCCGCGCCTCGCCACGGCAGGGACGGGCGACGTGTTGTCGGGCGTGATCGGCGCCTTCTGCGCCCGCGGCATGACCGCGCTCGACGCGGCCGCCCTCGCCGCGCACGTGCACGGGCGTGCGGCGTCCGACGGGCGCGCCGAGGGGCTCGTGGCGGGCGACCTTCCGCACCTGATCTCCGCGCGCCTGTCGGCCGCGCTCGGCCCGGGGACGCCGCCGTCCCCGCACCTCGGAGGGTGACGGGGCGCGCCCGTGGCTGAGGCAAGGACGCGCCCCGCATGGGTGGAGGTCGACCTCGACGCCCTCGCGCACAACGTCGGCCTGCTCGCCCGCCGCGCCGCGCCCGCCGCGCTGTGCGCGGTCGTGAAAGCGGACGCCTACGGCCACGGCGCGGTGGAGGTCGCGCGCACCGCGCTCGCGTCCGGCGCGGCCGGGCTCGCGGTGACCGTCGTCGACGAAGGTCTGGAGCTGCGCGAGCACGGCATCGGCGCGCCGGTGCTCGTCCTGTCCGAGATCGTGCCGGATGTCGCCGAGGTGCTCGTGCGCGCCGGGCTCACCGCGACCGTCACGACGCAGGGGGGGGTGGCGGCGCTCGCCGCTGCGGCGCGCCGCAGCGGGAGGAGGGTCGGCGTCCACGTCAAGGTCGACACCGGCATGCACCGCATCGGCGTCGCCCCCCAGGACGCCGCGGCGCTCGTCGAGGCGGCAGAGGCGGAGGAGGGACTCCGTGTCGAGGCGCTCTGGACGCACCTCGCGGTGGCGGACGGGGTGTCCGACGACGACCGCGCGTTCACGGCGCTGCAGCTCGAGCGTTTCGACGGCGTCGTGGCGCAGCTGCGCGCCCGGCCCCGGCTCCTGCACGCGGCCAACACCGCGGCGGCGGTGGCGTGGCCCGCCTCCCGCTACGACATGGTGCGGTGCGGCATCGGCATGTACGGGTGCGTGCCGGCCCCGGCCATGGCGGAGGGCGGCGCGGGCGAGGAGGTCGGCGCACTGCTCTCGCAGCTGCGACCGGTGCTGTCCCTCAAGGCGCGCGTCAGCCAGGTGCGCGAGCTCGACGGCGGCGCCCGCCCCTCCTACGGCCGCCGGCGCGCCCTCGGCGAGCGCGGCACCGTGGCGACGGTGCCGCTGGGCTACGCCGACGGCGTCCCCCGACGGCTCTTCGACACCGGAGGACCGGTGCTCATCGGCGGCCGGCGCCGGCCCCTCGCCGGCGTGGTCACCATGGACCAGCTCGTGGTGGACTGCGGGCCGCATGCGGCCGTCGAACCGGGCGACGAGGTCGTCTTCATCGGGCGCCAGGGCGACGACGAGATAACGGCGGCCCACTGGGCGCAGCTCCTCGGGACGATCTCCTACGAGGTGCTCTGCGGGATCGGCCCGCGGGTGCCGCGCGTCTACGCCGGGGCGGGGTCCGGGTGAACCTCCGCCGTGCCGCCGTCACCGGGATGGTCGCAGTCGGGGGCGCCGGGCTCGGGTACCTGCTCCAGCGCTCGGCGGCAGGGCGCTGGCGCGCCAGCGCCGAGGAGCTCGCGGCGGACGGCCTCTCGCTGCCGCCCGACCTGCGCCACCACTTCGTGCCCACGAGCGACGGCGGGCGGGTCCACGTCGTCGAGCGCGCCGCGGCAGGGTCCGCCGACCGCCCGACCTACGTGCTGGTTCACGGCATCATGCTCGGGGTCGCGACCTGGGCGCCGCAGCTCCGCGCGCTCGACGGCAGGGTCCTCGCCGTCAGCCAGCGCGGGCACGGGCAGTCGCGGGCGGGGAGCGAGGGCTACTCGTTCGACCGGCTCGCCGCGGACCTCCTCGAGGTGCTCGACCGGCTCGACGTGCGCGACGCGGTCCTCGTCGGCCACTCGATGGGCGGGATGGTCGCCCAGCTGTGCGCCACGACACGTGCCGGCGACCTCGCCGCGCGCGTGCGCCGCATGGTCCTCGTCGCGACCTCGCCCGGTCCGGTCGCCGCCGCGCCGTTCGCCTCGTTCGCCGGCGCGCTCGCGGCCCGTGCGCTCTCGGGCGCCGAACGGCGGGGCCGCGGCCCGATGCCGAAGTCGGCGACCGTCTGGGGGGCGAGGATGTGCTTCGGCGCCGCGCCCTCGCCCACCCGGGTGGCGCTCTTGCGGGGAATGCTCGACGCCATGTCGCCCGGCGCCCTCGCCCAGCTGCTGCCGCACCTCTTCGCCTTCGACGTGCGCGACCGGCTCGGCGAGATCGCGATGGAGGTGCACGTGGTGGTGGGCAGCCGCGACCTCCTCACCCCGCCGCGCACAGCGCGGGCGATCGCGGCGCGGGTGCGGCGCGCGCGCCTCACCGTGCTGCCGGGCTGCGGGCACATGGTCATGCTCGAGCGCCCAGACGCGTTGTGCGACCTCGTGGCGGAATGACGGGTGTTCGGCGAGGGGTCTCCGGTGCGACCCGGGGTGCGCCCCGGGCCCGGCGGTAGCATCCCGGGGTGGTCCTCGAGATGAGCGCCGCGGACGAGCTCGCACGGGTGCGCGAGGAGGCGCTCGGCTGCACGAGGTGCGCGCTCGCCGGGGGGAGGACCCAGGTGGTCTTCGGCGCCGGCAATCCGGCGGCGGACCTCATGTTCGTGGGCGAGGGCCCCGGGCGCGAAGAGGACATCCAGGGCGAGCCCTTCGTAGGGCGGTCGGGGAAGTTGCTCGACCTCCTCATGCGCCAGGAGCTCGGGATCGAGCGGCGCGACTGCTACATCGCCAACTGCGTGAAGTGCCGGCCGCCCGGCAACCGCGACCCGCTGCCCGGCGAGATCGACGCGTGCCGCCCGTACCTCGAGCGCCAGATCGAGCTGGTCGCGCCCAAGGTCGTCGTGACCCTCGGGAACTTCGCGACGAGGACGCTGCTCGAGACGTCCGAAGGCATCCGCCGACTGCGCGGTCGCGTCTACCCCTTCAGGGGCGTCCAACTGGTGCCGACCTACCACCCCGCCGCGGCCCTCCGGGGCGGAGGGGAGATCGTCGCGGAGATGCGTGCGGACTTCGTTCGCGCCAAGGCCCTGCTCCGCAACGGGTGACGGGCGCGAGGACCTGACGTGAGCTGGTCGCTGCGCGCGCAGAGCGAGTCGCCGGACGCGACGCGTGCGCTCGCCGAGCGCCTCGCCGGTGCGGCGCGTCGCGGAGACGTCGTCGTCCTGCAGGGCACGCTCGGCGCCGGGAAGACCACCTTCGCGCAGGGCTTCGCCCGCGGACTCGGCGTCGCAGGGCCGGTCACGAGCCCCACGTTCACGCTCGTCCGCCAGTACCCGTGCGCACTTGGCCAGTTGGTCCATGTCGACGTCTACCGCCTCGAGCACCTCGCGGAGGTCGCAGACCTCGGCCTCGCGGACCTCGTCGACGACGGCGTGGCGCTCGTCGAGTGGGGCGACGTGGCGAGGCCTGCGCTCGGCGCCGTGACGTGGACCGTCGGGATCAGCCGCCCGGCGGGGGAGGGACCCGGCGACGGCGACGGCGACGCCGACGACGATCGGGAGCTCTCCGTCTCCGGAGAGGACGACTCGAGGCGTGCCGAGGTCGCGGCCGCGCTCGGCGCGGGGTGAGCGTGTGGTGACGGGGAGGGGCGAGGACCCCCTGCACTGCCGGAGGGTGGCCTGATGCTGCTCGGGATCGAGACCGCGGCCGGGCTCGTCGGGGTCGCGCTGGCCGACGCCGACGGGCCGCTCGGCGGCGTGTGGCTGCGCGGGGAGCGCCGACATGCCGAGACGCTGGCCCCCGCGGTCGCCCACGTGCTCGCGCAGGCGGGTGCCTCGCTCGCCGACGTGGACGTGGTCGCGGTCGACGTGGGTCCCGGCCTCTTCACCGGGTTGCGCGTGGGGGTCGCCACGGCCCAGGGCCTCGCGGCAGGGCTCGGGGTGGGCGTCCTCGAGGTGACCAGCGTCGACGTTCTCGCCGGGGAGGCCTACCACGCCGGCTGGGAGGGTCCGGTCGCGGCCGTGGTCGACGCGCGTCGGGGCGAGGTCTTCGCCGCCCTCGCCGCAGGCCCCGGCGGAGCGGTCGAGGCTCCGTCGCGCCACACCCCCGACGCCCTTGCGGCAACCCTGCGCCGCACGCCCCGCACCCTCCTCGTGGGCACGGGCGCGCACCGCTACGCCGAGGTGTTCAGGGCCGCCGGGCTGCGCGTCGCCGGCATCCGCGAGCCCTCCCCGCGGGTCCTCGTCGCCCTCGCCGCCGGTAGGCTGGCCGGCGGCGAGACGCCGGTGCCCCCGGCTGCGGTCCGCCCCGTGTACCTCCGAGAGGCGGACGCGCGGATCAACTGGGTGCAGCGGTGATCGAGCTCGTGAGGATGCGCCGGCGCGACCTGCGGCGGGTGATGGCCATCGAGCAGATGGTCTTCCCCGAGCCGTGGACCCAGGGCGTCTTCGTGTCCGAGCTCTCGCTGCGCAAGGGCCGGGCGTACCGCGTCGCGCGTCTCGGCAGGGAGATGGTCGGCTACGTCGGCCTGATGTTCGTGGAGGACGAGGCGCACGTGACGACGGTGGCGGTGGCACGCGAGCACCAGGGCCGGGGCGTGGGCACCCAGATCATGCTGGGCGCCGTGCGGATCGCCCTGGAGGAGGGCTCGCGGCGCATCTCGTTGGAGGTCGCCGTCGGCAACGAACGTGCGCAGGCGCTCTACCGGCGGTTCGGGTTCGCCCCTGTCGGCATCCGCAAGGGCTACTACCAGCTCACCGGCGAGGACGCCTACGTCATGTGGGCGTACGACATCCACACGCCCGCGTACGCCGAGCGGATCGCGCGGATCGAGGAGGAGGAGGCGCAGCGCACGTGAACGTGCTCGGCATCGAGACCTCCTGCGACGAGACCGCCGCGGCGGTCGTGGCCGAGGGACGGACCGTGCGGTCGTCGGTCGTCTCCAGCCAGATCGACCTCCACGCGCGTTACGGCGGCGTGGTGCCCGAGATCGCGGGCCGCGCCCACGTCGAGCTGCTCGTGCCGGCGGTCGAAGAGGCGTTGACCCGGGCCGGCCTGGAGCGCCCGGACGCCGTGGCGGCGACGTACGGCCCGGGACTGGTCGGGTCGCTGCTCGTCGGCCTCTCGGCCGCAAAGGGTCTCGCGATGAGCTGGGACGTCCCCTTCGTCGGGGTGAACCACCTGGAGGGGCACCTCTTCGCGCCCGTGATCGAGGAGCCCGACCTCGAGTGGCCCCTCGTGGTCCTGCTCGTGTCCGGCGGCCACACGCTGCTCGTCCACGCGTCCGCACCCGGCCGCTACACCCTGTTGGGCCAGACGATCGACGACGCCGCAGGGGAGGCGTTCGACAAGGTGGCGCGCTTCCTCGGGCTCGGCTACCCCGGCGGCCCGGCCATCGACCGGGTGGCCGGGGAGGGTGACCCCGCCTCGTTCCGCTTCCCGCGGGCGATGCTCGACGGCAGCTACGACTTCTCCTTCTCGGGACTCAAGACCGCGGTCGTCCGCGCCGTCGAGCGGCAGCCCTCCGCGGCGACGCCGGACGTCGCGGCCGCGTTCCAAGACGCCGTCGTGGACGTCCTCGTCACGAAGGCGGCCAGGGCGGTTCGGGAGCTCGGGGCGAAGGGCCTCTGCCTCGGCGGCGGCGTGGCCGCCAACTCCCTGCTGCGCCGCAGGGCGCCCGAGTCGGTCGACGTCCCGACCTACCTGCCCAGCATGGCGATGTGCACCGACAACGCGGCGATGGTGGCCGCCGCGGGCTCCTTCCGCCTGGCGCACGACGGCCCGAGCCCGCTCTCCCTCGCCGCCGACCCGAACCTGTTCCTCGAGTTCGAGGGGTGACCGTGCGCCGGACCTCGCCCTCGCCCTCGCCGGCTGCCTCGCCGGCCCGCTCCGCCTACGACCTCTCGCGCGCCGCGCTCGCCGAGATCCTCGCGGACCAGCCCGCTTTCCGTGTCCGGCAGGTGTGGGACGGGCTGCACCGCAGGGCGCTCCGGCCCGCGGAGATGACCGACCTCCCCCTCGGCGTCCGAGCGCGGCTCGACGAGGCTCTGCCCGGGGCGCTCGTCGAGGCGGCGCGTCGCCACGCGGACGACGGCGAGACCGTGAAGTGGCTCTTCGAGCTCGGCGACGGCCGAAGGGTCGAGACGGTCCTCATGGCGTACCCCGACCGGGTGACGGTCTGCGTGTCGACCCAGGCGGGCTGCGCGATGGGGTGCACCTTCTGTGCGACCGGGCAGGCGGGGTTCGACCGTCACCTGAGCGCCGGCGAGATCGTCGAGCAGGTCGTGGTCGCCGTCCGCACGGCACGGCCGCGGCGCGTCTCCAACGTGGTCTTCATGGGAATGGGCGAGCCGCTCGCCAACTTCGACCGCACCTGGGCGGCGGTCGAGCGCATCCACTCGGACCTCGGCATCTCCGCCCGCCGGCTGACCGTCTCCACGGTGGGGCTGGCGCCGGGCATCCGCCGGCTGGGGCGTGAGGCGCTCCCCGTCAACCTCGCGCTGTCGTTGCACGCGGCCAACGACACCCTGCGTGACGAGCTCGTCCCGATGAACCGGCGGTACCCCCTGGCGGTGCTCGCCGAGGCGTGCGCCGAGTACGTCGAGGCGTCCGGGAGGCGGCTGTCGATCGAGTGGGCCCTCATCGACGGGACCAACGACGGCCACGCGGACATGGCCGAGCTCGCCGAGTTCGCCCGTCCGCTCGGGGCCCACGTGAACCTGATCCCCCTCAACCCGACGCCGGGGTACCCGGTGCGCGGGAGCGCCCCGCACCGGGTGGCAGCCGCGCGCCGGGAGCTCGAGGAGCTCGGGGTGAACGCCACCGTCCGCTCGACCCGCGGGGCGGAGATCGACGCCGCGTGCGGGCAGCTCGCCGCCCGGCGCCCGGGCGCGGTTGTGGATCCGCCGCGGGTCCGCTAGCATTAGCAGTCGCAAGGTTCGAGTGCTAACAACGTGCCGAAGGAGGCCGCTTCGATGAAGCTTCACCCCCTCGATGACCGGATTGTCGTCCGGCCGGGTGAGTCGGAGGAGACCACCGCCTCGGGTCTGGTGATCCCCGACACCGCCAAGGAGAAGCCCCAACAGGGCGAGGTCCTGGCCGTCGGCCCCGGGCGCCGTGCCGAGAACACCGGTGAGATCGTCCCGCTGGACGTCAAGGTCGGCGACACCGTCGTCTACTCCAAGTACGGCGGCACCGAGATCACCGTCGACGGCGAGGATCTGCTGATCCTCTCCGGCCGCGACGTGCTCGCGAAGCTGGACAAGTAACCGCGACCATCCGCAATCGGGGGGCCGCACCGGGCGCTCGGCGCGCGGTGCGGCCCCGTTTCTTCGAGAGGTTCCCCCAATGCCCAAGATCCTGAAGTTCGACGAGGCCGCGCGCCGCGGCCTCGAGGCCGGCGTGAACAAGCTGGCCGACACCGTGAAGGTCACCCTCGGCCCGAAGGGCCGCAACGTGGTGATCGACAAGAAGTTCGGCGCGCCGACCATCACCAACGACGGCGTCTCCATCGCCCGCGAGGTGGAGCTCGAGGACCCCTTCGAGAACATGGGCGCGCAGCTGGTGAAGGAGGTCGCCACCAAGACGAACGACGTCGCCGGTGACGGGACCACCACGGCCACCGTGCTCGCGCAGGCGCTCATCTCCGAAGGGCTGCGCAACGTCGCCGCGGGCGCCAGCCCCGCAGCGCTGAAGCGCGGCATCGAGCGTGCCGTCGCCGCCGCGGTGTCCTCGATCGGCGAGCAGGCCCGCGACGTAGAGGGCAAGACCGAGATCGCGCAGGTGGCGTCGATCTCGGCGGCGGACACGTCCATCGGCGACGTGCTCGCCGAGGCCATCGACAAGGTGGGCAAGGACGGCACCGTGACCGTCGAGGAGTCCAACACCTTCGGCATGGAGCTCGAGCTCACCGAGGGCATGCAGTTCGACAAGGGCTTCCTGTCGCCGTACTTCGTCACCGACGCCGAGCGCCAGGAAGCGGTGCTCGACGACCCGTACCTCCTCTTCTTCAACGGGAAGATCAGCGCGGTCCACGACCTCGTCCCGGTGCTCGAGAAGGTAATGCAGGGCGGGCGCCCGCTCCTCATCGTCGCCGAGGACGTCGAGGGAGAGGCCCTGGCCACGCTCGTCGTCAACAAGATCCGCGGCACGTTCACGTCGGTCGCCGTGAAGGCACCGGGATTCGGCGAGCGGCGAAAGGCGATGCTCCAGGACATGGCGATCCTCACGGGCGCGCAGGTCATCTCCGAGGAGATCGGCCTCAAGCTCGAGAACGCGACGCTCGACCTGCTCGGTCGCGCACGCCGGATCATCGTGACGAAGGACGACACGACCATCGTCGAGGGTGCCGGCACCGAGGCGGACGTGAAGGGCCGAGTCGCGCAGCTCAAGCGCGAGATCGAGGAGACCGACTCCGACTGGGACCGCGAGAAGCTCCAGGAGCGCCTCGCGAAGCTCGCGGGCGGGGTCGCCGTCGTGAAGGTCGGCGCCGCGACCGAGGTCGAGCTGAAGGAGAAGAAGCACCGCATCGAAGACGCGCTCTCCGCCACCCGTGCGGCCATCGAGGAGGGCATCGTCGCAGGAGGCGGCACCGCCCTCCTCCGCAGCCGCGAGGCCGTCAACGAGGCGGCGGCCAAGCTCGTCGGCGACGAGGCCACCGGTGCGCGTATCGTGGCCAAGGCGCTCGAGGAACCGCTCCGGTGGATCGCCCTCAACGCCGGGCTCGAGGGCGCCGTCTACGTGCAGCGCGTCGAGTCCGAGACGGGTTCCATCGGGCTCAACGCGGCCACCGGCGAGATCGTCGACCTGGTGAAGTCCGGGATCATCGACCCCGCCAAGGTCACGCGCTCCGCGCTCCAGAACGCCGCGTCCATCGCCGCGCTGCTGCTCACCACCGAGGTCCTTGTGGCCGACAAGCCCGAGAAGCCGCAGCCCGCTCCGGCGGGTGCCGGTGGCATGGGTGGCATGGGCGGCATGGGCGGCATGGGCGGCATGGGCGGGATGATGTAGCAGGCGTGACGTGACCCCGACGTGATCCCCCGTCCCGCCACGGCCGAGCCGGGAGGCCCGCCGCCGTGGACACCGCGGCGGGGGATCACGCTCGGGGACGTGCTCGAGGCGCTGGACCGCGGTCGCGGAGCCCGCAGCCTCGAGGACGGGCCCCCGCCGCACCCTGCCGGCATTGCGGCCGAGCCTGCGAGCGTGGTCGCCGCGCCGTCCGCGGTGCTCGTCCCGCTCTTCGAGGAGGCCGGCGAGGCGCGCGTGGTCCTCACCCGCCGGTCGACCACGCTGCGCACCCACCGGGGCCAGGTGAGCTTCCCCGGCGGGCGCATCGAGCCCGGCGAGGACGCAGTCGCCGCCGCGCTCCGGGAGGCCCACGAGGAGATCGGTCTCGACCCGGCGCTCGCCCGCCCCGTCGGTTACCTCACGCCGGCCTTCGCGTTCAGCTCGCTTGCGCCGATCACCCCCGTGGTCGCGTCGCTGCCCGGACGGCCGATGCTCGTGGCCAACCCCGCCGAGGTCGACCGGGCCTTCGACGCCTCGCTCGCGGATCTCTGCGCGGCGTACTCCGAGGAGTGGTGGAGCGAACCGGGGCTCCCGCGGTTCCCCATGTACTTCTTCGCCGTGGAGGGAGAGACGATCTGGGGCGCGACGGCCCGCATGGTGGTGGACCTGCTGACTGCGGTCCTAGTGGGCGACGCCCCCGGCCCCTGATCGCGGGGCGGTCCAGCGCCCGCCGGCAGCCCGGAGGGGTCGCCTCGGTCCCGGGGGCGCTCGGTAGAGTGAGGCGACACGGCGTCGCGGCACACTGGAGGGCACTCGTGGCTGACATCGAGATCGGGATCTTCAAGTCCGGGCGCCAGGCGTACGGGTTCGACGACATCGCCATCGTGCCGAGCCGGAGGACCCGAGACCCCGAGGACGTCGACATCTCCTGGGAGATCGACGCGTACCGTTTCGGCCTCCCGCTCCTCGGCGCGGCGATGGACGGCGTGACGAGCCCGACCACCGCGATGGAGCTCGGGCGCCTCGGCGGGCTCGGCGTCTTGAACCTCGAGGGCCTCTGGACCCGCTACGAGGACCCGATGTCGCTGTTCGACGAGATCCGCGAGATGGACGACGACAAGGCGACGCCGCGGATGCAGCAGATGTACCAGGAGCCCATCAAGCTCGAGCTGGTCACCGAGCGGATCCGCCAGATCAAGGAGTCCGGGGTCGTCACCGCCGCCTCCGTGACGCCGCAACGGACCGAGCAGCTCGCCCCCGCATGCCTCGCGGCGGAGCTCGACCTGCTCGTCGTCCAGGGCACCGTGGTCTCGGCCGAGCACGTGTCCAAGACGACCGAGCCGCTCAACCTGAAGCGGTTCATCCGGGAATTCGAGCTCCCCGTCATCGTCGGGGGCTGCGCGTCGTACCAGGCGGGCCTGCACCTCATGCGCACCGGCGCGGTGGGCGTCCTCGTGGGCGTCGGCCCGGGCAACGCGTGCACCACCAGGGCGGTCCTCGGCCTCGGGGTGCCGCAGGCGACGGCGATCGCCGACGTCGCCGGCGCCCGCATGCGACATCTCGACGAGACCGGCGTGTACGTCCACGTGATCGCCGACGGCGGGATGTCCAAGGGCGGCGACATCGCCAAGGCGGTCGCCTGCGGCGCCGACGCGGTCATGCTCGGGTCCCCGCTCTCCTCCGCGGTGGAGGCACCGTCGCGCGGCTTCCACTGGGGGATGGCGACGTTCCATCCCACGCTCCCGCGCGGCACGAGGGTGCGCACGGGGGTCCGCGGCACCCTCCAGGAGATCCTCCTCGGCCCCGCGCACGAGAACGACGGACGGATGAACCTCTTCGGCGCGCTGCGCACGGCAATGGCGACCTGCGGCTACGAGACCGTGAAGGAGTTCCAGAAGGCCGAGGTCATGGTCGCCCCCGCCCTGCAGACCGAGGGCAAGCAGCTCCAGCGGTCCCAGGGTGTGGGCATGGGCCACTGAGCGCGGCCGACGACCTCGTCAAGGACCTGAACCCGGCGCAGCGCGCCGCGGTGGAGCACCGCGGCGGTCCCCTGCTCGTCGTGGCCGGGGCGGGGTCGGGAAAGACCCGGGTCCTCACCCGGCGCATCGCGCACCTGCTCGCGAGCGGCGACGCGGCGCCCTGGGAGATCCTCGCCATCACCTTCACCAACAAGGCGGCCGACGAGATGCGCCGGCGCGTCGCCGAGCTGGTGGGCGAGCGCGCCCAGCGGATGTGGGTGTCGACGTTCCACTCCGCCTGCCTTCGGATGCTCCGTGTCCACGGGATGCGGATCGGCTACGACAACGCGTTCACCGTGTACGACGACACCGACTCGCGCCGTCTCGTCGAGCTCGTCGAAGACGAGCTCGACATCGACACCAAGCGCCTCGCGCCTCGCGCCGTCGCGGCGGTGATCTCCCAGGCGAAGGCGGAGCTCGTCGGCCCCGCTCGCTTCGCCGAGGAAGCGTCCTGGGGCGCCGACCCGTACCGGAGGCGGATCGGCGAGGTGTACGCCGGGTACCAGCGGCGGCTCAAAGCGGCCAACGCCATGGACTTCGACGACCTCCTCTTCCAGGCGGTCGTCCTGCTGCAGTCCTGCGAGGACGTCCTCGACGCCTACCGCAAGAGGTTCCGCCACATCCTGGTCGACGAGTACCAGGACACCAACCACGCGCAGCACGAGCTGGTCCTGCTGCTCGGGCGCGAGCACGGGAACGTCACCGTCGTCGGTGACTCCGACCAGTCCATCTACCGGTGGCGCGGAGCGGAGGTCGCCAACATCCTCGAGTTCGAAGCGGCCTTCGGGAACGCCACGACCGTGCTGCTGGAGCAGAACTACCGGTCCACCCGGACGATCCTCGACGCGGCCAACGCGGTCATCTCGAACAACGTGGGCAGGCGCCCCAAGGAGCTGTTCACCGAGGGGGAGGAGGGCGAGCGGATCTGCCGCTACCAGGCGGAGGACGAGCGCGACGAAGCGTCGTTCGTCGCGCACGAGATCCTTCGACTCCGAGCGTCCGAAGGTCTCTCCTACGGCGATGTCGCCGTGTTCTACCGGACGAACGCGCAGAGCCGCGCGGTGGAAGAGGAGCTGGTCCATCAGGGGATCCCCTACAAGGTGGTGGGCGGGACCCGCTTCTACGACCGCCGGGAGATCCGCGACATGCTCGCCTACCTGCGGGTGATCGGGAACCCGGACGACGAGATCTCGTTCCGCAGGATCGTGAACGTCCCCAAGCGCGGCATCGGCCAGACGTCGGTGGTCCGGCTCTCGGCCGCCGCCGCGTCGGGCGGCATGCCGATCGGCAGGATGCTCGAGCGCGCCCAGGACGTGGGTCTCACGGGCAAGGCCCTCAAGGGGGCCCAGGAGCTGTCCGCCCTCCTCAGAGAGCTGCGCACCGCCGCGGCGGAGGTGCCGCCGGACGAGCTCGTCGAGCTCGTGGCCAAGCGGTCGGGCTATCTCGACGACCTCGCCGCTGAGCGCACCCACGAAGCGGACGTTCGGATCGAGAACATCGGTGAGCTCGTCGACGCAGCCCGGGACTACGAGCGGCTGTCCGAGTTCCTGGAGACCGTCGCGCTCGTATCGGACTCCGACGAGCTCGACACCGACGGCTCACGCGTGTCGCTGATGACCCTGCACACCGCCAAGGGGCTCGAGTTCCCCGCGGTGTTCCTCGTCGGGCTCGAAGAGGGGATCTTCCCCCACTCCCGGACCCTCGGGGAGCCGCTCGAGCTCGAGGAGGAGCGCCGGCTCTGCTACGTGGGCATCACCCGCGCGCGGCGCTTCCTCTACCTCACGCACGCATGGAGCCGCAGCCTCTGGGGCCGGACGATGCCGGGGCTGCCGAGCCGCTTCCTCGCCGAGGTACCCGAGGCGCTCCTTCGCGAGGTGGGAGGCGGGCGGATCTTCGGCGCCGGGACCGGCGTGCGCTCGACCCCCGACGGGTCGTCGCGCGGCGCGCTGCTCGCGCAGGGGGGACGGCGGCTCGCGGCGCCGGAGCGGACGACCACGGGCGCCGAGGACCTCGGCCTCGCCACGGGCGACCAGGTCGTGCACGAGCGGTGGGGACCGGGAGTGGTGATGAGCGCCGAAGGGGAGGGCGAGCGCGCGCAGGCGACCGTGCGGTTCGGCTCGGTCGGGCAGAAGACGTTGCTCCTGTGCGCCGCACCGTTGCGGCGCGCCACCTGAGCCCATATGGTCGCGCTCGCGCCCTGACGGACGGAGGCTGGTGCGCAATGTCGATTGCAGGGCCCCCCAAATACCCCGAACAGGTCGGGTACAAACGTGGTCCCCCGACCGGCACACTCGCCTGACCAGGTGCTTTGGAAACCGACAAGGAATCGCAACATTTTTCTGACCCCGTCGCCCCGGTGTCATGGGCATTGCAACGTCAGGGTCGCATCGCCATCGTTCCTGCTCACAGCGCTGCGTCACGCGCCGCTCACCACCGTGACGGCTCGATCATGCGCTTGACCTGGACGGTCGCATTGGCCCTGCGCCCTTTGTAACGTCGACCACGAAGCGCCTACACGGTCTCCACACACTTGGGCACCGGGTGCTTCTCGGGGGAAGGCGGAGGGGTGCCGCGACCGTCCTCGGCGGTCGCGCGCGTCCTCGAATCCATCCCTGATGGCGCAGCCGTCGGAGCAGGCGGACTGTGCGACGGGTCCCGGTCGAGCGCCCGCGTCCGGCCGGAGCCACCAACCGCACACGACGACAGCGAAGGATGCACATGGGCACCGAGAAGAGGGCGGCGCGCTCGTGCGCGAGGGGCCCGGTGACGCACAAGGGCCGCACGTCCGGCAAGCCGAAGAAGACGGTCGTCGCGTCCTTCGTCGCCGCGGGAGCGCTGTGCTGCGCGATGGCGACGACCCCCGCCGGTGCTGCGACAGCGCCCACGACGACACCGCAGGTCCACGCACCGCTGGTGACCGGCACAAGCTCGAACCTCGCGTCGCTCCCCGCCAATTTCCAGGCGTACTGGCTCGCCACCGTGAACGGGAAGGTCTACGCCGCGGGCGGCGCGCAGAACTACGGAACACTCGCCGGGACGCATCTCGCCAAACCCATCGTCGGCATGGCGGCGACGCCGACAGGCGGGGGGTACTGGCTCGTCGCCTCCGACGGCGGGATCTTCACGTTCGGCACTGCGTCCTTCTACGGCTCGATGGGCGGCAAGCGGCTCGCCGCGCCGATCGTGGGAATGTCCGCGTCGTCCACAGGGCACGGCTACCGCATGGTCGCCTCCGACGGCGGCATCTTCGATCTCGGTCCCGCGGCCACCTTCTACGGCTCCCTCGGCGGGCACCCACGTCCCTACCCGATCACGGCGATGACCGCCATGTTCAGCGGAAAGGGCTATTGGCTGACGACAGCACAGGGCGGCGTCCAGAACTTCGGCACAGCACAGCTCTACGGGCGCACCCCGTCGTTGGGATCGTCCGTCGTGGGCATGGCGCCGGCAAAGGGAAACGGAGACCCCCCGCCTCCCGGCTACCCGACCGGGAGCTACGGCTACGACGTGTCGAACTACCAGTGCGGCAACTTCCCGTCCGGCGCCCACGCGATCGGCATCGTCGAGATCGACGGCTGGGGCGCCTCCGCCACGAACCCGTGCTTCATCACAGAGGTCAACTGGGCAGGGCCGGGGGTGAACCTCTACATGTTCATGGTGTACGGCACGTCGTCGACGCCCGAGCCGGGGTGTGCCGGCGCCCCGGTGCCGACGGCGTGCGACTTCGGGTACGCCAACGCCAACAGTGACTTCGCGACGGCGAGCGGCATGATCAACGGCCGGGCGACCGTGCCGTGGTGGCTCGACATCGAGCAGGCGAACTGGTCGTCCAACAAGTCGGCCAACGCCTCGGTCGTGACGGGGGCGGTCGACGCCCTGCATGCAGACGGCGTGGCGACAGTGGGCTTCTACTTCTCTCTCGACAATTGGACAACCTGGATGGGGACGTACAACCCGTCCGGGCCGCTGTTCCCCGCCTGGTGGGGTGGGCCGGCACCTGCGACCAAGTGCCTCGAGGCGCGCCCGGTCGCGGCGTCCGGCGGGCACTTCATCCCGTCGGGGCCGATCGCCCTCGTCCAGTACACAGACAACGTGCACGGGTTCGACGGCGACTACGCCTGCTAGGCCGGCCCCGGACCCGGCCCCGGAGGGAGCACGGCGAGCCTGCCGGAAGGCCGGCGGAAGCCCGGCTGGCGGTGTCCCGGTGGGTGCCGCATATCATCCTCGTCGATGACGCGTCCCTACCGAGTGGTCGTCGCCAAGCCCGGGCTCGACGGCCACGACCGGGGCGCCAAGGTCATCGCCCGGGCGCTTCGCGACGCGGGCTTCGAGGTGGTCTACACCGGCCTGCACCAGACCCCCGAGCAGGTCGTCCACGCCGTCGTCCAGGAGGACGCCGATGCACTCGGGCTTTCCCTCCTCTCGGGGGCGCACCTGACGCTCGTCCCCAAGGTCATGGCGCAGCTCGAGGCGCAGGGGAGGTCCGACGTCCTCGTCATCGTCGGCGGGATCATCCCCGAGCGGGACATCCCGGCGCTGAAGCAACAGGGCGTGGCCGAGGTGTTCACGCCGGGGGCGGCCCTGCCGTCCATCGGCGCGTGGCTCGAGGAAGCCCTCGATCGCCGCGAGGCGCAGCAGGCCGTCTCGACCAGACAGCCGGCCGAGGGGCGTGCCGGCGGAAAGGGCAACTGACCCGATGGACCTCTACGAGTACCAGGGCAAGCAGTACTTCGCCCGTTACGGCATCCCGACCTCGCCGGGCGGCGTGGCGGACTCCGTCGACGAGGCCGTCGCCCAGGCGGAGGCTGCGGGCTACCCGGTCGTCGTCAAGGCGCAGGTGAAGGTCGGCGGTCGGGGCAAGGCCGGCGGTATCAAGCTGGCCGCAGACGCCCAAGAGGTGCGCCGCCACGCCGGGGCGATCCTCGGCATGGATATCAAGGGCCACGTGGTGCACCGGCTCTGGGTCGAGCACGCGTCGGACATCGCGACCGAGTACTACGCGAGCTTCACGCTCGACCGACCGGCCAAGACGCACCTCGGGATGCTGTCGGCCGAAGGAGGGGTCGAGATCGAAGAGGTGGCGGCGACGAACCCCGGCGCCATCGCGCGGATCCACGTCGATCCAGTCCGCGGGCTCGACCTCGACACGGCCCGCCGGTGGGTCGACGACGCGGCGCTCGACGAGGCCGCCCGGGCCCAGGCGGCCGAGGTGCTCGTCGCCCTCTACCGCTGCTACGAGGAGGGCGACTGCGACCTGGCGGAGATCAACCCCCTCATCCTCACCACCGACGGACGCGTCCACGCGCTCGACGCGAAGGTCACGCTCGACGACAACGCGCGGTTCCGCCACCCGGAATGGGACGAGTTCGCCGCGACCGAGACCGAAGACCCACGGGAGAAGATGGCCAAGGAGAAGGGGCTCAATTACATCGGTCTGGACGGCGACGTGGGGGTCATCGCGAACGGGGCGGGGCTCGCCATGAGCACCTGCGACGTGGTGAACCAGGTGGGTGGCCGGCCCGCCAACTTCCTCGACATCGGCGGCGGCGCGAACGCCGACCTGATGTCTTCCGCCATGGAGGTCATCAACGCCGACCCGTCGGTGCGCTCGATCTTCGTCAACATCTTCGGCGGCATCACCCGGGTCGACGAGGTCGCCAAGGGGCTCATCGAGGCGTTGGGCCGCGTCGATCTCCGCTCGCCGATCGTGCTCCGTCTCGACGGCACCAACGCGGAGGAAGGCCGAGCGCTGCTGCAGCCGCATCTGTCCGACCGGCTCATGGCGGAGCGGACGATGCTGGAAGCGGCGCGCAAGGCGGTGGCGCTGGCGGGTGCAGCCGAGCAGAAGAGCGAGGAGCGAGCGTGAGCATCTTCGTCGACGAGACGACCACCGTCGTCGTCCAGGGCGTGAGCCCGACGAGCCAGGGCTTGTACCACGGGCTGCGAAACCGGGCGTACGGCACGAAGGTCGTTGCGGGCACGAACCCCAAGCGCGGGGGTGAGGTGATCGAGGACATCCCCATCTTTGCGACCGTCGCCGAGGCGGTGCAGGAGACGGGCGCCACGGCCTCCTTCATCTCGGTGCCGCCGCCGTTCGCCGCCGCGGCCATCCTGGAGGCCGCCGAGGCGGGCATCGCCTTCATCGTCTGCATCACCGAGGGGATCCCGGCGCACGACGAGGCGCGCACCTACAACCGGCTCGTCGAGGAGCATCCGGTGACCCGGCTCCTCGGGCCCAACTGCCCGGGCATCATTTCGCCGGGGAAGTGCAATATCGGCATCACCTCGGGCGACATCGCCCTCCCCGGCGGGCCCGTCGGCATCGTCAGCCGTTCGGGGACGCTGACCTACCAGGCGCTCCACGAGCTGTCCCAGCAGGGGGTGGGGCAGACGACCTGCGTCGGCATCGGCGGGGACCCGGTGCCGGGGACGAACTTCATCGACTGCCTCGCCGCCTTCCAGGCGGACCCCGACACCAAGGCCGTCATGATGATCGGCGAGATCGGCGGCTCGGAGGAGGAGCGGGCGGCGGAGTTCATCTCGGCCAACGTGACCAAGCCGGTCGTCTGCTACATCGCCGGCGTCACCGCGCCGCCTGGCCGGAAGATGGGCCACGCCGGGGCGATCATCTCGGGATCCAAAGGCACCGCCCAGGCCAAGATGGAGGCGCTGCAAAAGGCCGGGGCGACCGTCGCCGAGAACCCGACCGAGGCCGCGGTGCGGATGGTCGAGATCGTGAAGGAGCTCGGCTGACCTCCCGCCGCGTCGCCGTGCTCGCGTCGGGATCCGGGACGATCCTCGAGGCCGTGCTCGAGGCAGGCGTCGGGGTCGCCATCGTGCTCGCCGACCGCCCGTGCCGTGCGCTCGAGCTCGCATCGGCTGCCGGGGTCGAGGCGCTGCTCCTCGATCGGCGGGCGTTCGGCGGCTTCGGGCCGGCGTTCGACCGCGCCCGCTACACCGACGTCCTCACCGAGACCCTGACGGCGCGCGACGTGGACCTGATCGCGATGGCCGGGTTCGGCACGGTGCTTGCCGGAAGCGTCCACGACGCCTTCGGCGGCCGCATCCTGAACACGCACCCCTCGCTCCTTCCCGCCTTCCCCGGCTGGCACGCGGTCGCCGACGCGCTCGCGGCAGGGGTGGTGACGACGGGCTGCACCGTGCACCTGGCGGTCACTGCGGTCGACGCCGGCCCGGTGCTCGCCCAAGAGGCGGTGCCGGTGCAGCCCGGCGACACCGAGGCCACCTTGCACGAGCGGATCAAGCGCGTCGAGCGGCGCCTCTACCCGGCGACGATCCTGCGCGTCCTCGGAGAGCTCGAAGCGGCCGGTGCGGAGGCGAGACCGGCGTGAGGGCGCTCCTCTCCGTCTACGACAAGACGGGCCTGGTCGATCTCGCGCGCGGGCTCAGCGAGCTCGGCTGGGAGCTCGTCGCGAGCGGCAACACCGCGAAGGCGCTCGACGACGCCGGGATCCCGCACACCCAGGTCGCCGACGTCACGCAATCCCCCGAGATGCTCGGTGGACGCGTCAAGACGCTCCATCCGCGCATCCACGGCGGAATCCTCGCCGACCGCTCCGTCCCGCAGCACCTCGCGGACCTCGAGACCCAGGGGATCGCGCCCATCGACCTCGTCGTGTCCAACCTCTACCCGTTCACCACCTCGCCGTCGATCGAGACGATCGACATCGGCGGCCCTGCGATGGTGCGCGGCGCGGCGAAGAACCACGCGTACGTCGCCGTCGTCACGTCGCCGGGGGACTACGGGGGAGTGCTCGACGAGCTGCAAGCTGCGGGCAGTCTCTCGGACGCCACGCGCCGCCGCCTCGCACGCGCCGCCTTCGCCCACACCGCCGCCTACGACGCCGCGATCGTCTCGTGGCTCGACGGCGACGACCCGCTGCCTCCCACCATCCATCTCGCGCTCGAGCGCGCGGACGTCTGCCGCTACGGCGAGAACCCACACCAAGCCGGCGCCCGCTACCGGTCCGGTCCGGGCTGGTGGGACGGCGTCGTCCAGCACGCCGGCCCTGCGCTCAGCTACTTGAACATCTTCGACGCCGACGCCGCGTGGCGCCTCGTGCACGAGCTTGCGGCCGACGCCGCCGCAGCGTCCGCGGGCAGGGTCGCTGCGGTCGTCGTCAAGCACGCGAACCCCTGCGGCGCCGCCATCGCCGACGACCTCGCCACCGCGTACACCGGGGCGCTCGAGGGCGATCCGGTCTCGGCGTTCGGCGGGATCGTCGCGCTCGGCGGCGCGGTCACCGACGAGGTCGCGGAGGCCGTGGCCGCAGGGCCGCAGGCGGACGTGATCGTCGCCCGCTCCTACACCCCGGGCGCGCGTGAGCGGCTCGTGGCGCGGCGCAAGGCCACCCGGCTCCTGTCCGCGCCCTCGCCCGAAGCGCCCGGGCGCCAGCTGCGCACCCTCGGCGCCGCCGTCTTGGTGCAGGGACCGGACGACTTCGCCTCCCCTCCGGATCGCTGGCGGGTGGCGACGGGACGGGCGCCGACGGACGCGGAGTGGCGGGACCTCGTCGTCGCCTGGCGGCTGTGCGCGCGCACGACGTCGAACGCGATCGTGGTCGTCGCAGGTGGCCAGGCGGTGGGGATCGGCGCGGGACAGCAGTCTCGGGTGGTCGCCGCGGAGCTGGCAGTCGAGAAGGCCGGCGACCGGGCGGCGGGCGCCGCGGGGGCGAGCGACGGGTTCTTCCCCTTCCCCGACGGCCTCGAGGTGCTGGCGCGAGCCGGCGTGCGGGCGGTGGTCCAGCCGGGCGGGTCGGTGCGCGACGCGGAGGTGGTCGCCGCCGCGGATGCGGCCGGTGTCGCCATGGTCCTCACCGGTGAACGGCACTTCCGGCATTGACCGCCACCCTCCTCGACGGTGAGCGCGTCGCCGCGCAGGTGCGCGCGGACGTAGCCGGGAGAGCGGCGCGGCTCGCTGCCCGGGGGGTCCAGCCGGGCCTCGGGACGGTGCTCGTCGGCGACGACCCCCCGAGCGCGCGATACGTGGCGATGAAGATCGCCGACTCGGCCGAGGTCGGCGTCGCGAGCATCCACGAGCACCTCCCCGCCACGGCGAGCCAGGAGGAGGTAGAGGCCGTCGTCGCGCGCTTCAACGCGGACCCCCGCGTGCACGCGTACATCGTCCAACTGCCGCTCCCTCCAGGCATCGACGAGCAGCGCGTGCTCCTCGCCGTCGACCCGGCGAAGGACGCCGACGGGCTCCACCCGCTGAACCTCGGGCACCTGGTGGCGAACCACCCCGGCGTCCTCCCGTGCACCCCCCTCGGCATCGTGGAGCTGCTGTCCGCCTACGACGTCCCCGTCGAGGGCCGACACGCCGTCGTGATCGGGCGGGGTCTCACGATCGGGCGTCCGCTGTCCCTCCTCCTTGCCTCCAAGCGGCGTGGCTGCAACGCGGCGGTCACGGTGGTGCACACGGGCGTCGACGACATGGCGGGGATCGTGCGGACGGGCGACGTCGTCGTTGCCGCTGCGGGCCGGGCGGGGCTCGTCACCGCCGACATGGTGAAGCCCGGCGCGGCGGTGGTCGGTGCGGGCACGTCGTTCGAGGGCCGCCGACTCCTCTCCGACGTGGAGGAGTCCGTCGCAGAGGTCGCGGGCTGGATCACGCCGCGCATCGGCGGGGTGGGCCCGATGACGCGCGCGATGCTGCTGCGCAATTGCGTCCTGGCGGCCGAGGCGCTCCCGTAGCATTTGGCGATGGCCCGAATCGCGGACCTCCTCGCGGCGGGGAAGACCTGGTCGTTCGAGTTCTTCCCGCCTCACTCCGACGCGGAGCAGGCGACGCTCACGCGCACCCTTTCCGAGCTCGAGCCGCTCCAGCCGTCCTTCGTCTCGGTCACCTACCGCGGCGGTGCCGCCTCGCGGCAGCGCACGTTCGACTTGGTGACCGGCATGCTGCACGTCACGGCGCTCACGCCGATGGCCCACCTGACCTGCGTCGGCCACACCCGACTGCAGCTCGCCGAGATCCTCGTCGACTACCGCAAGGCCGGCATCGAGAACCTGATGGCGCTGGGCGGGGACCCGCTCCGGACAGGCGACGCCAGCCCGAGCGAGCTGCGCCATGCGCTCGAGCTGGTCGAGCTGGCGCACGCGGTCGGCGGCTTCTCGATCGGGGTGGCGGCCCACCCGGCGGGCCATCCGGCGTCGCCGGACATGGACGCCGACCGGGACCGGGTGGCCGAGAAGCTCGAGTTGGCCGACTTCGCCGTGACGCAGTTCTTCTTCGACGCCGGGCAGTACGCAGGCCTGGTGGACGACCTGGCACGCCGCGGCCTGCGAAAGCCCGTGCTGCCCGGCATCCTGCCCGTCACGTCCCTAGCGTCGATCCCCCGGATGGCCGAGATGGGCTCACCCGTCCCCGGGTGGGCACGGGAGCGGCTGCGGGCGGCCTCCGACGCCGGGGGGGACGACGCCGTGCGCGCCGAGGGCATCGCCATGGCGACCGAGCTCTGCCGGGCGCTCCTCGAGCTCGGCGCGCCGGGTCTGCACTTCTACACGTTGAACCGTTCGACGGCGACCCGCGAGATCTACCGCGCGCTCGGGCTCGCGCCCACCATGTCCACGCTGCGCTGAGCCTGCAGGAGCACGTCGATGGTGAGATCCAGGTCGTAGCGTTCGCCGCCGACGGGCATCGTGCGCTCGTCGAACGTCCAGCCTTCGCGCTCGTGGAGCTCGATCAGCCCAGGCCCGGCCACGGCCGGGAGCTCCGTGCGGGCGGGGAGCGGAACCCCCTTGGGGGTCTCGACGGTGACGCGGGCGTGCGTATCCATGGCCAGCCGGTAGCCGCCCTCGTGGACGAGCCGATGGTGCGCCCTGCAGAGGCTGGCGAGATTTGTGAGGCGGGTCCGCCCCCCGTGGGACACGAACACGACGTGGTGGACGTCCACGTACCGGTGCCGATTGCATCCCGGCCACCGGCACCCGCCGTCCCTCGTGAGCACGGCTCGGCGCATCGAGTCCGGGACCTGCCGGGTGTGCCCTTCGGGAGCGGCGGTCCCGTCCGCGTCGAACACGAGGGTGGACACCGCGGCGTCGCACACCAGGCGCTGGACCGTATGGGCGGAGATCGCTCCCACCCCCTCGATGTGGGCGCATCCCTCGGACCTCGCATCGGAGAGTACCTGGCGGTCCGTGTGGACGACCACCGATGCCCGCGGACCCGACGGGAACGCCCGGCGCCCGCTCGTCGCCTGGTGGGCCTCGCAGACGGCGACGAGCGCGTCGGCGCGCCGGGCGGTGACCGGTTGCGCGACGCCCTCGGCATCGGGGTCGGACGTTTCCGCGGAGACGTCCGGCGCGGGCGTGCTGGGGCGCTGCGCGTCCGCGTCGAGCTCCTGTCGGGTCGCCTCGATCGCGGCGAGCACCGTGGCGCCGTCCTCGGGGGAGAGCTTCGCCTTGATCACCACCATCCCGTCGTCGTCGGTGTAGGTGTACAGGTACCGGTCTCGGTGGCGCCGCAATGCCTCGACGCCTTCATCGGCCGCGGCCCGCCGGAACGCCGTGACGATCCTCTCGAGCTGCGAGGCGGTCGCGTAGGCCGCCATCTCGACCAGCAACGCTTCGGTGGCCGGTGTGGCCACCCGCGTCATCGCCCGCACCTTCGAATAGGAGAGCTCCCCGCGGGCGAATCCCTCGCGAATGGCCGGCAGGCGGATCAACGCCCGCCCGACCCGGACGTGCTCGCGGCCGACGCCCTCGCTCATTCCGCACCGCCACGAGAGCCAGTGTGCGCACGAGCGCGCGCCCTGGTCGGCCCAGATCCCCCGGCGGTCGACCTCGGCCACCATGAGGGTGAAGCGGCACTCCGCGGCAGCGATGTGTGCGGCGTGGGTGCACAGCGCCGTCTCGAGCGCCTCGTCGGAAAGGCTCGTCGGGTCCGGTGGACGGCTGCGGGTGGGCGTTCCCGCGGAAACGTCCAGCGGTCCGCGCCCCGGGTCGCCGCCGCGGGAGTCCCCGTCGTCGGGGTCATCGGGAGGTACGAACATGCGTTCGACGATACCGAGGGGCTGTGACACCACCCGCCGGCTCGTCGGCGAGCCGCCTCGTCCAGTCCCGCGGCCCTCGTCGTGCGGCCGTCGTGCGGCCGTCGTTCGGCCGCCGTTCGGCCGCCGTTCGGCCGCGTGCGGCCGCGGCGCTCAGCGACCCAGCGTCTCGAGCGCGTGGTTGAACGTGGGCGACGGGCGCATCACCGCGGCGACACGCTCGAGGTCGGGGTGGTAGTAGCCGCCGAGGTCGACGGGCGCCCCCTGCACCGCCTGCAGCTCCTCGACGATCGCCTGCTCCGCGCTCGCCAGCAGGTCGGCGAGGCCGGCGAACGGCGCCGCCAGGGCGGTGTCCTGCGTCTGAGTGGCGAGCTCCTCTGCCCAGTACCGAGCGAGAAAGAAGTGACTGCCCCGGTTGTCGATGCCGCCCACCTTGCGCCCGGGCGACCTTCCCTCGTCGAGAATCCGCTCGACCGCTTGATCGAGGGCGGAAGCCAGCACCGCGACGCGCGGGTTGCCGGTCCTCTCGGCCAGGAGTGCCAAGCTGACCGCCAGGGCGAGCATCTCGCCGAGGCTGTCCCAGCGCAGGAAGTTCTGCTCGAGCAGCTGTTGGACGTGCTTCGGGGCGGAGCCACCTGCGCCGGTCTCGAAGAGCGCCCCTCCGGCGAGCAGCGGCACGATCGAGAGCACCTTGGCGCTCGTGCCCACCTCCATGATGGGGAACAGATCGGTCAGGTAGTCACGGAGGACGTTCCCGGTGACCGAGATCGTGTTCTCGCCGCGACGGATCCGCTCGAGCGACCGGGCCGTCGCCGCGGCGGGTTCCATGATCTCGAGCGAGAGGCCGTCGGTGTCCTCCTCGGCGAGCACGGCGTGGACCTTCTCGATGAGCTTGGCGTCGTGGGCCCGGTCCTCGTCGAGCCAGAAGACGGCCGGGTCGCCGGTCGCGCGGGCCCGTCGGACGGCGAGCTGTACCCAGTCCCGAACCGCCAGGTCCTTGGTCCGGCAGAGGCGGTAGATGTCTCCGGGGGACACCGGATGCTCCAACAGCGCCTTCCCGGACTCGTCGAGCACCCGCACCGTCCCGGCCGCGGAGAGCTCGAAGGTGGTGTCGTGGCTGCCGTACTCCTCGGCTGCCCGTGCCATGAGCCCGACGTTGGGGACCGAGCCCATCGTCGACGGGTCCAACGCGCCGAGCGAACGGCAGTCGTCGACGAACACCTTGTACACCGCCGAGTAGCTGCTGTCGGGGATCACCGCCAGGGTGTCCGACTCCTCGCCGTCGGGTCCCCACATGTGGCCGGAGGAGCGGATCATCGCCGGCATCGACGCGTCGATGATGACCGAGTTCGGCATGTGGAGATTGGTGATGCCGCGGTCGGAGTCGACCATTGCGAGCCGCGGCCCGTCGGCCATCTCGCGGTCGAACGACGCCTGGATCTCCTCCCCGCCGGGAATGGCGCGCAGGCCGTCGAAGATGCTCGCGAGCCCGTCGGCGGGGCTGAGGCCGGCGGCGGTCAGCGTCTCGCCGTGGCGGGCGAAGGTCGCGGGGAAGAACGCCCGGATCACGTGGCCGAAGATGATCGGGTCGGACACCTTCATCATGGTCGACTTGAGGTGGACCGAGAAGAGGACGCCCTCGTCCTTCGCGCGGTCGACCTGGGCCCGGACGAACCTCGCGAGCGAACCGGCCCGCATGACCGCGGCGTCGACGATCTCCCCGTCTGTGACCGGCACCTCGGGTGCGAGGAGGGTGGTCCCGCCGCCGTCGGCGTCGAATTCGACGCGCAGGGTGCCCGCCGTCGCGACGACGACCGACGCCTCGGTGTGGCGGAAGTCGTCCGCCGTCATGGAGACGACGTCCGTCCTCGAGGCGGCGGTCCACGCCCCCATGGCGTGCGGGTGCGCCCGCGCGTAGTTCTTCACCGGCGGCGGGATCCGCCGGTCGGAGTTGCCCTGGCGCAGCACCGGGTTCACGGCGCTGCCCTTCACGGCGTCGTAGCGGGCCCTGATCCCACGCTCCTCGTCGTCGGCGGGGCTCTCCGGGTAGTCGGGGACGGCGTACCCCTGGCCCTGGAGCTCGGCGATGGCCTCGCGGAGCTGGGGCGCCGAGGCCGAGATGTTCGGCAGCTTGATGATGTTCGCCGCCGGGCTTGCGGTGAGCGCGCGCAGCTCCGACAGCGAATCGGGAACCCGTTGGTCGTCTCCGAGCCGCTCCGGGAACGCGGCGAGCACGCGGCCGGCCAGCGAGATGTCCCGCGTCTCGACCGTGGCGCCGGCGGCGGCCGCATAGGCCTGCACGATCGGAAGGAGCGAGTACGTGGCGAGCGCCGGGGCCTCGTCCGTGTAGGTGTAGATGATGGTCGGCTCGGTCAAGGTGCTCCGCTTCGCGTCCGGTGGCGTCGAGTGGTCGGACGACCCCTCCGGGACCAAGATCACCACGTCCGGGCGCTCGCCGCCAGCCGAGCCCGCACGGTCCGCGCCCGGTCCCGCCGGGAGACGCTCCGGAGGGTGCGAGCAGCGCCGGGTAACGTGCACCACATGTCTTTTCCATCCCCGCTGCACGTGACCGTCACGGGCGCCGCCGGCCAGATCGGGTACTCGCTGCTCTTTCGGATCGCGTCGGGCCAGTTGCTCGGTGAGGACCAGCCCATCGTCCTGCGGCTGCTCGAGATCGAGCCTGCGATGAAGGCGCTCGAGGGCGTCGTCATGGAGCTCGACGACTGCGCCTTCCCGCTGCTGCACGACATCGTGGCGACGCCCGACCTCAAGACCGCGTTCGACGGGACGTCGTGGGCGCTGCTCGTCGGGTCCGTGCCACGCAAGGCCGGCATGGAGCGCGGCGACCTCCTGGGCATCAACGGGGGGATCTTCAAGCCGCAGGGCCGCGCCGTCGCCGAGCACGCCGCGTCCGACGTCCGCGTGCTCGTCGTGGGGAACCCGTGCAACACGAACTGCCTGATCGCCCGCGCCAACGCTCCGGAGGTTCCGGCCGACCGCTGGTTCGCCATGACCCGGCTCGACCAGAACCGTGCGAAGAGCCAGCTCGCCCGCCGGGCGGGGGTACCGGTCTCGGCCGTCACCCGGCTCGCGATCTGGGGCAACCACTCGGCGACGCAGTTCCCCGACTTTGCCAACGCGAGAATCGACGGCCGCCCGTCGCAGGACGTCATCGGTGACCGCGAGTGGCTCGAGGGCGAGTTCCTGACCACGGTGCAGAAGCGCGGCGCAGCGATCATCGACGCCCGAGGGGCGTCGTCGGCGGCGTCGGCGGCCAACGCCGCGATCGACACCGTGGTGGGGCTGCGTGCCGCGACGCCGGACGGGGACTGCATGTCGGTCGCGGTGGCGAGCTCGGGGGAGTACGGGACGCCCGACGGGCTGCAGTTCGGCTTCCCGATCGCCTCCGACGGCCGTGGTGGTTGGGCCGTCGTCGAAGGGTTCGAGCACGACGAGTTCGCGACCGAGCGCATCAGCGTGACGACCGAGGAGCTCGCCTCGGAGCGCGCCGAGGTCGAGGCGATGGGACTCCTGGGCTAGACGCCGGCCGGCCCCTCCGGTCGCGCGCCGGGTACCGGTCAGGACGCGGTGGCAGCCCCGCGCTGGGTGACGTCGATCCCCGCGTTCGTGAGGAAGCTCATCTTCTTGGCGAGCGTGTCCTGCCAGACGACCATCTCCGCGTCGAAGTGGGTGCGGTTGCCTTCCTCGCACGCGTGCTCCACCTCGTCGAACGCCGCGTCCTCGGCGTCGAGGAGCTGGCGGTACCGGAAGAGGAAGTGGTCGTCGATGGGCTGGTGCACAGGACGTGCCTCCCGTGTCGTGGGCCCGCCGGTCACGGGCCGGTAACTCAAAGATTACCTACGGCGCGGTCCGCTCCGATAGTGGCTCGAGGCGTGCTGCGGCCGCTGCGAGAAGCGCCTGGCCGCTGACCAGGACCGACAGGTCCCCGCGGACCTTGACCCTGCCCGCAGCGAGGAGCCCCGCCGGGTCGAGCTCGCCCCGGGCGAGCGCGAGGGCGTCGTCGAAGTGGACCGACACGGTCACCTGCGGCGGTGGGAGGTCACCCGGCTCCCGCTCGAGAAGGACCCGCCCCTCGTCCACCGAGAGCCCGATCCGTACCGTGCCGTCGGGCCCGCCGTGCACCACCTGGAGCATGCGGAACGAGACCTGCGGTCCGGCGTCGAGGTCCGCCACCGCCTCGTTGAAGGCGGCGACCCACTCCTCGGAATAGAGGCGCACCGTACGTCGCCGATCAGCGCGGCGAGGCTGCGGTGGCCTCTTCCGGCGAGCGCTTCGGTCGCCGGAGGATCTTGCGGCCGAGCCACGCGACGGGGTCGTAGGACGCGTCGACGGCGCGCTCTTTCAAGGGGATGATGGCGTTGTCGGTGATCTTGATGTGCTCCGGGCAGACCTCGGTGCAGCACTTGGTGATGTTGCACAGGCCGAGGCCCATGCGCTGGCGCACCAGCTCGCGGCGATCGTTCGTGTCGAGCGGGTGCATCTCGAGCTCGGCGAAGCGGATGAAGAACCGCGGTCCGGCGTAGTGCTCCTTGTTCTCCTCGTGGTCCCGGATGACGTGGCAGACGTCCTGGCAGAGGAAGCACTCGATGCACTTGCGGAATTCCTGCCCCCGCTCGACGTCGACCTGCTGCATGCGGTACCCCTCGGGCGGCGCCGGTGGGGGGGCGAACGCCGGGACGCGCTTGGCGACCTCGTAGTTGAAGCTCACGTCGGTGACGAGGTCCCGGAGGACCGGGAAGGCCCGCATCGGGGTCACCGTGATGGGACCTTCGGGAAGCTCGTCCACCCGCGTCATGCACATGAGCCGGGGCTTGCCGTTGATCTCCGAAGAGCAGGACCCGCACTTGCCCGCCTTGCAGTTCCACCTGCACGCGAGGTCCGGCGCGAGCGTGGCCTGGATCCGGTGGACGACGTCGAGCACCACCTCGCCCTCGTTCGCGGGCAGCGTGTAGTCGACGAGGTCGCCGCCGCCCGCGTCGCCGCGCCAGACGCGCAACGTGACGGTCTCCTCGTACTCGTCGGCGGCCACAGGGTCGAACGTGTGTCCGAGTTCGCCGGTGGACGGCAGCGGTTGGTCGAAGGTGACCTGCGGGGCGTCGGGGACCTGCGGGGCTTCGGTGACTTGCGGGGTTTCGGTGACCTGCGGGGCGTCGGGTGTCGAGGCCGGCATCGCGTCCGTCATCAGTGTCCTTCCTCGAGGAGGGTTCGGAGCTCCGGCGGCATCTCGGGCAGCGGCTCGGGACCGATGTCGATGGGCGCCGCGTAGCCCCGCTCGCCCGTCTGGCGCTGGACGAAGTTCACCTTGCCGAGCTCGGGGTCGGCGCTGGGGAAGTCGTCGCGGGTGTGCGCCCCCCGGCTCTCCTTGCGGGCGAGCGCACCCTGGGTGATGGCCGTCGAGACCGTGAGCAGCGACGGAAGGTCGGTCGCCAGGTTCCATCCGGGGTTGTACGCGCGCCCTCCGCTCACCGAGAGCTTCGCGGTGCGCTCCCGGAGCTCGGCGAGCTTCACCACTGCCTCCTCGAGCTCCGGCCCGGTGCGGATGATCCCGACGAGCGACTGCATCGTCTGCTGGAGCTCCTGGTGCACCTCGTAGGGGCTTTCACCACCGTCGCGCTCGAACGGGGCGGTGGCGTCGGCGACCACGGCCGCAACCTGGCCGCCGTCCACCGAGGGGACCCCGGTCCTCGCCTCGGCGAAGTCGGCGGCACCGGTTCCGGCGCGCCGGCCGAAGACGAGGAGGTCCGACAGGGAGTTGCCGCCGAGGCGGTTGGCGCCGTGCATCCCACCGGCCACCTCGCCGGCGGCGAAGAGCCCGGGGACGGTCGCCGCCTGGGTCTCGGGGTCCACGCGCACCCCGCCCATCATGTAGTGGCAGGTCGGGCCCACCTCCATCGGCTCGACCGTGATGTCGACCCCGGCGAGCTCGAGGAATTGGTGGTACATCGACGGGAGGCGGCGGCGGATGAACTCCGCGGAGCGGCGGGTCGCGATGTCGAGATAGACGCCGCCGTGGGGGCTGCCGCGGCCCGCCTTCACCTCGGTGTTGATCGCTCGCGCGACCTCGTCGCGCGGGAGGAGGTCGGGCGTGCGGCGGTGGTGGAGGTGGTCCTCGTACCACCCATCCGCCTCCTCCTCCGTCTCGGCGGTCTCCGCCTTGAACATCTCGGGGATGTAGTCGAACATGAAGCGGCGGTCTTCACTGTTCTTGAGGGCTCCCCCGTCGCCCCGCACGCCCTCGGTGACGAGCAGTCCCCGGACCGAGAGCGGCCACACCATGCCGGTCGGGTGGAACTGCACGCACTCCATCTCCATCACGTCGGCACCCGCCCAGATCGCCATCGCGTGCCCGTCGCCCGTCGATTCCCAGGAGTTGGAGGTGTACGTGTAGCAGCGCCCGATCGAGCCGGTCGCGAGTACCACCGACTTGGCCTCGAAGACCACGATCTCCCCCGAGGGGCGCCAGTAGCCGACCGCACCCGAGACGACTCCCGAGGCGTCTTGGAGAAGGCGAAGGATCTTGCACTCCATGAAGACGTCGATGTCCATGCTCACGGCCTTCTGCTGGAGCGTCCGGATGAGCTCCAGTCCGGTGCGGTCGCCGACGTGCGCGAGGCGCGCGTAGCGGTGGCCGCCGAAGTCGCGCTGGGTGATCCTGCCGTCGGGGGTGCGGTCGAACAGCGCCCCCCACGCCTCGAGCTCGAAGACCCGGTCGGGCGCCTCCTGCGCGTGGAGCTGCGCCATGCGCCAGTGGTTCAGGTACTTCCCACCGCGCATGGTGTCGCGGAAGTGCACCTGCCAGTTGTCCTCGGGGTAGACGTTGCCCATCGCGGCGGCGACGCCGCCCTCGGCCATTACGGTGTGCGCCTTGCCGAGGAGCGACTTGCAGACGAGGGCGGTCGACAGCCCTCGCTCCTTCGCCTCGACGGCGGCGCGCAGTCCTGCGCCACCTGCGCCGATGACGATCACGTCGTAGCGGTGGGTCTCGTAGTCGGTCATCGCTCGCCCCGGTCCCTCAGAACAGCTTCGGATCGCTGATCGCGCCGCTCGCCACCAACCGGACGTACAGGTCGGCGAAGCCCACGAAGATGAGGCTCGCCCAGGCGAACTGCATGTGCGCCGCGTTCAGGGGGGTGAGGAGCTTCCAGAGCCGGTGCCGGATGGGATGCGTGGAGAATGCCCGCAGGTGCCCGCCGCAGAGATGGCGGGCTGCGTGGCACGAGATGCTGTACATCCACAGCAGGACGGCGTTCACGCAGAGCACGAGCGTCCCGACGCTGAACCCGATCCCCCCCGCACCCGGCATCCGGAAGGCCATGACGGCGTCGATCGTGAGGATCACGTTGAAGACGAGGCCGATCAGGAAGAAGTACCGGTGCACGTTCTGCAGGACAAGCGGGAATCGCGACTCGCCGGTGTAACGGCGGTGCCCGTCGGCCACCGCGCAGTTCGGCGGCGACTGCCAGAAGCCGCGGTAGTAGGCCCGCCGGTAGTAGTAGCAGGTGAGGCGGAAGCCGAGCGGGCCCCCTATCACGATCAGGGCCGGCGTGATGTGCCACCAGTACGCCATGACGGCGGTGCCGCTCGACCCGGGGACGCAGCTCCCGGCGATGCACGGCGAGTAGAAGGGCGAGATCAGGTCCCGGTGCATCGCGACGCCGACGTAGTAGTCCTTGTTCACGAAGATCGCCCAGGTCGAGTAGACGACGAAGGCCGTCAGGATCGAGACCGTGACGAGGGGCTGGACCCACCAGCGGTCCTGGCGGAGCGTCGGGACGTCGGGGCCGCCCCTCGCGCTCCCGATGACCACGGGGGTCACCGTCGAGTTGTCGATCGTCGTCACGCGTCTCCTCCCAGAATGCCGCAGCTGTGCACACTATTGGGCCGGCTTCCCGTGCGACAGCCGAGCCGTCCCATCGTCGCGCAGTCGGCGAGGACCGTCGTCGCCACCCTCACCGGCCGCCGCGAAGGGGGAAGGGGGTCGGGACACCTAGGCTCGGTCGGGTGCCCGCTGACACACCGACCCCACCCGGCCACTCGACCCCAGACGGCCACTCGACCCCAGACGGCCACTCCGGTCTGTCCGACCACCGGTCGCCGGCCGGCCTCCCCCGTACGATCGGCGAGCTGAAGGAGTCCGGCTGGCGTTCGGTCCCGGTCGCCGACGAGCTTCGGCGCAACGCCTCCCGGCGCATCGCCGAGGGCCGCCCGGTCGTCGAGGGGGTCCTCGGTTTCGACGAGACCGTCGTTCCCCAGCTCGAGAACGCGCTGCTCGCCGGCCACGACATGATCCTCCTCGGCGAGCGGGGCCAGGCGAAGACCCGGGTCATCCGCGCGCTCGCCACACTGCTCGACGAGTGGCTGCCCGTCGTCGCGGGGTCCGAGATCAACGACGACCCCTACCATCCCACGTCACGCTTCGCCCGGCTGCGCGTCGCGGACGAGGGGGACGCGACGCCCGTGGCGTGGGTGCACCGCTCCGACCGCTACGGCGAGAAGCTCGCCACGCCCGACACCTCGATCGCGGACCTGATCGGCGAGGTGGACCCGATCAAGGTGGCCGAGGGCCGATACCTGTCCGACGAGCTGACCCTCCACTACGGGCTCGTGCCCCGGGTCAACCGCGGGATCTTCGCCATCAACGAGCTACCCGATCTCGCCGAGCGCATCCAGGTGGGACTCTTGAACGTGCTCGAGGAGCGCGACGTCCAGATCCGCGGGCACCGCGTGCGCCTCCCCCTCGACGTCGTCCTCGCCGCGACCGCGAACCCCGAGGACTACACGAACCGGGGACGCATCATCACCCCGTTGAAGGACCGATTCGGCGCACAGATCCGCACGCACTACCCGCGGGACGCGGCCACCGAGGTCGCGGTCGTGCGGGCAGAGGCGCACGTGCCCGCCGAGGGGGTCCCCGTCGTCGTGCCGGAGTACCTCGAAGAGGTCGTGGCCGAGATCAGCCAGCTCGCTCGCCGGAGCCCCCATCTCAACCAGCGGAGCGGTGTGTCGGTGCGCCTCAGCATCGCCAACTACGAGACCCTCGTGGCGAACGCGCGCCGACGAGCCCTTCGCACCGGCGAGCCCGAGGCGGTGCCACGGGTGAGCGACCTGGCGTCGCTGGTCAGCTCGACGCAGGGAAAGGTGGAGGTCGAGGCCCTCGAAGAAGGGCGAGAAGAAGAGGTGATCGCCCAGCTGGTGGCGGCGGCCGTCCTCGCCGTCTTCCGTCGCCGGGTGGTGCTCTCCGACCCCGCCGGAGTGGTCGCCGACTTCGACGCCGGAAAGGTCGTGCACACCGGGGACGACCTGCCCTCCCCGGACTATCTGTCGGCCCTCCGGGACGTCCCCGGGCTGGAGGGGCCGGCCCGCGGCCTCGCCGGGGGCCACGGGGAGTCACCGGCGGCGCTGGCGGCGGCGGTCGAGTTCGTGCTCGAGGGCCTCCACCTCACCAAGCGCCTGAACAAGGAAGCCTCCGGCAGCCGGGCGCTCTACCGCAGCCGGCGATGAGCAGCCGGCGATGAGCGTCCGCTACGACTACTCCGCGTGGGACGGGTCCCAGGAGGGGTCCGGCATCGACGCCGACGCGCTGCTGGGGGAGCTGACCGACGAGCTCCTCGCCGGGGGCGATCTCGACGCGGCGCTGCGGCGGCTGCTCCGCAGCGGGATGCAGACCGCCGACGGGGACCGGGTGATGGGCATGCGCGAGATGCTCGATCGGCTCCGCCGGCGGCGCGCCGAGCTCCTCAGCCAGGGCGACCCCGATGGGAGGCTCGCCCACCTCTCGGGCGAGCTCGACGGGATCGTCGCCGACGAGCGCGCCGCCGTCGACGCCCTGGAGGACGAGGCCCGCGCGTCGGGCGACGCGCGGCGGGCGGCGGTCACCTCCGAGGTCGCCGCGGAGCGCCGCATCGCACTCGACCTCCTTCCGGGCGACGTCGCGGGGCGCGTGCGGGAGCTCCAGCAGTACGAGTTCGTCTCGCCCGAGGCGCGCGAGCGCTTCAACGAGTTGCTCGAGGAGCTCCGACAGGAAGTCGCCGACACGTACTTCCGGGGGATGTCGGACGCGATGCGCGGCGCGGACCCCGAGGAGCTCGCCCGCATGCGGGAGGCCTTCGACCGGCTGAACCGCATGATCGAGCAGCGGGAGCGGGGCGAGGAGCTCGACCCGGGCTTCGACGCCTTCATGGAGGAGTTCGGCGACCTCTTTCCCGGCGCGACCACGCTCGACGAGCTCCTGGAGCAGCTCGCGCAACGCATGGCCGCCGCAGACGCCATGTGGCGCTCGATGTCGGGTGCGCAGCGCGACGAGCTGCGCGCGCTCGCAGACTCGCTGCTCGAGGACATGGACCTTCGCTGGCAGGTGGAGCGGCTGGCGCACAATCTGCGGCAAGCCGTTCCCGGAGCCGGCTGGGGGGACAAGCACCGCTTCTCGGGCGACGCGCCGCTGGCGCTGGGGGAGGCGACCGACCTCGCCGCGCAGGTCGCCTCCATCGAGCGTGCCGAGGGGGTGCTGCGCGCCGCGAGCTCGCCGGCGAGCCTCGGCGAGATCGACCTCGACGAGATCGGCAGGCTCGTGGGCGAGGACGTGGCGAGGTCCATGGACCGTCTGGCGCGGTTCGCGAAGGAGCTCGAGGACGCCGGGTACATCGAGCACCGCGGGGGCCACACCGAGTTGACGCCCAAAGGCGTGCGGCGGCTCGGGCAGCGCGTGCTCTCCGACCTGTTCGCACAGCTGCGCCGAGACCGCGTCGGGGACCACCAGTCCACGTGGTCGGGCGCGGGTCACGATCGGGAGGAGACCTCCCGACCCTACGAGCACGGCGATCCCTTCACGCTCGACCTCGGCCGCACGGTGCACAACGCGGTGCGGCGTGCCGGCTCGGGAGTGCCCGTGCGGCTCGACGCGTCGGACTTCGAGATCGTCGAGACCGAGGCCCTCGCCCGCTCGGCGACGGTGGTGGCGGTCGACCTCTCGATGTCCATGCCGATGCGCGACAACTTCGTGCCCGCGAAGAAGATGGCGATGGCGCTGCACGCGCTCATCTCGACGCGGTTCCCCCGTGACTACCTCGGCATCGTGGGGTTCTCCGCGGTGGCGCGGGAGATCGCGCCCGAAGAGCTCCCCACGGCCATGTGGGACTACGTCTACGGCACGAACCTCCAGCACGCCCTCCTCGTGTCGCGCACGATGCTCGCCCGACAGCACGGCACGAAGCAGATCATCGTCGTCACCGACGGCGAGCCGACCGCGCACGTCGAGCCCGACGGCGAGGTGCAGTTCAACTACCCCCCGGTGCCAGAGACCCTCCGGCGCACGATGGCGGAGGTGGTCCGCTGCACCAGGATGGGGATCACGATCAACGTCTTCGCGCTCGACATCGACCGGACGCAGTTCCCCTTCGTCGAGCAGATCGCCCGTGTGAACGGTGGCCGCACGTTCTCGACCACCCCCGAAGCGCTCGGGAGCTACGTGCTCGTCGACTTCCTGAGGCACCGCCGCACGTTCCGGCACGCAAGCTGACCGGGTGCCGGATATCCCCAACAAACACCCCGCAAATCCCCAAGTTATGACATAGCGCATGGCGCGCCCCCGTCGCTAACGTTCCCGCGGTCGCAGTCGGCGACAGCGGGGGGGCGTGCAGGAGGGGTCGGCATCTCGGGGAGCCCGAACGGCGCCCTTGCATTCCCCCGATCGGTATGACATCGTTGTAATTACAACGGTGCCACGAAGTGGCGAGGGGAGGCGAGCCAGTGGACCTCGTGACGTTGCTCTACGGTCGCCAGGAACGCAGCTGGCAGGCACAAGCCAACTGCATGGGGGTGGACCCGGACCTGTTCTTCCCCGAACGGGGCGCGTCCACCAGGGAGGCCAAGGAGGTGTGCCGGGGCTGCGTCGTGCGGGAGGACTGCCTCGAGTACGCGCTGGCCAACGGCGAGAAGTTCGGCATCTGGGGCGGCATGAGCGAGCGCGAGCGTCGGCGGGTGCGGAGGGCGCGGGCGATGGCTCGCAGGTCCGAGGTCGCGGTCGGCTGAGTCAGCGAGTCGGCGGCGGGGGGCGGCCGAGTCGGGACTCGATGGCGCGGTCCGGCGAGAGGTCGAGCTCCTCCCAGCGGGCCGGGTCGACGGCGTCCAGGAGGGCGGCCGGGACCAATCCCACCAGCTCGGCGCGGCGGATCCTCGCGCCGCACGCGCCGAGGGCGTCCGGGCGGAGCAACGCCGCAGTCCGGTCGTAGACGTCGGCGGGCCCCACGGCCAGGGGGTCGAGGAGGTTGCAGGAGACCTGGACGCCTGGGCCAAGGGCGAGTCCGAGTGCACGCAGCGAGGGACCACGCAGCGCGGCGGCGACGGCCCGGGCGACGGCGACGTCTGCGCCCTCCAGCCAGAGGTTGTACGCGACGAGCAACGGGCGTGCGCCGACCGCGACGGCGCCCGCCGTCGGGTGTGCGGCGACCGGCCCGCAGTCGGGTGCGAGCGTCACGAAGGCGCCCCGGCGCACCTCGGGCAGCGACCGGGCGCCGCCCCCCGCCAACGGACCGTAGAGGAAGCAGGGAAGGCCGAGCGTCGCCGCCGCCCAGGAAGCGAAAGCGTCCCGGGCGGCCACCGCGGGTCCGAGGTCTGCTGCTGCTGCTGCCGGCGCAGTGAGCGGGCCGGGGTCGGCGAGCGGCACGAACGGGACGACGTCGAGCACCCCGAACCTTGGGTGCGCACCCTCGTGGCGCGAGAGGTCGAGCGCCTCGACGGCGGCTCCGGCGAGGGACCGTGCGGCGGCCTCGACGGCGCGGCCGGGGCCAGCCAGCGTGAAGACCGATCGATGATGGTCGGGATCGACGTGCAGGTCGCGCAGGACGTCGCCGCAGGCCTCGGCCAACACCCCGAGCACGCGCCGGTCCCGCCCTTCACTGACGTTTGCGACGCATTCGAGCTGCGTCAGGACTGCGCACCTCGAGATGCCGGCGGCGTTCCCCGAGCTCAGGACCGAAGGGCCGCGGTGGCGGCCACGGGGACCCGCCGGCGCCGGAGGATGCGGCGCCGCTCACGCTCCGAGCAGCCACCCCAGACCCCGTGGTCGATGCGGTTCGCCAGGGCGTACTCGAGGCATGGCTCCGCGACAGGGCATTCCTCGCAGATCTTCTGCGCCGCCTGCACCCCGAGGCCGTCGCTCGGGAAAAAGACCGCAGGAGGGATCTCGCGGCACTTTCCTCGTGCCATCCAGTCCGTGTTCATGGGTTCGCCCCTTTGTCGAGGGTCAAGACTAGCCGCGGTGAAACGGAATTGAAACGGTTACAGAAAGGACGGTTCTGTGACAACGGTTGCGGTCCTCGACACCTGCCCTTTCGCGCTGGCCGAGAGGTCGCGGGTACGCTGGCCGGATGGAAGAACCGACCGCCGAGCAAGCTCCCGAGCCGGTAGGGCACGTCCGGATCGTCTACCTCGGGCCGGTCGCGCCCCACTGGGATGTGCAGTCCGACTACGGGGACCCAGAGGTGATCGACGCCTTCCGTGAGCGGGCGCTCGCCCGCCTCGTGCTGCTTCCGCCCCACGACCCCCAGTTCCGTCGCAACCGGGAGCGGGTCGTGCGCGACGCCGAGCGCGAGAACCTCGCGCTCGAATGGGACCTGGGCTTCCCCGAAGAGGGGGAAGCCGCCGAGTAGGGACCCCGGGGCGGGCATTCAGGCCTCGGGCGCGTCGGGCAGCTCGGGCAAGGAGATGCGCTCCAGCCAGAGCCCCGGCGCGTCGAGCTCGGCCGGCGTCGGCAGGTGCCGGGGTTCGTCCCACAGCCTCTGGAGCGCCTCGTCCCCTGCGCGCTCGACGACGCCCCGGACGAACGCCGCGCCGCGGTCGACCTGCTCCCTGGTGAGGTCCAGGCCGAAGAGCGCTCCGGCCGCCTGCTCCGACGCGGATTCCTCGATGCGGTAGCGGTACCAGGCCTCTCCGAGCGGAGCGGCGGCGCCGACGAGCGTCACCGCGAGCGACCGGGTCACGTGGTCGACGTACGCCGCCACCGCGGTGGTCACCGCTACGAGGTCTGCAGAGGTGCGCCGCTGGCCCGGGGTGAGCAGGTCGGCGAGCAGCGCCTCGGGATCCGAGAGGATGCGTTGCAGCGCCTCGGGATCGCCGGACTCACCCCCGAGCCGCTCGGCGAGTCCCTGGTGCGTGGCGACCATGTCGAGCGTGAGGGCATCCACGAGCTCGCGGATCCGCGCGGCGACGTGCGGCCGGCTGAGCACCGCATGCGCCGTCAGCTCCCGGATGCAGACCCAGAGGCGGGCTTCGTCCTCGGGAAGGCTCCACTCCTGCGCGAAGCGGTGCACGTTCTCGGGGACCACGAGGACCTCCGCAGAGGCGGGCCAGGGCAGCGGGAGCGCGTACTGCCCGAGCGTCCGCTGCGCGAGGTGACCCGCGGCGGAGCCGAACTGCATGCCCACGAGGACGGGGCCGAGGGTGCTCGCGAACCGCGCGAACAGCGCCTCGACGTCACCCCCGCCCTCAGAGGGGACGGGGGGTGCCGGGGCCGTCCGTTGTGCCTCGACCATCCGGTCGAGCGTCGTCGACCATGCGTCCAGGACGCGCAACGCCCATGCGCCGCGCCCGACGGGCACGAGCGCGGGCGACGGGTCGAAAGGCGTGCCCGTGGCGTCGGCGACGTGGAGCTCGGCGACGCGGCCGAGCTCTTCGAAGCGGATCCTGACGACGGGGTCGGGGTTGGTCTCGGCCTCGCCATCCGTGGCGACGCCGTGCGCCAGGGAACGGGCGGCGTCGAGCCACGCACGCTGGCTGCCGGGCGCGCCGCCGATGACCTTGAGAAGGTCCTGCAGGAGACCCTGGAACGGGTCGTTCGTCGACACGTTGTCGATGCTACGGCGACGGGGCGAGCTCCACGACGGCGTGGACGACGCGGGTACCCCGCTTGGCCTGGACCGCCACCTTGGTGCCGGGCGCCATCACGTAGAGCATGGAACGGAGATCGGCGGCCGAGTGGACCTGCCACCCGTCGACCCGGAGTATCACGTCGCCGGCGTGCAGCGTGTGCGCGGCCGCGCCCTTCGGGTCCACCCACACGACCTCCGCCCCGCTTCCGGTGTCGAGTGTGGCGTCGGTGACCCCGAGCCACCCGTGGCGGACCTTGCCCAGCATCTGCAGGTCGTTGCTGACGCCGACGACGAGGGACATCGGGAGGAACGAGCGATCTGCGCCGTGCGCAGCGTCGAGGATGCCCACCACGAGCCCGCGCTGGTCGACCAGCGGCTCGCCCTGAATGACCGGCACGGACGCCCCGCGGACGGTGATCTGGGCCATGGAGGTGGTTGGTCCTCCGGGCGACGGCTCGCCGACCGAGACGATCGTCCCCGACGACCAGACGGCTTTCGGCGCCTCGCCGCCCGCGCTCGGCCGCATGCCCACGGCCAGGGCGGGGGTCCCGCTCCCCAGGGTGCCGCTCTCGTCCATCGGCGCGGGCGGGAGCGACCCGCTGATACGAAGGAGGACGACGCCCGAGCTGTGGTCGACGGCGACGGCCTCGCCGGTGAGCAGCCGGCCTGTGGCGGCGATCACACGGACCTTACGCTCGCTGCCGAGGGCCGCTTCGGTCGTCGCGACGAGCTGGTCGGCGACGACGACGCCGCATCCCGTCGCACCCGGTCCGGCGGTGGGCTCGATCGTCACCACCGCCTGCTCCGCGTCCCGCGCGAGGTCGGGTGCGAGGGTGCAGCAGGGAGTGACGGCGGCGGTCCCGATCGGCATCGTGTCGAGCGTGACCGCCGTCGGCGGCGACGAGCCGGTGCTGGCGAGCAGGAGCGCACCCGCGGCGATCGCGAGCATGGCGACGCCGCCGACGGCGAGGGCGGCGCTCCGGCGCCACCCGGGCGCGCCGATGACCGCGGCGACTCCCGCCAGGTGGACCTCGGACGGGTGCCGCCAGGTGCGGGACTCGGGCGGGACCCACCCGCCACCGGCGCCCTCGGGATCCTCGGGATCGTCCTCGGAAGGCCCCCAGTGCACGGCGCGAGGTTACCGAGAGCCCCCTTTGGATTGGCATCGCCCCCTCCCTGCGTACCATGACGGCCGATGTCTCGTGACCTCGCGATCGACCTCGGCACGGCCAACACCCTCGTCTATGTGAAGGGGAAGGGCATCGTGCTGAACGAGCCCACCGTCATCGCCATGGACACGCGTTCCAAGGGCGTGCTCGCGATCGGGGACGAGGCGTGGCAGATGATCGGACGGACGCCCGGCTACATCGTGGCGGTGCGACCGATGCGCCAGGGGGCGATCACCGACTTCGAGGTCACCGAGCGCATGCTGCACGTGCTCCTGCGGCGTGTCGGTGTGAGCAGGATCAGCCGTCCAAAGGTGCTCGTGTGCGTGCCGTCCGCGATCACCGCGGTCGAGCGGCGCGCGGTGATCGAGGCGACGCGCAGCGCCGGAGCGTCGGCGTGCTTCCTCATCGAGCAGCCGCTCGCCGCGGCGATCGGTGCGGGGCTCGCCATCCACGAACCGGTCGGGTCCATGATCGTCGACGTCGGCGGAGGCACGTCGGAGACGGCGGTCATCTCGCTCGGCGGCATCGTCGCGATGCGGGCCATCCGCTGCGGCGGCTTCGACCTCGACGCGGCGATCCAGTCGTTCGTGCGGACCAACTTCGGCGTGGCGATCGGCGAGCGCACCGCCGAAGCGGTGAAGCTCGCGATCGGCTCGGCCGCCCCCTACGAGGACGAGCCGGACGCGGACGTGCGGGGCCGCGAGGTGTCGACCGGCATGCCGCGCACCGTCGCGCTCAGTTCCGCCGAGGTGCGGTCCGCGGTAACCGAGCAGGTGGCGCAGATCCTCGATGCGGCGACGAACTGCCTGGGAGAGGCGCCGCCCGAGCTCGCCCAGGACATCATCTTCGAGGGGATCCACCTGACCGGCGGCGGCGCGTTGCTGCGCGGGCTCTCCCAACGGCTTGCGGACACCACGGGTGTCCCGGTGCACCTGGTGGACGCGCCGCTCGAGAGCGTGGTGCTCGGCGCCGGTCGCTGCATCGAGTCGTTCGACCGCCTGCAGCCGCTCTTCTCCGCGGCGGAGCGCTGACCCCGCCGACCGAGACCGCCCACAACGCCCCTAGCGGGGCGCATCTTCGCCGGGGGGCTCGTCGCCGGGGGGCTCGTCGCCCTCGAGCAGGATCTCGGCGACCTCCCGCACCTGCCAGTCACGGTCACCCGCGCTGGCGCGGAGCGCGGCCTCCACCTCCTCGCCGTCGAACGCCGCCAGCGCGACCACGGCGCGTCGGCGCACCGTCGGACGGTCTCCGAGCGCGTCGAGGACGGCCTGCAGGCCCCGGGGATCGCCCACACTGCCGATCGCGGCGACCGCGGCCTCGCGGGCTCTCGCGTCCGGATGCGAGCGGGCGGTGCGGACCAGCGCGTCGACCGGGCCGGTCGCCGCCTCGCCGAGCGCCCAGCACGCGGCCTCGACGACCAGCGCGTCGGCGTCGTCGAGTGCACCGGTCAGCGAGCCGAGCAAGGGACCTGTGGGGCGGAGCGTCGCCGCGAGGTCGCACGCACGGCGGCGGACCCCGGCGTCGGGATCGTCACGGAGGACGTCCACGAGCGTGCCCGGTTCGAGGGCGCCGGCCCGTGCGAGCGCGCCGAGCGCCACCTCCCGCAGACGCGGGTCGGCCGACCGGAGCGCACGCCGAGCGGTCTCGGCATCCCCGCGGTGGCCGGCGACCACCACGTCGACCAGGCGCAGCGCGCCCTGCGTGGCAGGATCGTCCCCCACCGACCGAGTATGTCCGACCCCGACACGCACCGCACGACGCCGTCCGACGCGCCCCAGCCGTCCGCCCCCGCCGCCGACGCGCCGCGGGCCGGTTCCGGGGGCCCACGGGCGCACTGGTGGCACGCGCCGCGCTGGGTCAACGTGGCGATCCTCGTCGTCGCCTCCCTCGTCGTGGCCGGGGTCGTCGCCGACCACATCGATCTCGGCTACTACGTGCTGACCCCCGGTGTCGCCCAGCCCGTGGCCCCGCTCGTGAAGGTGCCGGCGGCCCGTGCCCACCGGCTCCATGGCGGCGTCTACCTGACCGACGTCTACATCACACAGGTGACCGCGCTGACCTACCTCTACGACAAGGTTCGGAGTGACGCCCAGCTGCTGCCGGCGGTGCAGGTGCTCGGTCCGACCACTCCGCCCTCGCAGCTTCTCGACCAGGGCTACATCGAGATGGCGCAGTCGCAGTCCGCGGCCAAGGCCGCCGCCCTCACGCGCCTCGGCTACAAGGTCGGCGCCCACGAGACCGGCGTCGTGGTCTTCTCGGTCGTCGCGCACTCGCCCGCGTCGGGCGAGCTTGCCGTCGGCCAGGTGATCACCGCCGTGGACGGCCACGAGACGCGCAACGGCTGCACCTTCGCCCAGGCGCTGGCGTCGAAGCGCCCCGGCGCCGCCGTGCACCTCACGGTCGAGCGCTCGCACGTGACCTCCAAGGCGCAATTCGCGCCCGGTCCCACGGTGCACGAGGCCGTCCGCCTCGGTCGCTGGCCGTCGTCGGTGACACACCCCGTCTCGACACCCGCCTGCCCGGGGACCGGCTGGCACGGGCAGGGCTTCCTCGGGGTCGAAGCCCAGACGCAGCAGGTCTTCCGTTTCCCCTTCGGCGTGGGGGTGCGCACCACATCAATCGGCGGCCCGTCGGCGGGGCTGGCGATGACCCTCGGGATCATCGACACGCTCTGGGACGGCAACCTCACCGGCGGGAGGACGATCGCGGCCACCGGGACCATCGCGCCGACAGGGGCGGTCGGGGAGGTCGGCGGGGTGCCCGAAAAGACGGTGGCCGTGCAACGGGCGGGTGCGACCGTGTTCTTCGTCCCCGCCGGCCAGGTGGCCACAGCGCGGTCGACGGCCAGCCCGTCCCTCGAGGTCTACGGCGTCCGATCCCTCGCCGGCGTGTTACGCGACCTGCGTCACCTCGGTGGCTCGGTACCGCCGACCCACCCGCGCCACGGGTCGTAGTCTTTGCGCCGTGTCTGACGAGCGTCCGAGTGGCTCGACTCCCCGTGTCGACGCGGGGGACGTCGCACGCCGCGCCTTCGGCACGGTCCGCCGCGGCTTCGACCCTCAAGAAGTGCGCGCCTACCTCGAGCTGGTGGCCGGTGCGCTCGAGCACGCCGTCCGACGGGAGCAGGAACTGCTCGCCCAGGTTCAGGAGGCCGAAGAACGCGCCCGGCACCCGGTCATCGACGAGAGCGTCCTCACCTCGTCCCTGGGCCAGCGCAGCGCTGCGGTGCTCCGCGGCGCCCACGAGGAGGCCGCTCGGATCCTCTCCCAGGCCGAGGAAGCTGCGGCGGGGATGGTGCGGGACGCCCAGCACCAGGCCACCGAGGTGCAGGTGAACGCCGAGTCCTCGGCAGCGGAGCGCATCGCCGAAGCGGAGCTCGAGGCCAACTCCCTCCGCCAGCAGGCGCACGAGGACGCCTCGGCGGTCGTCGAGACCGCGCGCGCCGAGGGCGACGCGCTGGTCGAGCGCGCCCGCGAGCACGGGCGGTCGATGCTCGACCAGGCACAAGAGGCCCGCAGGCGTGTGCTCGCCGACATGGCCCACCGCCGTCGGCTCGTCACCGAGCAGATCGAGCTCTTCCGTGCCGCACGAGACGAGATCGCGGGCTCGGTCATCGGTGTCCGGCGCTCTCTCGACCGGATCGTCGAAGACCTCTCGCACGCGGAGGACGCCGCACGCGCCGCGGCCTCGGGCCCGGCGCGCTCCCCGACGATCGACGTGCCCGAGTCCGTCCTCGTCGAAGAAGGGGAACGGGCGATCGCCGCGCTCGGCGAGATCGGAGGTGGCGAGGACCTCCTTGCGCCGCCCTCGTCGCCGGAGGGGGCGAGCGGCGCGGAGGTGCCGGCGGGTCCCGACGAGGAGCGGGGTTCCCACGCTGAGCTCGGGGAGCACCGGGCGATGCTGCGCTTCGACGACATCGCCACCGTCGTCGACCGGCCGGAGGGCGCCGTTGGCCGGCCCATCGACGCGGGCGCGGAGCAACCTGTGGCCGCAACGGCCCCCGGCAACGCCACCGTCCACGACTGGCAGGAGGACCCCGGCGTGTTCGTGGAGTCGCACGCGGACCAGCCGGTGCCGGTTGGCCCGGACGCCGCCGACCCGGCGGTGGGGGGATCCGACGTCGACGGGCTGTTCGCACGCCTCCGAGCCCGGCACGCCGCCGACCCGGCCGGTGCCGAGCCGGACGAGGTCGACGCCGTGCCCGAGGACCGCCCGTCCTCCACCGATGGTGACCCTGGAGGGGGCGAGCCTCCCGCCGCAGCCGAGGACGACGCCGAGGCTGCCGGGAGCGAGACCGGCGACGTCGGCGGCGGCACCGCCGAGACCGGTGACGAGGGCGCCGACGAGGAGGGCGCCGGATCGTCGCCGGACGCGGAGCTGTTCGCGCGGCGGGCGGAGATGCTCGACCCGATCACGACGACGTTGGCGCGCCGTCTCAAGCGTGCGCTGCAGGACGACCAGAACCGTCTCTTGGACCGTCTCCGGCAAGGGACCGGCGAGTGGCACGACGATCTCCTCGTCGACGAAGCCTCGCAACGTGACCTCTATGCGAAGGCGTCGGCGGCACCGGTACGCGACGCGGTGGCGGCCGGCGCCACCTTCGCGCGCGAGATCGTCGGGGGGCGCCGGCCAAAGGCGGCGGGGCCGGACGAGCACGTGGTCAGCACGGTGAGCGATGAGCTCGCCTCGACCGTCGTCACGTTGCTCCGGCGTCGCTTGGAGACCGGCGAGGTGCCCGACGCGGCCGAACGCATCGGTGCCGCCTATCGGGAGTGGCGGGGCGAGCGGATCGAACGGATCGCTGAAGACAGCGCGATCGAGGCGTTTTCGAGAGGGGTGCTCGCCGGCGCAGGGCGGCGCAGCATCCGTTGGAGCCGGAGCGAGGTCGGACCGGGCTGCGCGGACTGTGAGGACAACGGGCTGGCGGGAGGCGTCACCCCCGGGGAGGAGTTCCCCACCGGCCACCGCCATCCGCCCGCTCACGCCGGCTGCCGCTGTCTCGTCGTCCCGACCCCAAGTTGAGCATCTCCGCGTCTTAGGCTTCTCAGGTGCGCACCCCGCCAGACGTCCCGTCGCGCGTCGCGAAGCCGCGTTCGGGCCATGCGCGCTGGTGGATCATCGGCGGGATCCTGGTCCTGCTCATCCTGCTCGGCTCGCTGCGCTCCATCGCCGGGCTCTACACCGACAGCCTGTGGTACGCCCAGGCGGGTTTCCACGGCGTGTGGTCGACCCTCCTGGCGGTGAAGGTCGGTCTGTTCGCGAGCTTCGGCGCCGCGTTCTTCGTGGCGCTCTGGCTGAACCTCGTGATCTGCGACCGGATCGCGGCGCACTCACCGTCGCTCGAGCCCGACGACGACGTCGTCCGGCGCTACCAGCGGGCGGTGCGGCCGTACGCCGGGCGCGTGTACGCCGTCGTCTCGCTGGTGGTCGCGCTGATCGCCGCGGCCGCGACGGTCGGCCAGTGGAACAACTGGCTCCTGTTCACGCACGCCCGGTCGTTCCCGCACGCGGACCCACAATTCGGGGTGAACGACAGCTTCTTCGTCTTCCGCCTGCCGTTCTTGCAGTTCCTCGTCGACTGGACCCTCGGGTCCCTCATCGTGGTGCTGCTGTTCACGGCGTTCTTCCACTACCTGAACGGCGGGATCAATCCGCGAGCAAACCCCAGGGTGAGGCCGGTCGTGAAGGTGCACCTGTCCGTGCTGCTCGCGCTGGTCGCGCTGGTGAAAGCCGGCGGCTACGAACTGTCGCGCTACGCACTCGACCTTTCGACGAACGGGTACGTGGAGGGGGCCGGCTACACCGATGTCCACGCGAGGCTCCCGGCGCTCGACGTCCTCTTCTTCGTGTCGCTGTTCGCGGTGGCGATCCTCCTCTACAACATCCGGCGCCAGGGCTGGACGCTCCCGATCCTGGCGGTCGGGGTCTGGGCCTTCGTCGCGCTGGTCATCGGCGTGATCTACCCGGCAGTGCTGCAGGCCCTCAAGGTCAACCCTGCGCAGAGCACGCTCGAAAGTCCCTACATCGCCCGCAACATCTCGGCGACGCGCTACGCGTACGGGCTGGACCATGTCAAGCACTCGAGGTTCGCGGACAACACAGTGCTTCCCGCCTCGACAACCAACGCCGCCACGACAACCCTCACCAACATCCGGCTCTGGGACCCGAGCCCGACAGTCTCGCTCGCCGACCTGCGGACCAAGCAGGACATCTCGAACTACTACACGTTCCAGACCAGCCAGGTCGAGCGGTACACAACACACGGCACCTCGCGTCCCGCCGTTGTCGGTGTGCGTCAGATCGACCCGACAAATCTCCCCTCGAAGAGCTGGGTGAACCTCCATCTCCAGTACACCCACGGAGAGGGGCTGGTGCTTGCCGAGGCGAACCAGGCGACCTCGAAGGGAAACCCGGTCTTCGCCATCAGCGACGTCCCCGCACGGTCCGCACACGGCTTCCCGAAGCTCCGCCAGCCGGCCGTCTACTTCGGCGTCACACAGCCCGGGTACGTCATCGCCGACACCCATCAGCCGGAGCTGAACGGCCAGCGCGGAACAGGAAAGGACGTGACCGCCCGCTACCGTGGGCCGGGCGGTGTGCGTCTCGGCTCGTTCCTCACGCGTGCCGCATTCGCGCTGCGGCTCGGCGACCTCAATCTCCTGCTCTCGAACCTCGTCACGCCCCAGTCGAAGATCATGTTCATCCGTGACGTGCGCGCAATGGCGGAGAAGGCAGCGCCCTTCCTCAGCTTCGACTCCCAGCCGTACCCGGCGCTCGTCGACGGGCACATCGACTGGATCCTGAACGGCTACACCACCACCGCGAACTTCCCCTACTCGCAGAATTCGGACACGCAGAACCTTCCGACGAACTCGGACCTGCCGGCGAGCTACAACTACGTGCGCAACTCGGTGATCGTGGTGGTCAATGCCTACAGCGGCAAGATGACTTTCTACGCCATGGACAGGGACCCGATCCTGCAGGCGTACAAGTCGGCGTTTCCGGGCCTCTTCACTCCGGGATCGGAGATGTCCCCGGCGGTACGGTCCCAGCTCCGCTACGGCAACGATCTCTTCGCGACGCAGGCGTCCGTCTACGGTCGCTACCACATCACGAAGGCCGCCCAGTTCTACACGGCGGGCGACGCCTGGCTCGTCTCCCCGACGACGGGTGTCGGGTCGCCGGACCACCCGCTCAACTTCCACTATGTGACGAACCAGCAGGGCCAGATCGTCGGCGGGACGTACGAGCCGATGACACCGGTGTACCAGGTCGAGGCGGAGCCCGGGAGGAGGACACAGTCGTTCACGATCACCGACGCGTACGTGCCCGCCGGGTCCTCCGCCGGCGGCGACAGCCAGCTGCTCCGTGCGCTCCTCGTCGGCGACTCGAACCCCGGTCACTTCGGCCAACTCCACGCGTACGAGACGCGCCCCGGCGCGAGCAAGGTCGGACCCGGGCTCGCCGACAGCGAGATCGAGCAGACAACGACAGTGTCGAGCAGGATCACCCTCCTCAACAAGGAAGGGTCGAGGGTGCTGCTCGGCAACATCCTTCCCGTGCTCGTCGGGCGTTCCGTCCTCTACGTCCGACCGCTGTACGTCGAGTCGAAGACCATCCCACAGCCGCAGCTGAAGTACGTGATCGCCGTGCTCGGCCAGGAGGTTCGGATGCGTCGCACACTTGGGGCGACGCTGAACGCGTTGCTCGGGACGAGCCTGAAGAGCACAGGCGGCGTGCTCACGACAACACCCAATGCGCCTCCCGTGACGCCACCGTCGTCCGGGAAGTCGTCGACATCGGACATCGCAAAGGCCAGGACACTGCTCCAGCAAGCGGCGGCGGACTTCGCCAAGGCGCAGGCGGACCTCGAGGCGGGGACACTGGGCGGCTACGGGCGCGAGATCGCCGCTGCGCAGAAGGCCACCACACAGGCCTCTGCGCTCCTCGGAGGAACGTCGGGATCGGCGGGATCGGCGGGGGGGACGTCGAACAGCGCGTCCGCGCCGGCCGGCACATCGACGGGGACGACCACGACGAGCGCGCAAGGGGCGAGCAGCCCCGGACCGGATTCGGGGCCGAGCTCGGGGGGCGCGAAGGCCGCCGGGACGGCGATGGTCGCGGGGACCGGAGCCCACACCTCGACGACCACCAGCCGGCCGAACGAAACCTGAGCTGCAAAGCGGCTCCGCAAGGCGCCGCGCGCGTCCCTGGCTGCCGGCGCGAAACTTGAGTAGACCACGAACGCGGAGGTCCACCGATGGGACTACTGGACAAGGTGAAGACGCAGGCGGCGAGCGCGACGGCCATCGCCAAGGACGCCGCCCAGAAGGGGCAGGCGAAGATCGACGCCATTCAGGCGAAGCGGGCGGCCGACGCCCTACTCAGAGACCTGGGCGTGGTCGTCTACGGGCAGCGCACGGGACGTGCGACTGACGGTGCGGAGGCCGACGTCAGTCGGATCGTCGCGGCTCTCCAGGCTCACGAGGCCGAGCACGGGCCGCTCGATCTCAAGGAGGAGGCTCAGGACGGGGGCCACTGAGCGGGCGGACGGCGGCGGCCGCCCCCTGTGGCGGCCCGCACCGCCGACTGGTAACCTGAGGGTTCCGCCGCGGGGTGGAGCAGTCTGGTAGCTCGTCGGGCTCATAACCCGAAGGTCGCGGGTTCAAATCCCGCCCCCGCCACT
>DATLRV010000007.1:0-174588 GCA_035534455.1 Acidimicrobiales bacterium
GGGTCGCGCAAGCCGAACCCGTCGGCCAGGCATCGTGATGCGGACAACCTCACCGCCATCGCCACCGCCATCGCGACCGGCGAGCGCCAGGGAGGGCGGGCGCCCCGAGCCCGCGGCGCGGACCCTTCGCTTCCAGGGCCCGGTGAACCATCTGGTGCGCGCGCTCTTGTGCACCCCCGTCCTCTGTCGCGCGCTCGGGCGGCGACTGGTCACGGTCTACGTCACCGGGAGGACGACCGGGCGACGCTACGCCGTGCCCGTTGCCTACGAGCGCCTCGACGCACGCCTCTTGGTCGGATCGCAGTTCCGATGGATCCGGAACCTCCGGAGTGGCGAAGTCGTCGAGATCCGGCTCGTCGGCAAGCGGCGCGCGGCGGACGTCCGGGTGCTGAGCGAGGAGGCGGACGTCCTGGAGCACCTCGCGGTGATGGCCCGCGGCAACCACCAATTCGCCAAGTTCAACCGGATCGGGTTCGACACTGGTGGCGAGCCCATTGACGGCGATCTCCGACGCGCGTGGGCGGTCGGTGCCCGTGTCGCCGAGCTCGCACCGCGCTAGACGTCGTGTCTTCGACCGAGCTCGCCGCGCATAGCCTTCCCACCGTGCCCTCCGGAGGCGAACCCGTCGTCGCGCAACGTGCAGGCGAGGGTCTCGACCCCAGACGATGGTGGATCCTCGCCCTGTGCGGCCTCGGCCAGCTGATGGTCGTCCTCGACCTCACGGTCGTGAACATCGCGCTACCCAAGGCGCAGATCGCGCTGCACTTCTCGAACGACGACCGCCAGTGGATCATCACCGCGTATGCGCTCGCCTTCGGCGGGCTCCTGCTCCTCGGCGGGCGGTTGTCCGACCGCATCGGCCGACGGCGCACCTTCATGATCGGCATGGCGGGGTTCGCCATCGCCTCGGCGGTTGGCGGCGCGGCCCAGAGCTTCCTCATGCTCGCCGGCGCGCGGGCGGTACAGGGAGTCTTCGCCGCCCTCCTGTCCCCGGCGACGCTGTCGCTCCTCACGACGACCTTCCCGCGCTCGCCCGAACGCGGGAAGGCGTTCGGCATCTTCTCCGCCATCGCCGGATCTGGGAGCGCCGTCGGCCTTCTGCTCGGTGGCGCGCTGACGACCTACCTCAGCTGGCGTTGGTGCCTGTACGTGAACGACGTGATCGCCGTCGTCGGGTTGGTCGGCGCCGCCGCGCTGTTGCAGCGCACGGCGAGTAGCCGCGAGGTCCACATCGACGACCCCGGCATTCTCGTCGCCGTCGCGGGGCTCGCCAGCCTCGTCTTCGGCTTCTCCGAGGCGGCGATCGACGGGTGGAGCGCCGTCGCGTGCCTCGTGCCGCTCGGCCTGGCAGGTGTCCTGCTCGTCGCATTCGTGCTCATCGAGCGCCGCGCCGCGCATCCGATCCTGCCGTTCGCGGTCCTGCTCGACCGAAACCGCGGTGCGGCCTACCTGCTGATCCTGCTCCTGGCGATCGGCATGTTCGGCGTGTTCTTGTTCCTCGTCTACTTCTTCGAGGTGGTCGCCGGCTACAGCGCCGTGCGCGCCGGCCTCGCGTTCATCCCGATGACGGCGTGCATCGTCGCCGGCTCGGTGACGACCAACACGCGCCTGTTGCCGAAGTTCGGACCCAAGCGCATCGTCGCCGTGGCATCGCTTGCGGGCGTCGGGGGGATGCTCTACCTCGCCCAGCTCACGCCCACCACGTCGTACGTGAGCGGAATCCTCGTTCCCGAGCTGATCTTCGGTGCGGCGCTGGGCGCGCTGTTCGGCGTCGCGTTCAACATGGCCACCGTCGGGACGGGGCCGGCCACCGCCGGTGTCGCCTCGGCGCTCGTGACTACCGGCCAGCAGGTCGGGGGCTCGATCGGGACGTCGCTCCTCAACACCATCGCCACGAGCTCGGCCGCGACGTACCTCGCGGCCCACGCGAGCGCCGGGTACCTCGCGGGGCACGCCGCGACGATCATGTCGACCCACGTGTGGCGCGCGGCGCAGGTGCACTCCTACGACGTTGCGTTCTACGTCGGCGCGGGCTTCGTCCTCCTCGCCGGCCTCTGCGCCGCCAGCATCTTCCCGCCACGACGGCGCCCCGCCGCGGCCCCTGCGGCTGAACAGGCCGCGACACGTGTCGTCCCGAGGACGGCCCAAGCCTGAGCAGGGAATGTGGCGCCCCCGGTGCGGTGCGGCGGTGCGGTGCGGCGGTGCGGTGCGGCGGTGCCGGTGCGGCGGCGCCGTGTGCGGGGTCGGACGACGAGGGTCGGGCGGAAACGGCCGGGACTACGCCTGTCGGACCACCGCGTCGCCGGGCCGCAGGGTTCCCGCAACGAGGACCCTCGCGTGGGCGCCACGCAGGCGGAGCTCTCGGCCGACGGGCGAGTTCACGAAGCGCATGGCCTCCTCGCCGAAGCGCGCGACGAACTTGGCGCAGCCGAGGTGCGGCGGCTCGGTGAGCTCGACCACGGCGGTGCCGATGCGGAGCCGCGTGCCGGGCGGCGAGTGCCCGACGCTCAGGTCGAAGTCCACGAAAAGCTGGTCGCCGGCGAGCGCGCGGCGGTCGGGGCGCCTCGCGACGAGCGAGGCGATGCGGGCGTTCATGAGCGTGAGCTGACGGTCGGGGTTCGGCGAATTGTCGGGCGTGCTCGAACTCGGGCGGTGCCGCCAGTCGTCGCCGACGAGGCCGTCGGCGGGCGTCAGCGTCGCCTCGTCGAGGACCTCCCGCACGTCTACGGTCGGGCGGCGGACGAGGAGCGCCACCGTGCCCCGGTCTCGAGGTGACTCCCGGATCCAGACGAGTCCACGCTCGAGCTCGGCGCTCGTCACGTGCCCCGGCTCTTCGCCGGCGTGGTCGTGAGTGGTTGCATCCGCAAGGTCGGTCTGCGCCCGAATGCTCATCGGCCACAATGATGCCCCATCGGCCCCCCGGGAGGTTCGAGGGGGAGCGTCAGTCGATGCGGCTCCGGAGCAGGCAGAACTCGTTCCCCTCCGGATCGGTGAGCACGATCCAGGTCTGCTCGCCCTGCCCGACGTCAGCACGGACGGCGCCGAGCCCGAGCAACCGCGCGAGCTCCTCTTCTTGGTCGCAGCCGACGGGCGAGACGTCGATGTGGAGGCGGTTCTTCACGGTCTTGCGCTCGGGAACGGGACAGAAGACCAGGGCGAGGCCCGTCGCCTCGTCGGCTCCCGGCGCGGCCATCCAGTAGGTGGGGTCCTCTCGGCGGACCTCCCACCCGAGGACCCTTCCCCAGAAGTCCGCCACCGCTGCGGGGTCGGAGCAGTCGATGCAGATCTCTCGGAGGAGGCTCGCCACGGCAGGAGTCTAGGAAAGTCGAGGCCGAGGCGCCCGAGCCAAGGCGCCCGGGGCAAGGCGCCCGAGCCCCGACCGCCGAGCCCCGACCGCCGAGCCCCGAGCACCGACGCCCGTGCCCCGACCGCCGAGCCCCGACCGCCGAGCCCCGACCGCTCAGAGGAGCTCTGCGCCGAGGATCTCCCGCCACGCTGGCATGTCGCTCGCGCCCTCGGTCACGAGCACGAGTACGGAGCGATCCTGGCCCACGACGCCGGCGAGCGGCGTCGCGCGGCCCTGGCGCTGGAGGGCCATCAGGCCGCCGAGCGCGGCTGCGCCGGTCTCTCCGGCTTCGAGGCCGCACGCTGCGAGGACCCGGACCGCCGCCCTGGCCCAGTCGTCGTCGATCGTCACGAACCCCGCCACCCCCGCAGACACCCGCGGCCAGGCGACGGGGGAGGGGGTGCCGCAGTTCAGGCCGGCCATGATGGAGTCCTGAGGCGCGGGGAGCGTGACGAGCTCCCCGGCGAGTGCCGACGCCGTCGCGCAGGCCGCGGCCGTCGGTTCGACCCCGATCACCGTCGCGGGACGATTCCCGCTGCGGGCATGGGCCACCGTCGCCGCCGCGAGCGCCCCCACCCCGATCGGGACCACGACCACGTCGGGACGAGCGCGGCCCGCACGCCCCAACGCGTCGTCGATCTCGCCGAACATCGTCCCGTAGCCCTCGATGACCCATCGGGGGACGTCCATGTAGCCGGGCCAGCTCGTGTCGCTGACCACGAGGCAGTGAGGGCCGGCCTCCTCGGCAGAGCGGGCGACCGCGTCGTCGTAGCCGCCGGCGACGACCTCGACATCGGCACCTTCGCTGGCGATCGCGTCGATGCGCGCCGCGCTGGTGCCGCGGGGCACGAAGATGCGTGCCCCGAAGCCGAGCCACCGGGCCATCCGCGCGACCGCGCGGCCGTGGTTGCCGTCGGTCGCCGCGGCGAGGCCGAAGGGGAGGAGCGGCTTCAGCGCGTTGGCGAGCTCCTCCACGTCGCCCCATCCTCCGAGCACGCCGCCGGCCGGGCCCGCGCCGTGGGACGGCGCCCCGACGCGCCCGGCGAGCGCACGGTAGGTGGCCCACGAGGCGCCGAGCATCTTGAACGAGGGAAGCCCGAAGCGCGTCGACTCGACCTTCACCAGGAGCTCTCTGATGCCCAGTTGCGCGGCGACACCCGGCAGCGAGACGAGCGGCGTCGGTCCGTAGCCGGGCAGGCGGCGATGGAACTCGAGCACGTCACCCATGTCGACAGCGCCCGTGTCGGCGGCGCCCGTGTCGACAGCGCCCGTCTCGGCGGCGCCCGTCTCCGCGGCGCGACCCGCGAGCGGGTTCTCGACCGCGCGGAAGCCGAAGCTCACGGTGTCCACCCGCTGAACGCGTCGATCATCTGACGGACGTCGCCGAGCGGGTAGAGGATGGGGCAGTTGCAGCCGTGCGCCACGTAGTCCGCGACGCGGGCTCGGGCCTGGTCCGGCGTGCCCGAGGCCGTGAGCAGCCGGACCACCTCGTCGGGCACGAGCTTGGACGCGGCTTCGACCTGCTCGTGGGTCGCCGGCCAGGTCAGCACCGCGCCCACCGCGTCGAGGAGGGACTGGGGCACGCCCGACGCCCGCATGATGTGCGGCTGCTGACCGAGGTACTGGGTGACCATCTGACGGGCCATGTCGAGTGCGACCGTCTCGTCCTCGTGGACGGAGCACACGACCAGCTGGGGGCGGTCCAGGTCCTCCAACCGCCGCTTCGACCGCTCGAGACCGGTGGCCAGGTGGCCGAGCGCGCGCTCGTTGTAGTCGGGGGAGACGAGGTAGTTGAGCACGACGCCGTCTGCGATCTCGCCGGCGAGCTCGAGCATCTTGTCGCCCGTCGCCCCGATGTAGATCGGCACCTCCTTGGGTCGGCGCTCCTGGTACACGTAGTCGAGCTCGACGCCTGTGAGGTCGACCCACTCTCCGTGGAACGTCACGGTCTCGTTGGCGAGGAGCGCGCGGACCGCCGTCACGACCTCGCGCATGACCGTGAGCGGGTGCGTGCGGGTGATGCCCACCTTGGCTGCGAGCGGGTCCCACCAGGCACCGAGCCCGAGGAGCACCCTGCCGGGGGCGAGGTCGTCCAACGTCGAGAACGTCGCGGCGAGCCGGGCCGGGTTGCGCGACCAGCAGTCCGAGACGCCCGAACCGACCTTGATGTGCTCGGTGACCGCCGCGTATGCGGCGAGCGGCACCGTCGCTTCGCGCACGAGCCGGCTCTCCGCCTGCCACACGGCGTCGAAGCCGCGGGCCTGCGCGTAGGCGACGTACTCCATGCCGTCACGGATCGAATGTGCGTCCTGCAGGTAGAGGGCGGTCCTCACGGCGTCAGCTCCGTTCCCGTCGATCCGTTACTCGCCGTCGCCGTCGCCGCCGCCGGCACCGCCGCCGGCACCGTCACCGGCGGTCCCGGCACCCGCACGCATTGGCAGGGTCGTCCGCCAGGTCCCGTCAGCGTCGTGCAAGGCGGCCGCCACCGCACCGGCGGTCGGCACCAGCCCGATCTCCCCGACACCCTTGATGCCGTAGGGGGAGCGGGGCTGGGGGACCTCGACGAGGAGCACCTCGATCGGCGGGACGTCCTTCGCGCGGAGGATCCCGAGCGAGCGGAGCGTCGACTTGGTCGGAAAGCCGCGGTCGTCTGAGGGGAACTCCTCGGTGAGGGCGTAGCCGAGCCCCATGTGCACGGAGCCCTCGATCTGCCCCTCGCACAGCATGGGGTTGACCGCGCGACCGACGTCGTGCGCGGCGACCACCCGCTCGACGGCGGCACTGTCGCGGTCCATCACGACGAGCTGCGCCGCGTACCCGAAGGCCGAGTGGATGATCGGGTGCTCCACCTCGCCGAGGTGGTGCGTCCAGTCGACGCGGTGCTCACCGACGTAGTCGACGCCGGGCGCGCAGCCGCCGGCCTTCGCAGCCCGGCAGGCAGCGGCGACCGCACCCGCCCCCATGAGGGTGCCCCTGCTGCCGGTCGTCTGCCCCTCGCCGAGCTCCCGGGAGGTGTCGACCTTCACGACGACACGGTCCGGGTCCACGCCGAGCTCGGTGACGGCCACCTGGAGGGCGACCGTGTGGACGCCCTGGCCCATCTCCGTCCATCCGTGGCGCACCTCGACGGTGCCGCCGGGCTCGAAGCGGACGACGGCGCGGGTGGCCTCCTTGAAGCCGTTGCCGAGCCCGCTGTTCTTGAGGCCGAGCCCGATGCCGACGGCCTTCCCGGCAGCCCGCGCCGCCTCGTAGCGCCCGGCCAACGCGTCGAGGCAGCGCTCGGCGCCTTCGCACCCTTCGTCCATCACCTGGCCGGGACCCCAGACGTCGCCGGGGTGGATGACGTTGCGCTTGCGCATCTCCCAGCCGCTGATGCCGACCTCGGCGGCGAGGCGGTCCATCACGCCCTCCATGGCGAACTGCGCCTGGTTCGCGCCGAAGCCGCGGAACGCCCCGCACACCGGGTTGTTGGTGCGCACCGCGACCGACTCGACGTCGACCGCCTGGAGCCGGTACGGGCCGGTGGCGTGGCCCGCAGCGCGTTCGAGGACCTTCATCCCGACGCTCGCGTAGGCCCCGGAGTCGCCGATCATGCGCGCCCGGAGGCCCGTCAGGTGCCCTTGGGCATCGCAACCCGCCCAGTACTCCATCCGGATCGGGTGCCGCTTGGCGTGCACGAGGAAGCTCTCCTCCCTCGAGAGCGTGCACTTGACCGGACGGCGGAGGAGCCAGGCGCCGAGCGCGGTCTGCGCCTGGTTGGACATGTCCTCCTTCCCCCCGAAGGCCCCGCCGTTCGAGACGAGCTCCACGCTCACGCGCTCGGGCCCCACCGCGAGCACCGAGGCGATCTGGTCGCGGTCGTCCCACACTCCCTGGCCTCCCGAGTAGACGTGGAGGCCCCCGTCGTCGCGGGGGACGGCGAGCGTGGACTCGGGCTCGAGGTAGGCGTGCTCGACGCGCTGGGTCTCGAACGTCTCGTGGACCGCGTGGGCGCTCGCGGCGAGCGCCTCGTCGACACTCCCGCGCGCGTACGAGGAGCGCGACAACACGTTCGTGTCGGTTCCCCACACCGCCACCTCGTCGGACGACAGCGCGGCGAGGGGGTCCGTGAGCGGTTCGAGGGGGCGGTAGTCGACCTCGACGAGCGTGGCCGCAGCCCGGGCCTCGAGCCGGCTGTCGGCGACGACGACAGCGAGCACGTCGCCGGCGTAGGAGGTTCGGCCTCCCTCGGGGATCATGACCGGCCAGTCCCGGTTGATGATGCCGACGCGCAGGTCCCCCGGCACGTCGGCCGCGGTGAAGACGGCCACGACGCCGGGTGCCGACGCCGCGGCGGCGGTGTCGATCCGCACCACGTCTGCACGCGCGTGGTCGGTGAAGCGGAGCGCGGCGTGGAGCATCCCGGGGACGCGCAGGTCGTCGACGTAGCCGCGGTCGCCGAGCGCGAGTGCCCTCGCCTCGTACTTGGGGACGGACGCGCCGATGCCTGCCGGCCCGGTCGTCCCGTCCGTGGCCGCGTCCCGCGCAGGCCCCCCAGGGAGCGTGCCGGTCGCGACCGCCTCGATCGCGTCGAGGATCTTGACGTAGCCCGTGCACCGGCAGAGGTGCGCGCCCAGGTGCCGCGACATGTCCTCTCGCGTGAGGTCGGGGCCCTTCTTGTCCACCTGGGCCTTTGCCCGCATCACGATCCCGGGGATGCAGAAGCCGCACTGGAGGCCGCCGCACGCGGCGAACGCGTCGGCGTAGCGGCGACGCTCGTCGGCGTCGAGCCCCTCGAGGGTGGTGACCGTCCGGCCGGCGGCCTTCTGGATCGGGTACTGGCAGCTCACCTGGACCTTCCCGTCGATCATCACCGTGCAGCAGCCGCATTGCCCCGACGGCGAGCAGCCGTCCTTGGCTGACGTGACGCCGAGCTCCTCGCGAAGCGCCGAGAGGAGGTGCGGGTGGTCCGCCCGCACCTCCACCTCTTCGCCGTTCACGGTGAGCTCGACGACGTCCTTGTCGACGACGGTCATCGGCCCGCCTCCTTCCCTGTCGCCCCTGGTGGAGCGTCGGTCCCCGGGTCGCCCGCGGGCTCGTCCGGCGTCTGGCAGATCACGCCGTAGACCTCGGGACGCCGGTAGCGCGCGAAGTCGAACAACGTCTTCTTGTAGCGGTCGCACCAGTCCAGGTCGCAGTCGGCGACGACCACCTCGTCGCCGGTGGTGAGCGCCTGGGCGACGACCTGGCCGGACGGGGCGACGATGGCGCTCTGGGCGAGGGAGTCCACACCCTCTTCGACCCCGCCCTTCGCCGCGGCGACGACCCAGGTGCCGTTCTGGTAGGCGCCGGCCTGCATGACCAGGTGGTTGTGGAAGCCGGCCAGCGCGTCCTGGGAGGGGTCCGGCGCGTAGTGGATCGGCGTGTTGTACCCGCAGCAGATCAGCTCGGCGCCACCGAGCCCCATCACGCGGTAGGTCTCCGGCCACCGCCGGTCGTTGCAGAGCATCATGCCGACCCGGCCGCCGAACGCGTCCCACACGCCGAAGCCGTCCGGTCCGGGCTCGAAGTAGTAGCGCTCGAGGTGCTGGAACGGCCGCAACGGCTCGTGGCGCTCGTGGCCGGGGATGTGGACCTTGCGGAACGTGGCGACGGTCGAGCCGTCGCGTTCGACGAGGACCGCGCTGTTGTACCGGTGGCCGTCGCCGGTGAGCTCGGCGTAGCCGAGGAAGAAGCCGACGCCGATCGCCGCGGCCTCCTCGAAGAGCGGCTTGGTCGCCGGGCCAGGCATCTCCGTCTCGAAGAAGTGGTCCGCGTCGGCGAGCGGCTCGGTCCACCAGCGCGGGAAGAAGGTCGTGAGGGCGAGCTCGGGGTACACGACCAGCTCCGCGCCGCGCCGGTGCGCCTCGTGCAGCAGGGCGAGCATCCGGTCGACCACCGCCTCGCGCCGTGTGGCGCGCCCGACAGGGCCGAGTTGCGCGGCGGCGACCGTGACGCGGCGGCTCACGGGTCCACGTCCTCGTCCGCGAGGCGCAGCATGACGTGGAGCAGGACGTTGGCGCCGGCCTCGATGTGCTCGGGGGAGGTGAACTCGGCCGGGTTGTGGCTGACGCCCCCGGCGCTCGGGACGAAGACCATGCCCGAGGGGCAGAGCCGCGCCAACATCTGGGCGTCGTGCCCGGCGCCCGACGGGAGCCGCCGCACCGGGTGGCCGTGCTCGCGCCCGGTCTTCTCCACGAGATCGACGATCCTCGGGTCGAACTCGACGGGGTCGAAGCGCGCGAGCGGGCGCCGCTCGACGGTCGCCCCCTCGTCGGACGCGATCCGGTCGATCTCGGCCGCGATGCGCCGCTCGGCCTCCGCGAGCACGGCGCCGTCGGTGTTGCGCAGGTCGACGGTGAGCGTCGCCCTGCCCGCGACGACGTTGACGAGGTCCGGGCGAAGGTCGAGCTTGCCGACGGTCGCCACCTGGTGGCCGCCCAGCTCTCGGGCGAGCGCCCGTGCGGCCACCGCCACCGAGGCCGCGGCGAACCCCGCGTCGTGGCGGTAGGCCATGGGGGTCGTGCCGGCGTGGTTGAACTGGCCGGCGAAGGTCACCTCCTGCCAGGAGATGCCCTGGACCCCCGTGACCGCGCCGATGACCTCGCCATGGCGCTCGAGGACCGGTCCCTGCTCGATGTGGAGCTCGACGTAGGCGTGCGGGACGAGGCCGGGGCACGGGAGGCCGCCGAGGTACCCGATCCGCGCCAGCTCGTCGCCGAGCCGCGTCCCGTCGATTCCCACGAGGTCGTACGCCTCCTCGACCGCCATGCCGCCCGCGTAGACGAGGCTCCCGAGCATGTCGGGGGCGAATCGGGCCCCCTCCTCGTCGGTGAAGAAGGCGACGGCCATCGCGCGCCGCGGGACGACGCCGGCCGAGGCGAGGGTCTCGAGCACCTCGAGCCCGGCGAGGACCCCGAGGTTCCCGTCGTAGATGCCGCCGGTCGCCACGGTGTCGATGTGCGAGCCGCACATGACCGGTGGCCCGGGCTCGGCGCCCTCGCGCACGGCGAGGACGTTGCCGATGGCGTCCACCTGCACGTCGAGCCCCAGGTCGCGCATCCAGGTGACCACGAGGTCCCGGCCCTCCCGATCCTCGTCGGACAGCGCGAGGCGTGCGCACCCTCCGTCGCCGGTGGCGCCGATGCGTCCGAGCTCGGTGAGCCGGGAGAGGAGCCTCGCGGCGTCTACCGCCAAGTCCACGGTCACAAACTTGCCCGTACTTTGACGATCTGTCAAGGTGTGTTTAGACTAGTTGTCAAATTCTCGCCCCAGGGCCTGCGGCGGCGGGGGGGCGGCTCCGGGAAGGACGTGCCGTGCGGCAGGTGCGGGTGGAGTTCACCGTGGAGCCGTTCCGCGAGGGCCAGCTGGGATCGCACGTCGACGCCGCCCTGCGCTCGTTGCGGGCGGATGGCTTCGAGCCGGAGGTCGGCCCCTTCGGCAACGCCGTGGAGGGCGAGGCGGGGCCGATCCTCGACGCCGTCGCTCGTGCGGCGACGGCCTCGTTCGAGGCCGGTGCCTCGGGGATCTCGGTGACCGCGCGCGCCGCCGGCGGCGAGGACGCCGAGTCGTTCCTCGCCGCGGTCCGCCCCGTCGCCCGCGCCCTCGGCGGGCGGATCGTCCCGCCCGAGCGGATCGGAGCCACCGCAGTGCCGCTCGTGTGGAAGGGGCGGCTGGTCGGCGGGCTCGAACGGTCGGCGCCGAGCGACCTGCGCAACGGGCTGACCAGCTTCGTCGCCGAGATCGAGGCGGAGCTCGGCGGGCAGCTGGCGACACTCAGCCGCGTCGACAAGCAGCGCGCGGTGCGCATGCTCGACGAGCGCGGGGCTTTCGCGATGCGCAACGCGGTCGACGACGTCGCCGACGCGATGGGCGTGAGCCGGGTGACCGTCTACAACTACCTGAACGCGACCCGCTCGTCGTCGAGCTCCTGAGCGAACCTCGGGCGGACGCGGGACGGCTCGCCCACCGGGCCGCCTCAGAGCCGCTCGAACAGCCGGGCCGCCTGCTCCGCGGCGCGGGCGCGGACCTCTCGTGGGTCCACCCTCGTGGCGCGCCCTGCGTCGAGCACCTGCTCGCCGTCCACCCAGACGTCCAGCGCGCGGACCCCGGGGGTGAAGGCGAGACGCCACGGGTCGTCGGTGTGGCCGTAGCTCCACCGCACGCGGTCACCGAGTGCCTCGGGGACGAGCGCCCAGCCCTCCTCGACCCAGGCCCAGACCTCCTCGGGGGTCGCGGTCACGTCGTGCTCGCGCGCGTTCACGTAGGCGATGCGGAACTCCTCGAGCATGTCGGCGCCGATCCCGTCGCTGCCGAGCACGACGCGGTCGGGCCAGCTGCGAGGGTGTGCGTATCCCACCGCGTTGTGCATGTTGGAGCGCGCGCAGTGGGCGAGCGTCGTGCGGGCGAACGGCTCGGGCACGGGTCGGGGGAGATGCACGCCGTGCGCGACGAGCCAGTCGGGTTGGACGAGGGTGCCGAGGCGACCCGGCGCGTCGACGTCCACGGTGCCCTCCGCGACGTGCACGTGGACGCCGACGCCGAGCTCCGCGGCGAGACCGGCAGCGGCGTGGAGCGTCTCGTCGCTGCACGTGAATGCGGCGTGCACGCCGACCATCCCGGCACCCCCGGACCGGAGGAACCGCTCGTTCTCCTCGAGTCCCCGGCGAGCGCCGTCGGGACCGTGACGGTCGGTCACGCCGTAGCAGCAGCGCACCCGCACGCCCACCTCGGCGCACGCCGCCGCGATGACGTCGAGGCTGCCCTCGATGGACGAGGGTCCTTCGTGATGGTCGACGATCGCGGTCGTGCCGCACTCGAGCGCCTCGAGCGCGCCGAGCATCGCCGACCACCGCAGCATCTCGGGGTCCAGCGCGACGTCGAGGCGCCACCAGATCTGCTCGAGGATCTCGAGGAACGTGGTCGGCGTGCGGGGCGGCGCGGGCATGCCGCGTGCGAGCGCGGAATACAGATGATGGTGGCCGCAGACGAGCCCGGGCGTCGTGTCGGCCATCGGGGCAGCCTCGCCGAGGGTCGACGGGCTGTCAACCACCTCGCCCGACAGGCGGCGGGTACAGTCGCCCCCCGATGACTCCCGTTGACCGGCGCGACTGGGTGATCGAGGGCGCGGCCGTCGCGACCGTCGACGGCTCCGACACCGAGCACGCGCACGGCCACCTCGTCGTCTCCGACGGTTGGATCGCGGCGGTGGGGCCGGGCGCGGCGCCGCCGCAGACCGTGCCCGACGGTGCGCGCCGCGTCGACGGCGCGGGCTGCCTCCTCACCCCCGGCTTCGTCAACACGCACCACCACTTCTCGCAGTGGCTCACGAGGGGCATGGCGGCGGATGCCGAGCTCTTCGACTGGTTGACCGAGCTGTACCCGTGGTGGGCGCGGATCACCGACGAGCTCGAGTACGCCGGCGCGCTGGGGGCGCTCAGCGCGCTCGCGTCCAGCGGGTGCACGACCACGATGGACCACCAGTACGTGTTCCCGAAGGGCGGCGGGGACCTCTTCGCCGCGGAGGTGGAGGCGGCCGCGCGGGTCGGGCTGCGGTTCCACCCGTCGCGCGGCTCGATGGACCTGGGCGCGTCCTCGGGCGGCCTCCCCCCCGACGACGTGGTGGAGGACACCGATGCGGCGCTCGCCGCGACCGACGACGCCATCGCCCGGTTCCACGACCCGTCGCCAGGTGCCATGGTCCGCGTCGCCGTCGCGCCGTGCTCCCCGTTCTCGGTGACCCGGGAGCTCATGACCGGCGCGGCCGAGCTCGCGCGCCGGCGCCACGTGCGACTCCATACGCACCTCGCCGAGACGACCGAAGAGGACGCGTACTGCAAGGAGCGTTTCGGCTGCACCCCCGCCGACTACGCGGCGTCGCTCGGATGGCTCGGCGACGACGTCTGGGTCGCCCACGGCGTCCATCTCACAGCACCCGCGCGTGCACGCCTGGGCGGGACCGGGACGGGCGTCGCGCACTGCCCGAGCTCCAACGGCCGCCTCGGCGCGGGGACCGCACCCGTCCCCGAGCTGCGTGCCGCGGGGGCGCCCGTCGGTCTCGGGGTGGACGGATCCGCGTCCAACGAGTCGGGACAGCTGTGGACCGAGCTCCGTGGCGCGCTCCTGGCGGCGAGGGCGCGCGCCGGTGCGGGCGCGATGGGCACGCGCGACGTCCTCAGGATGGCGACGATGACAGGTGCACGGTGTCTGGGCCGCCAAGACGAGCTGGGCTCGCTCGAGGCGGGGAAGCTGGCCGACGTCGCCCTCTGGCGGCTCGACACCGCGGCGCACGCGGGCATCGCGGACCCCGTCGCCGCGCTGACGCTCGGCGGGCCGCCGCCACTCGCGCTGCTGCTCGTCGGGGGCCGCCCGGTCGTCGAGGACGCCGAGCTGCGCACGGTCGACGTCCGGGAGGTCGCACGCGAGGTTACCGCCGCGGTGGGCCGCCTCGGCGGCACGGGGGACCCCGCGGTGTCCTGAGAGGTTCCCGCCCCGGCGAGCGTCACTGGCACGCCGGCCCCGACACGATCGTGCGCGCGGCCGTGGGTGTGGACGGCGCGCTCGACCAGTGCGCCCCCGCGTACGCGACCACCTCGAATCGGTACGTCCCTGTCGAGAACCTTGCCCTCCAGTGGTGGCGGGTGACCGTCGCGACGACCGTGTACGTGGGTGAGGCTGTCGCAGACTCGAGCACCGTGTAGCTCGTCGCGTGCTCGACCGGCTTCCACTTCAGCTCGACCGTCGGCTTGGACGATCCGACGCATGTCGCGCTGACTGCCACCGGGGTGCCGGGCGCCTTGCCGGCTGCAGCCTCGGCCGTGCTCCCTGCGCCGAGTGGGACCGGCCAATAGCTCGACGCGCTCGCGGGGCTCGCGGCCAGGAGGATCCCGGCCACTGCGGCGAGCGCGACGGGAGCACGCCCGGCGTGCCCGGCACGCCCGGCGTGCCCGGCGTGTCCGGCGTGCCCGGCGTGTCCGGCGTGTCCGGCGGTGCGACGGCCGGCGCTACGAGTCGGTCGCGGGGCTCGAGGTCGGCGTGACGCTGCCTCCGGCATATGCGCTGACTCCCTTGAGAGACGGCATCTGGAAGTACTTCCCCTCGCATGTCGCCGACGCCCCTGTGCCCATCGCGGCGGCGTCCCTGAGCGTGACCGTGAGCGGGTCGTTCGCGTTCCCTGTCGCAGCGACCGTGAGCGGCGTCGCGAGGGCTTCAGTGGTGCTTGTGGCGGACGTGGACGACGCCCAGTAGACGTCGCTCCCCGACGCCGACGCCCCGCACGCGGTCACCTTCGTGCCGAGGCCGCTTGTGCTGTAGCCCGCGGCATAGGTGGATGTGCTCGGCAGGTCCAGTGTCGTGATCGTCACCGGAAACGAATTCGGGTTCGTGATCTTCACGACGACGTCACCGCTGCCGTGCGGGTAGAGCAGGGCGGACGGCGAGGGTGACGCGACGGCTGTGATCTTGATGTTCGACACCCTCGCGCCCTGGGCGAGACCGCTCGAGCCCGAGCTCAGCGAGACCACCCACTCGGTCAGGCCGTACGCGGCAGAGCCGGCGAGGACGGTGCCGACCGAGACCGCCAGCGCCGGGAGCAGCCGGTGCCTGCGCCGGAGCGCGCGCAGCAGCTGCGGTGCTCTGATTGCCATTGGTCATCCCCTCCACGCACCCCGCAAGGGGTGCACATCGAGGGGGCAGTCCGCCGGTGCCCGGCTGTAGCGTCCCAGCCTTCTCGTGCCGACGTACCCCCATCCCCAAATTGCACCGCTGAAGATAACACAGGCAGTGCACCACTGCAAGTGAAATATCGGCGCCCCATCGCCGGGCCGACAGAGCGCCCAGTACGAGAGCCCGCCGAGGACCGTGGGGCCCCGGAGGCGACACCTAGGATCGCGGAAATTGCCGCGGCACCGTCGCGGCGCGTGCCGCGGCGACCTGTCGCGGCACGCGACGTCGCGAGAGAAGATGGGACAGGTGGACGACTTCATCGCCGGATTGCCCAAGTGCGAGCTGCACGTGCATCTCGAGGGCACGCTCGAGGCGGGCATGGCGAGGACGCTGGCCGCCCGCCACGCGGTCGGCACGGGGGGTCCGACGGGCGCGAGGGGTGCGGACCGTGCGGACCGTGCGGACCTTCCGGACCTGGGCGACCGGCCCGCCACGTTCGCCGGGCTCGCCGACTTCCTGGCGGGCTACTACGCGGCGATGCATGGCCTGCAGACCGAGGAGGACTTCGCCGAGCTCGTGACGGCCTACCTCGAGACGGCGCGGCGCCAGGGGGTGGTCTATACGGAGATGTTCTTCGATCCCCAGGCCCACACCGGGCGCGGCGTCCCGTTCGACGCGGTCGTCGAGGGCATCCACCGCGCGCAAGAGGACGCCCGAGCGGGCGGCGGACCGGACTCCGCGCTCATCATGTGCTTCTTGCGCGACGAGTCGGCCGCGTCGGCGGACGAGACGTTGACGGCGTCGCTCCCGTACCTCGAACGCGGCTGGATCCTCGGCGTCGGGCTGGACTCCGACGAGCGCGGGCACCCGCCGGCGGAGTTCGCCGACGTGTTCTTCCGGGCGCGGGAGGCCGGGTACCACCTCACCATGCACTGCGACCCGCGTCAGGAGGACTCGGTCGCCCACCTCTGGGAGTGCCTGGACCTCATCAAGGTCGAGCGGATCGACCACGGGGTGGAGTGCGTGGCCGACGCGGCGCTCACCGCCGAGATCGCCCGCCGGCGCATCGGGCTCACGACGTGCCCGCTCTCCAACCTGCGCCTCTACGGCACACTGATGGCCGACGTGATCACCGAACTGCTGGCGCGCGACGTGCTGGTGACGATCAACTCCGACGACCCTGCGTACTTCGGCGGGTACGTCGGCGACAACTTCGCCGCCGTGGCCGACGAGGCGAAGCTGTCCCGTGCCGACCTCGCCACCCTCGCCAAGCACGCCTTCGAGGTGTCCTGGCTCCCGCCGGACCGCAAGCGGCAGTACGCCGCCGCCGTGGACGACTACCTGGCGGCCGCCGCGCCGTCGAGGCCCGGCGGGGCCCGGTGATACAAAACATTCAAATACGCGTCGCGGTTGTTTGACAATCTGTTCAGATTCGGGCAAAGTCGAGTCGTGCGGGCAGCTCGCGTCGCCCTCCCGACGACCGTCGACGAGGCTGTCGAGGCCTTGACGGCGACGCCGGGGGCTCAGCTCCTCGCCGGGGGGACGGACTTCTGCGTCGAGGTGAACTTCGGGCTGCGACGGCCTCCCGCGGTCGTGGCGCTCCGGCGGGTGCTCGAGCTGCGCCGCCACGCGGTCACGCCCGAGCGGGTGATCCTCGGGGCGGGCACCACGTATGCCGACATGGGGGGCGGTGCGCTGGCCGACGCGCTCCCGGCGCTCGCGGCCGCCGCGCGGACCGTCGGCTCCCCGCAGATCCGCAACGCCGGGACCCTCGGCGGCAACGTGGCGACGGCGAGCCCCGCGGGCGACACGCTCCCGCTCCTGTGCGCGATGGACGCCCGGGTGACGTTGCGCGGTCCCGCGGGGGAGCGGACCCTGCCGCTCGGCGACGTCGTGACCGGCGTGAAGCGCACCGCGATCGCGCCTGACGAAGTGGTGGTGGCGGTCGAGCTCGACCGCCGTCCCGGCCCCCAGCAGTTCCTGAAGGTCGGCACGCGCAACGCGATGGTGATCGCGATCGCGTCCGTCGCTGTCGCCGTCGACATCGAGGCACACCGCGTGCGGGCCGCGCTCGGTTCCGTCGCTCCCGTCCCGGTGCGGGCGACGGCTGCCGAGGAGCACATTGCCGACGCGATCGACTGGCGCGCCCCGGGCCTTCCCACGGCCCCCGCCTCGGCGGTGGCGCGCTTCGGGGAGCTCGCCGCCCAGGCCGCCTCGCCGATCACCGACCACCGGAGCACGGAGGCGTACCGGCGCCGGGCGGTCGAGGTGATCGCGCGGCGAGCGCTCGAGAGGTGCCTGTCCCGTGCCGCCTGACGGAGACCACGTCGGAGCAGGCCCCGCCGCCGAGCGGGGTGCACCGGCAGCGGGGGCGGAGGCCGAGGCGTACGTCCAGGCAGATCGCTACGAGTTGCACGTGAACGGCAGCCGAATGGCCGTCGAGGACGCGTGGCTCGGCGAGTCGCTCCTGTTCGTCCTGCGCGAACGGCTGGGGCTCCCCGGATCGAAGAATGCCTGCGAGCAGGGCGAGTGCGGGTCGTGCTCGATCCTGCTCGACGGCGTGGTCGTCTGCTCGTGCCTGGTGCTCGCGGTCGACGCCATCGGCAGCGCGGTGGAGACGGTGGAGGGACTGAGCGCGACGGCGGAGGTCGCCGACATCCAGGCCGCCCTCGTCGACGCAGGCGGCGTCCAGTGCGGGTTCTGCACCCCCGGATTCGTCGTCGCCGTCCACGACCTGCTCCGCCGGAGCCCCGATGCCGGCGAGATGGAGGTCCGCGAGGCGCTGTCGGGGAACCTGTGCCGCTGCACCGGCTACGGACGCATCCTCGAGGCGGTGCGCAGCGTCCAGCGGTCCCGGGCGCGGGCCGCCGGGGCGGGAGGTTCGTGATGCCGGCGGCGAGCGGCGCAGGGACGACCGGGATCGCCGAGCGCGTCGCCGGCGGGCGCGTCAGCGACCGCGTCGGCGACAGCGCCACGCGCCCCGACGGCGCGCAGAAGACCCGCGGCGAGTTCGCCTTCTCGTCGGACCTCTGGATGGACGCCATGCTGTGGGGAAAGACGCTGCGGAGCCCGCACGTCGCGGCCCGCATCCTGTCGATCGACACCGAGCCGGCGCTCGCCGTGCCGGGCGTGCGCGCGGTGGTGACCGCGGCCGACGTCCCGGGGCGCCCCACGTTCGGCCTCGAGGTCGCCGACCAGCCGGTGTTCGCGTCGGACACGGTCCGCTACCACGGAGAGCCGATCGCCGCGGTCGCCGCTGACCACCCGGAGGCGGCACGCACGGCCGCCGAGGCCATCGTCGTCCGGTACGAGCCGGTCGACCCCCTCGTCGACCCCGAGGTGGCCCTCGGCGCGGCGCCGATCCACCCCGACGGCAACGTCTTCCGGCACCTCGTCATCCGCCACGGCGACACGAGCGCGACGGGCGACGTGGTGGTGGAGGGCGACTACGAGGTCGGGATGCAGGACCAGGCGTTCCTCGGCCCCGAATCCGGTCTCGCGGTGCCGTCCGAGGACGGCGGCGTGGACCTGTACGTCGCCACGCAGTGGCTCCACGCGGACCGGGACCAGATCGCCGCGAGCCTCGGGCTGCCGCCTGACCGGGTGCGCCTCTACCTTGCCGGTGTCGGCGGCGCCTTCGGCGGGCGCGAGGACGTCAGCCTCCAGATCCACCTGTGCATGCTGGCGATGCGGACCGGCCGCCCCGTGAAGATGGTGTACGCGCGCGACGAGTCCTTCTTCGGCCACGTGCACCGCCACCCGGCGCGCATGTGGTACCGGCACCACGCCACCCGCGACGGCGACCTCGTGAAGGTCGAGGCCCGCATCGTGATCGACGGCGGCGCCTACCTCTCGTCGTCCAATGCCGTGATCTCCAACGCCGCCTGCTTCGCCGCCGGTCCCTACCGCGTGCCCAACGCGTCCATCGAGGGCTACGCCGTGCGGACGAACAACCCGCCGTGCGGGGCGATGCGGGGCTTCGGCGCTGTGCAGGCCTGCTACGGCCACGAGGCGCAGATGGACAAGCTCGCGGCCGCGCTGTCGATGGACCCTGTCGAGCTCCGGGTGCGCAACGCGCTCGAGCGCTACGACCGCCTCGTGACGGGCCAGCTGCTCACCGGCGCCGTGCCCGTGCGCGAGGTCATCCGCGCGGCGGCCGCACACCCGCTCCCGCCACCACCCGATCCGGCCGCCCCGATGATGGCGCTCCCGGGGGGAGCGGGCGCGACGGCGGACCCCGTGCACGTCCGCCGCGGGGTCGGCTTCGCGGTGAGCATGAAGAACGTCGCCTACTCCGAGGGGTTCGACGACTTCTCCACGGCCCGGCTCCGCCTCGACGCGGGGGTCGACGGAGAGGCCGTCGCCACGGTGACGATCGCCACCGCCGAGGTCGGGCAGGGGTTCGTCACGCTGGCGCAGCAGATCGTGCACGAAGAGCTCGGGGTGTCCCGCGTGGTGCTGGCGCCGGCGAACACGGTCGACGTCGGCTCGGCGGGCTCGTCGAGCGCCTCCCGCCAGACCTGGATGAGCGGGGGAGCCCTGCAGCTCGCGTGCGCGACGTTGCGCGCGGAGCTCGTCGTGCGGGCGGCGGAGCTGTGGGAGTGCGCCGCGGCGCAGTGCGCCTTCGACGCGGGCGCGGTGGTGCACCAACCGACCGGTGGGCGGCTGTCGACGCTCGAGCTGCTCGCTCCCGCACCGCTCGAGACCGAGCAGGAGTACCACCACCGGCCGACCAAGGCGCTGGACGCCGACGGCCAGGGGGACGCGCACGTCTCGTTCATGTTCGCCGCACACCGTGCCGTCGTCGACGTCGACCCCGAGCTCGGCCTCGTGCGGATGGTCCAGGTCGCCACGGGCCAGGACGTCGGCAGGGCGCTCAACCCGGTCCAGGTCGCCGGTCAGATCGAGGGCGGCATCGCCCAGGGCGTCGGCCTGGCGGTGATGGAGGAGATCGTGGTCTCCGGCGGCCGGGTGCGGAACCCCTCGTTCACCGATTACCTCCTGCCGACGACCCTCGACATGCCCGACGTCGTGGCGACGGTGGTGGAGGAGCCGGAGCCCGACGCCCCCTACGGGGCGAAGGGGGTCGGCGAGCCGCCGACGATCTCCTCGGGCCCGGCGGTGCTCGCGGCGATCCGCGCCGCGACCGGACTTCCCGTCACCCGCGCGCCGGTGCGCCCCGAGGATCTCGCGCTCGCGTGGCCCGAGGTGGACACCGCCTAGCGCCACGTGGTCCGGTTTGCGCGAACCGGGTCGGGCACCTCGGGGTCGAGCACCTCGGGGTCGGGGACCTCGGCGGGGGACGGGGCGGCGTCTCGGTCAGGCGGCGGGCCGGACGGCGCGCAACAGGGCGTCGAGCGCGTCCACCTCTCCGTCGTCGGTGGCGACGGGACGCCGCACCTGCTCCGCTCGCTCGACGACGAGCCCGGACCCGTCGATGCTCTCGGCCACGTCGGCGGCGCTGAACAGCACGTCGGGGTCCTGTGGTCCGCCGGTGCCCGCCGTCAGGTTCTCGGTGTCGTGCCCGACGACGAGGAGGTGGCCGCCCGGGGCGACCCACCCGGCCGCGGCGCGGTAGACGGCGCGCCGCTGGGCGCTCGGGAGCTGGAGGTACATGAGCAAGACGAGGTCGAACGTGCGCGCCGGAGCCCAGCTGGTCACGTCGGCTTCGACCCATTCCGCCTCGACGCCCCGGGACGCCGCGAGGCGGCGGGCCTTCTCGAGCGCGACCCCGGAGAAGTCGACGCCGGTCGCCCTCCACCCCCGCTCCGCAAGCCAGATCGCGTTGCGCCCTTCACCGCACGCGACGTCGAGGACGGTGCCGGGCTCGAGATCTGCGGTCGCCTCGACGAGGAAACGGTTGGGCTCGGCGCGCCACACCAGCTCGTCCCCCTCGTACCGCGTGTTCCAGTCCTCGCGATCCACGGGCCCTCCGTTCATCGTTCACCGTTCGCGCCGGCGCCAGCGTGGGCGCCACCGCGAGCCCGCCCCTTCGCTGCCACCGTACCCCGGGGCTCTCCGCCCGCCACGAGAACCCCGGGCCCGAACGAAACGACGGCGGTACCCTGGTTGCGGTGAAGGGCGACCGGGTCGAGGTGCTCGTCGACGTGGGCACCGGCGTGGAGCGGTTCGAGGTCGTGGCGACGAGGGCGGGCCGGCGCGTCGACGTCGCCAACGTGCGCGGCACCGTCGAGGTCACCGAGGTGACCCGCAGCGGCACGCCCGTCCGGACCGCCAGGTTCATGGCCGTGAAGGTCGTCGCGGTGGTCGAGCACCCTGCACTCGACGCCGCCCGTTCAGCGGGCTGACGGATCGGCCCGGCCTCCCGACGAGGTGCAGACGCATGGACCCGGACGACGCCGACCTGACGCGGCGCTTCTACGCCGCCTACCGCAACCCGCAGCTCGCCGTGCTGGAGGGATTCCACCCGGCCCGTCATGCCCTGCGCTTCGGCGCTCGGCTCGACGTCGCCGTCACCTATGACGCACAGAAGCTGTTCACGTTGGCCGAGCGGCTCGCCCCCGAGTCGATCCCCGCGATCGAGGACGCGCTGCGGGTCGTCACGCTCGAGCGGTTCAGCCGGTTGTCGCAGCGGAGCCTCTCCAGCCCGCTCCTCTCGATCTGTGCGCGTCCCCACTACGACATCGCCGCGGTGCTCGCCGAACGGACCAAGCCCGCGGTCCACCTCGACCGGCCGCGCAACCCGGGTAACGTCGGCGCGGTGGTGAGGGTTGCGGCTGCGGCCGACCTTGCGGCCGTGACGGTGTCCGGCCAGGATCCCTGGTCTCCGGTCGCCATCCGCAGCGCGACGGGTCTGCAATTCGCCCTTCCGGTGGCATTCGCGGAGTTGGCGCCGTCGTGCGGCCGGCCCATCGTGGCACTCGACGTCGGCAGCGATCCGTTGGACACCGGCAGCCTTCCGCCCGACTCGATCCTCGTCGTGGGTGGGGAGCGCCACGGCTTGCCGGGATGGATCCGGGAGGTGGCGCATCGGTCGGTCGGTCTCCCGATGAAGCCCGGCGTCTCGAGCCTGAACCTCGCCACCGCGCTGGCCGCGGTCCTGTACTCCTGGAGGATCTCGGCCTTCGAGCGCGACGGCCGGTACCCGTGGTGAGCCCGGGCGCGGGCGCCGGGCCGGAAGGGTCAGTCCGCGCCGGCTGAGTCCTGCACGGCCTGCGACGCCGTGGCCGTCGCCGGGGCAGCACGCCGGCGCGTACCGTCGCGCCCCTGGCCGTTCGCCTCTCGGGGGCCGCGCGTCGGTCTGGGCGGGTCCACGATGCGGCAGGGGATGTCCGCGTCCTCGTCGAGGTGGTAGCTCGCGCAGATGCGGTGGTAGCCGTCGGCCACCGTCACCGCGACGTCGGCGACGAGCGCGCCGCGCACGACCAGGACGGGCGAGAGCCGCTGGTCACGGCGGACCTTGCGCAGGTCCTTCTGCACCTCGGGGTCGTCAGGGCCGAGGAGCGCGAGCCGACTGGCGCGCAAGAGGTCCTTCGCCTTGCGGTGCGTGACCGGCGCTCGCTGCAGAGCCGTCACCGTGCGCCTGGCGTCCGTCTCACCGAGAAGAAGACTCAAGTAGTCACGTGCGGCGGGGTAGTCGTGCTCGTCGGGCTCCTCCTTCCAGTGCTCGCGGGGAGTCGGCCCGGAGCCCTTTCGACCCGCCCCGGTTCCTCCCGACGGCCCCTGCTTGTCACGCTTGGCCACCGTGTCCCACCTCCTTGCCCTCTCCGTGATCGCCTTCTCCCGCGGGCTGCTCCGGCGCGGGGGTCACCCGAGCGTCGTACGATCCCTGCGAGCCTGACCGTGCGCGCTGCCCCGTTCCGGCGACCGGCACCCGCCCTGCCCGGTCCGGGCGCCGCGGAAGGAAGGCAGGCAGCGTCCCCTGAGCGGCGCGCATGGCAGCAGGATCGCCGCCACGGCCGCGCAGGACGTAGGCGATGCCCACCGCCGCCAGCATCCCGATCGTGGGACCGGCGAGATAGATCCACAGGCGCGAGTAGTCGCCCGTGACGATCGCGGGACCCAAGGAGCGCACCGGGTTCATCGATGCTCCGCTCACGGGGCTCGCCCAGAGGCCGGCGAGTGCGATGTAGCCGCCCACCGCCAACGCGGAGAGAGGGCCGACGTTCTGCGCCCCCGAGGCGGTTCCGAGGATCGTCGTCACGAGCCCGCAGGTGAGCACCGCCTCCATCCACATGGCCTGCGCGTCCGAGACGTGCCCACCGGGAAGGGTCGCGCCGAGGCCGCCCGCCTTGCCGAACATCGCCCAGAGGAACAGGCAGGCGACGACGGCACCTCCGACCTGGGCGACGAGGTAGAGGGGGATGCGCCGGAGGGGGAACTCGGCGCGGAGGAAGAAGGCGATGGTCACGACAGGGTTCAGGTGCGCACCCGAGACGGCACCGATCGCCAGGATGACCACCATGACCATGAGCGCCGGTGCCACCACCTGCGCGCTGCGGCCGACGGAGCCTGCAAACACGGCGGCGATCGTGCCGCCACCCGCCGCGACGAGCACGAGGAAGAACGTGCCGATGAGCTCGGCGAAGATTCGACGCCACTCGTAGGAGAGGTTGGCGAAGTCGCGCTCCCATGGTGCCGTCCGGCGCACCCCGGCGCCCGACAGCATGCTCGTGATCTGTCCGAGCGTCACCGGTTGAGCCGCGCGGCCGCTTGCCGGGCCTGGGTCTTCGGCGCCCGACGTCGGCGCCGCACCCGACGGCGCGTGGACCTCGGCCATGGACGACCCCTTCCGCCAGCGCGTCGCGGGTGGTGCCCCCGTGCTCGCGCCACGGTCATCGTACGCCGCAGGAGCCGTCGGGCCGGGGCGTCCGATGTGCGACGCCGGGGCTGCGCGGGCGCATGGGACGCCGACGTCCCCGCGGACGTCAGCCCTGGGCGTGGTCCGGGGTGGCGCGGTGGCGCGACCGGGCGACCCCGGCGACCCCGGTTCGGGCGACCCCGGCGACCCCGGCGGCAGCCGTTTGCCCGGCGATCCCGGGCCCAGCCTGCGTGCCGAGGGGGCGTGCGTCGTCCACGCCGCCGACGTCGTCGAGGTGGGCGGCAGCGTCGGCGGTGCCGTTCTGCTTCGCGCGCCAGACGCGCCAGCGATGTCTCGTGCGGAGCAGGACGACGACCCCGGCGACGGCGAGCGCGACCCCTGCGAGCTCGACGAGCACGTCGCCGAGCTGACCCGGGTAGGCGAGCCAGAGCGTCTCGTCCACCACCCGCTCGATGCCCCACAGCACCATGCCGGTTCCGATGACCGCACCGGCCGGCACGGCGCGGAGGTCCGGTCGCTCGCTCCCCGCGGCGCGTTGGATGCGCCGCTCGACGTAGACGAGTGCGCAGAAGATCGCGAAGTCCTCGACCGCCTGGAAGATCGGTACCGGCAGGCGCTTGCCGACCTGCCCGGCGTAGTACATGCCGAACCACTGGTGCGTGGGATGGCCGCCGCCGGCGTACATGAGCTGTGGGCCGAGCAGGCGCCCCATGGCCCAGGCCGACGCGAGGACGGGGGCAAGGACGTCCATGGCGGCCCCGAGGCGGAGCTCGGGACAGCGCCGCCGTGCGTAGAGCAGTCCCGTCGGCACGGCGAGGAGGAGGCCGCCCCACGAGGAGAGTCCGCCGTGCCAGACGGCGAACACCTGCGCGGGGTCGCTGCGATAGTACGAGAGGTTCGCGAGTACGTGCATCGCCCGGGCTCCCACGATGGCGGCAACCGTGACGGCGATGAAGAGGCCGAGCACCCAGTCGGTGGGGTACCCCCGCGCCCGAAGGCGACGTTCGAAGTAGCGGTACGCGAACCAGAAGGTGATCGCGAGGCCGATCCCGTACGTGTGGACCACGAGCGGGCCCAGGTGGAAGGAGACGGGGACAGGCCTCACCGGTCAAGTATCCCCCGTCTTGGCGCGCGACAGGGCCGCGGCGTCCCCGGGCCCCTTTCCGGTGTGGCGTCGTGTCGCGTCGTGTCGCGACGCGCCGATCGTGACCGAAAGGTCGGGAAGGGGCGTCTTCCCGCTGGCCCGGGGCTCAGTCCGTCGAGTCCTCGTCGGTCTCGTTCGAGCGGGCAATCGGCGCGTCGAGGTCCCAGCCCTCCTCGTCCGGACGACGGGGACCACCGGGGATCGAAGGCCGTCCTCGTCCGTCGGGATCGTCGAGGTCGGCGCCGGCCTCCTCGAGCTCGTAGGTGTCGACCTGGAGCGTCGGGTCGAGCGACGGGTCGTTCTCGACGGACTCGAGGAGGTCCGGATCCGTTCTCGTGCCCTCGTCGAGTGCTTCGTCACCCTGCTCGAAGGCTTCCGTGCCCGACGGCTCGTCGGGGGACCACTCGTCGTCGTGGCTCATGATGTCGTTCTCCGATCGTCGAGCGGGGCCGGCGACGCCGGCTCGCGGCGCGAGATGGCGGTCGTCGGCTCCGGTCCTCGACGCCGGGGGACGGTAGCCGGGGGACGGTAGCCGGGGGATGGTAGCCGGGGGATGGTAGCCGGGGGATGGTAACGGCCGCCGTAGACACCGGACGTCGGGCACCGATCGCGTCCCGAAGGATCTGGGCCCTGCGAGGTTACGGTCGGCCGGCGCCCGCGAAACCTGTTCCGAAGCGCACCGGGTCGATCCTGACCCTTGTGCCGGGGAAGGTCGCTTCGATCATCATGCCGCCGCCCACGTACATGGCCACGTGGGCGCTGCCGCCGGGTCCGTAGAAGAGCAGGTCGCCCGGCTGGAGGTCCGAGATCGGCACCGGCGAGCTGTCCGCCATCTGGGCGCCCGAGTAGTGGGGGAGGTACACGCCGGCCTGGCCCCACGCCCACGCGGTGAGCCCCGAGCAGTCGAAGCCACTCCCCGGGCTCTCGTCGCCCCACACGTAGGGGACGCCGACCTGGGACTCCGCGGCGCGCACGGCCACCGCGCCCCCGCCGCCCCCGGCGGGCGGCGGCGGGGAGAACGTGCGCGGCGACGCGGTCAGCGTCGCCTGCGCCTGTGCCTGCTGGGTGGCCTGCGCCGCCGCCTGCTGCTGCGCGATCAACGTCGCGATCTGGCCCTTGACCTGGGAAAGCTCGGACCGCTGCTGTGTCTCGAGCGTCTGGGCCTGCTGGTACGCGTCGTGGGCTGTCGCGATGGCCTGGGTGGCCTGCGCGTCCTCGGTCTTCAGGGTCTGGCGCTGCGTGTCCAGCTGGGCGACGGCGGTGTTCAGGTCCGCCATGGCGGTATGGAGGTCTCCGGTGATCACCTGGTTGTAGACCGACGAGTCCATTGCCGATGTCTGGCTCCCCGAGAACAGGACGCTGGCCGCCGCGGCGGTGCCGCCCGAGACGTAGGCCTCGATGGCCGCCTTGTGCAACGTCACCCTGTCCTTGGCGATCGCGACCATCGAATGGTCGATCTGGGTGGTCGTGACACCGATCTTCCCGTCGATCGAGGACTTGTCGGCGAGGGCGGCCTGGTAGCGCTGGTCCAGGGCGTCGACCTGCTGGCCGGTCTGCTGGATCTCCGCCGCGAGCTGGGTGGCCCTCGCCTGCTCGGAGGACAGCGGGCTGGCGGCACCGGCGATGGTCGAAACCGCCGCCGGGACGGCGACGGCAAGGAGGCCTGCGACCGGCAGCAGCCGGAGCAGGTTGGCGGGCCTCGGTTGGCGCGTCGGCAGACGCGAACTCCCCCCAACGTCAGTCACAATGCCCGAGATTCTTGCGCAAAAGGGGCCTCGGAGCAAGCCACTATTTGCAAATCTTTTCCACAAGTTCCCACCGGTGGTGGGAAATATGAGACATCGGTCCTGGTCACAGGCCCCGTTTAGGTTACAGAACGATCACCGATCTTTACGATTCACGCGCGTTGTGGTGCAGTCAACGTTACGTTGGGCTACCGTCCGGACCATGGGAGAAACTGTGGAATACCCGAGTAACGGCAGCACGGGGCAGGGCTACCTGGCGGGCACCGCCGGGCCCGGGATCGTCGTGATCCAGGAGTGGTGGGGCCTCGTCGACCATATCAAGGACGTCTGCGACCGCTTCGCCGCGGAGGGCTTCGTCGCCCTCGCCCCGGACCTCTACCGGGGGAAGGCGACCAGCGAGCCCGACGAGGCGGCGAAGGCGATGATGGCCATGCGCCTCGACGAGGCGGGCAAGGACATGAGCGGCGCGGTGGACGAGCTGCGACGCAGGACCGGGCGCGACGCAGTAGGGGTGATCGGGTTCTGCATGGGCGGGGGACTGGCGCTCGTCCTCGCCACCCAACGACCCGACGCGGTGAAGGCGGTGGTGCCCTGCTACGGCGTCATCCCGTGGCCCGACGCCCAGCCCGACTACTCCCGCCTCGAAGCAGCCGTCGAAGGCCACTACGCCGAGCTCGACGAATCGGCGCCACCCGAAGCCGTGCGCGCGCTCGAAGCCCAGCTCCGCGACCTGGGCAAGGACGTCACGATGGTCGTGCATCCCGGCGCGGCGCACGCCTTCTTCAACGACACCCGGCCTGAGGTCTACAACCCCGACGAGTCCGGCAAGCTCTGGATTTCCGCGCTCGAGTTCTTCCGGGCGAAGCTGTAGGCGTGTCCGAACGATCCCGCGACCTTCCGCGCAGGTCGTGCCTGTCCACGCCGGGCGCGACCGAGAAGTTCCTTGCCAAGGCGCCCTCGGTGCCGGCCGACATGACCTTCTTGGACCTCGAGGACTCGGTCGCGCCGCTCGAGAAGGTGCGCGCGAGAGCCAAGGTCGTTGACGCCATCAAGAACCTCACGTGGGACGAGCGCGTCCTGTGCGTGCGGATCAACGCCTGGGACACCGAATGGACCTACGGCGACGTGATCGAGGTCGTCGGCAACGCCGGCGAGCGCCTCGACGAGGTCATGCTGCCAAAGGTGCAGTCCGCCGCCGAGGTCGTCGCGCTCGACCTGCTGCTCACCCAGGTCGAGCGCAATGTCGGCCTCCCCGTCGGGCACGTCGGGATCGAAGCGCAGATCGAGACGACCCGGGGCCTCATCAACGTCGAGGAGATCTGCGCCGCGTCAGCGCGTCTCGAGACGATCATCTTCGGCCCCGCCGACTTCGCCGCGTCCATGGAGATGCCCGTGCTCACCGGAGGGGTGGCGATCCCCGAGTACCCGGGCGACCACTTCCACTACGTCTTCTCCAAGATCCTGATGGCCGGTCGCGCGAACGGTCTGCAGGTCATCGACGGCCCGTACCTCTACGTGCGCAACCTCGACGGCCTGCGCGAATTCGCGCAGCGCACGCGGGTCCTCGGGTACGACGGCAAGTGGGCGCTCACCCCCGACCAGGCCGCGGTCCTGAACGAGGTCTACTCGCCGACCCAGGAGCAGTTCGACCGGGCATGTGACATCCTCGAGGCGTACCGGAAGGCCACCGACGAGGAGCGCAAGGGTGCCGTGATGTTCGGCGACGAGATGATCGACGAGGCGAGCCGGAAGATGGCGCAGAAATTCGTCGTCCGGGGGGAGCGGGCGGGCCTTCGCCGCTCAGCCGGCTGATCCCGGGCGCAGCTACGCGGACTGCGCCCGCTCGACGAGCCGCCGCGCGATCACCTTCAACGCCAGCGTCTCGTCGGCGCCCTCGAAGATCGACAGCACGCGCGCGTCCACGAAGTAGCGGCTGACCGGGTACTCCTCGGCGTACCCCATCCCGCCGTGGATCTGCATGGCTTCCCGGGTCACCCATTCGGCGGCGCGGCACACGTAGGCCTTGGCCATGGAGGCCTCGAGCGCCCCCTCGCCCTTCGCCATCCGCCGAGCGACCTCGTAGGAGAATTGCCGCGCGGCCTGGATGAGCACGGCCATGCGCGCGAGCTTCGCCCGGGTCAGCTGGTAGTCGACGATCAGCGTCGCGAACACCTTGCGATCGCGTGCGTAGGCCATCGCGGCCTCGTAGGCGGCCTGCATCACCCCGATCGCGCGAGCGGCCGTCTGGAGGCGCCCGTTCTCGAACCCCTGCATCTGGAGATAGAAGCCCTTCCCGAGACCTGCGTCGCCTCCGACGAGGTTCTCGTCGGGGACGAACCAGTTGTCGAAGGCCAGCTCGTAGGAATGCATACCGCGGTACCCGAGGGTGTCGATCGGCCGGCCCTCGAGCTTGCCGCCGCCGTCTTGGTGCAGCACGAAGCCCTTCCCTGTCGCGCGCGCCTTGTCGACGACGAAGAGCGAGAGACCCCGGTGCCCCTTCGCCCGGTCGGGGTCGGTGCGCGCGAGCAGCATGAGCACGTTCGCGCGTGCTGCAAAGGTGCACCAGGTCTTGACGCCGTGGACGAGCCAGCCGCCCGCCGAGCGGGTGGCCGACGTGACGATGCCGGCGACGTCGGAGCCGAAGTCCGGCTCGGTGACGGCGACGGCGGCGAGCAACTCGCCGCTCGCGAGCGCGGGGAGCCACCGCTGCTTCTGCTCTTCGGTCCCCCCGTGCACGAGGGCGCGCGTGAGGATCTCGGGCCGCGTGATGAGCGAGCCCCCCACACCGAGTGAGCCCCAGGACAGCTCTTCGGTCGCGACGACCATCGCGATGTAGTCGCTCTCGCCACCCGACGCGAACCCGCCGTACTCCTCGGGCACCGACAGCCCGAAGCCTCCGAGCTCCGCCAGCCCGGTGATGATCGACTCGGGGATGTCGTCGTTGGTGCGGTGGACGTGCTCGGCGTGTGGGCGGATCTCGTTCTCCGCGAACCGGTGGAAGGTCTCGCGAGCGAGCTCGAACTCCTCCGCGAGGTGGCGGGGGCCCTCTTCGCCGCAGAGCGCGGCGAGCGTCTCGGGATCCCGGTGGAAGGCGACGAACGCCTCGGCGGGATCGAGGAGGCCGGCATCGGCCATCCACGAGTCCGACCTGCCGGCGAGCTTCGCGCGGAGGTCGGCCACGACGTCCGCAGCGAACGCACAGGCGAGCCGCGCCTCCACCTCTCCGTGGCGGCCGTAGTGGAGCGCCGCGCGGGCCGTCGCGACGGCTGCGGCGGCGTGTGCGACGTCGTAGGCGACGACCTGTGCGCGGTCGACACCGGATTCGGCGACGGCGAGGACCCCCCGCTCGACCACCTGTTCGGCGCAACCGAGCGCGTCGGCGGCGCGGTCGAGATCCATCGTCACGGCACGCTATCGTCCCGCCGCGCGAGCACCGTCACGAGCGGCGGGAGCACGATCGGGTCGTCGCCCGGGTCGACCTCGGTGAGCTCGGCGAGATAGGAGGCCACGGGACCGGGTCCCGACGCTGCGGGCGCCTCCGCCCACGCGTCGACGAGGACGAGCCCCGCCCGGCGCACGAGCGCGGGGAGGAGCGCGCCGACGTCGGGGTGGCGGGCGTCGGGCATCGAGAGCGGCCGCCCGTCGACCCGTCCCGCCGAGGTGATTGGCTCCTGCGCGACGACCCAACCCTCGGGTCGCACGGCTGCGCGCATGCGCACGAGCACCCTGACCGGGTCTGCCACGTGGAGCAGCAGGAACCGGCAGAACGCGAGGTCGACGGGTTCGGGGAGCTCGAGGTCCTCCCCGCGTTGGGTGACGGCGAGGACCTGGCTGTGCGCGGCCGCCGCACGGGCGGTCTCGTCCCGGGCGACGGGGTCGCTGTCGACGGCGTACACCCGCCCCTCGGGTCCGACGAGCACGGCCAGCGCCACGGCGACGTCACCCGCGCCCGCCCCGACGTCCGCCACGCGCCAGCCAGCTCCGACACCGAGTCGGTCGAGGGCGGTCGCGAGCGGCCTGCGGTACACGTCGTCGCGCAGCACGGGCGCATCCTCGCGCGCGACGGTAGCCTCCAACGCCGTGAAGGTGACGATGATGCTGTGCGACGCCGCCCAGGTCGCCGACGGGAAGCTCTACATCCTCGGTGGCGGGTGGTCGATGACCGGTCCCGACCCGGTGCCGTCTGCAGTGGCGCTCAAGATCGAGGTCGACTGGAACGAGGCGGACCGCACCCATCACTGGGAGCTGTTCCTCGAGGACGCCGACGGGCGGCCGGTCCTCGTGCCCACGCCCGACGGCTCGCAGCCCGTGGAGGTGCGCGGGGAGTTCACGGTCACCCAGCCCCCGTCCGTGCCCGAGGGGTCGCCCATCGACGTCGCCCTGGCGGTCAACCTGGGACCCATCCCGCTTCCCCCCGCGGCGCGCTACACCTGGCGGCTGACCATCGACGGCGAGTCGCTCCCGGGCGCCGACCTCAGGTTCACGACGCGGCCTCCGCGGCCGGCCGGCGACGGGGACGCATAGGCCGGCACCGGAAAGGCCGGCGACGCACCCCGACGCCTTCAGATGGGCTTCCCTCCCTTGCACCAGGGAGTCCTCGGCAGTCCCTTGCAGGGATTCGGCATCGTGGGGAGCCCGTCGGGGAGCGGGTGAAGGACGACGTCTGTGGGCGAGGGCTTCGGATAGGTCGCACCCGGGGGGCAGACCCCAAAACCGGTGTCGCATTCGACCTGGCCCAGGAGCGCACCCCCGCTGGCGGAGGCCGGCGTGGCGTCGCCGCAGCGCCTCTGGGTCGCTTCGAGGTTGGCCGGCGTGCTCCCGTCGGGCGCCGTGTTCTGCGAGTAGCAGTTGGCCGGCTCGTGCGCGAAAAGGGTGATCTGGCCGTAGTCGCCGTTCGTCGGGTTCTTCCAGTACCCGTCGTGCGAGAACGTGTTGCGTGCCAGCGCGTCCCCCTCGGGGTCGTAGACGCAGCCGAAGCCCGTGACCTCGTGGCCGCCGCTTCCCGAGCACGTGACGCCCGGGAACGGGGTGTCCTTGTCGGGGAAGGGCACGAAGAGGATGCCCCACGCCGCGTTGCCTACGAAGGTGTTGTCCATCACCGTGTCGTTGCGGCCGCCTGACACCGTCATCCCCGTGCCGACCGGGCCGGCACCCGCGTAGCCCCCGGGAGCGATGGGCGCGTGCGCGTCGTTGTTGTCGGCGACGACGTTGTGCATGAAGACCCAGCACGAGCGCGTGTGGGTGATCGGGCTCCGCTCGTGGCCGGGGCAGTCGCCGTTCTGCGGAGGCGGCGGATCGCCGTAGATCTGGGTGTTGGTGTCGAATCCGTCCTGGTTGTGGTCGAAGCGCGAGTGCTCGATGACGACGGCACCCCCGGAATTGGTGCCGGAGTAGCCCAGCGCGTTGTACTCCATCCACGTGTGCGACACGGTGACGTCGCATACCTGCCGGCAGGCGCCGACGTACATGCCCGAGTCGTCGAAGTTCGAGCCGTAGAGGTTCGTCCAGCCCGCAGGACCCGCGGCGTTGTTCGCGAAGATCCCGTACGTCGGTGCGACTGTCGGGTTCCCGTAGTAGGTGGTGGTCGCCGTCAGGTATGTGCCCCAGTACCGCTCGAGGCCGATCTTGCCGCTCTCGGAGCCGCCGTCCCACCACACGCCGTTGCCGGACGCCCCTTTGCCGGAGAGGAAGTTGCACACCGTCAGGTTCTGCACGGTCACTGTGTCGGCGCGGAAGACGACGATGCCGTTGGTGCCGTAGTTGCCGCCCTGGGGGTCCGGCGGTCCGAGGACCTGTGCTGTCGGCGCGGCGTCGCATGCGGGTGAGCCCGCCTTGGTCCCGTCGAGGATCACCGCAGACCGGTTCATGCCGCGGATGGTGAGCCGGGGCGTCGTCACGAGCACGCCCCCGAAGTCGCCGAGCGCAGCCTGCCGGGGGCTCGGCGGGTGCACCAGATCGTCGGCTGTGTGGTAGTCGCCCGGGCCGATGAGGATCGTGTCCCCGGGCTCGGCGGCGTCGACGGCCGCCTGGATGGTGCGGTACCGCCCGCGGTGCCCGTGGAAGCTGCCGACCAGGAGCACTCGTCCGTGCCGCGCGGCCGGGGCGCCGGCCACCCCGCTCACCACGCTCACCACGCTCACCACGCTCACCACGCCGACGCCGCCCACCACGCCTGCCATGGTCCCCGAGAGCAGCGCGAACGCTGCGACGACGACGCGACGGTGGCACCGGCGATCTCGTCGTGGGCGCCCGCTCCCCCGCATCTTCCCCTCCCTTGGGCTCCACGCCGGATCGGCGGCGCCGCAGGCTGGACGGCGCGACAGCCACGTACTACACCCACGGCATGACCATCTACGACCGGCCGTTCGGAAGATGCCTCGAAGACTTCGTCGTCGGCGACGTCTACCGGCACTGGCCCGGCAAGACGATCACCGAGTACGACGACCACCTCTTCTGCATGCTCACGATGAACCACCACCCGCTGCACACGAACGCGTGGTTCGCCGAGCACGACACCGTCCAGGGCCGCAACGTCGTCGTCGGCAACCTCGTGTACTCCCTCGCGCTCGGCATGAGCGTCCCGGACGTGAGCGGCTCGGCGATCGCGAACCTCGAGGTGGAGTCGTTGCTCCACCGCAACCCGACGTTCCACGGGGACACGATCTACGCCGAGACCAGGGTGCTGGAGACCGTGGCGTCGAGGTCGAAGGACGACCGGGGCATCGTCACCGTGGAGACCAAGGCCTTCAACCAGCATGGTGAGGAGGTGTGCTACTTCCGGCGCAAGGTCATGGTCTGGACGCGCGCCGCCCTTCCCCCGCGCCGCCGCCCGTACGGTGATGACGCCTGGAGCTGAGCGGGCATATCCCGACCATTCGACGCCGCAAGAGCTCGACCGGATCCGCCGCGCCGTGCGTCGCGGGTCGGCCGGGTTGTGGCGTGACCTCCCGTGGCGGGCGACGCGCGACCCGTGGCTTGTGCTCGTGAGCGAGGTGATGCTCCAGCAGACCCAGGCGCCGCGGGTGGTCGCGCCGTTCCGCCGCTTCGTCGAACGGTTCCCGACACCCGCCGCCTGCGCGGCCGCCGGCACGGCGGAGGTGGTCCGCGCGTGGGCGGGCCTCGGCTACAACCGCCGCGCCGTGAACCTCCACCGGACGGCCGTGACGATCGTCGAGCGCCATGCCGGGCGGGTGCCCGACGCCCTCGACGCGCTGCTCGCGCTCCCCGGCGTCGGTCCGTACACCGCGAGGGCGGTCCTGGCGTTCGCCCACGGGCACTCGATCGGCGTGGTCGACACCAACGTCAAACGGGTGCTCTCCCGGGCCGTGGCCGGACGCTCGCTGACCGCGGGCGAGGCGCAGCGCCTGGCGGACCGGCTCGTCCCTCCCGCCAGCGCCTGGCGGTTCAACCAGGCGCTGTTGGATCTCGGGGCCTGCTGCTGCACCGCCCGCTCGCCACGCTGCACGGCCTGCCCGCTCGCCTCGCGATGCCGCTGGGCCGGGACCGTGGCCGCGGCTCGAGGGGACGACCCCGCAGCGGCCGGGAGGCGCCGGCAGGGAGCATTCGCAGGCTCCGATCGACAGGGCCGCGGGCGGCTCGTCGGCGCCCTCCGGGTCGGAGCAGTTCCCGCCGGGCACGTGGCACTCGTCGCAGGTTGGCCAACCGACGAACGGCGCGCGATGCGGGTCGCCGAGGCCCTGGTGGACGAAGGGCTCGCCCGCTGGCGAGGGGGAGCGCTCACCCTGGCGTGACCTGCGCGACGGTTACGGTGTCCCGATGCACGTGACCTTCTTCGGGGTCCGCGGCTCGTGCCCGTGTGCCGGCCGGGAGTACCGACGCGTCGGTGGGAACACCTCGTGCGTCCTCGTCTCGGTCGGCGGCGAACCCCCGCTCGTGCTCGACCTCGGCACGGGTCTGCGGTCCCTCGGGGAGTTCCTCTGCTCGGGCGATCGGTCCGTCGGTCCCCTCGCGGCCAACGCGCTGCTCACCCACCTGCACTTCGACCACATCCTCGGGCTCCCGTTCTTCTCCCCGCTCCACGAGCAGGGGGCGCACCTCACCTTGTACGGACCGAGCCAGGACGGGGAGCTCCTCCGCACAGCGCTCGAGAGGGCCGTCAGGCCGCCCTTCTTCCCGGTGAAGATGGTGGAGTTCGGCGGTGAGATCGACGTGCGAGAGCTCCCGTCGGGCGCCGGCCCCGGGAGCGCCGATCCGCTCCAGCTCGGCACGATCGTCGTGCGGGCCGCGCGCGTGCCGCACCCGGGCAACACCCTCGGGTTCCGGATCGAGGCGGACGGGCGCACGCTCGTCTACCTCCCCGACCATCAGGCGCCGACCGACCTCTCGACGGTGCCCGACGCCATCGGGGAGCTGTGCCAGGGCGCCGACGTCTTGTTGCACGACGCCCAGTACACCGACGAGGAATTCGCGGAGAAGCCTGACTGGGGCCACTCGACCGTCGGCTACGCAGTCCGCGTCGCCGTGGACAGCGGGGCGAGACGGCTCCATCTGTTCCACCACGATCCCGCGCACACCGATCGCGACGTCTCGGCGAACCTGCGGGCGGCGAGGCGTCTGCCCGGTGCACGCCGCCTCGAGGGGGTGGCCGTCGCCGCGGAAGGCTCGACGGTCGAGGTGTGACACGCTTTCGGGACGTGCTCGGTCGCTTCGCCACCGGGGTGACGGTGGTGACCGCGCTCGACGACGGGACTCCGCTGGGCTTCACCTGTCAGGCGTTCGCCTCGCTGTCGATCCGCCCAGCGATGGTCGTGCTCGCTCCGGCCAAGTCCTCGACCAGTTGGCCGCGCATGGTGCGGGCGGGAGCGTTCTGCGTGAACATCCTGAGCGACGACCAGCAGGACGTCTCAGAAGCCTTCTCGGAGCCGCGCGAGGACAGATTCGGCGGGGTGCCGTGGCACGTCGGCACCGGGGGGACGCCGGTGATCGACGGATCGCTCGCGTGGGTCGAGTGCGCGCTCGGGTCGGTCCACGACGCCGGCGACCACGAGCTGGTCACGGGGCGTGTCCTGGAGCTGGGCCTGGGGGAGGGCGAGCCGCTCATCTTCTACCGCAGCCGGTACCACCGGTTCGGCGGCTGACCCGCAGGCGGCGCGATCGGCCGCCTCCGGCTCGCGGGTCGCTCAGACGCCGAGGAGGCGGAGGATCCCCGAACGCAGGACCTGGCGGGCCGCCCGCGACGATTGTCCGTTGCGCCGCAAGTGGTCCCAAGAGTCGGCGCTGGCGATGAGATCCAGGCCGGCCAGGGCCGCGGAGCGGGCGGGGGCGTCCATCGCACGGAGCTCGGGGGCGAAGACCTTTGCGACGCGGTCCTTCTCCCACTTCTCCATCGCCAGCCGGTAGCTGCGCACCCGGTCGGAGGCGGGCTCCATGAGGCGGACCGCCCGGTGGAAGGGAAGGAGCGTCTCCAGGGTGCTCGCACGCCCTTCGACGAACGCGTCGACCCGCTTCGCCGCCGGGAGCGAGGTGTCGATCGCCTTCGCGGTCTCCCGGACCCACTCGTAGGTGCGCTCTGCGGCGTCCGCGTACAGGCCCTCCACGTCGGCGAAGTGCTGATACACGGATCGAACGGAGACCCCTGCACGATCGGCAATGCGCTGCGCGGTGGGCGCGACGTCTCCTCTTCCGACAAGGTCGAGCAATGCGCTGATGATCGCGTCCCGCGTGCGTAGGCCCCGCGCCCGCCTCCCGTCGATTTTCTCGATCTCGATGGCCACCACGGCTCACTTTCCTCCGTCCTCGGCGGGACCGCCGATGCAGTTTGACTGAAATCAGAGGCTACAGGGTCCCGGAGGTCGAGTGCTTCCAAGGGCGGCCCCGAGCCATTCCATACCCGAAGAACAACCACGGACAGGCCACCGCCCCCGGCACTGGCCGCCCTGATCCTGTTATATGGGGGAGGTGCAGGTGGAGATTGCCGGCGCGCTGGGCGCCGGAATCGTTGCGGTGGTGATCGTTTCGGCCATGGTCTGGAGGCGACGAAGCACGGAGGCCCAGTCGGTGGCCGGGTACCGCCAGACCCTCGACGTCCTGGGGCACCTGGGAGGCGCCGACCGCGGGGTCAAGTCCCGGCCGCCCGGGAGCGGGCGCGTCCTGCGAGACGCGGCCTCCGAGCAGTCGATGTCGGGCGTCCGTGCGGACTTCGACGACCTGGGGACACCGGCCCGGCAGCCCACGGGCGAGCAGAAGGACGTTCCCCCACGTCGGGACCGGTCGCTGATGGTGATGGATCGACCCGCCCGCCGCCTGGGCGCGCCGCTCGCCGCCCTCGCGCTGGTGCTGGCAGCGGGCGGCGCCGCGGCCTACCTGGTCGTGCGTTCGCACCACGTCACGCCGCCGGCGAAGCAGGCGAAGAGCTCGCACTCGCACCACCGCGCGCCCCCTGCGACCACGCTTCCGGCCAGGTACACGCCGGTCACCTCGACCGCGTCATCCGCCACCTACGCACCCGCCACCGCGACCTATTCGCTGACGCTGGCGGCGACGACATCGGACTGCTGGATGAGCGTCACCTCGGCGACCGGGACGATCGTGCTCGAGCAGACCTTCACTGCGGGCGCGACAGCCTCCCTCACGCTGACGGGCCACGCGACGGTCGTTCTCGGCGCCCCGCAGTCGGCCAAGTTGGCGATCGGCGGCGTGCCGGTGACGCTGCCGAACGGGATGGCCGGCCCCTTCACGGTGACATTCACCCCGTCGTAGCCGCGCGGATCGAGCGGGCCTGCCCGTCAGCAGGCCCCGGAAGCACCTGTCGGACCCTTCGTTGTCGCTGCCGGGTAGTCGGCTTTGGTCGCTGTGGTTGTGCTGCCTGTCGGGTAGGGCTTCGGCCACCCGGGGCACGCCGTCGACAGCTCCACCGACGACGACGAGAGGACCCAGGAGGCGGTGGCTGGGGTGAGGTAGTGCGGGATCGTGACGTACTGCAGCCGGCTGTCCCAGACGTAGTGCTTCTTGTAGCCGGTGCCCCCCGAGGTGCCGACGGCGCCGCGCCAGTCCTGGTCGATGGAGCCGTACACCGAGAGTGTGCTTGTCGATCCGCCGATTCCGTAGTCGTTGACCGCGAAGGAGTGCTTCAAGGCGAGCACCGCGGCGTCGATCACGAGGTTCGGACCCGCGTTGCACAGGGGCGCTGTGAGGTCGGACACTGTCGCCGAGCAGGCCGACATGATCGAGCTCGGACTCGATGAGCACGTGGTCTTTGTTGTTGTCGAAGTGCGCCTCCATCGTGTGTACGGGTGGCTGCAGGCCGGGTTCCCGGGCCGGCTGACCTCCACGTAGTTTGTCGCGATGAGACCGAGCGAGTCGTTCACCGACCTCGGGGAGTACTTGCATGTCTTGCCATGCTTGTAGGTGGTCCCGAATGTCGCGCCGCAGTCCGTGTACTCGATGCTCCCGGTGATGATGACGTTGCTCTGTGCGGCGATCGTGAGATTGCCCGCGACGCCCGCGGTCCCGCCGGACGGCGTGTTCGACTTGTCGGCGTCCCGTACGAAGGCGTCGCCCGCGCAGTCGTCCTTCTTGGCGGTCTCGCCGTCCGGATAGAGGTAGCCGCTGGATGTGCCCGGGAACGTGCCCGCGGGCACGATCTGCGCCTTGATTGTGCCCGGCTTCTTCCATGTCGCCCATGTCGACACCGCCGAGTTCCGCTTGTGCTGGACCGTGCCGTCGAACGGGTTGTCGCCGTTCCCTGTGCAGGTCCCGGTTCCCCCTGTCCCCACCGTCGAGTTCGCGACGTAGATCACGCCGTTGCCCGTGTGGGCAGCGGTGGGTGCCTTGATGTGGGTCCCGGTGCAGGTGTGGGTGTTCGTCGATGCGTTCTGTTGGTCGCGCCCTGTCTTCACCGGCGTCTCGGGGCTTGTCACGTTCATGTACTGGGTGTCGCCTGTCGCGTAGAGCGAGATCGTGGTCGGCCCGAGGTAGGCGCAGCCGTTCAGCTCCGCGACGGCGAGCAGTGTCGAGTCGCTCGTCGGGATCGGCTCCACCGCCCCCCCGTGGTGCGAGTTCGCCACTGTGTACCGTGTGACGTCGTTCTTTGCCACTGTGGCGCAGCCCTGTGTGTCGTGTGTCGTCGCGAGGACGAACAGGCAGTTGGGGTCGGCGGTCTCGACGGGTGAGTTGACTGTTCGTGTTGTCGGTGTGCCGAACTTCGGCTTGCCGTACCCTGTGATGTAGATCGAGTCGTTCGTGAAGACCGGACCGTCGACCACTGTCCCGGAGGCGAAGACGATCGTGCCGCATGTGCCGTCCGCGCCCATGTACTTTGTCTTGGTGCCCTTGTAGGAGGCTGTTGTCTTCTTTGTCTGCCAGTTGTACTTGCAGTAGAGGGTCGGTGTCTCGCCTCTCTTCAGGACTGTCTTGTCTGTCGACTCATAGTTGCTCCACCACACCCGCGTGAGGAAGCCCTGCGAGGGCGCGAAGTCGACGACGGAGCTCTGGTAGGAGAAGTGGCCCGGGTAGCCCGCCGCGCCGATCATCTTCACCCGAAGGTACTCGAAGTGCCCGCGGCTGTTTGTCGGTGACGCTGTGCACTTGGTCTCGGTAATCCTCGACTGGCTGAAGCACAGTTGCGGATTGGTCCAGAGGTAGTACTCCGGGACGTTGCCACCCGAGCGTGTGGTTTGCGGTACCTGCGTCCATGTGTCGTAGCGGATGCCACCTGTCGCGGTCGTACATGTGTTGGACGTCGACTCGGAGCTGCAGTCCACGAGGTCGGGCCTGGCGTTCACCGTGCTGAGGTAGCTGTTGATGCCCGCTTCGAGCGCGCGGTACGCGAAGTGCTCGGCGGCGTCGGTCTGCACGAGCGGGTCGTGCGCCATGGCGTTTACGGCGAGCGCACCGCCGGCGGTGACGAGCATCAGGCCGATCGCGAGCACGATCGTGAGCGCGGCCTGGCCTTCTTCGCGGACGTGGCGTCGACCGCCCAGCGCACGCCGGTCCTGCGCGAAGAGCGCACGCACACGGGTCATGGTTGCCTCACCCCACTGCCGGGCTGTAGAGGACGGTGGTCGACGCCATCACGGTGGTCCCGGACACTGTCTTGGTCTGGAAGCCCCCGTTCTGTGCTGTCGTCTTCGACGTTGTGATCTTTGTGACCTTCACGTTGAACTCGAGGTCGTAGTAGATCGTGTCGATCTCGCCTGCAGGGCATGTCGCGAACGGCTCGGACGTTGTCGAGGTGGCGTTGGGCCGGCACTTCGCCGAGGCGAATGTCACGGTGGCGCTGCCGCTGCATCCCGTCGGCGTTCCTGCGGAGCAGACCGTGGTCGTCTTGTACTCGTAGGTGAACAGAGGCGTCGCGGACGAGCTGTCGCCGTTGACGACGTGCGGGATCGAGAGGAGTCTGCGGCTCGACGTCGACGGCCATGTGCAGTGCTTCGTGGTTGTTGTCTCGCTGAACGGGCAGGTTGTCGGCTCGGCGGGCGTCAGCATCAGGGTGAACGTGGCTGTCGGCGCGCACAATGTCGTCTTGCTGGGTGTCTGCGTGCAGGAGGCGGTGACCTCTTCGGGACCGTTGGCTGTACCGGTGTTGGCGAAGAAGGTGAGGGAGGTCGGCGTGATGCCGCCCAGCTCGAACGGGGGCACCGGGGGGCTGACCGGCGTGGTGCCGTCGTAGCTCGGTGCGGGGGCGACGGCGGCACGGAGCAGGCGCTGGAGGTTGGTGGAGAGCCAGAGCTGGTCGTTCAGGTTTGTGTAGGTGAGGTTGACCCGGCTCGAGGTCTGGAACACGGTCGAGACGATCGGGACCGTCATGGCCATCAGCACGGAGAATGCGACCAGGACGATCATCATCTCGATCAGCGAGAATCCCTGGTCGTCCCGTGTGCGCCGCAGGCGCAGAAGCGCGCGGGGAATCATGTGAGGGTCACCACGAACGGTGATGCGAGAGCCTGCGAGCTCCCTGTTGTCTTTGCGACCGAGGTCGGGTTCACGCTGACCTTGGTGATCGTGCCTACGTGGCCGGCGTGGGTGACGGTGACCTTGTAGCTGCCGTAGGGCACGACGACCTGGCTCATGCCGAGCGGCCCGGTGGGTTCGAGGTTGAAGGACGCAGGGTTCGTCTTGCCCGTCGGTGGCGCGAGCAGCGTGCAACTTGCGCCCGTCACCGGTGCGGCCGTGATCGTCGCCCCTGTGTCAGGAGTGCCGTACCGGTTCACCACCCGGATCTCGAGCATGCCCATCGGCATGGTGGCCGTCGCCGTCGCCCCCGGGGTGGTGGACACCTGCACCGAGACGCCGAGGGGCTTGCAGTCGGAGGCGGCGACGCCGTAGCCGGACGAGAACGGGAAGAGCGGCCCGACCCGGGTCGCCGCCGTTGTGCCCGACGGCACTGTCACCTCGAGCGGGTTCGTCGTGAGGCTCGAGTTTGTGACGGCGATGGGGACTCCGCCGGTGTACATCCCGGTCGGCACGGACGGCGTCGCGTTGCTCCACGTCGTCCCTGTGACGCGTGTGACGTCGAAATAGAACGCCGCCGTCTCGGTCGCCCCCGGAGCGGCGCACGCCGAGCTTCCGCACGCGAGCCCGAAGAACGACATGGCCGTGGGCGTGGACGGGAGCGTGTCGGATTGCCAGGTCGAGGTCCCCGAAAGAACGACCCCGTAGGCGGACCCGCCGCTCGACGCCACGCCGGCCGCGTAGCACTGCAGACTGGAGGCGCAGGTGATCGACGAGAGGCCCGTGACCGACGACGGGACGGTCTCGGACGTGAACGCGCTGGCCGAGGTCCGCCAGAGCAGCGCCGGAGTGCCCGCGCTGCCCGTGCCGAGCACGAGGCATGCCGACGCGCTCGGGCAGGTGATCGAGGTGATGCTCCTGGTTGTCGTCGGGGTGTCGAGCTTCCAGCTCGTCGCCGTTGTGAGGGAGGTGATCGCCCCGTAGGTCGTTGTCCCGGCCCTGCGGGTGCCGATGGCGTAGCACGCCGTCTTCGACGGGCAGGTGAGCGCCGAAAGGGCGGAGACTGTGCTCGGCAGGGTGTTCTTTGTCCACGTCTTGGCTGTCGCGGCAGATAGGGACAGGACCTCGCCGTGCGATGTCTTGCGGGTGCCGACGGCGTAGCACGTTGTCGCGGCCGGGCATGTCAGCTGCGTCAGCGTCAACGGGGTATATGTGCTTGTGGTCGGGAGCGTGTCCGTTGTCCATTTGCGGCCTGTGGTGGGGGACAGGGAGAGGACGACGGGCTTGGTTGTCAACTGCTTGGTCGCCACGGCGTAGCACCGGGTGCCGGACCAACATCCGAGCGATGTCACGCGCGCCGGCACGGTTGCGAGCGTGTCGACGGACGAGCCCCATGTGACCGAGCCGCCGGTGACCGTGCCGGTGACGATGACCGCCCCGGTGGTGCCGAGGCCCCAGGCGTAGCAGCGTGTGGATGCCGGGCACGTGATGCCCGAGAGCGCGGTGACGCCCGAGGGGACCGAGTCGGACGTGAAGGACGGCGACGAGGAGGTGCCCGTCGAGAACGACACGCCGTGGTACGTGCTCGTCCCTCCGTACCCCACCGCGATGCACCGGTTGGTCCCAGCGCAGGAGAGCGCGGCGAGGCGTGCCGCACCGGAAGCCTGGGCGACGGTCCACTTCTTCGATGTCGCGTTCAGCACCGAGATCTCCGCGACGGGCGCCTTGGCCGGGGTCGCGCTCGACGAGGGCTCCTGGCCGAAGACGACGCACTGCACCTCGTTCAGGCCAGGACACGTGACCGGACCTTCCGTCGCGGTGGTCGACGGGTACTGCAAGGAGACGAGGGACCCCTCGTCGTAGCGGAATGTGACGTGCGTGACCGTGTCGAGGTTCGCTGTCACGGTCTGGCTCGTCGTGGAGGACTCGCTCGCGGACATCCACGACGGGGACGCGGGTGTGGCGCCGGACGTGGGGTCCGCCGCCGTGACCGTGTAGCTGGCGGGGGCGGGAACCTCCTCGAAGACGCAGCCGTATGTGTTCGGGTACAGCGTGACCGAGAAGCCGGTCCGAGAGATGGTGACGGGCACCGACTGCACACGGGTGGACCACGAGCGGCCGGTCGCGTCCACCGGGGGCGAGCCCGACGGTGTGCCGTTCACCACGACGGCGAGAAAGCCGTCGTTCGGAAGGGAAGGTGGCGGGTAGTCGAGCAGGGTGCTGTCCGTGACCGTCTGTGTGCGCCCCCATGTGGTCCACACCTTCGCCTCGATCAGCGACGGCGTGACCGAGCTGGTGCACAGGTCGGGATGGCTCCCCTGGGCGGTCTCCCACGTGAACTCGGCGTGGACCTCGTAGGTCGTTGTGGACTCGACGACGGGCGAGGTGCCGAAGCAGTGCGAGTTCTCGAGAATGGCGACGCCCGTCTTCGGGACTCCCTGGGAGAGTGTCGGCCCTGTGTTGTTCAGCTTCTCGATGCACTGCTCCGCGAGGGAGAGCGCGGTGAGCTTGTCGCGCGCTGTCGAGGACTGCTGGACGACGTTCCTGAGGAGGATGGCGATCGGCACGAGGACCACCATCAGGACCATGAAGGCGACGACGAGCTCGATGAGGGTGAGCCCCTCGTCCCCCCGGCCACGACTCGGCGCGGAGGGGCGGGTCCTCCGTCCGGAGGGGCGGGAGCCGAGCGGTGGCCCTACCGACGGGCGCGACGCGACCCGGGCGTGACGAGACCGTCGAATCCCCAGAAAGAGGCGAGATCCTTGACCCACCCTTTTCCTCCCATCCCACCGATCATCATATCCGTTGCCGCAGGCGCCCCCTTGGCAGGTATTTCGGGCAGGCAACTAACGGGACGAGCGCGACGAGCCCGGCGGGCAGGGCAGGCAACTACCGGGACGAGCCGGGCGCGGTCCGCGCGGCCGCGCGCACGGTCGCGACGACCTCGTCGTTGGAGGCGCCGGGTCCGAGGACCGCGGCGACCCCGGCCTCCTCGAGGCGAGGGACGTCCACCTCGGGGACGATGCCGCCGATCACCACGGGCGTCTCGAGCCCGGCCTCCCGCAACGCGTCGACGACGGCGGGCGCGAGGGTGAGGTGCGCGCCGTTGTGCATGGACACGCCGACGACGTCCACGTCCTCCTGGGCGACCGCGGCCGCGATCGCGGCGGGCGTCTGGCGGAGGCCGGCGAAGACCACCTCGAAGCCGTGGTCGCGCAGGATCCGTGCGACGACCCGCAGCCCCCGGTCGTGGCCGTCGAGACCGACCTTGGCGAGGAGGACCCGTACGGGCAACTCGGAGGAGGAGTCCCGCGTCACACGAAAGCTCGCTCGAACCAGGTGCCGAACACCGATTCGAGCGCCTGCATCACCTCGCCCACCGTGACGTAGGCCTTCGCCGCGTCGACGAGCGCGGGCATGAGGTTGACCGCGGGGTCCTGGGCCTCGCGTACGAGCCGGTCGATGCACCGCCGGACCGCGTCGTCGTCGCGTGCCCGCTTCACCGCGGCGAGCTTCGCGAGCTGGCGGTCCTCCACGGCAGGGTCGATGTAGAGGATCGGCGTCTCGCCGCCTTCGCCCTCCGTGTAGCCGTTGACGCCGACCTGCACCCACTGGCCGGAAGCGATCCTCGACTGGAGCCGGTAGGCCGCGTCCGCGATCTCCGAACAGAACCACCCGTCGTCGACGCAGGCGAGGACGCCCTCCAGCATCGAGCCGGACCCCACGTCCAAGAGGTGCGAGAAGATCCCCTCGGCCTGGCGGTCGAGCTCGTCGGTCAGCTCTTCGACGAACCACGACCCCCCGAGCGGATCGGCGACGTGGGGGACCCCGGTCTCCTCGGCGATTACCTGCTGGGTCCGCAGCGCCAGCCGCGCCGCCTTCTCGGTCGGGAGCGCCAACGCCTCGTCGTAGGAGTCGGCGTGGAGGCTCTGGGTCCCCCCCAGGACACCGGCGAGCGCCTCGATCGCGACCCGCGCAAGGTTCACCTCGGGCTGCTGGGCGGTGAGCGACACACCCGCGGTCTGGGTGTGGAAGCGGAGCTGCATCGAGCGCGGGTCGGTCGCCCCGTAGCGGTCTCGCATCCACCGGGCGAAGATGCGCCTCGCCGCACGGTACTTGGCGATCTCCTCGAAGAAGTCGATGTGCGCGTTGAAGAAGAAGCTGAGGCGCGGCGCGAACTCGTCCACGGCCAGTCCCGCCGCCGTCACGGCCTCCACGTACGCGAAGCCGTTCGCCAAGGTGAAGGCGAGCTCCTGGGCGGCGGTGGAGCCCGCCTCGCGGATGTGGTACCCGGAGACCGAGACCGGGTGCCAGCGCGGCAGCTCGGCGGCGGCGAACCGGATCACGTCGGTCACCAGGCGCACCGACGGGCGGGGAGGGAAGACGTACTCCTTCTGCGCCTGGTACTCCTTCAAGATGTCGTTCTGGATCGTGCCCCCGAGGTCTCTCCTGGCGACGCCCGTCTCGTCGGCCACCGCGACGTACATCGCCATGACCACTGGCGCCGCCGAGTTGATGGTCATCGACGTGGTGACGGCCCCGAGGTCGATCCCGTCGAAGAGGGTCTCCATGTCGGCGAGGGTGTCGACGGCCACCCCGGCCCTGCCGACCTCCCCCTTGGCGAGCGGGTCGTCCGAGTCGCGCCCGAGGAGCGTCGGCATGTCGAAGGCGGTCGACAGCCCGTTGCCCCCCGACCGCAGCAGCTCCTTGAACCGCTGGTTCGTGTCCTCGGCGGTGCCGAACCCGGCGAACTGGCGCATCGTCCACAGGCGGGACCGGTACATCGAGGCGTACGGGCCGCGGGTGTAGGGGAACTGCCCGGGGAGCTCGGCGTCGTCGGGTCCGTAGACCGGCTCGAGAGGGACGCCGGACATGGTCTCGAAGGGCACCCCCCGGGACGGCGATCGGTCGAATTCGTCCTGCCACCGTCGCCGATCTGCCATGTCGCCATGATACTTCGGCGTCAAAGTATCTGGGACGTGGGCCGGCACCGGCGCCACCTGGGCGTCGGAGCGCCGGGTGGTCCGAAGGGACGAGCTCCGGCGCCGTAGGCGGGACGCACGGGCCGGTCCGCAGGGTTGTTACTATCCACGTAGGGAAAATTCGCCGTGGTGACCGGCCACGGGGAGACCGCCACAAGTCCCGTCACCGCAAAAGGGCCACGCGGAGCCCGGAGGGTGTAGGGAGCCACGAGGCGGGGAACGTCCCCGCGTCGGCGCCGAACGGCGCCGGACGCGCCGGCGAGCGCAAGGGAGATTCGACCGCATGGCAACCATGGATCTCGACCTCGGCCGATACCAGCTCGGGTGGAGCGACGAGGAGGACTACGTCTTCAAGCCCAAGAAGGGGCTGAACGAAGAGATCGTCCGCGAGATGTCGGCCATGAAGCACGAACCCGACTGGATGCGCGACTTCCGGCTCAAGTCGCTCACCCGCTTCGAGCGCAAGCCCATGGCGCAGTGGTTCGCCGTCAACATGCCGGACCTGGACTTCGACGACATCTACTACTACATCAAGCCCACCGGCGGGCAGGTGAAGGACTGGGAGGATCTCCCCGACTCGATCAAGCGCACCTACGAGCGTCTGGGCATCCCCGAGGCGGAGCGCAAGTACCTCGCCGGCGTCACGGCCCAGTACGAATGCCTCAGGGGCTCCACGCGGGTCTGGACGACGGCTGGGATGCGACCGATCAAGGAGCTCGAGCCGGGGGACCGCGTGTTCGCGCTCGACGAGCGGACGAAGCTGCTCCGCACGGCGAGGGTGCTGGCCAGTGGTTCTTCAGGTGAGAAGCAGATCTACGAGATCACCGCCCGTGGGCGCACGATCGGGGCGTCGGGCAACCACCCGTTCCTGGTCCTGCGAGACGAACGGCTCCCCGGTGCGTCCAGGCCGCGGTACGCGCCGCGGTGGGTGGCGACCGAGGACCTCGCGGTGGGCGACCTGGTCGCGATCGCGACCGACGTCCCCGACTACGGCGAGTCCGTCGCCATGCTCGTCGACTCGGCCGACGGGGCCACTGCCCGGTTGCCACGGGTCTCGAACGACGATCTGTGCTGGTTTCTCGGGATCTACCTCGGTGACGGGTACCTGCACCACCGGGGTGCGCACGTCGCCGTCGAGGTCGCCGTCGACCGGACGGACGTGGTGCTCGTCGAAGAGATCCGGCGTGTCGCGCGCGAGCAGTTCGGCATCGACCTCGCGCTCAGCGCAGACGGGTTTCGGCTCACCGGTCGGGGCACCGCGGCGCTCGCCCGCTACCTCGAGCTGAACGGGTTCGGAGGCACGTCGCTCACGAAGCGGCTCCCGGACTGGGTGCACCGGCTTCCCCGGTCGCAGCGCCTCGCGCTCCTCGCCGGCCTGCTCGACGCCGACGGGTACGTGAGGGACCATCCCACGTCGAAGGACGCCATGTTCTGCAGCGCCAATCCGCAACTGCTCGCCGACATGAAGGAGCTGCTCGCCCTCTCGGGCATCTGGAGCAGCTCGGTCATCCCCGTCAAGAACCGTCACCCGGTCGATCGGGACCGGGTGATGTCCGCCTACCACCTGCGACTGTCGGGCGACTTCGACCGGATCCCCGCGCGCTCGCCGCGCCGGCGGGAGCGCGTGGGCCGCCGTCTCTACCACCACGGCTACCGCACCGCCAAGGGCACGGCCTTCCAGTCCCACACGAGCGAGATGCTCGGGTTCGCGAAGATCGAGAAGTTCGAGCGCGTAGGCGTCGAGCCCGTCTTCGACATCGAGGTCGAGGGTCATCACAACTTCGTGGCCGAAGGCTTCGTGGTCCACAACTCCGAGGTCGTCTTCCACCGCAACCGTGAGGACCTCGAGACCCAAGGTGTGCTGTTCTGCGACATGGACACGGCGGTGCGGGAGTACCCCGACATCGTGCGCAAGTGGTTTGGCACCATCATCCCGCCGAACGACAACAAGTTCGCCGCGCTGAACTCGGCCGTGTGGTCCGGCGGCTCCTTCATCTACGTCCCGCCGGGCGTGAAGGTGGACATGCCCCTGCAGGCCTACTTCCGCATCAACGCGGAGAACATGGGCCAGTTCGAACGAACCCTCATCATCGCCGACGAGGGGTCCCAGGTGCACTACATCGAGGGGTGCTCGGCCCCCGTCTACACCTCGGACTCGCTGCACTCCGCCGTCGTCGAGCTCGTCGCGCTCCCGGGGAGCCGGATCACGTACACGACCATCCAGAACTGGTCGAACAACGTCTACAACCTCGTCACCAAGCGCGCGCGTGCGGAGGCGGAGTCCCATGTCGAGTGGATCGACGGCAACATCGGATGCCTCGCACAGGGGTCCCGGGTGACGACCCCCGCTGGGACGAAGCCCATCGAGCTGGTGTCCCCGGGTGACCAGGTGCTCGCCTACGGCGAGGTCGCCGGAGAGCTCTGCTTCCGCACGGTGACCGCCAAGCGCTTCTCGGGGTACCAGCCGGTGCGCGAGGTGCGGGTCGGTGAGCGCGTGCTCCGTGTGACCGACAACCACCCCTTCTACTCGTATCGCTATGACCCGGAGCGGGCGAAGAAGACCGGACGTTACGAGCTCGCCTACGTCCGGGCCGACGAGCTTTCGGCGGCCATCGTCCCTACGACGTCGCTCGACTACGGGCACCCGCACAAGCTCGAGCGGCCGGACACCGAGACGACGTTCGTCGGTTCCAACCAGTACGCGCGCGGGTTCGAGTCGGTGCGCCCGCGGGCTCCCCGGATGGCTGCGCTCGAGGAGACGACCGCAGAGTTGATGTGGCTCTTCGGTCTCTTCGTCGGGGACGGCTCGATCGAACGTGAGCCCGCCCGGAACGGTGGTTCGCGCTGGGCCCGCGTGACGTTCTCGACGTCGCACGACGACCGTGCGCGCCCCAGGCTCGTCGAGTTGATGCGGCATCTCCTTCCGGACGCGACTCCCGAAGAGCGGCGAGATCGTGTTGCCGTGCGCTGGTCGAGTGTCGAGCTCGCCGACCTGTTCGAGGAAAACGGCTTCACGACCGGTGCGCATCGCAAGCGGCTACCCGAGTGGGTGCTGGACCTGCCCGAGGACCAGCGGCTCGCACTGGTTGCCGGGTACCTCGACTCGGACGGGTGCGCACCGAAGGGTCGGCGTGGCTTCTCGATCAAGTCCGTCAATAGGCCGCTCCTCGCTGACGTCGCGGCGGTGCTGACGTCACTCGGCATCCCGTGCCGGATCTACACCGAGGAAGGTGCAGAAGGGCCGGTCACGATCCTCGGCTACCAGTCGCAGTGCCGCGGCAGCCATCGTCTCGAGTTCAGGGCCGACGCGCGGCTCTCGGTCCTCGTGAGTGAGCAGCTCCGCGAGGCCGCGGCGCGCCAGACGGCGCCGTCGAACAGGTGGTACCGGAGGGTCGGCCGATCCGACATCGTCCTCCCGGACTCGGTCGAGGTCCGGCCCGTCGACGCGCGGGCCACCGGTGACGTGGCGCCGACGTGGGACATCGAGGTCGAGGGAACCGGGAACTTCGTCTCGGAGGGCTTCATCGTCCACAACTCCCGTCTCACGATGAAGTACCCGTCGGTCTACCTCGTCGGTCCGAAGGCCTCGGGCGAGGTGCTCTCGGTCGCCTACGCCGGGCCGGGGCAGCACCAGGACGCCGGGGCGAAGATGGTCCACGCGGCGCCCGAGACCTCCTCGACGATCGTGTCCAAGTCGATCTCAAAGGACGGCGGGGTCACCACCTACCGCGGCCTCGTGCACGTCGACCCCGGCGCCAAGGGCGCGAAGTCCTTCGTCCGCTGCGACGCGCTGCTCCTCGACGACGACTCGGTGTCCGAGACCAAGCCCTACATGGAGGTGGGGGAGCAGGACGCGCAGATCGGCCACGAGGCGACGGTGTCCAAGGTCGGCGACGACCAGCTCTTCTACCTGATGAGCCGCGGCCTCACCGAGAGCCAGGCGATGGGGATGATCGTGAACGGCTTCATCGAGCCGGTGACGCGCACCTTGCCGATGGAGTACGCGGTCGAGTGGAGCCGGCTCATCGAGTTGCAGATGGAAGGCTCGGTCGGTTGAGCTGCTTGGTGCGCGCCGTCCCCACGGCGCGCGGCGGGGCGGCATTGCGCCCTCTTGCCCGTTGGGACATCGTCCGCGAGAAGGATGTCCGCGGGGCCTGACAGGAGGGATCGTCATGCCGATGCGCGAAGATTGCAAGCACTTCCAGAGTCGCACCTACCCGTCGGGAGAGGTCGCCCGCTTCTGCGTGCTCGACCTCGCCCCCGAGGCTCCCTGGCGGTGCCCCGCCGACTGCTCCTCCTACGAGCCCCGGCTCGCCGACGCCGGCTGGGTCCACGGCAGTCTCGTCGAGCCCCCGGTCGAAGACGAGCCGGCCGGCCCCGCAGAGGACATGGCGGCGATCCTCCGCGATGCCGAGACCATCGTGAGCGCGATCGCACCCGAAGCGCTGCGCGAGGCGAGGAAAGAGGATGCGCGGCGCGAGGCCCGGGCGGAGCGCCGGTGGTGGCGGCGCAAGCGATAGTGGCCGGCACCGTCCAGGGCCATCGTCCGCGCCCCGGCGTGCCCGCGGCCGGTCCTGACCCCTCAGGTGCCGGTGAAGCGCGGGGGCCGTTTCTCGACGAAGGCGGAGAATGCTTCCGCCAGGTCCTTGGAGGCCAGCATGCCCGCGTTCCACGTGGCGACGTAGTCGAGCCCCTGGGCGACCGTCCTTCCGTCGTTGGCGGCCAGGACCGACTTCGTGCCTTGCACGGCCAGCGGCGAGAGGGCGGCGATCTCCCGCCCCATCGCCGCCGCCGCCTCGAAGAGGGCGTCGCGGTCGGGGTAGACGTCGTTCACAAGGCCGATGTCTCTGGCGCGCCGGGCATCCACGTCCTTGCCGGTGAGCGCGAGCTCCGCGACATGGCCGGCGCCGACGATACGGGGGAGGCGCTGGAGGGTGCCGAGGTCCGCGACGATCGCCATCCGGGTCTCACGGACGCTGAAGACCGCGTCGACCGATGCGAGTCGGATGTCGCAGGCGGTCACGAGGTCCATGCCGCCGCCGATGCAGTAGCCGTGAACGGCGGCGATGACCGGCTTCGGGCACGCGGCAACCGCGTTGACGGCGGCCTGGAGACCGAGGACCGAGCGGCGCGTGGCTGCGGCCCGCGCGGCGGCCGAGGCGGCCAGCGGGGCCGGCCCGGGGGCGAGGTCGTCCGGGGTCGTGGCCGTGCCCACGGGCTCCCCGGTGAAGATGCCGCTCATCTCCTCGAGGTCGAGGCCCACGCTGAAATCGCGCCCTCTGGCGCAGACGACGACGGCACGGACGGCCGGGTCGTCCGAGACCTCGCCCATGACGCGCGGGAGCTCTTCGAAGAAGGCGCCGCCGAGCGCGTTGCGGGCGTCGGGGCGGTCGAGCCAGACCGTCGCCACCCCGGCGTCGCGCTCGACGTCGAACACCCGGTGAGGCCGCTGCGCAACGTTCGCGGCGATCGGGGGCACCTGTGGCCCGTGCGGTCGTTCGGGCATCGAGACGACGTTAGCAACGGACCTCGTCGGTACACTCCCGCGGCGATGCAGGACGCGGCCAACCCGACGATGGCGACGCGACCGTGAGCGGGTTCACCGCGGAGCGTGCCGCCGCGCTCGACGGACCCGCGTGGCTGCGCGAGCGTCGGAACGAGGCGGCCGAGGAGCTCTCGGTCATGCCGATGCCCTCCGAGAAGGAGGAGGTCTGGCGCTACACGCCGATCGACGAGCTCCGGCTCGACGACTACACGGCGCAGGCAGGCGGCGAACGGGACGACCTCGGTGCGCTCGGGACGGCGTTCGTGCGCGGCATCGTCGACGACCTGCCGTCCCACTCCGCGCTTCTCACGGTGGTCAACGGGAGGCTCGTCTCGCTGGAACGCCGTGCGTCGCTGCCCGACGGGGTCCGCGTCGGCGGGGCGGTCGCCGGCGGCGCCCCCGGAGCCGGGGCAGCGGACGCCGGGGCGGAGGACGCCGAAGGCATGTTGGGGCACGTCCTCACCGGCGGCGACGCGCTCGTGCGGCTGAACGACGCCTTCCATCCCGACGTGGTCCTGGTCGACGTGCCGCAGGGGGTGGTCGTCGACGAGCCGATCGTCGTGCTCCACTGGTGCACGAGCGGCGTCACCGGCGCGGGCACCGGGACCGGAGCTCCGGCGAGCTTCCCCCGCACGGCCGTGCGTCTCGGCCGGGGAGCGAGCGCCCAGGTCGTCGAGGTGGTCGCCGGGCCGCCGGACGCCGGGCGCGGGCTCGTCGTGCCCGTCACGGAGCTCGACGCAGGGGACGGCTCTCAGCTCTCGTACGCCGTCCTCCAGGTGCTCGGGCGCGACGTCTGGCACATCGGCCGGCTCGCTGCGGTCGCAGGTCGCGACACCACGCTGCGCACCTTCACCATGGGGCTGGGCGGCGCCTACGACCGGTCGCGCACCGACGCCCTCGCCGGGGGACAGGGCTCGACGACCGAGCTGCGCTCCGTCTACCTGGGCACCGGCAGCCAGGTGCACGACGTCCGCACGCTCCAGGACCATGCGGCCGCGCACACGACGAGCGACCTGCTCTGCAAGGGCGCGGTCGCCGACACGTCGCGCTCGGTGTACAGCGGGCTGATCAGGGTCCGGCGCGGCGCGGTGCGCACCAACGCCTTCCAGACGAATCGCAACCTGGTGCTCGGCGAAGGTGCGCACGCCGACTCGGTCCCGAACCTCGACATCCAAGAGAACGACGTTCGGTGCAGCCACGCCTCAGCGGTCGGTCCCGTCGACGAGGACCAGCGGTACTACCTCGAGTCCCGGGGCATTCCCCCCGCCCGGGCCGAGCAATTGATCGTTCTCGGGTTCTTCGACGACATCGTCCGGCGGTGCCCGGTCCCCGCGCTCCTCCCGCGACTCCGCCGCGAGGTCGGGATCCGCCTTGCGGACACCCTCGACCTCGACCTCGACCTCGGCCTCGGCCTCGGCCTCGGCCTCGACCCCAGCCACGAACCGGTCCGGGAGGCGGAGGACAATGGGTGAGCGCGTCGTGCTCCTCCGGCGCGGCGACCTTGCGAGCGGGGAAGCCCGCCGCTTCGACCTCGGCGAGCACCGGATTGCGCTCGTGAGGATCGACGACGACTTCTACGCCATCGGGGACCGGTGCAGCCACGAGGACTACTCCCTCGCCGAGGGCGAGGTGTGGGCCGACGAGCGCGAGCTCGAGTGCCCCCGCCACGGAAGCACCTTCGACCTCACGACCGGAGCGGCGTGCTCGCTGCCGGCGACCAAGCCCGTGCCCGTGTACGACGTCGAGGTCGACGGTGACGAGGTGGCGGTGGTGCTCCCGTGAGCCTGCTCGAGGTGGAGGGACTGCACGCGTCTGCGGGCGCTCGGGAGGTCGTTCGCGGCGTCGACCTCAGCGTGGGGAGCGGCGAGGTGCACGTCGTGATGGGCCCGAACGGCTCGGGGAAGAGCACGCTGGCGCATGCGCTCATGGGTCGCCCCGGCACCACCGTCACGTCGGGCAGCATCCGGATCGACGACGTCGAGCTGGTCGGGCTGCCGAGCTGGCAGCGGGCCAGGGCGGGTCTCTTCCTGGCGCTCCAGCAGCCGATCGAGGTCCCGGGCGTGCTCGTCGAGGCGGCCATGCGCGAGGCGCTCGCCGACACCGACCCGGGAGTGGGCGCCGCGGACCTCGGGGCGCGCCTCTCGGAGGAGGCGGCGGCGATCGGGTTCGACGACCGGTTCCTCCGCAGGGCGCTCAACGTCGACCTCTCCGGCGGCGAGCGCAAGCGCAACGAGGTCGTCCAGCTCGGGGTGTTGCGGCCGAAGTTCGCCGTGCTCGACGAGATCGACTCGGGTCTCGACGTCGACGCGGTGCGATCCGTCTCGAAGCGGATCGAGCGCGCCACCTCGGAGTGGGGGTTGGGAGTCGTCGCGGTCACGCACTTCTACCGGCTGCTCCGGGAGCTGCGTGCCGACAAGGTCCACGTGCTCGTGGACGGGAGGATCGTCGCGAGCGGCGGTCAGGAGCTCGCCGAGGAGCTCGAGCACACCGGCTACGCCGCGTACGGCGCCCACGACGCCGCCTGAACCTGCGCCGCCTGCACCTGCGCCGAGCCCGCCCCAGCTGACACGAGGGTTCCGCTCGCGCCGACGTTGGTTGCTCGACCTCGGCGGGTACCGTTGCCACGATGGGTAGACGCCGCACAGGCGCGACTCCCTCGGAGCGCGGGCTCCGCTCGCTTGGCGACCAGATCGAAGGGCGGGCGCGTGGCGGGCGCTCCGAGCCGCGCGAGGTGGCAGGTGCCGACCGGCTTCGCGCTCTCGGTGAAGGGATCGACGCGCCCGGACCCGGGCGGGGTGCGCCCGGCGTGCCCCGCGACGGTGGCGGCGCACCCGGTGGTGGCGGACCCGGTGCTGGTGGGCGGGGCCGGAGCCGGAAGCGCTGGAGCACGCGTCGCAAGATCCTCACGCCGCTCGTGGCGCTCGTGGTGCTGGCGTTGCTCGCCGCCGGCGGCTTCTACCTGTACGCCCGCTACCGCTACGGCCAGATCCAGAAGGTCGCGGTTGCGGACCTTCACCCCGTCGGTTCCGGGCAGCCCTTCAACATGCTGGTAATCGGCTCGGACTCGCGGCTCGGGGTCAGTGCGTCGACAGGTGTGGGGACCTCGACGACGGTCACCGGTCAGCGGAGCGACGTCGTCATGGTCTGGCACGTCGTCCCCGCGACCAAGCAGATCGCGATCCTCTCGATCCCGCGCGACACGCTGGTCCAGATGGTGGGCAAGGACGCGTCGCTCTTCGGGCGCTTCAACCGCATCAACTCGTCGTACAACAGCGGGCCGAGCCTCCTCGTGGAGACCATCCAGGACAACTTCGGCATCGCGATCAGCCACGTGGTGGAGGTCAACTTCGAAGGGTTCAAGGGAGCCGTCAACGCGCTCGGTGGCGTCTACATGAACTTCCCGTACCCGGCGCGTGACGCCTGGTCGGGCCTCCAGGTGACCGCGACCGGCTGCCAGCTGCTCAACGGGACAGAGGCCCTCGCGGTCGCCCGGAGCCGCCACTACCAGTACCAGTCGAACGGTCAGTGGGTGGACACACCGATCGGCGACCTCGGCCGGATCGAACGCCAGGACGCCTTCCTCCGCGCGCTGGTCGACGCCGCGAAGCGCGAGGTGAACCCCCTGAGGCTGAACTCGTTCCTTGCCTCGCTCCCGCAGGGACTGGTCATCGACAAGACATTCTCGCTCGGTGACCTGTTGCGAATCGCCGTCGACTTCCACTCGCTCACACCGAACGCGATCACGACCTACACGTTGCCGACGACCACAGCCGGGGCGGTGACACCGTGGGGCGACGTCCTGTTCGTCAGTCAGCCGGCGGACCAGCAGCTGCTCGTGAAGATCTTCGGCAACGAGCTCGTCCACCCAGCCGCGCCACCGCCGGGGACGAACCTCCAACCCGAGACACCGCCCAGCGTGCCGGTCTCCACAGCCGCGTCGACACCGTCGCCCGGGTCGTCGGGATCATCCGGCACGGGCACGGCGCCGCCTCCGACCTCGACGCCGACATTCGACCCGTCGCCCTGTGCTCCCTGACGGGCCTCGCCGCGACGGCCGCCCGGTGAGCTCCGCGTTGCGAACCGGCGTCCGGCGCGAGCGCGGGGATCAGCCGTCGACCTCGTCCAGCGCCTGCGTAAGGGCGTTCCAGCTCAGCGTCGCGCACTTGATCCGCACGGGGAACTTGACGACGCCCTGCAGTGCGGCGAGCTCACCGAGCTTGCGCACGTCGGCGAGCCCGCCTCCGCCGCTGCCGTTCCCGCCGCTGCCGTTCCCGCCGCTGCCGTTCCGCCCCTCGCCCCCGTCGTCACCGTCGTCCGCCTCGTCGTCGTCGTCGCCGTCGGCGAGCGCCGCCTCGTGGATCGACATCATCGACTTGAAGGTGCGGATGAGCCGGCGAGCCTCTTCGAGGGTCTTGCCCTTCACCGCGGACGACATGAGCGACGCCGAGGACTGGCTGATCGAGCAGCCGCTCCCCGCGAACTTGATGTCCGTGACCTGCCCCCCCTCGGCGAGCAGCGTGAGGACGATCTCGTCGCCACACAACGGGTTGAAACCCTCGACCCGGTGCGCGGGCGGTGACTCGAGCTCGCCGCGGTTGCGCGGTGAGCGGTAGTGGTCAAGGATGATCTCCCGGTAGAGGTCCTCGAGGTCCGTCACGAGAACAGCCTCCCGGCCCCGATGAGGCCCTCGATCAGCGTGTCGATGTCGTGCTCGTCGTTGTAGGTCCCGATCGACGCACGCGCGGTGGCGGTGACGCCGAGCACGCGCATGAGGGGCTTCGCGCAGTGGTGGCCCGGTCGGACGCACACGCCGTACTGGTCGAGCACCTGGGCGAGGTCGTGCGGGTGGACGTCGCGGAACCCGAGGGAGAGGACGCCGCCACGGTCGGGGGCCGCCGGCGGGCCGAAGACTTTGCAGTCCTCCCCGAGGCGGTCGGCGATCGCGTCCATGGCGTACTCGGTGAGACGCTCCTCGTGGGCGCGGACCCGCGGCATGCCGAGCGCCGTGAGGTAGTCGACGGCGGCGCCGAAGCCCACGGCTTCGGCGATCGGCGGCGTGCCGGCTTCGAACCGGTGGGGGGGATCGGCCGGCAGGAACCCGTCGGTGCGGACGTCGAGGATCATGCCGCCGCCCCCGAGGAACGGCGGCATCGAATCGAGGAGCTCGGCGCGCGCCCAGAGCGCGCCGATGCCCGTCGGGCCGTGCATCTTGTGCGCGGAGAAGGCGAGGAAGTCGACGCCGAGCGCTTGGACGTCGACGGGCAGGTGCGGCACCGCCTGCGCGCCGTCGGCGACGACGAGCGCCCCGGCCGCGTGCGCCGCTTCGGCGATCGTCGTGACGGGCGGGATCGTGCCGAGCACGTTGGACATGGCGGAGACCGCAACGAGCTTCACGCCCTCGAGCTTGCGGTCCAGATCCGAGAGGTCGAGCCGACCGTCGGCGTCGAGGCCGAGGTAGCGGAGCTTGATGCCCGTCTGCTCGGCGAGCATCAGCCACGGCACGAGGTTGGCGTGGTGCTCCAGCTCGGTGAGGAGGACCGTGTCGCCCTGGTGGAGGTTCGCTGCCCCCCACGACCGTGCGACGAGGTTCAGCGCCTCGGTCGCGTTCTTCACGAACACGATCTCGCGCTCGGGGTCGCGCGCGCCCACGAACCGCCCCACCGAGGTCCGGGCACCCTCGTAGCGGGCGGTGGCCTCCTCGGCCGTCGTGTAGACCCCCCGGTGGACGTTCGCGTGGCAGGTCTCGTAGTACTGCTCCATCGCGGCGAGGACCTGCCTCGGCTGCAGCGAGCTCGAAGCGGAGTCGAGGTACACGAGGGGCCTGCCGTGGACGGTGCGCGCGAGCAGCGGGAAGTCCTTGCGCAGCGTCTCGACGTCCAGCTCGCCAGCCGGGTTTGGTGTCGCCGCTGCAGTGGGGGAGACGGTCGGCGGGGTCATCGGTTCAGCGGCGCCACGACTCGTAGCCCTGGGACTCGATGCGCTCGGCGAGCTCGGGCCCCCCGCTCTCGACGATCTTGCCGTCGAAGAGCAGGTGCACGCGGTCGGGGACGAGCGTCTCGAGGAGCCGCTGGTAGTGGGTCACCACGAGCACGCCCAGTGTCGGGTGCTGCTCGCGCACGGTGCGGACGCCCCGGCCGACGACACCGAGGGCGTCGATGTCGAGACCCGAGTCGGTCTCGTCGAGGACAGCGAGGTCCGGCTCCAGCATCGCCATCTGGAGGATCTCGTTGCGCTTCTTCTCCCCGCCGGAGAACCCCTGGTTCAAATGGCGCTCCCCGAACGACGGGTCCATGCCGAGACGCTCCATCCACTCGGTCATCGCCAGGCGGACCTCGAGCACCGAGACGTCCTCGGCGCGCCGGGCGGACATCGCCTGGCGCAGGAACTGGACCACCGAGACGCCCTCGATCGCCTCGGGGTACTGGAAGGCGAGGAACAGGCCGGCCTTGGCCCGGGCATCCGTCGCCCAGTGCGTGATGTCCTCACCTTTGAAGCGCACGGTACCGTCCACGACGGCGTACGTCGGGTGGCCCATCAGGGTGGCGGCGAGCGTGGATTTGCCCGCGCCGTTCGGCCCCATGAGGGCATGGACCTCCCCGGCACCCACGACGAGGTCGATGCCGCGGAGGATCTGGAGCTCTTGGGGCCCCCCGGCCCCGGCACTAGGGGTCTCGTCGCCTCGCGCGGCGTCGGGGGACGGCGCCCCCTTAGCGGCGACGCGCAGACCTGCGATCTCGAGGAGCGGTGCGGTCATCGTCGCGGAGTCTACCGGTGAGGTCGGATTTCTACCACGGGTGTAGGGGAAATACCCGGTGCCGCCGCCCGCTCACCAACCTCGCTCGACCCACTCCTGGAGGTGCGGGGACTCGGTGCCGATCGTGGTCGTGGACCCGTGACCTGGGAGCACGATGGTGGACGCGCCGAACGTGGCGAAGAGGCGGCGTTCGATCGACTGGATGATCGTGGGGAAGTCCCCGCCGGGGAACGACGTGTTGCCCGGGCCGCCCGGGAAGAGGGTGTCGCCGGTCAAGAGGAGCGGCGTGCCCTCGACGGAGAAGCACATCGAGCCGGGGGTGTGGCCGGGGGTCGCGACCGTACGGACCCGGAGCCGACCGACCTCGAGCACGGTGTCGTCCTCGAGCAGCTCGTCGTAGGAGGGGAGCATGGCGGCGTCCGCCTCGGTGACCGCGACCGAGTAGCCGGCGTCCCTGACCGCGGGTACGGCCTGGATGTGGTCCCAGTGCCCGTGGGTCTCGACCACCTTGCGCACTCCGAGGCGCTCGCAGAGGTCGAGCAGCAGCTCGTGCTCGTTGGCCGCGTCCACGAGGAGCGCGTCGCCGGTCTGGCGGCAGCGCAGCACGTACACGTTGTTGTCCACGGGGCCCACGACCGTGCGATGCAGCTCGCACGCCGCGTCCTCCCAGATCCGCTCTACGTCAGGCATGCCCACAGGTTTGCACACGTGGTAGACCACCACACGATGAACTTCGCGTTCAGCGAGGAGCAAGAGGAGCTTCGCCAGGCGGTACGCCGTTTCCTCGCCGACAAGTCGCCGCAGTCCGAAGTGCGGCGACTCATGGCGACCGCGGAGGGCTACGACCCCGCGGTGTGGCGGCAGATGGCCGAGCAGCTCGGGCTGCAGTCGCTCGCGATCCCCGAGGAGTACGGCGGTGCGGGGTTCGGCTTCGTCGAGCTCGTGGTCGTGCTCGAAGAGATGGGCGGCGCCCTCCTCTGCGCCCCCTTCTTCTCCTCCGTGGTCCTGGCCGCGGGCGCGCTGCTCAGCTCGGGCGACGAGAAGGCGAAGGCGCGCTGGCTCCCGGGCATCGCGTCGGGGGAGACGATCGCGACGGTGGCCCTCACGGAGGACGCCGGCCGCTGGGAGCTCGACGCCGTCCAGCTCGCCGCCTTCCCCGGCGGTCCCGACGGCAGTTGGACGCTCGACGGCCAGAAGAGCTTCGTCCTCGACGGCCACATCGCCGACCTGGTTCTGGTGGTGGCGCAGACGGCCGACGGGCTCGGGCTGTTCGCCGTCGAGGGAGGGGCGCACGGACTCGCCCGCAGCTCGCTCTCGACGATGGACCAGACCCGCAAGCAGGCGCGCCTCGAGTTCTCCGGCACGCCCGCCGAGCTGGTGGGCTCCGCCGGCGGTGCGGCGCAGGGCGTGACCAAGACGCTCCAGCTCGCCGCGGTCGCGCTCGCCGCGGAGCAGGTCGGGGGTGCACAGCACTGCCTCGACAGCTCGGTCGAGTACGCGAAGACCCGCATCCAATTCGGCAGGCCTATCGGCAGCTTCCAGGCGGTCAAGCACAAGTGCGCGGACCTGCTGCTCGAGGTCGAGTCCGCGCGATCCGCCGCGTACTACGCCGGCTGGGCGGCCGCCGAGGACTCCGACGAGCTTCCGCTCGTGGCGAGTCTCGCCAAGTCCTACTGCTCCGAGACGTACTTCCACGCGGCTGCGGAGAACATCCAGATCCACGGCGGGATCGGGTTCACCTGGGAGCACGACGCGCACCTGTACTTCAAGCGGGCCAAGTCGTCGGAGCTCATCTTCGGCGACCCGGCGTACCACCGGGAGCTGCTGGCTCAGCACATCGGCATTTGACCGTGCCTGGCCACTGGCGCGTCGTCGACGGTGCGGCCGGCGCGCTCCGCATCTACGAGACGGCGGCCTCCCTCGGCGCATCCGCCGGCGGCACCATCGTGTTCTGCCACGAGCTCCCGCGCGACCCGGACCGTTCGGCGGACTCCGGCCGCGGGTACCCCGCGCTCGCCGACCGGCTCTCCGAAGAATGCGCGTGCCGGGTGATCGTCCCCATGCTCCGCGGGACGAGCGGGTCCGCAGGGGACTTCTCGGCGAAGGGCTGGCTCGACGACATGTCCAGAGTCGTGGACGCGGAGGCAGGTCTGGGGAAAGGGGTGTGGCTGATCGGCTTCGGCCTCGGCGGGGCGATCGCCCTGCGCACCGCGGCCAGCGACGTGCGGGTGTCGGGCGTCGCGTCGATCGCCGGCCCGGCCGACCTCACGGCCTGGACGTCGAACCGGGAGAAGGTCCTCGAGCGATGCCGGCGGAGCGGCGTCATCTCGACCGAGGGGTACCCGCCCGACCTCGACACGTGGGCGGCCGAGATCGTGGCGCTGGCCCCCCTCGACGCGGCATCGCACCTGGGTGCCCGACCGCTGCTCGTCGTGCACGGCTCCGACGACTCCGAGGTGCCGGTCGCCGCCGCCCGAGCCGTCTCCGACGCGGCCACCGACGGGCCGGTGGACCTGCGGATCGTGCCCGCAGCCGGCCACTGGCTCCGCGCGGACCCGCGGGTGGTGGCGACGCTCGTCGGGTGGATCGAGCGCCACCGCTGACGTCCGAGCACGGGTTCCCCGGTTGGGGCGCCGCCGCCGAGGAAGACGCGCTCGCCAGGGCCGTCAAGCCTCGCCGGCCGCGACCGACTCGTCGATCGCTTGGCGGAGGGCTCTTGCCGACGCCTCGGGGTCCGTGGACTCGGTGAGCCAGCGCACGACCACGAAGTGGCGGACTCCCGCTGCGGCGAGCCGCGGAACCGCGGTCGGCGTGACGCCGCCGGTGACGAAGACGGGGCGGTGGAGCGAACGGGCCCGCCCGATGGCGAACGCCGCGTAGTCGACGCCGGTGCCCGGCCTGCCCGGCTTCGTGGGCGTCTCGACGACCGGCCCGGCTGAGACGTAGTCGACGGGCTCGAGCTCCGACGCCTCGACCTCGTGGGGCGCGTGGGTGGAGAGCCCCACGATGGCGAACGGACCGAGGATCCGCCGGGCGAGTGCGGGGGGCGCGTCGTCCTGCCCGACATGGACGCCGTCCGCGCCGGCTTCGAGCGCGAGGTCGGGGCGGTCGTTCAGGATGAACGGCACGCCGCGGTCCGAACAGACGGCGCGGACCAAGACGGCGCGTCGGAGAAGGGGCCGCGCGTCGAGGGTCTTTTCCCGCAACTGCACGACGTCGACGCCGCCGGCGATGCAGCGCGCCACAAACTCGGCGAGGTCCGGACGGTCGGGAGTGCACAGGTAGAGACGACGACCGGCGAGCGGGCCGCGTTCGGCGCGCTGCGCCCGAATGCTCACGTTCCCGTCCGGGCGGCGCGTCCCTTTCTGGCCGCGGCTTTCGCGGGCCGCGTGCTCGCAGCCTTCGCAGTTCCGGCCTTCGCCGCAGCCTTCGCCTCACGCTTGCGGCGGCGCACCTCGGCCAGGCTCTCCGTGTCGACGACGTCTGCGACCGACAGGAAGCTTCCCGGAGCTCCGAAGGGTTCCGAGGCCTGCTCCCAGCCCGGTGGCCGGACGCCGAGCCGCTTCCCGCAGAGCGCGACGAAGATCCTGGCTTTCCGGGCACCGAAGCCGGGGAGCGCTTCGACCCTGCGGCGCAGTTCGAGCCCGTCGTGGGCGTCCGCCCAGATCGCCGACGCGTCGCCGCCGTACTCGTCGGCGACGACGCGACAGAGACCCTGGACCCTCGCCGCCATCGACGCGGGATAGCGGTGCACCGACGGGCGCCGGGAGAAGGCCTTGGCGAGCGCGTCGGGGTCCATGGAGGCGACGCGGCGCGCGTCGAGAGGCGTCTTCAGCCCGAGGCGGGCCACGAGCTCAGCGGGGCCGCGGAACGCCTGCTCGATCGTGATCTGCTGGTCGAGAACCATCCCGATGAGGAGCGCCAGCGGGTCGTCCGAGACCAGCCGGTCGGCTCGTTCGTCGCCGGAGAGGTGGAGTTCGGTCACCGCGTGAGCGTCTCACATCATCTGGCTGCCGCGCTCGACCATCGGATCTTTCGGCTGGTCGGTGCCGCGGAGCATCCGCCGGGCGGACTCCTCGGTCGTGGGGTTCGCGAGCGCGCTCACGAGGTCGCCGCGCTCGAGCACGGTCGAGCCGGTCGCGAACAGCATGTGGTCTCCCCGCTGGACCGACACGACGATGCAGCCCGGTGGCAGGCCCGCCGCGCTGAGCGGGACGTCGACGACGGGGGAGTCCGGGCCGACGCGCTCTTCGATCGTGACGGCGTTGGGGGAGACCGCGGCGATCTGCCCGGCGGTCGCCGCCAACGTGTGCTGGTAACCACGGACCACGTCGCTGATCGAGAGGATGCCGACGACGCGGCGACTCGAGGTGACGGTGACCCAATTGCCCCCGGCCTGCATCAGGGCCTCGAGCGCCACGTTCAGCCGCGCCGTGTCCGGGACCGTGGTGGCGGTCGTGTCGAGCGCGGCGGCGACGGTGAGGGAGTCCGACGGGCTTTGGTCGACCGGGGCGGCGTCCAGGCGCCCCACGGTGCCGTCGCCCACGGTGCCGTCGCGCACGGTGCTGTCGCCGCCGGTGCCGTCGCCCACGGTGCCGTCGCCAGGGGTGCCCTCGACACCGGTAGCGGCGCCCGCTTCGGTCTCGCCCTCGCCGCCCTGGGGGCCGGGCCCGGCCCCGGTCGTCGCGGTGGCGGGCTCGAGCAGCCGCACCACCCTGCTCAGCTCGATCGTGCCGAGGTAGAGACCGTCGCCGTCGACGACGGGTGCGCCCGCAACGTTCGCCGCCTCGAGCTCGGCGCGACCTTGCGCGAGCGGGGTGGTGTCGTGAAGGACCACCTTGGGGATCGTGGCGGCGTCGGCGACGTCGATGAGGGAGAGCAGCGGGAGCCCGAACTGGAGGCGGCTCGCCTCCGAGTCGGCCCGGGTTCGCAACTGCGAGCGGTAGATGCTGTCGTCGGATCTCGAGACGATGAAGGTGGACAGCGCGATCGCCACGAGCGCCGGCGCGGTGATCTGGACGCTTCCGGTCATCTCGGCGACCATGATGAGGACGGCCAGCGGCGCGCGGGAGATGCCGCCGAAGACCGCCATCATGCCGACGACGACGTAGGGGGCCGGGTGGCTTCCGACGCCGGGGGCGAACGGCTCGAAGAGCCGCCAGAAGGCGAGCCCCGTGAAGGCGCCGATCACCATGCCTGGCCCAAAGACGCCCCCGGAGCCGCCGGTGCCGATCGAGAAGGACGTCGCCACGATCCGCGCGAAGGGGAGGAGGAGGATGATCCACAGCGGGGTGTGGACCAGCGCGCCCTTGAGCGTGAGCGAGTCCTGCACCCAGCCGTAGCCGGTGCCGAGCACCTCGGGCAGGGCGAGGGCGATCAGGCCCACGAAGAGCGCGCCGATCGCCGGCCGGAGCTTCCGTGAGATCGGCAGGCGGGTGGCGAGTGTCGCGACGCCGTAGAAGCCCTTGGAGTAGAGCAGGCCGATGCCGCCCGAGACGAGCCCGATCACCCCGAACCACAGCAGCTGGATCGGTTGGGTGAAGTGGTAGTAGGGCGTCGCGAAGAGGGGGTGGTAGCCATAGACCGCGCCGAAGATCGCGTACGCGATGATCGAGGCGAACAGCCCCGGTACGAGGGCCTCGTACTCGAAGTCGTCCCGGTAGACGACGTCGGCGGCCAGCACCGCTCCCCCGAGCGGCGCGCTGAAGATCGCGCCGATGCCCGAGCCGATGCCCACGGAGACGGCGATGCGGCCGTCAGCTGGAGACAGGTCGAGCACGCGCGCGAGGAGCGAGCCGAACCCGGCGCTGATCTGGGCGGTCGGACCCTCGCGCCCGCCCGACCCGCCGGACCCGATCGTGAGCGCCGATGCGACGATCTTGACGACGACCGCACGCAGCCGGATGCCGCGGGGGTTGTAGTGCACGGCGTCGATCGCGGCGTCCGTGCCGTGACCCTCGGCCTCCGGCGCCCAGGTGAACACGAGGTACCCGGCGAGCAGACCGCCGGCGGTGACCACGAGGGGGACGGCCCACTCCCGGAGGTAGTGGGCCCCCGACCCCAGGGCTGTGCCCTCGCCGAAGGGGGTGGGCACCCGGTAGTTGGCCAGGGTCTGGAGGAAGAACTCGGTCGACAGCCGCAACGCCTCGTAGAAGACCACGGCGCCGAGGCCGGCCACTGCACCGATGATCGACGCGAGGATCAGCCACCGCACGAGGAACGACATGCGGTTGACGTGGCTGCCGGCCCAGCTCGCGAACCGCCGCCATCCCGTCCGTCCACGGAAGAGCGGCGTGAGGGTCGGTGCAGGTGGGGGCGGCATCATCGCCGGCGCCCGCCCCGCCGCAGTCGAGCCCGAGAGCCCGGCCTGCATCGATTGGCCGGTCCGACGTGGTCGTGTCAGATCGCCGGACATGTGCCCAGAGCACGAGCTCCCGCGTGTCGGTGCGCGTGGGCCTCATGGTGCACGCGGTTCACAGCACCCAGCCGCTGCCCCATTCCTGTTCGGGTACCTCCCCGGCGGCGTCCGCGAGGAGCTGAAGACCGGCCACGACCGAGCGACGCGCGTCCTCGGGCACGGCGTTGAGCAGGATCGCGATCTCGCGCCGCCTGCGGTCGGTCACGATGTCGACCAGCCTCCTGCCGGCCTCGGTGAGCGCGACGCGCACCTGGCGGCGGTCGTTGCGGTCCGTGCGTCGGCGCACGAGGCCCTTGCGGACGAGCCGATCGCACAACCTGGAGGCCGTCGGCGGAGTGACCCCGAGCGAGTCGGCGAGCGAGGCGATGCCCTGCGGCCCCCGGGAGGCGAGCAGCACGAGCGAGCGGTACTGCGTGAGGGTGACGTCCTCGGCGTCGTCGAGATCGGCCAGCGAGCGGGCGGCGACGGCGACGAACACGCGGCTTGCACTGAGCACCGCGTCGACCATCGGATCCTGTTGCTCGCTTACGTGGCTAATAGTTTCCAATGGTACGAAGGATCGCCGCCCGCCGCAACCTGTCTGTCGGCGCGGCAGTGCCGGTTGGCGCAGAATCAGGGGGTGCACATCCCCGCGAAGGTGGACTACGGCCTGCGCGCGCTCCTGACGCTGACCGCGTCGGGCATGCCGCAGACCACCGAGCAGCTCGCCGCGGACCAGGGCTTGCCCGTCCGGTTTCTCGGGGCCATCCTCGCCGACATGCGCCGAAGCGGCCTCGTCGCGAGCCAGCGCGGCGCCGAGGGCGGGTACCGGCTCGCCCGTCCGGCGGCCGAGATCACGCTCGCCGAGGTCTTCCGCTCCTTGGACGGCCCGCTCGCCGAGGTGCGCGGGTTGCGGCCCGAGGCCGCCCGCTACGAGGGGTCGGCCGAGCACCTGCAGGCCGTATGGGTCGCGGTGCGCGCGAGCCTCCGCGAGGTCCTCGAGCACCTCACGTTGGCCCAGGTCGCCAACGGCGACCTGCCGCGGTTCGTCCAGCGCCTCACGGCGGACCCCGACGCCTGGACCCCGCACTGAGCTGCGGGCGACGCCTTCGACGACCGTGGACGCAGCCGACTTCGAGCAGATCCGCCAGGCGGTGCGGGCATTCGTGCGTGACCGGGTCGTCCCGCTCGAGGAGCGCATCGACCGCGACGACGAGATCCCCGCAGAGGTCCAGGACGCCGCGAAGGCGATGGGCCTCTACGGGTTCGCCATCCCCGAGCGCTTCGGCGGCCTCGGGCTCGGGATGCACGAGGAGTGCCGGCTCGTCTTCGAGCTCGGGTACACGACCCCAGCGTTCCGGTCGCTGTTCGGCAGCAACAACGGCATCGCCGGCCACGTGCTCTTGGAGGGGGCGACCGACGCACAACGGGAACGCTGGCTTCCCCGGCTCGCGTCCGGTGAGCTCGTCGCCTCGTTCGCGTTGACCGAGCCCGAGGCCGGTTCGGACCCCTCGGCCCTGACGACCTCGGCGCGGCGCGACGGCGGGGGCTGGGTGCTCGACGGGGCGAAGCGGTACATCACGAACGCGCCGGTCGCCGACGTCTTCATGGTGTTCGCCCGGACCGGCGCAGCGGGCTCGCCGGGGATCTCCAGCTTCATGGTCGACCGGAGCGCCGCCGGCCTGACCGTCGGCCCGCGCGACAAGAAGATGGGCCAGGCGGGCGCGTGGACGGCCGACGTCTTCTTCGACGGGGTGCGTGTCGACGCGGAGGCCCTCGTCGGCGGCGACGAGGGGATCGGCCGAGGATGGTCGACGGCCATGCGCTGCCTCGCCCACGGCCGGATCCACATCGCCGCGCTGTGCGTCGGTATGGCGGAACGGCTCGTCGACGAATCGGTGGAGTACGCCCGCACGCGCCGCCAGTCGGGCCGGCCCATCGGCGCGTTCCAGCTCGTCCAGGCGATGATCGCCGATTCGGTCACCGATCTCCACGCGGGACGCGCCGTCGTCCTCGACGCGGCGCGCGCGTACGACTCGGGGGACGACCGGCGGGTCGCGCCGTCGGTCGCCAAGTACTTCTCGAGCGAGATGGTCGGCCGAGTCGCCGACCGGGCCGTGCAGGTGCACGGCGGCGCCGGGTACATGCGGGGGACGGCGGTCGAGCGCCTCTACCGCGACGCGCGCCTCTTCCGCATCTACGAGGGTACGAGCCAGATCCAGCAGCTCATCATCGCCAGGAACGTGATCGGCGACGCTGCCGCGGACTGAGCGGGGGCCGGGTCAGGCGACGCGCTCGAACACCGCGGCGATGCCCTGCCCGCCGCCGATGCACATCGTCTCGAGCCCTAGGGCGGCGCCGCGGCGGTCCATCTCGCGGAGGAGCGTCGTGAGGATCCGGCAGCCGGTGGCGCCGACGGGATGTCCGAGGGAGATGCCTGAGCCGAGGACGTTCACGCGCTCGAGCATGCCGTCGTCGAGCTGCCACTCGCGGAGCACGGAGAGCACCTGGGCCGCGAAGGCCTCGTTCAGCTCGATCAGGTCCATGTCGCCCAGCGCGAGACCGGCGCGCTCGAGAGCCTTCGCCGTCGCGGGGACCGGGCCGATCCCCATGCGCTCGGGCTCGACACCCGCCACCGCCCACGACCGAAGACGAGCGAGCGGCCGGAGCCCCAGGTCCCCGGCGACCTCACGGCTCGTCACCACGCACACGGCCGCGCCGTCGTTCTGCCCGCTCGAGTTGCCGGCGGTGACCGTCGCCTCGGGGTCCTTGCGCGCGAGCACGGGGCGCAACGCGGCGAGTGCGTCGAGGGTCGCGTCGGGTCTGGGATGCTCGTCGGTCTCCACGTCGCCGACCGCCACGATCTCGTCGGTGAACAGCGGTCGGGCCGCGACCGCGCGCCGGTGGGACTCGAGCGCCAGCTCGTCCTGCTCGCGCCGGGAGATGCGGTACTCGCGGCGGAGGTTCTCGGCGGTCTCGAGCATGCCGTCGGGAATCGGGTGGCGGCTGCCGCCGGCGGTCGCCCGCCCGCGCGCGAGGCGGTCCATGAGCGCGAGGTCGCCGGCGCGCACCCCCCAGCGAAGCCGCGTCGTGTAGTGCTCGGCCTGGCTCATGCTTTCCACGCCACCGGCGAGGACGAGCTCGGCGGCACCGGTCTGGACCTGCATCGCCGCGTAGACGACGGCCTGGAGACCCGAGCCGCACCGGCGGTCGAGCTGCAGTCCGGGCACGCGCACCGGAAGGTCCGCGTCGAGGGCGGCGACGCGGCCGATCGCGGGAGCCTCGCCGTTCGGGTAGCACTGCCCCAGCACGACGTCGTCGACGCGATCGGCCGGGATCCCGCCCCGCGTCAGCACCGCGTCGATGACGGTGGCGGCGAGGGTGGCCGCCGGGACGTCGCGGAGCGCCCCGCCGAAGCCGCCGACGGGGGTGCGGAGCGGCTCGCAGATGACGGCATCGCGCATGGCACCGGTAGGTTATGACGCCATGGTGCTCGTCGTGGGCGGCGGCACGATGGGCGCCGGCATCGCCCAGGTGCTCGTGCGTGCCGGCATGCGTGTCACCCTGTGCGAGACCGACGAGGACGCGGCGGCCGCGGCACGGGGGCGTGTGCTCGACGGGCTCGAGCGCCCTGGTGACGCCCGGGCCGACGAGGCGGCGTCACTGCTCGACGTGTCACTGCTCGACGTGGTCGTCGGGATCCCCGAGCGCCCGGAGACCGACCTCGCCGTCGAGGCGGTCTTCGAGGAGGTGGGTCTCAAACGTGAGGTCCTCGCCGCGCTCGAGTCCCGGGTCGGGGACGATGCGCTCATCGCGTCCAACACGAGCTCGCTGTCGATCGGCAGCCTCGCAACGGCGCTCCGGCGTCCCAGGCGCTTCCTTGGGATGCACTTCTTCAACCCGGTGCCGCGGTCGTCACTCGTCGAGCTCGTGACCGGCCCGGACACCGACTCCCGCACGCTCGACCGGGCGCGCGACTTGGTCCGGCGTCTCGGCAAGGAGGAGATCGTCGTCCGAGACTCTCCGGGCTTCGCGACCAGCCGGCTCGGCGTCGCCATCGGGCTCGAGGCGATCCGCATGCTCGAAGAGGGCGTCGCGAGCGCAGACGACATCGACCGAGGGATGGTCCTCGGCTACCGGTTCCCGATGGGTCCGCTCCGGCTCACCGACCTCGTCGGGCTCGACGTGCGACTCGCGATCGCGTCGTACCTGGAGCGCACGCTCGGGGAGCGGTTCGCGCCGCCGCGCCTGCTGCGCGAGAAGGTCGCGAGGGGGGAGCTCGGCAAGAAGACGGGTCAGGGCTTCTTCACCTGGTGAGCGTCGGGTTCACCTGGTGAGCGTCGGGACGGCGCACGGTGCTAGGCAGGTCGCATGAGCACCGTGACCGCCACCGCCCAGCGAACCGTGGACGCGCCCGCCGACGTCGTCTTCCGATGCCTCAGCGACTTCCGCACGCACCATCCCAAGTTCCTTCCTCCGGCGTTCTCCGACTTCAAGGTCGAAGAGGGCGGGACAGGCGACGGCACGGTGGTGAGCTTTGCGTTCGCGGCGGGCGGAAGGACCCGCCGCTACCGCGTGCGCGTCACCGTGCCCGACGCCGGAAGGGTGCTCGAGGAGCACGACACCGAGTCCTCGCTCGTGACGACCTTCACCCTCACGCCGGAGGGTGCGCGGACCCAGGTGCGCATCGCGACCACGTGGGAGGGCGCCGGCGGCATCGGCGGGTTCTTCGAGAGGATGTTCGCGCCTGCGGCGCTGACCCGCATCTACGGCGACGAGCTCGGCCGCCTGGACGCCTACGCCAAGGAGCAGGCCCGCAATCCTTGAGCCCGAGCCGGAACGGGCTGCACCTCGCTGCGTTCGGCGACGGGGCCGTGGCGGGAGGGGGCGGTTCCCGGTTCAGCCGTTGCGCTCGACCACCCGGTCGGGGACCAGGCGCCACGTGACCCGGTGTTGCTCGTTGAACTGCTCGGGATCGTCCCCGTAGCGGCGAGCCATCGTCTTCGCGTCCTGGCCCGCAGCCCGCAGCCCGCCGGCCCGCTCGCCCGCCGGCCCGCCGGCCCGCTCGCCCGCCGGCCCGCCGGCCCGCCGGCCCGCCGGCCCGCAGCCCGCCCGCCCGCAGTCCGCCGGCCCGCAGTCCGCCGGCCCGCAGCCCGCCGGCCCGCAGCCCGCCGGCGAGCCGACACATCCGCGGCGGCGTCCGGCTCCTCGAGCTCCAGGAACGGCGCGCGGCGGAGCTCAGCCGGAGAACGGCGCCGCCGCGTCGGCGTCGATGCCGTACCGGTTGATCGCCTCACGGACCGCCGAGTTCTCGACGGCACCTTGCGCCGCGAGGGACGACAGGACGGCGACCACCACGTGGGAGGCGTCCACCTCGAAGTAGCGCCGGAGCGCGGCCCGTGCATCCGACCGTCCGAAACCGTCCGTGCCGAGGGAGGTGAACGGCCGGCGTACCCAGCGGGAGACCTGATCGGGAACGGCGCGCATGTAGTCGGTCACGGCGACGACGGGCTCGGGGCCCGACCCGAGCACGTCCGTGACATAGGGGGTCCGCGTGCCGGCGTCGGGGTGGAGGCGGTTCCACCGCTCGCAGTGGAGCGCGTCGGTGCGAAGCGTCGTCCACGAGGTCGCCGACCACGTGTCCGTGGAGACCCCCCATTCCTCGGCGAGGACGCGACGCGCGTCGGTGGCGATCTGCCACATGGAGCCCGAGAAACAGATCGACGCACGCGAGGCGGCGCGCTCGCCGCCTGCGACGTCGGCCGGCCCCGCGTAGCGGTAGATGCCGCGCAAGATGCCCGAGCGGACGGCGTCGCCCTCCGGCCCCTCGGGGAGGGCGGGCATCGCGTAGTTCTCGTTGTAGAGGGTGATGTACCAGAACTTGTCCTCTGGCTCCTCGCCCATCATGCGCCGGACTGCGTCGTCCACGACGACGGCGACCTCGTACGCGAAGGCAGGGTCGTAGACCACGGCTGCCGGGTTGGTCGAGGCGAGGAGCGGGGAGTGCCCGTCGTCGTGCTGCAGGCCCTCCCCGAGGAGCGTGGTCCTGCCCGCGGTGCACCCGGCGAGGATCCCGCGCCCGCGCATGTCGCCCAGCGCCCAGAGGAGGTCCCCCACGCGCTGGAAGCCGAACATCGAATAGAAGAGGAACACAGGGAGCATCGGACGGCCCCACGTGGCGTAAGAGGTCGCGAGCGCGGTGAACGTCGCCGCGCCCCCAGCCTCGGTGATGCCCTCTTGCAGCAGCTGGCCCGAGGCGCTCTCGGCGTACTTCAGCGGGAGGTCGGCGTCGACCGGCACGTAGCGCTGGCCCCCGGGTGCGTAGATCTTCGCCTCGGCGATGATGGGCTCGAGCCCGAACGTCCGGGCCTCGTCCGAGACGATGGGTGCGACGAGCGGCCCGAAGTCCGGGTCGCGCACGAGGTTCCGCAGCAGGCGCGCGAACGCCATCGTCGTCGACGCGGCCTGGCTGCCCGACCCGGACATCAGGTCGGCGAAGACCTTGGGGTCCGGCAGGAGGACCTTCGCCGGGCGCACCACCCGGCGGGGGAGCGGCCCCCCGAGCACCTTGCGCCGGGCCATCAGGTACTCGAACGCCTCGGAGCCCGCGGGCGGGCGGTAGTACGGGGGAACGTCGGCGTCGAGCGCGTCGTCGGGGATCTCGTCGGCGAGGTACAGCCGGTCCCGGAGCGCCCGCAACTGGTCCCTGGTCATCTTCTTGATCTGGTGCGTCGCATTGCGGGCTTCGATCTGCGGGCCGAGCGTCCAGCCTTTGATCGTCTTGGCGAGGATGACGGTCGGGGCGTCCCGCTGCTCGGTGGCGAGCTTGTAGGCGGCGTAGAGCTTGCGGTAGTCGTGGCCGCCGCGCGGAAGGGTGCGCAGGTCGTCGTCGCTCAGGTGCTCGACCATCTTGCGCAGCCGCGGGTCGGGGCCGAAGAAGTGCTCGCGGATGTAGGCACCGGACTCGACCGCGTACTTCTGGAACTCGCCGTCGACCGTCGTGTTCATCTTGTCGAGGAGCACGCCGTCCACGTCCCTGGCGAGCAGCTCGTCCCAGCGGGAGCCCCAGATGACCTTGATGACGTTCCAGCCGGCGCCCCGGAAGAGGGCCTCGAGCTCCTGGATGACCTTCCCGTTGCCGCGCACAGGGCCGTCCAGTCGCTGGAGGTTGCAGTTGACGACGAAGATCAGGTTGTCGAGGTGCTCGCGGCCGGCGACGCCCAGCGCTCCGGTCGACTCGGGCTCGTCCATCTCGCCGTCGCCCACGAAGCACCACACCTTGCTCTGGCTCGTGTCGACGAGCTCGCGGTGGTGCAGGTAGCGGTTCACGTGCGCCTGGTAGATGGCGTCCACGGGGCCGAGGCCCATCGAGACCGTGGGGAACTCCCAGAAGTCGGGAAGCGACCGGGGGTGGGGGTAGCTCGGGAGGCCGCCCCCGACTTCGTGGCGGAAGTTGTCGAGATCGCCTTCGCCGAGGCGGCCCTCGACGAACGCCCGGGCGTAGATGCCCGGAGACGCGTGGCCCTGGACGAAGACCTGGTCGCCGGCGCCGCCGTCGTCCTTCCCCCGGAAGAAGTGGTTGAAGCCGACCTCGTAGAGCGACGCCGAGCTGGCGTAGGTGGAGAGGTGACCCCCGATGCCGTCGGTGCGCATGTTGGCGCGCACGACCATCGCCGCGGCGTTCCACCGGATGTACGCCCGGATCCGCCGCTCGAGGTACTCGTCGCCCGGGAACCACGGTTCGGCGTCCGCCGGGATGGAGTTGACGTAGGGCGTCGAGACGGTCGCGGGGAAGTCGACTTGGAGCGTCCGAGCCCGCTCGAGGAGCTTCATCAGCAAGAACCGCGCCCTCGGCCGGCCGCGGGTGCCCACGACGGCGTCGAAGGAGTCGAGCCACTCGGCCGTCTCCTGGGCGTCGATGTCCGGGACCTGGTGGGAGACGCCGTCGAACAGCACGACTCCACGGTACCGTTCGCGGGGTCCCGCACCGCGCCGGCATCCGCGGTGTAGACCACGCTGCGTGATCACCGTGTACACGGACGGTTCGTGCCTCGGGAACCCAGGCCGGGGAGGCTGGGCATGGGTCGTGCCCGAGGGGAGGTTCGAGAGCGGTGCCGTCCTGCACTCGACCAACCAACGGATGGAGATCACCGCGCCGTTGAGGGCGCTCTCGGCGCTCGGCCCAGCGGCCGATGCCGACGGGATCTTGGTGCGGAGCGACTCCACCTACGTCGTCAATTGCTTCGTGCGGCGCTGGTGGGTGGCCTGGCAGCGGCGGGGGTGGCGCAACTCGCAGGGCAAGCCCGTCGCGAACCGCGACCTGTGGGAGCCGCTCCTCGCGCTCGCGCTCGACCCGGCACTCCCGGTCCGCTTCCAGTGGGTGAAGGGGCACTCGGGCGACCGGTGGAACGACGTGGTCGACGAGCTGGCGAACACCGCGGCGAGCGCCGGCGTCGGCGTGTCCGGGACCTACTGAGGCTGGCGGATCTCCCCGCGGCGACCGGGCTCCGGCGGCCGCTCGACGCGTCTGGCCCCGGGCGGACCCCCGCACCTACCATCGCCCGCATGGAGCTCGAAGGAACGTCGGCAATCGTCACCGGCGGCGCGTCCGGTCTCGGCGCCGCAACGGCCAAGGCGCTCGCGGCCGAGGGTGTTCGCGTCACCGTGTTCGACCTGAACGAGGACGGCGCGAAGGCCGTCGCGAGCGAGGTGGGCGGCGACCACGTCGCGGGTGACGTCACCGACCCCGAGCACTGCCAGCGGGCCGTCGACCACGCGGCGTCGGGCGGCACGCTGCGGATCGCGGTCAACTGCGCGGGGACGGGATGGATCGGGCGGGTGATCGACCGTCATGGCACGCCCCACGAGCTCGCCCCGTTCGAGTTCATCCAGCGGCTCAACGTGATCGGCACCTTCAACGTCATGACCAAGGCGGCCGCGGCGATCGCCAAGACGGAGCCGGTCGGCGACGCCGAGCGCGGCGTCATCGTCAACACCGCGTCGGTGGCCGCGTTCGACGGGCAGGTCGGCCAGCTCGCATACTCGGCCTCCAAGGGCGCGGTCGTCGGCATGACGCTCCCCGCGGCTCGCGACCTCTCCGTCGTGGGCATCCGGGTCGTCACCATCGCGCCCGGCCTGTTCGACACGCCCCTCCTCGGCATGCTCCCCGAGGAGCAGCGCCGGGCCCTCGGCGAGTCGGTCCTGTTCCCCAAGCGGCTCGGCGACCCGGCCCGCTACGGCCAGCTAGTCGTCCACATCGCCCGCAACAGCTACCTGAATGCCGAGGTCATCCGACTCGACGGCGGCATCAGGATGACGCCGAAGTAGGGCCAGCGTGCCGGTGCGCCACGTCGAGGCCGAGGGGATCCGCCTCTTTCCCGTCGGGCTCGGAACCTGGCAGTTCGGGGCGAGGGAGTGGGGGTACGGCAGCACGTACGCCGAGGAGGCCGCGCCGCGCATCGTGGAGCGCTCGCTCGACCTCGGCGTCGAGCTCATCGACACCGCGGAGCTCTACGCGTTCGGGCGCTCGGAGCGCATCGTCGGCGCAGCCCTCGCGGGGCGTCGCGACGAGGCGTTCCTCGCGACGAAGCTGTTGCCGGTCCTCCCGACCCGCCCGATCGTCGCCTGGCGCGCGCGAGGGAGCCTGCGTCGGCTCGGCACCGACCACGTCGACCTCTACCAGCTGCACTGGCCCAATCCGGTCGTCCCCGCGCGCCTCGTCGCCGATGCGCTCGAGCCGCTCCTCGGGTCGGGACGCACGCGCCACGTCGGCGTGAGCAATTATCCGCTCTCCAAGTGGGAGGAGCTCGAAGGACTCCTCGGCCGCCCGGTCCTGTCCAACCAGGTCCGCTACAGCCTCGTCGACCGTGCGCCCGAGCGTGAGCTGCTCCCGTGGGCCCAGGAGCACGGGCGGGTGATCATCGCCTACAGCCCCCTCGCCCAGGGGCTGTTGTCGGGTCGCTACGGCCCGAGCCGTCGCCCGACCGGGCTTCGCGCCAGGACCACCCCCTTCCGCCCCGAGAACCTGGAGCGAGCGGCACCGCTCCTCGACGTGCTCCGGGAGGTGGCCGACGCGCACCACGCGACGCCCTCGCAGATCGCGCTCGCCTGGCTGGTGCGCCGCCCCAACGTCGTGGTGATCCCGGGTGCGTCGTCGGTGGAGCAAGCCGAGCAGAATGCCGCGTCGGCGGACATCGAGCTCAGCGCGGCGGAGGACGACGCGCTGACCGCAGCGTCGGACGCCTACCAGCCCGCGCGGTCGGGCCTCGGTGCGGGCGCGAGCCTCGTGCGCCGACGCGTGCGGCGCGTCGCCGGCGGCCTTCGGGCGTAGACGGCCCGCCCGCACCGTTAGTCTCGTAGGCGTTTTCGTCCGGCGCGCCAGAGCGCCCGAGGAGGGTCCGGTGGAGTACGACGTGGTGATCATCGGGGGGGGGCCGGGTGGCTACGCCGCAGCTCTCTACGGCGCCTCCGGGGGACTGTCGATCGCCATCGTCGAATCCACAAAGGTGGGTGGCACGTGCCTGCACCGAGGGTGCGTCCCCGCGAAGGAGTTCCTGGAAGCCGCCGCCGTGTACCGCACCGTGCGCGGCGCCTCGGAGTTTGGGATCTCGGCTGGCGACCCCACGGTCGACTTCGCGGTCAACCAGCGCCGGAAGGCGGCGGTCGTCGACCAGCTGCACCGCGGGCTGAGCGGCCTGCTCCGCGGCCGGAAGGTGACGATCCTCTCGGGGACGGGGACCCTTCTCCCCGGACGCCGGGTCCGCGTGGGCGACGGACCGGACGCGGGGACCGAGGTCACCGGACGGCACGTCGTGCTCGCCGCCGGTTCCGTGCCGCGGACCTTGCCGGGTCTCGACGTCGACGGCCGCTACGTCCTCACGTCCGACGAGTTCTTGGAGCTCGAGCGCGTGCCGGAGTCGGTGGCGGTGGTGGGGGGCGGGGCGATCGGCTGCGAGTTCGCGTCGCTCCTCTCCGACCTCGGTGCGAAGGTGACCGTGCTCGAAGCCCTCGAGACCATCCTCGCCGGTTGCGACGAGGACGTCTCCGCCGCCGTGGCGCGGTCGTTCAAGAAGCGCGGCATCGAGATCGTCACGGGCGCCGAGGTGAAGGGCCACACGCCGGTCCCCGACGGGTCGCGCACGACCGTGCGCCTCGGTGACGGAAAGGACGTGGAGGTGGAGACGGTCGTCGTCTCGGTCGGGCGGCGACCCCGCACCGAGGCGCTGTTGGCCGAGGGGACCGCGGTGCAGCTCGACGAGCGCGGCTTCGTCGTGGTGAACCATCTCATGCAGACCCACGAGCAGAACGTCTGGGCCGTCGGCGACGTCTGCGCCGGAACCCCCCAGCTCGCCCACGTGGCGTTCGCAGAGGCGATCCTCGTCATCAAGGGGATCCTCGGGGAGCCGATGGTGCCGGTCGACTACGAACGGGTGCCCTGGGCCATCTACTGCCATCCCGAGGTCGCCTTCGCCGGGCTCACCGAGGCGCAGGCCCTGGCGCGCGGCATTCCCGTCGTGGTCAAGAAGGACCGGTTCGGCGGCAACAGCCGTGCCCAGATCATCGGAGACACCGAGGGCCTCGTCAAGGTGATCGCGGAGCGTCGGCCGGACGGTGCCGCCGGCCGGATCCTCGGGGTCCACATGGTCGGCCCGTGGGTGACCGAGCAGCTCGGCGCCGGCTACCTCGCCGTCAACTGGGAGGCGACGCCCACAGAGGTCGCACAATTCATCCAGCCGCACCCGTCGCTCTCCGAGACCTTCGGTGAGACGGTGATCGCGCTGACCGGAAGGGGATTGCACGTTGGCTGACGTCACGATGCCGCAGTTGGGTGAGACCGTCACGGAGGGGACGATCACCCGCTGGATGAAGTCCGTCGGCGAACCGGTGGACCGGGACGAGCCGCTCTTCGAGGTCTCCACGGACAAGGTCGACTCGGAGGTCCCCGCGCCGGCGAGCGGCGTCCTGGCCGAGATCCTCGTGCCCGAGGGCGAGACGGTGCCGGTCGGTGCCCGGCTGGCCGTGATCTCCGACGGCGCGGGCAGCACCGGGCCGACACCGCACCCAGGGGAGCCGGCGACCCCCGAGCCCCCGGCACCCGCCGTCCCCCAGGCACCGAGCGTGCCCGCCGGCGGTGGCGCGACCTCACCGCCCGCGGCGCCCGCAGAGGCGCCCCCCGCCCCCGCGCCCCCCGCCCCCGCGCCCCCCGCCCCCGCGAGTCCCGCGCCCGCGCCCCCCGCCCCCGCGAGTCCCGCGCCCTCCTCCGCCATCCCGCCGCCGCCCCCCTCCGGCTACGTCTCCCGGTCGGACGCGCCGCCGCCCGAGGTGGCACCCCCCGACACGGGGTCTGCCGCCGCGCCCACCGACGGGGTCGGGGACGCGGACGCGGCCCGGCCCCGTGGGCTGCTCCTGTCCCCGGTCGTCCGGCGGCTCCTCGACGAGAACGCGATCTCGCCGCAGGAGGTCACCGGGACGGGTCTGGGCGGTCGGATCACGAGAGAAGACGTCCTCGCCTTCCTCGACGCTCGTCGGGGACCGGGTGCCGGGCAGCCCGCTGCTCCGGTCGCGCCCGCCGTCGCACCGGCCTCACCGCCGCCCGCGACGCCCGGCCCCGCGGTCCCGCAGCCGCAGGTGGCACCGGCGCCTCCCGCCCCGTCCGCACCCCCGGTCCCGGCATCCCCGCCCGCTTCGCCGGTTCCCGCCGCGTCCGCCCAGCCGGCCACCACCGCGCTGTTCCGTCCCGCGACGGACAGGGTGGTGCCCTTCTCGAACATGCGGCGGCGCACCGCCGAGCACATGGTCCGCTCGAAGGCCACCTCACCTCATGCCTTCATCGCGTACGAGACCGACTTCGAGAGCGTCGAGCGCGTGCGCAGGGCGTGGCGCGAGCGGTTCAAGAGCGAAGAGGGGTTCTCGCTCACGTACCTCCCCTTCATTGCCCGCGCCACGGTGGAGGCGCTCCGCGAGTTCCCGAACCTGAACGCCTCGGTCGTCGAGGACTCCCTCGTCGTGCACCAGCAGATCAACCTCGGGATCGCCGTCGACCTCAACCACGAGGGTCTCATCGTCCCGGTCGTCCACCGTGCCGAGGAGATCACCCTCCGCGGGATCGCGCGGCGGGTCAGGGACCTCGCCGACCGCGCCCGCAACCGGCAGCTCACGGCGGACGACATCGCCGGCGGTACGTTCTCGATCACCAACGACGGGCCCTTCGGCACCTACTTCACGGTTCCGATCATCAACCAGCCGCAGGTCGGGATCCTGGCGACCGACGGGGTCCGACGTCGCCCGGTCGTCGTCGAGCTCCCCGACGGCAGCGAGTCCATCGCGGTCCACTCGGTCGGCGTGATCGGGCTCAGCTGGGACCACCGCGCGGTGGACGGCGCCTACGTATCGTCGTTCCTCCGCAGGGTCGCACACGTGCTCGCCACGCGCGACTGGGCATCCGAGCTGTAGTCGTGCTGCGCGTCCGCCGCCTCGGACTCGTTCCCTACGCCGAGGCGTTCGATCTCCAGCACGCGCTCGCCCGCCACGCCGCTGACGACTACCTGCTGCTCCTCGAGCACCCCCACGTGTACACGATGGGGGTGCGCGCGGACCCGGCGCACGTCCTCTGCGACCCGGCGGCGGTCGGAGCGACGCTCTGCCGGACCGACCGAGGGGGCGACGTGACCTACCACGGTCCCGGCCAGCTGGTCGTGTACCCGATCGTGACCCTCGAGCGCCACCCCGGGGCCGGGCCGGACCACGTGCGCTGCATCGAGCAGGTGGTGATCGACGCGCTGGGTGACCTCGGCGTCGTCGCCTCGCGCCACGAGGGCTATCCCGGGGTGTGGCTAGGAGTGGGCGGCCGCGCCCCGCGCAAGGTCGCCGCAATCGGCGTACGGACCGTGCGCGTGGAGGGCGGCCGGCGCCGGACCCTGCACGGCGTCGCCCTCAACGTCGAGCCAGATCTGTCGATGTTCGGGCACATCGTGCCCTGCGGCATCTCCGACTACGCCGTCACGTCGCTTCGCGCCGAAGGCATCGACGCCCTGATGGACGAGGTGGTCGAGACGCTCGCCGCGCGGGCGGCGGTGGCGTGGGGCGCCGCTGGCGTCGATCGCCAGGACGTGCAGCCCGGCGCGCGCCGGGAGGACGACCCGCACGGCGCCCCCGTCGCGGGCGAGCGGCCGCTGTTGCGCCGGCTCCGCCAGGCGGGCACGGATCCCGACGCCGGCTTGCCACTCCGCGAGCGCAAACCCGAGTGGCTGCGGGTGTCCGCCAGGATGGGGGAGGGCTACCTCTCGCTCGGCCGCACGATCCGCGATCTCGGCCTGGTCACCGTCTGCGAGGAGGCCGGCTGCCCCAACATCTTCGAGTGCTGGGCCGACGGGACGGCGACGTTCATGGTGAACGGGTCGCGCTGCACCCGCGCCTGCGGGTTCTGCCTGGTCGACACTCGCCGCCCCCTGTCGCTCGACCCGACGGAGCCTGACCGGGTCGCCGAGGCCGTCGAGCGCATGCGGCTCAGCCATGCCGTGGTCACGTGCGTCGCGCGGGACGACCTGGCCGACGGCGGCGCGGGCGCCATCGCGGCGACGGTCGACGCGATCAGGCGCCGGAGCCCGAAGACGGCGGTCGAGGTCCTCGTGTCCGACTGCAAGGGGGACGCGTCGTCGCTCCAGGCGATCTTCGACGCCCGCCCCGACGTCTTCAACCACAACGTCGAGACGGTCGCGCGACTCCAGCGAGCGGTCCGACCGTCCGCGGGGTACGCGAGGAGCCTGACCGTTCTCGGGCGCGCCGCCGCCGCTGGTCTCGTCGTCAAGTCCGGGCTGATGGTGGGCCTCGGCGAGTCCGGCACCGAGGTCCGCGCGACGCTCGCCGACATGGCCTCGGTCGGGGTGTCGATCGCGACCGTCGGCCAGTACCTCCGGCCGAGCGCGGCCCATCTCCCGGTCGCGCGGTGGTGGACCCCCGAGGAGCTGGCTGCCCTCGCGGCGGCCGGCCGTGCCCTCGGTCTCGCGCACGTGGAAGCTTCGCCGCTCACGCGATCGAGCTACCACGCGAAGCAGGCCGCGGACGCGGCGGCGTCCGAGCGCGTGGCACGCGGAAGTCCCGGTGCGCCGGACGAGGCTGCCGGGGCGGGGGCCCCCAGTCCCGAGAGGTCAGCTCCGCTGGGCGAAGTGCTGCGTCCAGGCGTTCCCGTCCCAGTACCGCAGCGTGTCGGGGGTGCCGCCCGGGTCAGGTAGCCAACCCGCCGGCGTGCCCGGAGGCGGCGGCGCCTGTGGCGCGACGGTGGCCGTGGCTGACGCCGGCGAGGCCTCTGCCGCGCCCGCCGCTTCGGCCTGGGGGGCGGCGAATGCCGGCGACCACGTGTTCTGCATAGGCCACGAAGAGGGTGAGCCGCCGAAGGACCCCGGCTCGTTGGCCGCGGGAGCCGGTGCCGGCGAGAGCGGAGACGCCGTCGCCGATGCGTTGAACGGCGAGGGGGCCGGTGCCGCGTTGAACGGCGAGGACGACGCCGCGGCGCCGAAGGTGCCGAACGGATCCGCCGGCGCGGCCGACTGCGGTTGCTGCTGCTGGAGGTCCGCGTAGTAGTTCGGCACCTCGGTGGCCGCCTTCGGCTTCGCCGCCTTCTTGCGCCGGCGGCTCGTGACGAGGATGCCGACGAGCAGCAGCACGATCACGACGACGATCGCTCCCTCGATGATCTCCACGCTGTGGTTGATTGCCGCCAGGACCATGTCCATGTCACCCTCCCATCCCCGGGAAACGGTAGTGCCCCTCGACCAGGGGGGTCAACGAACCCCGTCGGATCCCGGTCGCTGCCGCCCCCGGGTCATGGGGCGGTCATGCGACGAAGTACTTGGCCCTGGGGTGGTGACAGACGATCGCATCGGTCGTCTGCTCGGGGAACAGCTGGAAGCCGTCGCTCACCGAGACCCCGATCCGGTCCGCTCCGAGCAGCTCGGCGACCTTGGCGTTGTCGTCCAGGTCCGGGCACGCGGGGTAGCCCCAGCTGTACCGCCCGCCCCGGTACTTCTGGCGAAAGAGCCCCGTGAGGGTGGGGCCGTCCTCATCGGCGAAGCCCAGCTCCTCCCGGATGCGGCGGTGCCAGTACTCCGCGAGCGCCTCGGTCATCTCCACGCCCAGACCGTGGAGGAACAGGTAGTCCTGGTAGCGGTTCTCGGCGAACAGGCGAGCCGTCTCCTCGGACACCTTCTGACCGGTGGTCACGAGCATGAACGTGGCGAAGTCCTCGTCCCCCGACGTCGTCGGCCGGAAGAAGTCCGCGATGCACAGCCATGGTGCCTTTCCCTGGCGGGGGAACGTGAAGCGCAGCCATTCGGCGCTGCGCGACTCGTCCTTGTAGACGACCAGGTCGTTGCCCTCGGAGGCCGCGGCGAAGTGCCCGTAGACGACCTGTGGAACGAGGACGTCGGACTGCTTCGCCTTGTCGAGCTCTTGGCGGAGCACCGACTGGACCCTCGACTTGAACGCCGGGTCGTCCTCGCCGGCGGCGGGGCGGAAGCCCCACTGGTTCCGGAAAAGGGCGGTGAGGTTCAGGTAGGCGGCGATGTCGTCGATGGGGATGCCGCGGGCGGTTCTGGCCCCGACGAAGGGCGGACGGAACAGGGGATTGTCGAGCTCGACCTCCGGGGAGCGCGCCGGGCGCCCCCCACCCCCCGCGACGCCGGGCGCATCGTCGGCCGCCGGCCGGAACCTCGAGGGTACGTTGCGCTGCGAGATCTCGCGCCCGAAGTCCGGGTCCTCCTCGCCGGTCTTCCGGAGCTCCGCGAGGCGGTCCATGGTGCGGAGCCCGTCGAAGGCATCGCGCCCGTAGAACACGCGGCCCTCGTAGACCTGTCGCAGGTCTCGCTCGACGTAGGTGCGGGTGAGCGCGGCGCCGCCGAGGAGGACCGGGAGATCACCCAGGCCTCGTTGGTTCAGCTCCTCCAGGTTCTCGCGCATGATGAGCGTGGACTTCACGAGGAGGCCGCTCATGCCGAGCGCGTCCGCGCGGTGCTCTTCGACCGCCGCGACCATCTCGGAGATGCCAACCTTGATGCCGAGGTTGACGACCTCGTAGCCGTTGTTGGTGAAGATGATGTCCACCAGGTTCTTCCCGATGTCGTGGACGTCGCCCTTCACCGTCGCGAGCACGACCTTCCCCTTGCCGCCTTGGTCCGCACGCTCCATGTGCGGCTCGAGATACGCCACGGCCGCCTTCATGGTCTCGGCCGACTGGAGCACGAAGGGCAACTGCATCTCCCCGGACGCGAACAGCTCGCCAACGGTCTTCATCCCGGCGAGGAGGAAGTCGTTCACGATCTCGAGCGCGCCGTGGCCCTCGAGTGCCTCGTCGAGGTCCGCCTCGAGCCCCTGACGGCGGCCGTCGACGATCCGCTGCTCGAGGCGGCGCTCGACGGGCCAGTCCGCGTGGGCGTCGTCTTCGGCGCGCGAGGCGGTGACGCCCTCGAACAGGGCGAGCAGCTCGGCGAGCGGGTCGTACCCGTCGCGACGCTGGTCGTGGACGAGGTCCAGGCACGCCTGCCGGGCGCGCTCGTCGATACGCGAGAGGGGCAGGATCTTCGCCGCGTGGACGATCGCCGCGTCGAGACCCGCTTCGACGCACTCGTGCAAGAAGACCGAATTCAGGGCCTGCCGGGCGGCGGGGTTCAACCCGAACGAGACGTTCGACAGACCGAGCAGCGTGTGGACACCGGGGAGCTCGGCCTTGATCGCCGAGATCGCCCGGATCGTCTCGATGCCGTCGCGCCGGCTTTCTTCCATGCCGGTCGACAAGGGGAGCGCGAGCGGGTCGAAGATCAGGTCGGAGGGCTCGAGCCCGTAGCGGTCGACGGCGACGTCGTGGATCGCCCGGGCGGCGCGCAGCTTCCATTCGGCTGTGCGCGCCTGACCCTCCTCGTCGATGCAGGTGCAGACCACGGCGGCCCCGTACTCGCGCGCGAGCCGGAGGAAGCGGTCGAGCCTCGTACCCTCCCCGTCTCCCTCTTCGAGGTTGACCGAATTGAGGATCGGACGTCCGCCCAGCCAGGTCAAGGCGGCTTCGGCGACCGGCGCCTCGGTGGAGTCGATCATGAGGGGCACGGTCGACTGCGTGGCGAGCCTGCTCGCCACCTCGCGCATGTCCGCGACGCCGTCGGCCCCCGTGTAGTCGACGCAGACGTCGATGACGTGGGCGCCCTCGGCGACCTGATCGCGTGCCATGGAGACGCACGTCTCCCAGTCGCCGTCGAGCATGGCCTCCTGGAAGCGCTTCGACCCGTTGGCGTTCGTGCGCTCGCCGACGACGAGGAACGACGTCTCCTGGGCGAAGGGCACCGCGCTGTAGATCGACGCGGCGGCCGGTTCGTGCACGGGGTGACGGGTTGCCGGGGCGACGCCGCGCAACGCCTCGACCACGGCGCGAAGGTGGTCGGGCGTCGTCCCGCAGCATCCTCCGACCGCGGTCACCCCGTACTCGGCGACGAAGCGGTGGAGATGCGCGGCCAGGTCGTCGGGGGTGAGGTCGTAGTGCATCTTCCCGTCGACCACCGACGGCAGCCCGGCGTTGGGGAGCACCGAGATGGGGACACGGGAGTGCGCCGCGAGGTAGCGGATGGCCTCGTGCATCTCGGCGGGCCCGGTCGCGCAGTTCAGACCCACCACATCGACCTGCATCGCGTCGAGGGTCGTGAGTGCCGCGGCGATCTCGGTCCCCGGGAGCATCCGGCCCGTGAGCTCGATCGTCACCTGGACCTGGAGCGGCACCTGCCGCCCTGCGGCCATCATGGCGCGCCGCGCCCCGTTGATCGCAGCTTTCGCCGACAACAGGTCGAACATGGTCTCGATGACGAGGAGGTCGACGCCCCCCTCGAGGAGTCCTGCGGCCTGTTCCTCGTAGGCCGCGCGCAGTGCGGGGTAGGGGATCTGTCCCAGCGTCGGGAACTTGGTGCCGGGCCCGATGCTCCCCGCGACCCAACGCGGGCGCCCGTCGCCGGCGTACTCGTCCGCGATGCGGCGCGCGATCCCGGCAGCCGTGACGTTGATCTCCCGGACCTGGTCCCCGATCCCGTACTCGTCGAGGACGACGGAGAAGCCGCCGAAGGTGTCGGTCTCGATCACGTCGACGCCGACGTCGAGGAAGGATCGGTGCAGCCGCTCCACCGCTCGCGGGTAGTGCAGCGCGAGCACTTCGTTGCAACCTTCGAGCTTGGCCCCCCCGAACTCGTCGGCACCGAGCTCCTGCAGCTGCAGGTTGGTCCCGGTCGCCCCGTCGAAGATCACCACGCGCTCGCGCAGTGCGCTCAGGTACTCCGAGCGCGAAGGATCGAGGCGACCGAGGAGGGTGGGGGCCATCTGACACAGAGGTTAACCGCTCTCCGCCGCTACGATCCGCCTTCGATGCGTATCTACACGCGCAAGGGCGACGACGGCACCACCGGCCTCCTCCACGGGGGACGGGTGGGGAAGGCGAGCCCTCGAATCGAGCTGAACGGCGCTCTCGACGAGGCGCAGGCCGCACTCGGCGCGGCACGGGCGGAGTCGGCCCCCGGCTCGGAACTGGACGAGCTCCTGGTCACCTTGGAACGGGAGCTGTACGTGCTGATGGCGGAGGTCGCGACCGCTCCGGAGAACCGGCGAAAGCTGGTCCCTGCCGAAAGCCTCGTCACCGAGCCGATGGTGCTTCGCCTGGAGGATTGGATCGATCGCCTGACCGAGCGCTTCGCCATGCCGACCGAGTTCGTCGTACCGGGCGCCAACCGGGCGTCGGCCGCCCTCGACGTCGCCCGCACGGTCGTGCGGCGGGCCGAACGGGTGCTCGCGTCGTCGCCGCCCCTCCACGAGGGTCCGGCCGGGGAGGCCGGCCGTGAGGGACCCTCGCACGCCGGTCCGTATCTCAACCGATTGTCGGACCTGCTCTGGACGATGGCACGCTGGCAGGAGGGGGAGGTTCACCTGGCCGCCCGTGAGCGGCCACGTCGCCGCGGCGAATAGCCGGGTGCCGGTCACCGGAACCGCCTGCTGATGGAGGTGTGCTGATGTTGGAGCTCTCTGGGACACTGCAGGTGCCCGCGGACGTCGCGGCCGTGGGTGTCCCGGTGTGCGCAGTGCCCGGAGTCGACGGCGACGACGGGCGAGGTTCGTTCGAGTGGCCCGTCGGAACGGGAGCGGCGTCCGCACTGCCGGCGGTCGGCGCTCTCCTGCCGGACCAGCCGGACGAGGCCTGGCTGCACCGTCAGGGCTTCGGCGCGGGGGCCGGGACGTCGTTGGCGCTCCGGAGCGCGTCCGGCCCGCCGTCCGTCGTGCTCCTCGGACTCGGCGTACGTCAGGACGTCGACCTCGAGCGGTGGCGCCTCGCTGCGGCGGCGTTCGTCCGCAGCGCGGGCGAGGCAGGGACGGCGGCGCTGCTCGTCCCCGGGGACCCTCCCGGCGGGGACGGCCCGTTGGTGGCTGCGGCGATCGCCGAGGGCGCCATGCTCGGCAGCTATCGGTTCGACAGCTACCGGAGCACTCCGCGACCGGCCCACGTCGACCGGCTCGTCGTCGTCGGTCCCGGCGACTGGAACGAGGGGATCCGGCGGGGCGCGGCAACCGCGTCGGCGGCCGCCTTCGCCCGGGACCTCGTCAACACCCCGCCGAGCGACATGACCCCTCGCGAGCTGGCTGCGCGGGTCCTTGACCGGTTGTCCGGCGTCGACGGGACGGTGGTCGAGGTGTGGGACGAGGACCGGATCACCGCGGAGCGCCTCGGCGGCCTCTTGGCCGTGGCGCGGGGATCGGCCGAGCCCCCCCGACTCGTGCGGGCGACCTACGAGCCCCCGTCTTCGTCCGGAAGCGCCCAGGGGCTGCCCCACGTCGTCCTCGTCGGGAAGGGCATCACCTTCGACTCCGGCGGCCTCTCGCTGAAGCCGGCGGACGGGATGGTCACGATGAAGACCGACATGACCGGCGCCGCGGTCGTCCTCTCGGTCGTCTCCGCGTGCGCGGCGCTCGGCGTGGCGGTGAAGGTGACGGCCATCGCCCCGCTCGCGGAGAACATGCCGGGAGGTCGCGCGCAGAAGCCCGGCGACGTCTTCACGGCGCGCAACGGGGCCACCGTCGAGGTGCTGAACACCGACGCGGAAGGGCGGCTCGTCCTCGCCGACGGACTGTCGCTCGCCTCGGAGCTCTCGCCCGACGCGATCGTCGACGTGGCAACGCTCACGGGGGCGCAACTCGTCGCGCTCGGCAAGGGCTACGGAGCGGTTCTGGGCAACGACCAGCCCCTCATCGAATCGCTCCAGCGCGCGGGAGACCGTGCCGGAGAGCGTCTGTGGCCGCTCCCGCTCCCGGACGACTACCGGGACCACATCGACTCCGAGATCGCCGACATGAAGAACGTGGGACGTCCCAGAGAGGCGGGGACCATCGCCGCCGCGATGCTCCTGGCGCGGTTCGTCGACGGAGCCCGTTGGGCGCACCTGGACATCGCGGGGCCCGCCCGCTCGGAGGAGAGCTCGGGGTATCTCGCCAAGGGTGCGACCGCGTTCGGCGTCCGCGCCCTGTTGGACTTCCTCACGCACTACCACGCTTCCGCACCCGAGACGTAGGAACCCCCGCCAGCGCCAGGGCGACGGGTCGCCGAACGGGCGCAGGACCAACGAGGCGTTCGGGCTCGAGGGTCGCGGGGTATCTCCGAAGACGGAATCTCCCCTCCGAGATGCGGCGATACCATGTGGAACGATCCAGGGCACCACGACTTCCTCAGTTCCCCCTTGACCGTCGAACGCCACTTCGACGGCAGCGTCTTCGACGTCGCGGACGCGAGGCGGTTCGCCGGCGACACCGCGCGGTGGTGGGGGGTCGACGCCGGGTCGCTCGAAGACGTCATCGGCGAGCTCTCCCGCCGTGCCGTGTGCAGTGAGCGGCCCGGGTTCCGCGTCTCCCTGACGCTCGACCGGGGCGTGGTGAACGTGCAGGTCGCCGAGGAGCCGCCGGGGTCGGGGCGGCCCGAGGGGCCCGTGCACTCCCTGCGCCCGCGCAGCGCCGCCCGCGGCCAATGACCGGTCCCGGTGGGCCAGGCGGCGGCCCATCTCCTGGCGCTGTGGTGCTCGGGGCGGCGGTGATGGCCCGCTGGAGAGGGCGGGCCCCGGCTATTCTGTGCGGCGCGTGGAGCCGCCAGACGGCAGCGCACCCTGCGCCCGTAGCTCAGAACGGATAGAGCACCGGACTTGTAATCCGGAGGTCGCCGGTTCAAGTCCGGCCGGGCGTTCCAGTTGTCCCAGGTCAGAGACCTGCTCTTCCTCCGAGCGCCCGCTTCCTCCTCTCTGTTTGCTACTGGGGCGGGGGATTCGGTCACACGTGGGGGAGCGGCACGTGCGTGGACACTGCCGATCTCGCCGAGCCCGCTGCACCACGACAAGGACTTCGACCTGATCGCCGACGTCACGAGTCAGCCCGTCGAGCGGCTCACTGCAACCTGACCACAGGGATGTCTCCCTGCCGGCGGTATGCCCGACTGCGAGCGAACTTTGGATTTGGGGTTCGGGGACACCCCTGAGGGTGCCGACGACAGGCTGCGGCCAAAAGCCCAGCTAGAAGAGGTGCCGGTTGACCTGTACGTCATTGGGTGTACATTGGCTCCATGGCTACGAAGACCGAACGGCTCAATCTCCGCCTTACGCAAGCTCAAGATACGGTGCTTCGAGCCGCCGCCGACGCGCACGGCGAGACTGCCAGTGAGTACGTACTGAGGAATGCGGTCGAGGCTGCTCAGACCGACCTTGCAGACCGTCGAGTGTTCGTCGTCGACGAACCTGCATGGCTTGCGCTGCAGGCTGCACTCTCCGCTCCTGTCACTGTGCCGTTGCCGATGTTGAAGCTGCTCTCGAACCCGAGCGTGCTCGAGATCTGAGAGTGGCCTACGTCGGCCCTCAGCTGTTGGAAGCCGACCACCTCGTCGCCGATTTCGACTGCGGACAGGCCGCGCTGAACGACTGGTTGAAGCGCCGTGCTCTCGGCAACCAACAATCCGGAACGACGAGGACCTGGGTCGTGACGGAGACCGGTTCCCAAGAGGTGGTTGCCTTCTACGCGTCGTGCACCGGCTCTGTCCTCCGCTCAACCGCTCCGAAGAGGATCGGCCAGGGACAACCCGAGCAGTTGCCCGCCTTGCTGCTCGCCAGAATGGGAGTCGACCAGAAACACCAGGGTCGAAGAGTCGGAGCCGCTCTCCTCAAGCACTTCGTCCTCAAAGCGATGGAGGTCTCTGCATCGGTTGGGGTGCGTCTGCTTCTCGTGCACGCCAAGGATGAAGAGGCGAAGAGCTTCTATGAGCACTATGGCTTCGTAGCATCTCCGGTGGATCCCCTCACGATGACGATGCCGTTGCCTGCTGGAGCGTGAGACTTCGAGCACTCGCAGGTCAGACGTTCCTCACCGCCCGTCGACGCAAGCTGTCCGCATAGCCGGCGTTCGGTCCATCGCGGATTCGCCGAGGGCTGGTGGTTATGGGGCGTCTCGCCCGTCTAGCGACTGGCCACCTCGAACTCCACTGCGGCCTGTTCGATGCCGCGCAAGGGCCATGTGGCAACCAGCCGAACGGGACCATCGGCAGGAAGCGGCATGACCCACAGCCAGAGGGCCTCGAGCGTCGAGTCGTCCCTGCGAAACGGGCTGACCGTGACCGGACCTTCCTTGTCCCCTGATGTGAGGTCCTCGATGTGTTGGCTACGGCCGTCTGCGAAGCTGACCGCGAGCTGGAGCGCCCCGAAGTGCCAGAAGCCCCGAGACGAGCGATCCCGGGGCATGTCGGCGTCCTGGATGAGGAGTCCTTCTGCACGCAGCTCGATCTCGAAACCGTTCGGATAGGCGATCACGCGCTCGCACGTGAGCGAGGCGGCGCCTGTGCCCTGCCAGAGAACGAGGGGGGCGCTGATGACCGCAGGTGCCAGTTCGGTCTTCGTGTGCCTCAAGCGATCCGGCCGCTTCCTGAGCGGGTCACGCGTCGGCAGGACTTCGGGAGGTTCGATCACGGGGATGGGCGGGAGCCCTTCTTCCGCCCGGCCTCTCACAAGTGGAGTTGGCACGGTTTGACGGACATCCACCATCAGGGGCGAAGCCCCGGAGAGGATGCCCATCATGGAGACCATGGAGCGGAGCAGGCGCCGTGCCCGTCGGTCGTTCACCCCGGAGTTCAAGTCGGAGATCGTGGCCCGGTGTCGTGCCGGTGACCGCAGCATCCCCGAGGTGGCCCGGGACTTCGACCTCACGGAGTCGTCGGTGCGCAGGTGGGTGGAGCAGGCCGAGATCGACGCCGGCGAGCGCGACGGGCTGACCACCGCCGAACGAGAAGAGCTCACTCGGCTGCGCCGGGAGAACAAGCGACTGCAGGCCGACGTCGACCTGCTCAAGCAAGCGACGGCTTTCTTCGCGAAGGAGACCCGGTGAAGATGGACCCCTTCATCGAGGCGGAGGAAGTCGCAGGCCACAGCGTCAAGCACTGCTGTGAGCTGTTCGAGGTCTCCCGTGCCGCCTACTACGAGCGCCGCCGTGGCGTCCCCTCGAAGAGAGAGCTCGACGACACCGACCTCGCCCAGAAGATCGCCGCCATCCACGCCGAGTCCAAGGGCACCTACGGCTCGCCCAGGATGCACCGCGAACTTCTCGAGCGCGGCATCGGCTGCGGCCGGCGACGAGTGCGCCGGCTGATGCGCCGGGCCGGCCTCGAGGGCCGCTGCAAGAAGCGCTGGCGCAAGACGACCGTTCCCGACCCCGACGCCGAGCGGGCAAAGGACCTGATCCAACGACAGTTCGGTCCATGCACTGAGCTCGACCGTCGCTACGTCGGCGACATCACCTACGTCATGACCTGGGAGGGGTGGGCGTATTTCGCGACGGTCATCGACCTCGCCAGCCGGCGCGTCGTCGGTTGGGCGCTCGCGGATCACATGCGCACCGAGCTCGTCGAAGACGCCCTCGAGATGGCGTTCCTCGCCCGGCGACCGGAGCGCGGAGTCATCTTTCATTCGGGCAGGACAGGGGCTGTCAATACACGAGTCGGGACTACGCATCTTTGGCCCGCGACCGCGGTGTCGTGCTCTCGATCGGGATGGCTGGGGAGTGCTGGGACAACGCCGTCGCCGAGTCGTTCTTCGCCACCATCAAGCGAGAGCTGATCGAGACCCGCGCGTGGCCAACTCGAGCAGGACTGCGCGCGGCCGTGTTCGACTACATCGAGGGCTGGTACAACACCCGGCGACTCCACAGCTCACTCGGGTACCTGAGCCCTGCAGAGTACGAGGCGCTCATCCACCACAACGCCGACCGTCAGGCGGCATGATCGATACAACCAGGCTGTCCGTCGAAGCGGACCAACTCCAAAGGTTCTCGCCCTGCGCCGCGCTGATGACGAGCCATTCGGCGCTGTCAAGAAGCGGCGCCGCCCTGCCTGTCGAGGTGAAGGCGATGCCCCGGTAGCCCCGTGCTTCCATGATGGCCTCCTCCGGTCGTTGCCGGCCCCTGTCATCGTACGAAGCTGACCACTCGGTTTCGTCATCGCTCCGGGCGCTCGTGAGTTCGCCGGAGTGACGAGGGCTAGGAGATGGGCCGGGGCGCGAGAGTTTTGGAGCTTCGCGAGCCCCGCGACGTCGCCACGGCGGGCTGTCCGCGGATGCCATCGAGCAGCTTCGAAAGAAGCGTCATCTCGGCATCGAGAGCGCGGCGACCGGGCTTGAAATCGAACAGGAGGCTCTCGGATCGGCGTCAAACGGATCGACCCAGTTCGCAAATGACCCAAGGCCGGCGTTCGGGGACGCTGTCAGATGTCGAGTGGCCCACACATAGGGGACACGCTCGCGCTGCTGCTGCCGCAGCAGGTCGCGCAGCGTGTTACGAGGACACACCGCCCCAAGCTCGCCAGCGCGCCGGCTCACGCGTACGAGCGCCTCGGGGCTCGGAGGCTTCGAGGCGCACGGAACCCCGACCGTCAAGATATATTGATGGGGTGGACCCGATTGTCCTGGCGAGTGCTCGCAGGCACGGAGTGGCCGACCAAGACATGCTCCACGCGTACCGAAACCCAGTCCGTGCATTTGAGTTCGATGACCTCACGATGCTGATTGGTGCCGATGCAGCCGGCCGCGTGCTCGAGATCGGGTTGGCAACGGCCGAAGGCACTGAGTTCATCGTGCACGCCATGCCCGCCCGCGAGAAGTTCCTGAGGTGACGATCATGCCCCGTTCCGTGCAAGACATCCTTGACCACGCCGACGAACTCGCCAAGCGCTTCGAGGACTACGAGCCGTCCCCCGACGATGAAGTCGCCGTCGCCGAGCACCTATTGCGTCGAGCCGCCCTGGCGAGAGCAAGAAGTGAGCGACAGATCAGCGAGGCTGTGGATGCAGCTCGGCGGGCCGGAATCTCCTGGAAGCGGATCGGCGTGGAACTGGGCATCTCGGCCCAGGCAGCGCAGCAACGTTACGGGTCGGTATCCAAGCCCGCGTAGCGCTGAACGGCAAAACGCTCTGCCCTTCCCAGAGGCGCCGGCAGGATCTTGGTTCCGAGAAAGGTCCGGTAACCGGCGGTAGAGGACAGTGCCGAAGAGAGCGCTGGATGAGTTATTGGGGCACGTGAGGAGCCCGCGTCTACTCCAGCCCGAGAACGGTAACGAGGGCCTCGTCGATCCCCCACATCTCCTCGTGGGTCAAGTGGCCAACGAGATCCCCAAGTCGCGTAGCGTCCACAGCCCCCAACTGCTCCACGAGAATTCGCGTGACGCCCCCCTCAACGTGCGCCTCCGGTCGGAACGATGCTGGTCGGGCGCTCCTCGACGTCGGTGCAACGATGACGACCGAGCGAGGCAGGAACTCGTTTGCCTGGAGGATCACGCTGTAGCGTTCCCCGTGCTGCTCGTGTCCGACCCCGCGGGGCAGCCGAAACCGGTGGACATCACCGCGCAGCACGGAGAGTCTCCATCAACTCCGCCACGGCCAACATCTCCGAGCGGTCCGCGTCGTCTGCCTCCAACGCTGCGACCTCAGCAGTGAGTTCGCGTCGACGTCGCAGCCGGCGGGCCGACATGAGCAGGGCAGACCTGATGGCATCAGACTGGCTGAGCCCCGTCGCCTCCAGTGCCCGCAAGGCTTGCTCCGCTTCGTCGTCGAGGCGGACCGAGATGGCTCTTGCCACGCTCGTCAGTGTATCACACTATGTCATACGCCCGTGCACCAACCGACGGGAAAGCCGGGAGCGCCACCGGCGGTTATCACCCGGCATCCATGCCCGGTGACGTGCACGTCAAGTTGTCCGGCACGTCCTCTCCAGCCTCGACAATGATGGGCATGGCGGTGGCGCATGTTCGAGCACACGGGAGGCCGCTTCGCTCGAGCAATTCGTCCAGTTCTCCGGCCAAGCATTTTCTCAAGCCATCTGGACACTGTGCCATGGCTTGGAGTGACTGTCGGCAGGCTCGCCGGCTGCAGGAACATCCCCGTGTGGTTGAGCCTCGATGCGGGAGAGCTTCCACACGCGCCGACACGGCGTTCGGGGCACCTGAAGGCGACCGTCGTATCCGCGTCTCAATTGGGGCGTCTGTCCGCGAGAAACCAGGTCAAGTCCACAGACCCAACAGAGCGGGTCCAAAAGGACCCGCTCTGTTCGCGGCCAGGGGCCGGTTCCTCACGCCGCGGCGGCTGCTATGGCGGCCTTCACGGCGACCGGTGCGTGGGTCACCTCGACCTTGCGGGGCTTGGCCTGCTCGACGACCGGAATGGTGATCGTGAGGACGCCATCCTCGTACACGGCGCTGATCTTTTCTCGATCCAGACTCTCCCCGAGGAAGAGCTGGCGGGTGAACTCACCCTGAACGCGCTCGGTGACCTGGACCTGGTCGTCCTCGGCTGGGACCCAGGTCCGCGTCGCTCGTACGGTCAGGACGTCCTTTTCGACCGTCAGCTCGACCGAGCCAGGATCCGCCCCAGGCAGGTCGAGACGGACCTTGAACTCGTCGCCCCGACGGTAGGCGTCCATCGGGACCAGCTGCGCACGGTTTCCGGTGCGGAACTCCTCGGTGGCGTGGTCGAACACTCGGAATGGTTCGAATCGCATCAACATGGCTGGATCCTCTCGCTGACTCTCGAGCAACTCGGGCGTCGGCGACGGTCGGGCCTCGATGTCTGGGACTCACGATACTCTCGAAGTCAACAACTAGCAAGTCATTTCTAGAAGATATGGACTATGATCATCGTTGATGACGAACTGGGGCTTCCTCACCAATCATGGCCGGGCCCTGGTCTGCATTGCCCACGACCCCGGGGTGCGACTGCGGGACATCGCCGCCACGCTGGGCATCACCGAGCGCAGCGCCTACCAGATCGTCACCGACCTCGCCGAAGCGGGGTACGTGGACAAGGAGAAGGACGGCAACCGCAATCGCTACCAGGTCCAAACTCACCGGCCTCTAGAAGGGGCGATCGGCCGAGAGCCCACGATCGGCGAACTGCTGGAGTTGCTAGTCGGCAAGGACCACTGAGAGTCGCCCGGGAGCGAGGAGTATCCCCAAACGCGCGACCCCTCGAGGTTGTCGCACCGCCGCGAAAGTGCACCCCGAAAGGCAGGGAACAACACCCCCCGCCGGTTCAAGTCCAGCCGGGCGTTCCAGATATTCTCCAGTTCCCCCAGGTGAAAGACGGTGGCCTTTCGACTCCCCGTGTTGTCGAACGGGCGCCCGCTACGGGACTGGCGCGTCGACGGCCGGCGGCTCCGAGCGCCTCGCGGCACCAGGCGGCCCGTCCCGGAGGAGGGCGTCGGTGATTGCCTGCGAGCGGACCACCTGCGCGAGCCGGCTCTCCAGGTGCCGGTACCGGAAATACCCTGCCATCGTGGTGCATGCGAACGTGACGACGAGCGCGTAGAGCAGGAGGTCGGTGCCGTCGGCGACGCCCAAAGTATGTGCGAGGGACGTGGTGAGCGCCGGATCGGCGATGGCCGTAACGGCGAAGGCGGTGAGTACCACCGCCCCCACCTTGATGCCTGCCCGCAGCCCGACCCGGTTCCGGTTGCGGAACGCCCATGCCAATAGGCCGAGGAAGCACAAGATGAGCACGACCTTGATCGCGTTCACTTCGAGGGCCTACCCAACAGGCGGTGCACCCAGAGATCGACGGCGATGTTGACGGAGTTCACGGAGCGCTGGCCTTTGGCGAGCGAGTATCGCGTGTAGTCGATCGTCACGGGATGCTCGGCGTACCGCAGACCGCTCGAGCGGACGGCCCGCAGCAGCTCGCTCGCGTAGGTCATGTCGCACGTCTCGAGGTCCACTTGGCTCGCGAACCTTCGGGTGAACGCGCGGAGCCCGTTGTGCGCGTCAGTCAGCGACACGCCCGACGACACGCGCTCGAACAGGCGGCCAGCACGAAGCACCGCCCGCCTCGTCGCCGGCATGCCCGGCGCAGCGCCGAGGAACCTCGAGCCGATCAGGACGTCGACGTCGTCGTGCCGGAGCCGTGCGACCATCGCGGCGGCGTCGCGGACACGGTGCTGACCGTCGGCGTCGAAGCAGACGAAGTACTTCGCGGCCTGATCGATGAGGCCGAAGCGCAGCCCCGTCTGCAGCGCTGCCCCGGCACCGAGGTTCACGGCGTGCCGCACCACCCTCGCGCCCGACTTGCGGAGCTCGTTCGCCGAGCCGTCGGTGCTGCCGTCGTCGACCCCGACCACGTTGGGGAACCACCTGACGAGCTCGCGGACCACGGCCCCCGCCACCGGAGCTTCGTTGAAGCACCTGACGATGACCCAGGTGTCCTCGTTCAGTGCAGCGACGTCGGGAGGCGGGGGCGAGCCGGCGTCGACCCCTGCGACGGCCATGAGCTCGCTCACCACACAAGCGTAGACCCACCGGTGGCGACGACATGGGCCGTCCGGCGACGGGGCGCTCGACGACGCCACGGGCCTCGGGCCGGGGCGCAATTCCGGTGTCGATCCCGGCGGGGCCGAGGCCCGTCACCGACGCGCGACGCCGCCCGCGCCATCATGGCCGTGCCATGGGCACGATGACCGGCACGGTGCGTTGGTCCCGCATGCGGCGGCATCCCCACGCGGGCGCCTTCTGCCTCTTCGCCCTCGTCATCGGAGGGGTCTACTGGCCCGTGCTCGACGGCACGCGGTCCCTCATCACGAACGGTCCCGTCACGCGTCCCCTGTTCGTGATCGACAGCCTCGGCGGAGGTGCCATCAGCGCCCCGCTGACACATCTTGCGGCGGCCTCCTGGAGCCACCTGCGGCTTCCGGTCGTCGATCCCTTCCAGGGCTTCGGCATCCCGTTGCTGGCGGACCAGGGCGTTCCGGTCTACCCCCCGCAGGTCATCGCGCACCTTCTCTTCCCCGGCAACTACTCGATCTGGCACGTGGTCAACCTCGTCCTGCTGGCCTTTGGCGTCTACCTCCTCGCCCGTGCGTTCGGGCAACGGTTCTTCGGGGGGATGGCGGCGGGCGTCCTCGCCGCGCTGGCGGGAGCCGTGCCGCCGAACATCAACACGTCGGTGCCGAACCCGCTCGCGGTGCTGCCCTTCGTCCTCGTCGCCGTCCGGTACGCCGTCGATCCGGCGTCGACCCATCGACGGGCGGCGACGCTCGGGATCGCGACCTCGGTCGGGTTCCTCTGCCTCTCGGGTTTCCAGGAGCTCCTGCCCCTCATGGCGGTCGTGATCGTCGTCTACACCGTCGCGCTGATCGTCCACTACCGCACGTGGCGGGTGGGTCCGCTCCTCGTGGTCCGCAGCGCCGCGTCGGCCGCCGCCGGCGTGGTGGTCGGCAGCATCGGCATCATTCCCACGCTCTCGGTCGTGGCTGGCGGCACAGGCGTCAACGGCTCCGGATCCCACCTGACCCACTCTCCGGTGTACTGGCTCTCCATCTTCACGTTCCCGACGATCACGGGGGGCGCCATGAACCAGGCGCCCCAGTCCCTGGGCAACAACGTGAACGCCGTCGGCACTCCTCTTCTCGTGCTCGTCGTCGTCCTGGCGCTCATGCTCGCGCTCCGTCCGGCGGGCGCGGGGACCCGGTGGTTCGTGTTTCCGAGCGTGGTGCTGGTCGTCCTCGGTGTGCTTGCGTACGCGGACATCGGACACGTCCTCCAACTGATGGACGTCCCGATGTTCGACAGGATCGCCTCGAACCGCTTCCTCCAGTTCGGGTGGTGGGTCCCGCTCTGCCTGCTGCTCGGCACGGTCATCAGCGATGTCCGCATGCTCCGGTGGAAGGACCTGCTGGTTGCCCTCGTCGCTGCCGGTGCCTTCGACGGGTACGTGTACGAACGCTTCCGAGAAGCCCTCGTTGCGGGCCACGTGGCGAGCGACCCGAGTGTGGCCCGTGCGCCGCTGGTGGCCGCTGTCGTCGTCGTCTTGTTCGTCGCAGGGATCGTCTCGCTCCGGTGGATCGGCGGCGCGGTGGCCGCGCCGCTCATGGCGGCCATCGTGCTGGCAAGCTGCGTCTACGACGTGCCGACCAACTTCGCGCCCGCACGAGACGGAGGCGCCTTGGCCTCCGTGAAGGTGCTCGGCAGCACGGAGCCCGGGGGGGACCAACTCGATTTCTTCGGCATCCGGCAGTTGCCTACGCAGCAGTACTCGGTCCAGCTGTGGGGGCCGCTGATCCCGAATGCCTACCGTGTCGCATTGAGCAGGCTCTTCTCCGCGACACAGACGGATGGATTCGGCCCGCTCTACGTGGTCGCCCCGACGCTCGGACTCCTCACGTTGACCCGCCGTGCCGTCTCGGCGCTCCGATCGATGGGTGTCGACCTTCTCGTACTCGCCAATCCGCTCTCTGGTGTCGGCTTCACGTCGATCCGTGCCTGTGGCCACGGTCACGCACACGGGAGCGACCCGCTCTGCTTCTTGGGCGAGGAGCCCAGCCGCACCGTCACGGTCGCCGGATCGCCCGCGCACCTGTACCTGTACCGCGTCCTCGGAGCGGATCCGCTCGTCCAACCGACAGCGACGCCCGTCGCGGTCCGCTCCACAAAGGCGGCGGTCCGGCAGCTCTCGGCCGTGCTCTCGCCCTCCGCGCGCGGGCTTCCGGTGGAGGCCTACGTGACGACGAGCGCATCGGACCTGCGTACCGCCCGCGACGACAGAGGGCTCACCCGCCACGCGACGACCGAGGAGGTGTCGATCTCCTTGCACAGCGACGGGAGCGGCTTGGCCGTGCTCAAGGAGGGCTACGAGCCGGGGATGCACGCGACCGTCGACGGCCGTCGCGCCCGCGTGTTCCCGGTGGACGGCGGTTTGTGGGTCGCAGTGCACGTCGGTGCGGGCACGTCGCACGTCGTGTTGGACTACGAGACGACCGCAGACCTCGTCGAGCTGTGGCTGGCGGTCGCCGGTCTGGCGTTGCTCGGAGCGTTGTGGGCAGGCCTCGCGGCGTCCGGGCTCCTGCGCCGGCGTTCGAGACTGCAGATCCCCTCTGCGGGGGACCGTCGGTGCGCGCCGGTGACGCGAGAGAGGTCTCGCACCTATGAGATGACGACGCCCCGCTCTTGACTCGCCGCATGCACCAGGCCGTACGCACGTCGCCGTCTTGCACGCGCCGTTCGCGGTAGACCTGGGTGGTCATGCGCCTCGGGATCTCCATAGGAACCTCCTTCTCCACCGACGGGCCGGACGGCCAGCGCCTCGGCCCTCGGGCCGTGCTCGCCCAGGCGCGCGCCGCGATCGGGGCGGACCTCGACAGCCTGACGGTCGGGGACCACCACGCGACCGGCCCCTCCGGTTACGTGCAGAACGTGCCGATCATCGGCCGGATCCTTGCGGAGTGGGCGGGTCGACAGATCGGCTGCCTCTTCCTGGTGCCCCTTTGGCATCCGGTGCTCATGGCAGAGCAGATCGGCACGCTCGCGGCCATGGCCGACGGGAGGTTCATCGTGCAGGCCGGCCTCGGCTCCGGTCACGCGCCGTTCGCGGCAATGGGTGTGGACCTGGGCCGTCGGGCACCGGTGTTCGAGGAGAGCGTCAGGGTCGTCCGGGCGCTGCTCGGTGGCGAGACGGTCGACAGCCAACGGTTCGGCCTGCAAGGAGCCCGGATCGCCCCCACCCCTCCCGAGGGGGTCGAGTGGTGGATCTGCGGAGGGGTCCCCAGGGCCATCGACCGGGCCGCGAGGCTCGGCGACTGCTGGTACGCCAACGCAGATCTCACGCCGACATCTGCTGCGCGCGCGATCTCCCTCTACCGGGACGCGTGTGCCACGCACGGGAAGGAGCCGGTGCGAGTGCCGATCCGCAAGGACGTGTTGATCCGGGAGCGCCGCTCCGAGGCGGAACGAGTCGGGGACGCACTCGTCGCAGCCGGGTACCGCGGCTTTGATCGCGCGGCGGTTGCCTACGGGGATCCTGCGAGTGTCGCCGAGTCGCTGGCGGTGTACGGCGACCTCGGCTTCACCGACGTCATCATCCGTGCGATGTCCCCACTTCCCCCCGAGCTCGGCCCGGACGCCGCAGCTCGGACCGTCGAGCTCGCAGGCGAAGTCCGGGCCCTGCTCGCGTGATCCTCCCAATGGACTCGGTGCAGGCCTCGCGCCTCCCCCAGCTTGCGCGGCGCGTGTGCGCCGAACGCTCCTGGGTCCCCGTGCGCGTCGGCCGGCAGCGTCGAAGCGCACCGCGGTGCACCCTCGTGCACCCGGCCGAGCCCGTACGATTGGCACCCTGTGAAGGTCCTGTGCGTCGCGGTCCCCGCCGCCGGTCACGTGAATCCCCTGCTGCCGCTCGTCGGGGCGCTCGTCGCGCAGGGCCATGACGTCCGGGTCGCCACCGGAGAGGACCCCGGCGGCGTCATCGCACGGAGCGGGGCCACCTTCGTGCGGGCTGGTCGGACCGAGATGGAGTGGTTCGAGGTGCTGCGCTCGCGCGTCCGGGGCGTCCCGGGGGACGGGCTCGCTCCCGAACGGATCAACCACTACTTCGTCCCCCGGCTCTTCGCGGACATCGGGGCAGCCGACATGATCGACGACGTCGTGGAGATCGGGGGGAGCTTCGCTCCGGACCTCGTGCTCTTCGAGGCATACGCCTTCGCCGGTCCGCTCGCCGCCAGGGTTCTCGGCGTCCCTGTCGTCCATCACCTCATCAGCCCGATGATGCCGCACGAAGTGTGCGATCTCGCGAACGACGCGATCTCTCCGCTGTGGCGCTCCTTCGGTCATACGCCGCCGGGATGGGCGGGGGTGTACGAAGGGCTCACGATCGAGGTCAGTCCGCCTTCGCTGGAGCGACAGTCGGTGCCCACCGGGGAGTCGATCCAGCTCCGGCCGTCGCCTCGGCCGATCCGCCCCGCCGTCCCGTCGGCACCGCCCGTTGTGTACGTCACTCTCGGGACGTTCTTCGTCAACCCCGCCGTGTTCCGCACCGTCCTGGACGGCCTGGACGGCGAGGACCTCGAGATCGTGGTCACCGTCGGCGCCGTCAACGACCCGTCCTCGGTCGGACCCGTGAAGCCGAACGTCCGGGTCGAGCGTTACCTGCCCCAGGTTGAGCTGTTGCCGCGCTGCTCGGCGGTGGTGCACCACGGCGGGTCGGGGACGATGTTCGGGGCACTCACCCACGGGCTCCCGCAGGTCGTCGTTCCCCAGGGCGCGGACAACTTCTTGAACGCGGAGCTCGTCGGGAATTGCGGTGCCGGTCTGTCGATCTTGCCCGACTCGCTCGATCCGGCGGAGGTGCGCCGCAGCGTGCGCGCGGTCCTCGACGAGCCTTCGTACGCGACGAGCGCCAAGAAGCTCGGGGCCGAAGTCGCCTCGATGGCAGACGCCGATCGCGTGGCCGCTGACCTCGCCGCGCGGTTCTCGACCTGAGGTCGGCTCCGCGTCACCGCGATGTGCGCGCGGTGCAACGGGTCGCTCCGGAACGGCGCCGCGTACTCCAAGGCGTAGGCGACATCGGACATCTGCACCGCCGGTGTGGCGTGGTCGAAGTCGACGAGGCCGACGACGCCTGAAGCGGCGAAGGGGCGATCCGGAGGGATCAGCCGCTGCTCGGCGCGGCGGCCGGCTGGACCCGGGCGCTCATGGGAATCCCGCCGGGAAGGCGCACGCCCTTGGCCGCGAGCACCGCGGTTCGGCCGAGCACCTCGGCAAGCGCCATGAGCACCAGGCAGTCCACCCATGCCGCGCCGGCGGTGATGCCGTTCGCCGCGCTGAAGCCGCCGACCGTCGCCGCCCCGCCGCCGTGCTCGACCCAGATCTGGAAGAACAGCCGCCCGCACATCCCGAACAACCAGAACGACGCGGCGAGGGCGCCCGCCTTCGCCACCGGGATGCCGTCGCGCCGCGCCTCGACCGTGGTCGTCAGACCGCATGCGATGCCCAGCACGCCGCCGAGCAGCGCACCGGCGACCTCCATGGGGACGTCGTTGCCGGCCGTCGGGAAGGTCTTGAGGTAGTCGATCGCGAAGTAGGCGACGATGGCGACCGGGAGGAGGAGTTGCCGGATCGACAGCGTGCGTCCGCGGATCTGGAAGACCACGACCAGGACGAGGAGTGCGTCCAGGGCATAGTTGACGACATCGCTCCCCACTCCCCGCGATCATCGCGCAGGACGGCGCGTCGCGCGATGCCCTGCTACGGGGCGGAGACCCCGGCGACGAAGCACCACCGGCCTCCCGCGTACGCTCGGCCCACGTGGGCGTACTGCGTGTACGTGTGCCCGGCGGGAAGGACGGCATTGCCGCTCGACACCCGGAACGTCACGCGGTTCAGCCGGAGCGGGTGGTACGACGGCGCGTCGATGCTCGGGGACGCGGGCACCGCGATGGTCCGCACCGACAGGACGCGCGCTTGGAAGGGACGATGCCCGGACGGTTCCCCAATCCGGCCATGGCATTCTTTCGGGGGTGGAGCCCGGCGACGCTGCGTGTCTCGTTTGTCGACAGCACCACGGCGAGGTGCCCGTGCCCGGCGGGCTCCGACGTGCCGGCCGGGGTGCGGTGACGTTCCACGTCCCGCCGAGCGGCGACGGCCTGACGTACGAGGGGCATCTCCTCGTCACCTCCGCTCGCCACGTCCCGGATTTTGCGGGGCTCCGCCCGTCGGAGGCGGCCACCATCGGCAAGGAGATGGCGCGTTGGAGCGCGGCGCTGAAGTCGGCGGGGGCGCTGCGCGTCTACACGGCGACGATCGGGCACGCGTGCGACCATCTCCATGTCCACCTCCTCCCGCGCTGGCCCGGGACCCCCGACGAGGTGCCGTGGCACTCGGTCGACGACTGGCCGGGAGCTCGTCGGCTCCCCTTCGACGCCGCCGCGCGCGTCTTCGAGTTGCTCTCCTTGGGCTGACGGTGGTGGGCGCAGCGCCACGCGACGGCTCCGCGCGCGGAGAAGCGCTACCAGCTCGACGCCGACCGGAGGTTCTCGCCGAGCACGGCGTCCACCACGTCACCGAGGCGTCGAGCATGGGCGTGCGGGCCGTGGCAGCCCGTCATCGCCGTGAGGTGCACTGGCCGGAGTCCTGCGGCGGTCGAGCCGTTCACGTCGAAATGCACCGAGTCGCCGACGTAGATGCACCGGTCCGGCGCGACATCCAAGGCCTGGAGCGCCACCGAGAAGATCGCCGGATCGGGCTTTTCGATCCCCACCAGCCAGGAGTCGACGACCACGGCCACGTCGGGAACGTCAGACCCCGCGGCGTCTCCTGCGACTGCGCAGATGCCGTGTGCCAAGAGCTCCGCTTCGACCGAGCCGTCGGCATTGGAGACCACCGCCAGGGCGATGCCGGCGCGACGGAGCCGGCGGAGCTCGCCGCATCCTCCGGCGACGGGGGCCCATGGCTGCTGGTAGGCGGCCCCGAGTGCCGTCGAGGCCTCCTCGAGGTGGGCTTCGGGGATGCCGAAGCGCCGGACGATCGCGCGGTTGGCCGCCGCGAAGTCGGCCGCCCCGAGCTCGTCGACGACGGCCATGCCCGCGTAGTGGGCGCTTGCGCATTCCTGGTCGCTCGGGCTGACACCAAAGGGCGCCAGACACCCCCGGATCGCGGCCGGATCGGGCAGGAGGAGCACTCCTCCGACGTCCAGGACGACGGCCTCGATGCCGGACACGGTCAGCTCCCGAGGCATCAGGAGAACCCCGACGGCCGCCAGTCCGGGGGCGGGTCCTCTCCGACGCGTCCGTCGACGGCCTCCCTGAGGAGGTCGGCGTGTCCGGTGTGCCTCCCGTACTCCTCGATGAGGTCGCACACGAGGCGGCGAAGGTTCGCGTGGTCGTCGCCGACGCCGACGTCGACGGACTGGTCGAGCCCTCCGGAACCGAGCGCTGCAGCGAGCCGCGCGCGGGAGCGGGCCACCGCCCCCTGCCACATCCCGTACAAGACGTCGGGGCGGTCGTGGACGGCGGACGTGAACTCCCAGTCGTCGTCGCCCTCCCGGCCCGCGTCGTCCCAGGGGGCGCCGATCAACTCGCCCGTGAGCTTGGTCGTAAAGGTGTAGTCCTCGACCAGCGCGAGATGCTTGAGCAGCCCTCCCAGCGTGAGCGGCGACGCGCCGAGCCGCATGCTGAGCCCGGCAGCGTCGAGCCCGTCGGTCTTCCACTGGAACGTCGCCCGCTGGCGCTCGAGCGCCCCGACGAGCGCCTTTGCCTCGGACCCGGCAAGTGGGGGCTCCCAGGGCGGCGGTGCCCACGTCGGGTCGTCGGACATGGCGACACGGTACCGCCGCCGTGTGACCGGGTCAGGGGTCGTCGTCCACGAGGTCGTTCACACCACCACGACCACCGACACGACGGTGCCTCGGCCGTCGGCGCCCTGTGGGATGCGGCGTCGGTGCGTCCCGTCAGCCGCCGGACGGCTCGGTCGGCGCGTCCCCCCGCACGGGGCGGAGGGGCACGATCTCTGCGGCGCGACGGCGTGCCGCCCGGCGGAGGAGCCGGTGGAACAGCGTGTCGCGCGCGGCGGCCTCGGAAGAGCCCGTGACCCTGGCATGGTGACCCGGAGGCTCGCGACCGACGGTCCCGCGCGAGCGCACCACGTCTGTCAGGGCCGACGTGAGGACGCCGACGAGGGCGGTCGCGTCTTCGACCGGCAGCCGGAACGTCGAGCGGCACCTGTCGCCCTGCCAGAGACTGATCACGACGACACCCGCCCGCGCGTGCCACGACACCTCCATCTGCCGGCCGTCGTCACGCGCGTCGACGAACGAGCGGCGGTGCCCTGCCCGTCCCGGGAGCACCATGACGCGATGATGCCACCTTGCGGGTCCCGTGGCCATCGGCGCCCGCACGCGTCCGCGTCGGTGGTATACGACAGGGTGGTGCTGCTTCTCGGGACGACCCACCACCTCGAGGACCTCGACCGCCAGTTCACGATCGCCGAGGACCTCTCGGTCGGCGCGATCGCCGTGGCCGGCGGCGCGGGGGCACCGAGCGCCTACGTGCTGGCAGACGGCGACCGCATCGCCCGGGTCGACGAGCTCGAGCTCGCGCCGGTGGCGGTCCTCGGGAACGGCAAGGCGCAGAGCCTCGCAGCGACCGGCGGCGGCTTGCTCGTCGGATTGGAGGGCGCGCAGCTCGCCCAGCTGTCGCTCACCGGTGGAGGGCTTTCGCCCGTGGAGTCGTTCGCCGCGGTCCCCGGGCGGGCGACATGGGAGAACCCCGCGGCCGCCACGCCCGATCTGCGCTCGCTGGCGGTGACGCCCACCGGCACGTGGCTCGTGAACGTCCATGTCGGCGGCGTCTGGCGCTCGACCGACACGGGTCGGACGTGGACCAACGTGGTCCCTCCCGACGACGACGTCCACGAGGTGGTCGCGGGAGGGGCCGGCGTCGTCGTGGCCGCCGCGGCACGAGGCTTCGGGTGGAGCGTCGACGACGGGATGACGTGGCAGTGGACGACCGACGGCTTGCACGCGCCCTACTGCCGGGCGGTGGCGGGCGCCGGAGACAGGGCCTTCGTCACTGCGTCGACAGGACCGAGGTCGCGCGACGGCCGCGTCTTTGCGGGCCGGCTGGGCGGGTCGTTCACGGTGTGCCGGGGCGGCCTCCCGGAGTCCTTCCCGTACAACCTGGACACGGGCACCCTCGCCGCGAGCGGTGACGAGGTGGCCGTCGGGACTCCCGACGGCCTGGTGTGGCGCTCCCGGGACGGGGGAGAGTCGTTCGGCACGGTGACCGAGAGGGTCGGCCACGTCCGCGTCCTCCGCTTCGGTTGACGGAGAGGGCCGTCGCCGGGGGAGAGGGCCGTCGCCGAGGCGGAAGTGGGCCCCCGCCTGCGACATGCAGGAGGCGTACCATCGCGTCCCATGTCCAAGCCATCCGAAGTGCTCGCGAAGGTGCCCTTGTTCTCGATGCTCTCGCGAAGAGAGCTCGACAAGCTCGCCAAGGAGGTCCACGATCGGACGTTCCCCGCGGGGACGGTGCTCACCGAAGAGGACGAGTTCGGGACCATCTTCACCGTGATCGCCGAGGGACAGGCATCGGTCGCGGTCCACGGGGTGACCGTCCGGACCTTGAAGGAGGGCGACTTCTTCGGCGAGATGGGGCTGATCGACCGGTCTCCGCGCTCCGCCACGGTGACGGCCGACACCGAGTTGCGCTGTTTCATGCTGACCCAGCCCGTCTTCCGCCCCTTTGCGGTCTCCCACCCCGAGACGATGTGGGCGCTCCTCGAGCTGATGGTGAAGCGGGTGCGCGACGCGGAGTCCAGGGACCCCGACGCCGCCTGACCCGACGCCGCCTGACCCGACGCCGCCTGACCCGACGCCGCCTGACCCGCCGGGGTCTGGGCCGATGGGACTGCCCGGAGGGACCCCCCGGGCGCTCGTTGCCGCCGGATGACCGGTGGCCTAGGATTGACTGTATGATCAGTCAAACCGAGACGCCGGCCACGGACCGGGTACCGCTCGCCGCGGACGGGCTCGAGCGTTCCCTGCGGCCGTTCGGCGAGAGCCGCATGCTGCCGCGCGAGGCCTATACGGGCCCGGCGGTGTTCGACTGGGAGCGACGGCACCTCTTCGACGACGGGTGGACGTGCGTCGGACTCGCGTCGGCGGTTCCGTCGCCGGGCGACCAGCGCGCGGAGGCTGTCGGGAGCGGCGGGGTCTTCCTGATCCGGGGCGAGGACGACGCCGTGCGGGTGTTCGCGAACGCGTGCCGCCACCGGGGGCACGAGCTCCTGCCCTGCGGCGCGGGCACGGTGAACCGGTCGGTCGTGCTGTGCCCGTACCACGCGTGGTCCTACCGTCTCGACGGCAGCCTCCGCAGGGCCCCCGGATTCGACGGCGCCGGCGGCTTCGAACCGTCTGCACACGGACTGGTGGAGCTTCCCGCCACCGAGTGGCACGGACTCGTCTTCGTGAACCCGTCCGGCACCGCAGGGGACCTCTCCGACCACGTCGCCGGGCTCGCCGAGATCGTCGCCCCCTACGAGATGGGACGGCTCGTCACGAGGGGCCGTCACGACTACGTGGTCGTGGCGAACTGGAAGGTGCTGACCGAGAACTACCAGGAGTGCTACCACTGCTCGGTCATCCATCCCGAGCTCTGTGCGGCGAGCCCGCCCAGGAGCGGGGAGAACTACCACGACCCCTCTGGCGCGTGGGCGGGCGGATGGATGGAGATCCGCGAGACGTTCGCCACCATGTCGCTCGACGGATCCTCGAGCGCGTCGCCGCTGCGGGGCCTCGACGAGAGGCGCCGTCACGTCGTCGACTACCTCGCGGTGTTCCCCAACGTCCTGATCAGTCTCCACCCGGACTACGTCATGACCCACGTCCTCACGCCGCTCGCCGCCGACCGCACCCGGGTCGTCTGCGAGTGGCACTTCTCGCCGGAGGACGTGGCGCGTGCCGACTTCGACCCGTCGTTCGCCGTCGACTTCTGGGACGTGACGAACCGCCAGGACTGGCTCGCGTGCGAGTCCGTGCAGCGCGGGCTGTCGAGCCCGCAGTCCGTCCCCGGACCACTCTCGGAGGAGGAGGATGGCGTGTACCAGTTCGTGACGATGGTCGCCAACGCCTACCGAGGCGGTCGTGCACGGCCGTCGGCCATCGCCAGGCCCGCGTCCGAGACCTCCGGGCGGCAGGTCGGTTGAGCGTTGCGCGCGTCAGGCGAGCGCGCGGATCCCGCGCCTTGCGAGCTGCGCGGCCACGATGAGCCGCTGGATCTCGCTCGTGCCCTCCCAGATCCGCTCCACGCGCAGCTCGCGGTAGAAGCGCTCCGCAACGTTCTCGCGCATGTAGCCGCGTCCGCCGAAGATCTGCACGGCGCGGTCCGCGACGCGGTTGGCCATCTCGGACGCGTAGAGCTTGGCCATGGAGGCCTGGGCGTGCTGGATCTTGCGGTCCCTGCCCTCGTCGACGCCCCGCGCAGCTTCGTAGAGGAGCGCGCGTGCGGCGAAGAGCTCGGTCGCGCTGTCGGCGAGCATGGCCTGGATCAGCTGGTGGCCGATGAGCGGTCCGTCCGAGACGGTCCGCTCGGCCGCGAAGTCGGTTGCTTCCTCGATGAGGCGCTCGGCCGCTCCCAGGCATCGCGCCGCCACCATGAACCGCTCGAAGCGGAACCACTCGTACGCGTACTCCATCCCGCTGCCTTCGTCGCCCACGAGGTGCGTCGTCGGCACGATCACCCCCTCGAACGCCACGATGGGGTGGTGGTGGGCGATCGTGTGCGAGTACGCCGGCACCCGGACCACCCGCACCCCGTCGGAGGGGAGGTCCACCACGAACATCGCATGCGAGCCCGCATGGGGCCCGTCCGTGAGCACGGCCTGGAAGAAGGCGTAGGTCGCCTCGTTGTACGAGGTCACGTGCCACTTCACGCCGTCGAGCACGTAGCCGTCGCCCACGCGCCGTGCCGTCGCCTGGAGCTGGGACACGTCCGAGCCCGCCCTCTCTTCGGTGATCGCGTAGCACTCGACGGCGTCTCCCCGCACGGTGGGCTCGAGCCAGCGCGCGCACTGGTAGTCGGACGCGACGCCGGCCCACCACTGCGGTGGGGTCGAGAGCATCCACGCCAAGGCGTTGGTGGCCCGCCCGACCTGCTCTTGGACGAGGACCTGCTGGAGCATCGAGCATCCGCCGCCCCCGAGCTCTCGCGGCATGTTGGTCGCGACGAGGCCCTCCTCGCGCGCTCGCCCCCGCATCGCGGCGTCGACGTCGTCGGGGAGCGTGCCGTCGTGCTCCTCGGCCTCCACCTCGTAGGGGATGAGATCGTCGACGAACGCCCGTGCGCGCGCCTTGAGCTCGAGATCGGCTTGCGACAACCCGTACACGGTCCCTCCGGGCAACAAGTTTGACTGACGGTTCAGTCTATGACAGGGTGCAGCGTGCGCGCAGCGGAGGTGGCAGACGCCGTCGTGATCGGCGGCGGCACCGTCGGCGCCTGGTGCGCGTGGTTCCTCAAGCGCGCCGGGCTCGAGCGCGTCTGCCTGGTCGAGCGCACGCTGCTCGGCCGCGGGGCGTCGAGCCGTGCCGCCGGGATGGTGCGCGCCCAGGGGGGCACCCCGTGGGCCGTGCGGCTCGGAATGTGGAGCCGGGACTTCTACCGGACCCAGCACGAGGCCATCGGGGTCGACTCCGGCTTCGTGGCGCAGGGCTACCTGATGCCGGCCTTCTCCGCGGCAGAGGTCGAGGCCGGAAGGGCGCGGGTCGCCATGCAGGCGGCGGAGGGCCTCGACGTCTCGTGGCTCAGCGTCGACGAAGCGGACCACCTCGTGCCGGCGATGGCGCCGGGCCGCCACCTCGGAGGCTCGTACGCACCCGGTGACGGGTACATCGACCCACCGCGCAACGTCGCCGCCTACACCGCCGCGTGCCTCCGTGACGGGGTCGACGTGCGCGAGGGCGCCGAGTTCCTCGGCCTGGCGACGACGGACGACGGCCGTCTCCGTGCGGTCGAGACGTCGGACGGTCCCGTGGCGACCGAGCGGGTCGTGCTGACCGGCGGCCCGGAGCTCGCCGACGTGGGCCGCCGCGCCGGCACCCGAGTGCACGCCGGCGGCGCCCGTCACCAGGTGGCCGTCACCGAGCCGGACCCCCGCCTCGCACCGGACCGGGTGAGGATGGCGTTCGATCTCGCCGGGGGCATCTACTGGCGACCCGAGGACGGCGGCCTCCTGTTCGGTATGAGCAACCCGGACGAGCCACCCGGGCCTGCTCGGGACGTCGACTGGGCGTACCTCGACAAGGTCAAGCGGCGCCTGGCCGAGCTGCTCCCCGCGACCGACGGCCTGGGCCTGCGCCGCGTCTGGGCGGCCACGATCGACTACACGCCCGACCACCTGCCGATCCTCGGCCCCGCCCTCGACACGGACGGCGCGGCGATGGCGGGGGTCACCGTCGCGTCCGCGGGCGGCCACGGCATGATGTGGGGCCCGGCGGTGGCCCGTGTCGCCGCCGACCTGGCGCTGGAGGGGTCGTCGCCGGTGCTCGACGTCGCATCCCTCGGCCTGGACCGCTTCGACCGCGAGGGCCGCAGTCGTCTGACACCTGATCCGATCGCGCTTCCCTTCCCTGAAAGGACCACACCACAATGACCGACGTCCACGACCACGCATCCGTGTCGACCCCCGCCTTCGAGGACGCGGCGAACCGCCAGGACCTCGAGGACTGGGGACCGCTCGAGGAGGCGACGGGTGCCGAGATGCAGACGTCCGGCCTCACCCTCTGGCAGGGCGACGGCGGCGCGGAGACCGGGATCTGGGAGTGCACGCCCGGACCGTCGCGCTGGAAGCTCGAGACCAACGAGCTCGTGCACGTCCTCAAGGGCTCGATGACCGTCACCGCCGACGGCGGGGAGCCGACGGAGGTGGGTGCGGGCGACGTGGTCATGTTCCCGACGGGCTGGGAAGGTACCTGGGACATCCACGAGACGCTCCGGAAGGTCTACGCGATCTTCTGAGCGCCTACTTCCGCCGCGCCTACTTCCGCCGCTCGACGAGCACGTCGAGCGCGACAGCCCCCGTCGCCGAGCACCTGAGCGGGTTCACCTCCACCGCGCCGAGGTGGTCGCCGAGCTCCATAGCTATCGCCGACACCGAGACCACCGCAGCGAGCACCGCGTCGACGTCGGCGGGCGGCGCGCCTCGGTGCCCGTCGAGCAGCGCCCGCGCCCGCAGCCGGTCCACCATGCGCCTGGCGCCGTCGAGGTCGACGGGAGGCAGCGCGACCACGCGCTCGGCGAGCAGCTCGACGAGGGTCCCGCCGGCGCCGACCACGACGAGAGGGCCGAGCAACGGGTCCCGATAGGTGCCGACCGCGAGCTCCACGCCGGGCGTCGCCGTCGGTGACACGGTGGCCAAGGGGCCGAGCCGCGCCGAGAGATCGAGGTAGGCCGCCTCGACCTGCGGCGGCGAGCGGAGGTCGAGGACGACCCCTCCGACGTCGGACTTATGGGGGACATCGGGCATCGCCGTCTTGAGGACCACCGGGTAACCGAGACGCTCTGCGGCGAGACGCGCCGCATCGACGGAGTCGACCAACTCCGACGCGAGGACGGCGACGCCGTAGTCCGCGAGCAGGTGCGCGCCGAGGGACGCCGGGGTCGCCCCGCCGGTGTCGAGGCGCGCGCGCCAACGCGCCTGTCGCTCGACGTCCACCTCGCTCCGCTCCGCCGCCGGCCGGTCGAGGTGGTCGCGCAGCTCGAGGAGGTTGCGAAGTGCACGGAGCCCCGACCGCGTGCCCTCGAGGACCGGGACGCCCCGGTCGCGCAGCTCGCGAGCCGCCGCGCGGTCGAGCGCGCTCGGCACGTGGTTCACGACGCACATCGGCGTTCCCGTCGCGGCGCTCTTCGACCACGCGGCGCGCAGCGCCGCGCGGTAGGACTCGTCACCGTCGAATTCGGGGACGAGGTCGACCGCGAGCGCCACGGCGTCGACGAGCTCGTCGTTCGCGAGGGCCAGCAGCGACTCGGTGAAGAGCGACTCGGTCGATCTCCCGCTCCCCCAGACGTCGAGTGGGTTGTCCACGACGAGGCCCGGATCGAGCACGGCGGAGAGGCGCTGATACGTCGACGGTCCGATCTCGGCGAACGGCACCCCCTCGGCGGCCGCCACGTCGACCAGGAGCGCCCGCTCGGCGCCCGAGTCGAGCACCGCCGCGATGCCGTGACGAGCGCCGGCGGCGCCTGACCGTGACGGCGCCCGCCTGCGCGAGCAGAGGAGCTCGACCGTGTCGCACAGCTCGCCGAGATCGAGGACGCGCAGCATCCCGAACCGGTCGGAGAGCGCCTCCCACGCGGCCTCGCTCCCCGCGAGCGCGCCCGAGTGCGCCGCCACCATCGGCCCGCCCCGCGCCGAGGACCCGACGGCGAGGGTGACCACCGGAACCCCCGCCGACGCTGCCCTCGCGAGCACCCCTTGGAAGGCGACCGGGTCGCGCAGCGTCTCGAGGACCAAGGCGACCACCTCGGTCTCGGGAAGGCCGAGCGCGTAGTCGACGTACGCGGCCGCGGACGTCACCAGCTCCTGGCCGGAAGAGACGGCCAAGGACCAACCGAAGGCGCGGTCCGCACGCAACAGGGCGGAGAACGCCGATCCGGAGTGGGTCACGAGCGCGACGGGGCCCGGGGGCAGGGGAGCGGGCTCGAGGTACCCGATCGCCCGGACGGCGCCCGAGACGAAGCCCATGCACGCGCCGCCGCAGATGGCCATCCCCGCCGCATCGGCGACCGCGGCGAGCCGACGGCGGAGGCCGTTGGGGTCGTCGGGCGGACCCGCCACCGCCCCGAAGATCACCCCGGCGCGATCTCCGCGGCGCGCGGCCGCGGTGAGCGCGCCTTCGAGGCGCTCGTCGGCGACGGCGAAGAGCACGAGGTCGACCGGCCCGTCGATCTCCTCGAGGTCGCCGAGGACGGTGAGGCCGTGGATGGACGCGCCGGACCGCCGCGGGTTCACGAGATGGACCTCGGGGTGCATCGGGCTGCGCTGGAGCTCGACGAGTGCCCGGTATGCGAGGCTCTCGGGTCGTGCGGACGCGCCGAGGAGCGCGACCGAGCGCGCTTCGAGCATCGCGACGAGCGCCGGGCGCCCGCGCGCGTCCGGCGCCTCGGGGACGGTCAAACCCGCGAGGAGCTCGCCCCGCGCCAGGGCCGGCGCCGCGACCGGCCGTCGGCGATCGCGGCCCGTGCGGCCTGCCAGCCCGGGATCCCGCACACCCCGCCGCCGGCGTGGGTCGCGGAGCTCGCGTAGTAGAGGCCCGCGACCGGGGTGCGGTAGTCGCAGTAGCCGGGCGCCGGCCGCATGTGGAACAGCTGCTCCACCGACAGCTCGCCGTGGAAGATGTTCCCGCCGATCAGTCCGTAGGTGTGCTCGAGCTCGTACGGGCTCACGATGTCGCGGTGCAGGATGGACGCCTTGAAGTTCGGCGCGAGCTGGTCGTACTCGTCGATCAGCCGGTCGGCGTACGCCTCGAGCTCCGCGGTGTGCGGCTCGTCGCACCATGTCTCGGGCACCCACTGGGTGAACAGCGACATGACGTGCACGCCCTCGGGGGCGAGCGTCTTGTCGAACGTGGTGGGGATCACCGAGTCCGAGAAGGGGCGCGCGGCCGGCCGGCCCTCCCTGGCGTCGAGGAAGGCGCGCTCGATGTACTCGAGGGAGGGTGCCATCTCCACCGAGCCCGTGTGGTGCGGCTGCTGCTGGGTGCCCGGGTCGGCCACGAAGTCGGGGAGCTCGGAGAGGGCGAGGTTGATCTTCACCACGCCGCTCCGGGTCTTCCAGTGCTCGACGTCGGTGACGAACTGGACCGGGAGGTTCGCCGCTCCGACATGGTCGAGGAACGCCGTGCGGGGGTGCAGCGTGGTCACCACGACCGGCGCGTGCACCTCGTCGCCGTTCTCGAGCACGACCCCGACGGCACGCTGTCCCCGCACGATCGTGCGCGCGACGCGCGCATCGGTGCGGATCTGCGCGCCGAAGCTCTCCGCCGCGCGCCGAATGGCGTCGGCCACCGCGCCCATCCCCCCCTCCGGGAAGCCCCAGCTCCCCAGGTGGCCGTCGCCGACGTCGCCGATGGAGTGATGGGCCATGACGTAGGCGGTGCCGGGCTCGCACGGTCCAGCCCAGGTCCCGATCACCCCGTTGACCGCGATGGGCGCCTTCACCTGCCACGACTCGAACCAGTCGTCGAGGAGGTCCGCGATCGACATCGTCATGAGCCGCGTCGCGTCGCCGACGGTCCGGACGTCCACGCCACGGTGCCGCCAGGCCATCTTCAACAGGTCGACCAGGTCGCCGGGCCGCTTCGAGCCGATCTTCGGGGGCACCTCGAGGAGCATCGGCCCGAGCACGTCCGCGAGACCGGCGAGCCAGGCGTCCCACTTCGGCATGGCCTCGGCGTCGCGCTTGGAGAACTTGGCGATCTCCTCGTAGTTCTTGGCGGCGTCGTCCGACCAGATCTTGATCGACGTCCCGTCGGGGAACGCCTGGTAGTAGGGGCCCATGGGAAAGACCTTGTAGCCGTGGCGCTCGAGCGACAGGTCGCGCATGATCGTCGGGGGCATGAGGCTCATGACGTAGGAGAGGCGCGTGACGTTGATCTCCGGCGCGTCCGGCCATGGGGCGTCGGTCGCCGCGGCGCCTCCGGTCTTGTGCCGGCCTTCGAGGACCACGGTCCGCATGCCCGCCCGTGCGAGGTAGGCCGCCGCGACCAGTCCGTTGTGTCCGCCGCCCACCACGACGGCGTCGTAGTCGTTCCGCACTGCCCCTCCCGTTCCGGGCCCGCGCCGGCGCACCGAGGGGCGGCCGGCGGCATGTTTGACTGATCGTTCAGTCTAATTCTGCTTGCTATGGTGCACAAGTGACGACCGGCGCGGAGGAGCCCCGAAGGGTCCAGATGCTCACGGCCGCGCTGGAGGTGGTCGTCGAACGCGGCTTCGCCGAGACCCGGATCTCCGACGTCGCCGTGCGCGCCGGGGTGAGTCCCGCCCTCGTCATCTACTACTTCAAGACGAAGGACAACCTCCTCGCGGATGCGATGCGCTGGTCAGAGGACGCGTGGTACGCGGAGATGGCGGCGCGCACCTCCGCGCTGCCCACCGGCGCCGCGCGGCTCGAAGAGGTCGTGTCGATGTCGTGCCTGCCCGGCACGTCCGGGCCCACCGAGGAGTCCTGGGCGGTCTGGCTTGACCTGTGGGCACAGGCCCTGCGCAACCCGGTGGTGCGGGCCGTGCGCGAGGAGTTCGACGAGCACTTCCGCCAGACGATCCGCGACATCGTCCGGTTCGGCCAGGAGCGCGGGGAGTTCGCGGCGGTGGACGGCGACGACTTCGCCGTCGGGTTCAGCGCGGTCCTCGACGGGCTCGCCATCCAGATCGCGCTCGGCGACCCCGTCGTCGACGCGCATCGCGCGTTCACCCTCGCGATGCACCTCGCGGCGCAACAGCTCGGCTTCGACTGGGAGAGCCCGCGAAAGGGCGGTGGGCGCCGGGGCAAGGCGCGGAGCGTGGCGCGGAGCGTGGCGCGCTGACGCGACCCGGGCGCGGCCGGCGCCGGCTCTCGCTCAGTGCGTCTTGTACCAGCGCATCGGCAGCATTGTGCCGTACGGGCTCAGTGCCCATCCCTTGAGTGTGCGCTTCACGACGGCGACGAGGTCCTGAAGTGGCCACCACAGCGACGCGACGTTCTTCGAGAGGTAGTTCTCGTCCGCGTACAGCGTGCCGAACCCGGCCTTCGAGTCGGCCGCGTCGATGAGGCGCTGGGCCGTGGCTGTGAAGTACCCGCCGGCCCAGTAGTTCCCCTTGCCGAACTGGTTGTCGCCGGTCGGGACGTTCTGGTACTGGCCGTAGTTCCACATGTAGCCGGAGTACCCGGCGATCCCGTACTTGCACGGCGGTGTTGTGGGGCACACCCCCGCGATCGACGCCAGCGTGTTGTACGGCTCCCCCCGCAGCGAGATGTCGAACCCGGCCTTCTTCGCCGCCGTCCCGAACGCGGAGACCTCCTGGACGAAGGCTGTTGTGCCGGTCTCGTATATGAAGGGGAAGCTGAGCGTGCGCCCCTTCGCGATGCCCGTCCCGCAGTCGTGCAGGCCCTTCCCGGCGTGCCTGCAGACCTCGACGCCGTTCGAGTTCTTGGTCCAGCCGTGCTTGGTGAGGAGCCTGGTGGCCGCCGTGACGCTGTAGGGATACGGGTCCTTGCGCAGGGCGGGGCTCACGTACTTGGAGCCCGGGTAGGTCGAGACCACGCCGTAGTCGGGAATGCCGTAGCCGCGGAGCGCCTTGGAGATGTAGAGGTGCTGTGTCACGAGGTGCTGGAGCGCCTGGCGGATGTAGAGCTGCTTGACGAGCGGCCCCCATGTCTTCGACGAGTACCCGAACTCCATGTCCTCGTTGTAGAAGAGCTTCCACGGCACGATGCGGTAGCCGTGGCTCTTGAAGTAGGAGGCTTCCGAGAGACTGCTCAGGGGCAGGAGGCCGAATGTGATCCCGCCGGCCCGCAGGGCGTTGACCTCTGCCGTGCCTGTTGTGAAGACCACGATCTTGTACCCCGCGAGGCGCGGGGGTGTCGGACCGCTGTAGTGCGTGTTGGCCACCATCGACGTGGTGTACGTGACCGGGTCGTACGTCGAGATCACCCACGGCCCGTCGACGGTCTTCCAGAGCGGGTTGCTCGCGTAGGTCCTCCGGGCTTTCGCCTGCGAGAACAGGAAGTGGAAGACCCCCTTGGCGCCCGACGGCGTCGCAGCCGCGCCGTTGACCGCACATGTCGCGCACGTCTTGTCCCATGCCTGCTCTGGCAGGGGGTAGATCCACGTCAGCTGGTTGCCGGTGAACCAGGTGGGGTTGTAGGCGTGGTTCAGGTGGAGGACGAACGTGGAGGCGTCGGGATAGGTGACGCTCGAGATGTCGTCGGGGAGCTCGCCCGGGAGGTAGTCACCGAGCGCGTGCTTGTTGGCGTCCTCGAGCTCGAAGAAGAACTTCACGTCTGTCGACGTCACCTTGGTGCCGTCGGACCACGTGAAGTCGGGGTTCATGTGGACGGTCACCACGGTGTCGTTTGTGGAGTAGACCGGGGCCTGGCCGATCGAGAGCTTGTAGTCGATGCCGGTCGTCGCCGTGTACCCGACCGAGTAGAGGGGCAGCCAGCTCCCCTCGAGCACGTCCCAGTTCCACACCTCGTTGCCGGCCTGGTTCAGGAGCGGGAGGATCCACGTGAAGTCCTCGCCTGTGAGGAGGGCGTAGGTGGCCGTGTTCCCGGAGGCCTTGGAGCTGTGCGGGCTCGCGCCGGCGTCGAGCGGTGCAGCCGCGACGCCGGCCCCCGCCGCCGTCAGGACGCACGTCAGGCCCGCTGCGACCGCCACGGCGCACCGTCGACGTCGTGCGCCCCGGGATCTCGTCGACCGCGTGCTCCTCATCTGCCCCCCTGTCGCGTCCGAGCCGGATCCGGCACCACCGCGGCGCATCGTCGCTACTCGCTGCCGCTCCCTCCGACCGTGTTCGGCCTCTCGCCTCCTCAACTGAACCGTCAGTCAATAGTCAAGCAAGTCTGCTTCCCGCGCGCAACGTCTCGCCCACGGCGACGGCGAAGCGCTCGAAGTTGTCCGCGAACCGGTCAGCGTCGTCCGTTCCGTGCTGCACCGACAGCATCCACTGCTCGGTTTTCCCCCACGGGGGCAGGAAGACCCCGTGGTTGTGCTGGACCAGCCAGTGCAGGTGATTGAAGCGGTCGTCGACTCGGAGGAAGTCCCGGTAATTGCGCACGGGCGACGTCGCAAAGGTGACGCACCCCTTGGCGCCGATCGACACGAGGTGCGCGGGGAGCCCGTGGCGGTCGATCGACGCGGTCACCGCCTGCCCGATGCGGGCGCGAAGCGTGGCGATGTGGTCGTAGGCGGCCTCGGTCGCGACGTGCTCGAGCACGGCGCGGCTGGCGGCCATCGAGAGCGGGTTGCCGTTGAAGGTGCCGACCATCTCGTAGTCGCCGGTGGCCACGTGCGTCATCACCTCGGCCGTCGCCCCCACCGCGCCCGTGATGAGGCCGCCGCCGAGCGATTTCGCCAGGCAGACGATGTCGGGGGAGACCCCGAAGAGACCGGTGGCGCCGCCGGGCCCGACCGTGAGGCCCGTCTTCACTTCGTCGAAGCACAGCAGTGCGCCGTGGTCGTGGAGGAGCGACCGGAGCCCCTCGAGGTAGCCGCCGGCGGGGGAGACGATCCCGGCGTTCATCATGATCGGTTCGACGATCATCCCGGCGACGCGTCCCCGATGTTCCTCGAGCAGCCGGGCGACGCACTCGAGGTCGTTGTAGGTGGCCACGAGGGTGAGCGAGGTGATGGCCGCGGGGATGCCGCTCGACGCTGCCACCGAGCGGGGGTGCTCGATCGGCCCGAGGTCGTCGTCTTCGTCCGGGGCCACGGAGACCTGCGCCGAGTCGTGGTGCCCGTGGTAGCAGCCCTCCACCTTCACGATCAGGTCACGGCCGGTCACCGCCCGCATCAGGTGGACCGCATCCATGGTGGCCTCGGTGCCCGAGTTCGTGAACCGCCAGAGGGGGAGTCCGAAGCGCCCCGCAAGCTGCTCGGCGACCACGATGGCGTCCTCGTTGGGTTGGGCGAAGTGGGTGCCCTCGCGCACCTGACGGGTGACGGCCTCGACGATGGCGGGGTGCGCATGGCCCGCGAGGCCGGCGCCGTAGCCGCCGTGGAGGTCGACGTACTCGTTGCCGTCGACATCGACGATCTTCGAGCCGTGGCCACGCGCGATGAACACGGGTTGCGGTCGCGTGATCTGCCAGCTGCTGGTGACGCCGCCGGCGAGGCTTGCGAGTGCCCGGGCGTGGAGGGCGTGCGACCTTGGCTGCCGGGCGACGAACGCCCGTTCCTGCTCGTCGGTGAGCTGGTCGATCGTGACATCGCCCGCGGTGGCGGAGCGAGGGGGGGTGCTGTCGAGGAGCACGATGGGACTCCGTTCCCAAGGTCCTGGGGGCCTTGACGGTGTTTGACTGAACATTCAGTCTAGAGGGGCCTCGCCCGGCCCGGCAAGGGCCGCCCCGCAAGAGGGCGCCGGACCTCAGATGGGAGCGACTGTGGCGTAGTCCGCGCGGTCGAGCGGGCCGGCGTTCAGTGTTCCCTTTCCGGTGGGGACCTTCGCGCGTTTCCCGTCGATGCGGATCGTGACCGATTGGATCCCCGGGAGCGCGGTCAGGGTGTAGACGAGCTGCGCCGCGGCGATGACCTGGTCCGCGCCGGCGAGCTTCGTGAACGCGCCGGTGACGTTCACGGTGATGTCTGTTGTGCTGAGGCGCCCGAGCGTGAGCGGCGCCGCGGTCGAGATGGGGCTCTGCCAGTTCTGGGCGGCCTCCGCGGACGTCGGTCCTGCGGTGAGCGCGACGAGGACGCGTCCTGCCGAGACCGGCACCGGGACCTCGCGGCTGACGGCGACCAGGCTCTGCGGGCCGTCCAGGTAGATCGTCACGTACTGCCCCCGACGTGTCGGCGACGTCGTCGGTGGGGACTTGTGGAGCAACCCGAACGGCACCTGCTTGGGGCTCACCCGCGTGGGTGACGCGTTCACGGCCAGCCCGCACGCCGAGACGAGCACCGAGAAGACCGCCACCCACACCAGAGACGCTGCCCGGCGGGACGACGGCCGCCGTGCCGGCCCGGTCACCCCGTCACCACGGGGAGCTGGACGCTGATCCGGGTACCGCCGGCGGGACTCTGCTCGATGCGGACGGTCCCGGCGTGCGCCTTCACATGCTCGGCCACGAGTGCGAGGCCCAGACCGGATCCCGCCGTGTCCCCGCGCTTGCCCGACGCCGCCCCGCGGTAGAAGCGGTCGAAGACGCGATCGCGATCGGCGAGCGGGATTCCCGGGCCCGCATCGTCGACGGAGATGGTGGCCCAGGTGCCGTCGGGGCGTTCGTCGAGGCGGACGTCCACACCAACCGCGCCACCGGCATGTGTTTCCGCGTTGTCGAGCAGATTCAGGATCACCTGTTGCAGGCGGCGCTTGTCGCCGCGCACGAGCGACTCGCGGGCTTCGGGCGTCATCGTGACGGGGATGCCGGGGTCGTAGCCGTCCACGGTGACCTCGACCAGGCCGCCGAGCGGCACGTCGGTGAAGTGGAGGACTGCCGCGCCGGCGTCGATGCTCGCGATCTCGAGCAGCTCCTGCACCATCGTCGAGAAGCGGTCGACCTCGACGTGCAAGGTGTCGACGGCCTTCACCCCGCCCGCAGGGAGCTGGGACTTGTACGAGTCGAGCAGCTCGACGGACGCGCCGATCGTGGTGAGGGGTGAGCGCAGCTCGTGGGTGACGTCGGAGGCGAAGCGCGCGTCACGTTCGATGCGGTCCTGGAGGGCCGTCACCATGCCGTTGAACGATGTCACGAGCGGCTGGAGGTCGGGGTCGGCGGGGACGCGACGATCCAGGGTCCCCCCTGCGATCTCGGTCGCGGCATCGACCACTTCGGTCAGCGGTCGTACCAGCCGCCGGCTGAGCAGCCACCCCGCGAGCGCGCCGCCCACCGTGGTGGCGATCGCCACCGTCGTGAGCACCGTCCCGAGCACCTGGAGCGTGGATGCGAGGTCTGTGAGCGGGTGCTCCTCGAAGTACGCCACGTTGATCGAGGGGATGGGAACGCCGACGACCAGCGTGAGCACCCCGTCGAGCATCACGCGCTGATCGGCGACGTCGCCGCGCACGACCGTCCGGCTGAGGTCCTTCGGGATGGCCGTGCCGCTGACCGTGGCGGAGCTCGAGTACCACAGTCCCTGCCGGTAGATGAACGCGTGCACCCCGTTCTCGGGCGCGACGGCGGACAGCGCCCCTGCGATCTTGGCGGAGGGGGCGCCGAGCTCGAGCTTGACGAGCCTGGCATTGACGAACGTCTGGTGCAGGATGCTCTTCGTCCGCTGGGAGACCAGTTGGCGCCGGACGAAGTAGAAGGTGCTGATCGCCAGGACGGCGGAGACCAGGGCGGCACCGATCGAGAAGGTGAGGATGACACGCGCCTGCAGCCCGAACCGCCGCCGGCGGCTGCCCGCGCTCACGGGACGAGCTTGTAGCCGAGGCCCCGGACGGTGACGATGAGTTCGGGGTTAGAAGGATCTCGCTCGATCTTCGTCCGCAACCCGCTGATGTGGTAGTCGACGAGCCGATCGTCGCCGAAGAAGTCGTAGCCCCAGACCCGTTCGAGGAGCTGGGCGCGCGAGACCACCCAGCCGGGCGTGTCCGCGAGCTCGCACAGCACCCGGAACTGCGTGAGGGTCAGGGGCACCTCCTCGCCGCCTCTGCGTACCACCCCGGCTTCGCGGTGGAGCTCGATGTCACCGAACCGCTGCGCGCGGTCTTCGGGGGCCGTCGCCGTGTTGCCCCGGCGCAGCAAGGCACGGATCCGCGCGGAGAGCTCCTTTGCGACCACGGGCTTCACGACGTAGTCGTCCGCCCCGGCCTCGAGACCCGCGACCACGTCGTGGGTGTCGCCACTGGCGGTGACCATGGCGATCGGGACGTTGGTCGAGCGCCGGATCGCCCGGGTGACCTCGAAGCCGTCCATGTCGGGCAGTCGGAGGTCGACCAGCACCATGTCCGCGCCGCCCTCTTCGAGCCGGCGGAGTCCCTCCTCGCCGCTACGGGCTTCGACGACCTCGTAGCCCTCCTGCTGGAGCGACAGGGCCAGGACCCCCCGCATGTGGTCATCGTCCTCGATGAACAGGATCCGGCGAGCCACCCCTCGTCCCACCTCCGGTCTGTGCGTGCGCGTCCGTGCGTGCGCGTCTGTTGGCCATCGCGACGGAAGGCGGCGAGCCCGTCGCCCGCCGCTTCCCCACGAGTCTCGCCGAGTCTGGCCGGACCGCGGGGGAACCTTTCGTCAGTGCAACGATTGTAACTCGATTGTAACGCCCGGCACGAGGGATTCCAGACCCCTCCTGCGACGCTGCTCGTCGTCAAGCACGTCGACGTGAGGAGCGCAGGCATGACGTGGGTGCAGGGGAGGGCTCGGGTGAAGTCGGAAGAGGAGCCGACCGGACTGATGGTCGTGCCGCCGGACGCCTCCGCGGCGGAGCTCGGCGGTGCACGGTCCCGAACGAACTGGGGGAGGGGAGCCTTCGCGGCGCTCATCGCCGCGGCCCTCGCGCTCGGGGCCGGTGGCATGGCGCTCGGCGTCATCGCCCTCGTTCGAGCGCCTGCGCCCTCCCACGGCCTTGTCGGGCCAGCCGGACCCCAAGGTGCCCAGGGGACCCAAGGCCCGCAGGGGGTCCAAGGCCTGGTAGGCCCGCAAGGGCCTGCCGGGCCCTCGGGCCCGGAGGGCGCGACCGGTCCGGCCGGGCCCGCAGGTGCCCGAGGTCCGGCCGGAAAGGCCGGAGCTCCCGGAACGATCGCCGCAAGCACGGTGGTGGACGCTTCGACGCTGAAGACCGGGGCGGACCCCGTCACCGGGACCACGTTGAGCGCCGTGACGTCGTGCCCGTCCGGCCAGGTGGTGCTCGGAGGGGGCGGCCGCGTGAATGCGACGGAGCCGAAGAAGTCGTCGTCGGCCACTGCCGCCTCGTCGTCGGCCACAGCCGCCGGCACGACGTCGTCGGGCGGCTCGACACGAAGGGGCTCCGGTTCCACAGGTACGGGTGCAGGTGCCGCGAAGCAGGGGACCGTCGCGCTCGAGTCCTCCTACCCGGTCACCAACGGCTGGCGGAGCATCGCTGTCGTCTCGAGCACGCTCACGGGCGGTGAGGTGATGACCCTTCAGCCCTACGTCCTCTGCGGGAAGAAGTAGCCCCAGCGGCCGAACACGTCGCTCGGACCGCCTCATCCGATGGGTCCGGTCGGTGCCTTCCCGGTACGGCCCGCGAGTCGCCCCGCTTCAAGAGCTTGCCGGAGGGGTTGCGCCCGAGGGAGTCGGTGAAGTCGACCGATTTCGGGCACTTGTAGCCCGCAAGCCGTTCCCTGCAGGCGGCGATGAGAGCAGCAGGGTTCACAACAGGTTGTCGTTGGTCTGGCGCACCGGTCGTGGAGATGGGCGAAGGTGCGTAGGTCGCCGCCGCACTCGATGGCGACGGCGTCGGGGCGCAGCCGCGCGTGGACGCGGATGTCGTCCGCCGGGCAGCGGATTCCAGGATCGAGCGACGTGCGCGCGTCGGGGCGCCCCGCCGGAGGGGTGGGCTCCGTGTCGCGCATCGTCGGACCAAACGTAGTTCGGCAACGCGCGCTATCGTCCGCCTCGAGCGGCAAGGTCCGAGCGGTGGAGGCGTGGGTGCCCAAAGACGCCGTAACGCTGCGGGAAGTGGCGGAGGCCGCCCGGGTGCATCCGGGGACGGCCTCCCGCGCGTTGAACGACGGAACCCGCGCGCTCGTCCGCCCCGAGACGGTCGAGCGTGTGCTCGCCGCCGCCAACCAGCTCGGGTACAAGCCGAACCTCCTGGCGCGCAGCTTCAAGACCCGCAGGACCAACTCGGTCGGGATCGTCCTCCCGGACATCAACAATCCTCTCTTCCCGCCCATGGTCCGTGGTCTCGAGGACCGCCTCTTCCAGAACGGCTACGTCGCACTGCTCGCCAACACGGAGAACAACCCCGACCGCCAGCGCCGGATCTTCGAGGGCATGGCGGACCGTCGGGTGGACGGGCTCGTCCTCGCCACGGCGCACCGGCACGACCTGAGCGTCGCCGAGCTCGCGGAGACGGGCATCCCGATCGTGCTCCTCAACCGGGTGGTCGAGGGCGGAAGGTTCTCCTCCGTCTCGGTGGACGACGCGGAGGGGATCCGCTTGGTCGTCGGGCACTTGCGGGGACTGGGCCACGAACGCGTCGGCCACGTGGCGGGTCCCCAGTCGATGTCGACGGGCCACGCGAGGTACCAGGGCTTCCTCGCGTCGATGGAGGAGACGGGCCTGCCCGTCGATCCCCGGTGCGTGGTGTTCGCGGATGCCTTCTCGATCGCGGAGGGTGAACGGTGCGCGAAGGAGCTGCTCGCCTCGCGGTCTGACCGCCCGAGCGCGATCATCGCCGGGAACGACATGCTTGCGCTCGGCTGCTACTCGGCCCTCGAGCGGGCCGGCCTCGCGTGCCCCAGCGACGTCTCGATCGTCGGGTTCAACGACATGCCGTTCATCGACCGGCTGAGCCCGCCGCTCACGACGGTCCGGATCCCGCACTACGAGCTGGGCGTGCACGCAGCTGAGCTGCTCTTGTGGCGACTGCGCGACCCCGAGACGCCCGTGCAGACGGTGCATCTCGCCCCGCACCTCGTCGAGCGCGGGTCGACCGCATCCGCACGGCGCCCCGCCGCCTCGCCGGGGCTCGGGTCCGGCGTCGTGCCGGCGCCGCAGAGCAGCATGTGACGCCGTCGCTCACGTTGCACCAGCGGTGACGCGGCGTCGGCTCCCGGCCTCCTCGGCCGCCTCGGCCGCCTGCCTCGACAGCGCGACACGATCGTTGTCCGGCGGAACCCTTGACAAGGAGACCCGTCACTCCGCAGACTGGCGGTGATGCAATCGGTTGCGAAGGCAACCGTCGGGGGGTCCCTCGGTTGGATCGGCACCGGCCGGATGGGGGGCGCGATGGCAGCCCGGCTCCTTTCCGCTGGGTTCGACCTGGCGGTCTACAACCGGACGAGGGAGAAGACCGCGCCGCTCGCAGCGGACGGGGCGGTCGTGGTGGACGCCGTCTGCGACCTGGGGCGACGGGACGTCGTCTTCATCACCGTGGCGTCGTCGGACGACCTTCTCGGCGTGTTGCAGGGGGACCGGGGCCTGCTCGGGGGGGACTCGGTGCCGACCGTCGTGGTCGACTGCTCGACCGTGTCCCAGGAAGCCAGCGCCACGGCGCGGGCCCTCGCCGAGGCCCGGGGCGCGGCGTTCCTGGCCGCTCCGGTGAGCGGCAACCCCAAGGTGGCACGTGCCGGCCGGCTCACCATGGCCGTCTCCGGGCCGAAGGACGTCTTCGACGCCACCTACCCGTACCTGACGACGGTCGCCCGGGAGGCCGCCTACGTCGGGAGCGGCGACGTGGCCCGATTGGTGAAGCTGTGCCACAACTTGCTCCTCGGTGTCGTGATCCAGTCGCTCGTCGAGGTCACGGTCCTCGCCGAGAAGGGCGGCGTTCGGCGGAGCGACCTGCTCGCCTTTCTGAACGACTCGGTGATGGGCTCGATGTTCACCGGCTACAAGACGCCGGCCCTCGTCAACCTGGACTTCGCACCGACCTTCACCACCCGCCTGCTCCACAAGGACTTCGATCTCGGCCTGGACGCGGCTCGTCTTCTGGAGGCTCCCATGCCCGTGGCGGCACTCGTACGCGAGCTCCTCCAGGGCGCGATCGGCGAGGGCATCGGGGACCTGGACTTTGCGGCGTTGCTCCAGCTCACCGCTCGAGGCGCCGGCCTCGATCTTCACAGCGAGGAGGCGGCGGTGAGCGACGGCTTGTCGGCACCGCCCCGGGCGGTGGAGGCCGCGGACGGTCACGGAAGTGGAACGGCCGACGAAGGCCGAGGACGCGCGGCGATGGACCAAGGACGGCCAGAGCGCGTGTAGGTGCAGGGGGGATCCGGCCGGCGATGCCCTTCGTGCATCCCGAACGTCGCCGGAGACACGAAGCTGAACAAGGGAGGGACCATGAGAATGAGAAGAGCGACGGACGGGGGAGGAGCCGCCGTGCACGTGCGGTCGGCGGTCGCCCGTGCCGGGATCGCCGGCGCGCTCGTCGCGGGAACGGTGCTCGCCGCGTGGAGCGGCACGTCCGGTGCCGCGCAGGCGCACCACAAGAAGAAGCTCGGGTCGCCGGTCGTGGTCGGCGCCTCGCTCTCCTTGTCCGGGGACTTCTCGACAGACGGCCAGGCGTTCGACCGCGGGTACCACCTGTGGCAGGCGTGGCAGAACGCGCACGGGGGCCTGCTCGGCCACAAGATCGTGCTCAAGATCCTGTCCGACAAGTCCACACCGACACAGGCCGCGACGAACTACAACACGCTGATCTCTTCGGACCACGCAAAGCTGACCATCGGTCCGTTCTCGTCGCTGCTCACGGTCCCGTCCGCCAAGGCCGCTCACCGTCACGGGTACGCGCTGGTCGAAGGTGCGGGTGGCGCGCCTGCCGTGTTCAAGACAGGACTGAACAACGTCTTCGACGTCTCGTACCCGGTCGCGACAGGGCTAAAGCCGTTCTGCGAGTGGGTCGCGTCCATGCCGAAGGGCACACGGCCGAAGACGGTCGCCTACGCGACGGTGACAACAATCTTCGAGGCGACACAGTTCCCCATCGCGAAGCGGATTCTCGGCAAGGCCGGCGTGAGGACCGTCTACACAAAGACCTTCCCGACAGAGACGACCGACTTCACGCCCATCGCGAGCGGTGTGGTCGGTAGCCACGCCACAATCGTGATCCTCGGGGACACCGCGGTGTCGACGGTCTCGTCCTTCATGTCGAGCTTCGAGGCCGCCCACTTCAACCCGAAGGCGATCATCGCCACCTCCGGGCCGGACCAGGGGGCCGCCTTCCTGAGCGCCGTCGGGACAGCCAACGCAATCGGGGTGATGGTCGAGGGCGGGTGGTACCCGGGCTTCGCGAGCAAGTCCAGCCACGCCCTGGTGCAGCGCTACGTGAAGAAGTACGGCGGCACAGCGTCGGGGGTGAACGCCGACGTCGCCGAGGCCTTCTCGGTCGGCGAGGTGCTGACCCAGGCCGTCAAGGCCACGCACGGCTTCACAAACCAGAAGATCATCCACTACCTGCACAGCAACAAGACGTTCTCCTCGGTGCAGGGCCCGGTGAAGTTCGACAAGGCCGGTGAGAACGTGAAGGGGCTGAACTTCGCCTTCCAGTGGCTCACAAAGACAGGCACGCCGACCTTCGCGCAGGTGCTGCCGACGACAGCGAAGGGCTCCGTCACACCGCTCTACCCGAAGCCGTCCTGGGGAAGCTGAGCAGACGAACCGAAGACAAGACCAGCTGATCGGAAGGAGCTGATCGGGATTGGGCACGCAGCTCGTCCAGGCAGTGGTCGACGGGGTGTTGACCGGCGGCGTGTACGCGCTCATGGCCGCCGGTCTCACCCTGATCTTCGGGGTGCTCGACATCATCAACATCGCTCAGGGGATCTTCGTGGTCCTCGGGGCGTACCTGAGCTACGTCCTGTGGTCCGACCTCGGGATCGATCCGTTCCTCGGGCTGTTGATCACCATCCCGACGCTCTTCTTCGTCGGGGTGGGCGTCGAGTGGGCGTTCATCCGGCGCCTCGGCGAGCGCGACCGGGTGACCATGTCCATCCTGGTCACCTACGCCGTCTCCCTCATCCTCGAGGGCATCTTGGACAACGCGTTCGGCACGAACGTCTTCCAGCTGCGGCCCTCGTACGAGTCGAGCTCGTTCTTCGTGTTCGGCTTCTACCTCCAGCAGATCTACGTGTACGGGTTCGTCCTCGCCGTCGTCCTGCTCGCGGCGATCTACGCGCTCTTGTACCGGTCCCGGTTCGGTGCGAGCGTCCGCGCCTCGCTCCAGGACCGCACCGCCGCCCAGCTGATCGGCGTGAACGTCCGCAGGGTATCGACGATCACCTTCGGCATCGGGACGGCCGTGACGGCGGCGGGCGGCATGGTGTTCGGCGTCACCAACGCCTTCAGCGCGAACAGCGGCGCCGACCTGATCTCCCGGCTGCTCTCGATCGTAATCCTCGGAGGGCTCGGGAGCATCGGCGGAGCCATGGGTGCGGCGGTGCTGATGCTCGTCTTGGAGGACATCGTCGCCACCGTCTGGTCGCCGGTCTGGTCGCCGGTCGTGTACTTCGCCGCGCTGCTGATCGTGCTCTCGATCCGACCGGTCGGGCTGTTCGGCCGGACGGCGGCGAGGGCGCAGTGACGAGGGCGCAGTGACGAGGGCGCAGTGACGAGGGCGCAGTGACGGGGGCGCAGTGACGAGGGCGCAGTGACGGGGGCGCAGTGAGCGGAGCCGCGGGCGAGGAGACGGCGACCGCCGCGCCGCGCCCGATGCCGTCCCCCGGACCACTGCCCACGTCGAACCGGCGCGGCACTGCAGCGAGGTCGGCAAAGGTCGCCTTCTGGCTCGTGATCGCCGGGCTGCTCGTCGCCTTCCCGGCCATCTTCACGAACACAACGGTGACGACCATCGCGGTGTTCTCGATCATCTTCATGTCGGCGGCGACCGCGTGGAACAGCTTCTCGGGCTATTCGGGCTACGTCAGCATCGGCCACGCCGTGTTCTTCGGGGCTGGTGCGTACACCCTCGTCCTCATTGCGGCGGACAACCACTGGACGGGTGGCTACAGCGTCTTCGCGCTCGTGCCGCTCGGAGGCGTCGTCTCGGTGGCCATCGCGGTGCCGTTCGGCCTCGTCGCGCTCCGAACCCGGCGCCACACCTTCGTGGTCGTGACGATCGCGGTGTTCTTCATCTTCCAGCTGCTCGCCTTCAACCTTAAGTTCCTCACCCGCGGCTCCCAGGGGGTGAGCACGCCGACACCACCGTGGTTCGGCTCCGCCTACAACGACCGCTTCTACTACGCGGCACTCTGCGTGCTTGCCGTCGCGGTCCTCATCAGCGTGGCCGTCCGGCGGTCGCGTTTCGGCCTTCAGCTGCTCGCCATCCGCGACGACGAGGACCGCGCGGCCGGGCTGGGGGTCCGCACGACGAGGGTGAAGCTCGTCGCGTTCATGCTGTCGTCGTTTCCGGTCGGGATGGCCGGCGCCGTGTGGGGCTACTTCCTCGGCTCCATCCACCCGCAATTCGCCTTCAACCCGCTCTTCGATCTCTCCGTCGCGATCATGGCGTTCCTCGGAGGGCTCGGGACGATCTCCGGGCCGCTCCTCGGCGCGGCCCTTCTCGAGTCTCTCCAGCAGTACTTCGCCATCCAGTACTCCCAGGACAACCTGTACCTCATCGCCTACGGGGCGCTGTTCCTCGTCGTCATCGTCCTCCTCCCTCGCGGCGTGATCCCGACGGTCGTCGACACCGTCCGCAGTTGGCGGGACCGGGGCGAGGGACTGCGCGGGCGCTCGGCGCTCGTCGGGGGCGCCCGGAGCGCCCAGGGGCCGGCCGGCGGCCTCACCGTCGCCGCCCCGAACGGCGTGCGAGGGGAGGACTGACGTGGCGCTCCTCGAGGCCGACTCGGTCGCGAAGTCGTTCGGGGGCCTGGTCGCCCTCACCGGCTGCTCGCTCGAGGTCGAACAGGGCGAGATCGCCGGCCTGATCGGACCCAACGGGTCCGGCAAGACCACGCTGTTCAACGTGATGACCGGGTATGTGCGGGCGGACAGCGGACGCGTGCGACTGGGGGGGACCGACATCACCGGTGCGAGCCCGGCCAAGGTGTTCGGGCTCGGGCTCGGACGGACGTTCCAGTTGTCGCGGATCTTCGCCAGGCTGAGCGTGCTCGAGAACATGCTCGTGGCCACCCAGCGCCACGAGGGCTGGCTGCGTGGCGTGGTGAAGCGACAGGCGTCGACCGCGGAACAGGGGCGCGCGAGAGAGCTTCTCGAGTTCGTCGGGCTGGACCACCTCGAGCGCCTGCCCGCGGGCAACCTCTCCTACGGTCAGCGCAAGCTCCTCGAGCTCGCCTACCTGCTCGTCGCGGACCCCGTGATCATCCTCCTCGACGAGCCCGCGGGCGGGGTCAACCCGACGCTCATCAACATGATCGCGGACCGGATCCGGGCGCTCAACGCGCAGGGCAAGACGTTTCTCATCGTCGAGCACAACATGGAGTTCGTGATGGGGCTGTGCGACCGCGTGACGGTGATGAACCAGGGCAGGGCGATCGTGTCGGGCACGCCCGACGCGATCCGGGGAGACCCCCGCGTGGTGGATGCGTACCTCGGCGGGGCAGACGAAGACGACGAGCCCGACGACGAGCCGAACGCGGCCGAGCTGGAGGCGGGGCATGGCCTCTCGAGCGTCTGAGCTGGGCGGCGGCTCGGCGCTCGCCCCGGCGGGCGGGCGGGCGTTGCTGGCGTTCCGCGAGGTGTGCGCCGGCTATGGCGGCGCGGACATCTTGCACGAGGTGTCCTTCGACGTCCCCGAGGGCGGGCTCACGTGCGTGGTCGGCCCCAACGGCGCCGGGAAGTCCACGCTCCTCGGCACGGTGAGCGGGATCGTCCGGACCCGCCTCGGGGAGCTCCACTTCCGCGGGAAGCCCCTCCGGAAGGCGTCGCCGAGAGAGCGGCTGGAGCGGGGGATCGTCCAGGTGCCGCAGAACCACAGCCTCTTCCGTGAGATGACGGTCCGCGAGAACGTCGAGCTCGGCGGGTTCATCCTCCGGGACCGGGCGCTCGTGCGGCAGCGCTACGAGCAGATCGCCGAGACCATCCCCGTGGTGGCGCAGCGCGCGAAGGACAAGGCAGGCAGCCTGTCGGGTGGGCAGCAGCGCCTCGTGGAGTTCGCCCGCTGCCTCATGCTCGACCCGGACTTGGTCGTCCTCGACGAGCCGTCGATGGGCCTCGACCCTCGGACCCGGAAGACCGTGTTCGACACCATCCGGACGCTGCACCGCGGCGGCCGGACCATCCTCCTCGTCGAACAGAACGCCCGCGCCGGGCTCCGTCTTGCCACCCACGGCGTCGTGCTGGAGAACGGCCGGGTGCGCCTCGAGGGCTCCGGCCGCGAGGTGCTCGAGCATCCCGAGATCGGCGCGCTCTTCCTCGGTGGCTCTCCGCCACCCGACCTCGGCGTGGACGGCGCCCCACAGTGAGCGCGACCAGCGGCCACGTCCCCGCGTCGGCATAGGCGCCGAGAGCACCCGGAAGGCCGGAAGCCGGCACCGGAAGCCGGCACCGGAAGCCGGCACCGGACGGCGGCACGGGAAGCCGGCACCGGACGGCGGCGCGGCGCGGCTCAACCGGCGGGCGGCGTCGCCGTGAGGCGATCGGCCATCCAGTCCGCGAAGTGCGAGCGTGAGGCGAACGCGTGATTGGTCACGCCGTGGTTCCCGTCGGCGACCATGACGAGCTCGGCGCCCGGTGCCTCCGCAGCCAGCCGCTCGGCGTGCGCCGGACCGACGATTCGGTCCTGGCCACCGTGCACGACGAGCAGCGGCTTCGTGATGCGGGCGGCGGCGTCCTCGAGGCTGAGGCGCGCGGCGAAGGCGCGCGCGGCGTGGTCGTCTACCGAACGGGACCGGTGCCGGAGCGTGTCGCGGGTCATCGGCGGGAGCTCGTCCCAGCCGAGGTCGAACCGGTAGGGGCCGGCGAGGTCCACCCCGGCGCTGAAGCGGTCCTCGAACGCCATCGCACGTGCGGCGTAGTAACCGCCGAGGCTGACCCCGAACATCCCCGCCCGCGAGGCGTCGACCTCGCGGAGCCCGGCGCAGAAGTCGAGCGCGGCGCTCGCCACGTGCTCGTAGGCGGGCTCGATCGCGAGCTCGTACTCGCTCTCACCCTGGCCCGGGCCGTCGAGCGCCAGCGTGGCCATCCCCCGATCGCAGAAGTACTCGGCCGTCGCCTGCAGCTCCTCTTTCACCGAGTCGAGGCCCGGCGCCATCACGACCACCGGCGGAGGCAGCTCGGTGCGCGGCACGCGAAGGTACGCGGGCAGCTCGGCGCCGCCGTAGGGGACCAGCACCCGGGTGCCCGGCGGGTCGAGTCCGTCGGCACCCTTCGCGTACGCCGCCACGGCTCGGTCGTGCGCGTCCCGCTGCTGGACCGGGTCGACGACGAAGACGAACTTCGCCCAGTGCCACGCGAGCCCCGCCTGCCGCCAGGCGGCCCTCGCCGTCACGAGGTGACCGGACTCTTCGGCGGTCGTCGCGAGCTCCTCGTACTCCTCTGCGGTCCGCCCCCATTCGCGGCACCAGTCGTCCCAGCGGGAGATCCTCGACAGCGTGCGCGCGAAGTCGACGTGGTCCGTGCCGTTGTGCACGAAGCGTGGCCCCCAGTGCGCCGCTGCCGCCGCAACGCGCGGGTCGGCGGCGTGGTCGTCCATGCCGTCCTCCTTCGGGGTCGTCTCTCGGCCGACGTGGGTTCCGTAGCATGAGGCCCGACCGGGTGTCAACAAACCAAGGAGTGCGCGGAGACGAGATGCCGGTGCGGTCGCGTGGCGACGCGTCGGTGCGGTCGCGTGGCGACGCGTCGGTCCAGGGGTGCGCCGTCGTGGACGTCCACTCGCACATCGTCGTCGACGCGCTGCTCGAGGGTCCCGACGCCGTGGATCCCGGATTCGCGTCCTCCCGCATCGTCGACGGACGGCGGCGCCTCATCGTGCGGGGGAAGGAGCTCACGTCGGCCGTCGGCGAGTTCTTCGATCCGGTCGCCATGGTCGCGGACGCCGCGTCGGCGGGCGTCGACCACCTCGTGTTGTCGCCGTGGGTCCAGTTGCTCCCCGAAGGCTTGGCGGCCGGCGCGGCGCGCCGCCGGTGCGAGGCGCAAAACGCCGCTCTCGCCGCGTTGGTCGCGTCCGACCCCGTGCACCTGAGCGCGCTGGGCGCCGTACCGACCGAGCATCCCGGCGAGGCCGCACGCACCCTCGACGAGGCCATCGACGCAGGCCTCTGCGGCGTCGAGCTGTCGGCGAGCTCCGCCGGGTACCTCGGCGACGAGGGGCTCGAACCGCTCTGGGCGCGTGCCGAGGCGCGCGGGGCGCTCGTGCTCGTCCACCCGTCCACGCGGGGGATCCCTCTGCCGGCCCTCGACCGTCACTACCTGTGGAACACGGTCGGCAATCCGGTCGAGACGGCCGTCGCCGCCGCGAACCTCGCGCTCGGAGGTGTGCTCGAGCGCCACCGGGGACTCGTGGTCGTCCTGGCGCACGGCGGCGGCGCCCTGCCTGCCCTGACCGGCCGTCTGGGCCACGGCCAGCGCACCGTGGCGGCAGCACGGGGCACCCTGTCGTCACCGCTGGGCGAGTCGCTCGCGCGCTTCCACGTGGACTCCATCACCCACGACCCGCGGCTCGTCCGGCGCCTCGTCGACGACCTCGGAGCGGAGCGGGTGCTGCTCGGCTCCGACCGCCCCTTCGACATGGGCGACCCGGACCCCGTCTCGACCGTCCGGGCCGCGGGGCTCGACCCGGCGGCGGAGGCCGCGGTCCTCGGCGGCAACGCCCGACGGCTGATCGCCCGCGCGTCGGGACGTCCAGCCCCCGCAGGTCGCTGACGGGTCCCAGCGCGCAATCGTTTGTGGCTACAGTCCTGTAGGGATTGCCACCGTGAGCACTGCCGAGGGGTGACGTGCCGATGACCGAGCTCGAGGACCGCCGGACCGGACGAGGAGCGCGCCTCGGGGCGGCGGATCTCGGCGTGCGGACGGCGATCTACAAGATGATGGTCGAGATGCGCAACTTCGAGCAGCGTGCGTACGACCTCTTCTTGCAGGGGCTCGTCAAGGGGACGAGCCACCTCGGACTGGGACAAGAAGCGGTCGCGGCCGGGTTCGCCGCGGCGATGCAGCCGTCGGACTACACGTTCGCGACCTATCGCGGCCACAACCACACGCTGGCGAGGGGCACGCCCATGGCGCCGGTGATGGCCGAGCTGATGGGCCGGCAGTCGGGGCTCATGGCCGGCAAGGGCGGCTCCATGCACCTGACGAGCGTGCAGCACCGCATGATGGGGTCCTACGCGATCGTCGGCGCGCACCTCACGATCGCCAACGGCGCCGCGTGGTCGTCGAAGGTGCGCGGGAGCGGGGAGGTCGCCGTCTGCTTCTTCGGGGACGGCACCACGAACATCGGCGCGTTCCACGAAGCCCTGAACCTCGCCTCGGTGTGGAAGCTGCCGGTCGTCTTCGTCTGCGAGAACAACCGCTGGATGGAGTACACGCCGATCGCTTCGGTGACGGCGGTCGCGCACCCCGCTGCCGACCGCGCGGCCGCCTACGGGCTCGAGCCGGTGCTCATCGACGGCAACGACGCCGACGCCACGTACGCGGCCGCCTGCAGCGCGATCGCGCGGGCGCGGGCGGGCGGGGGTCCGACGCTCGTCGAGGCCGAGACCTACCGGCACGGCGGCCATTCGAGGGCCGACCCCGGCAGGTACCGCCCCGACGACGAGGTGGCGGCGTGGCTCGCACGTGATCCGATACCCCGCTACCGCGCACGGCTCCTCGACGCCGGCCAGGACGAGGCGGTCCTTGCCCGCATCGAAGAGGCCGCGCAGGCGGCCGTCGACGCCGCCGCGGCGGAGGCCGAGGCGAGCCCGCCACCCGACCTCTCCCTGGTCGAGTCCAACGTGTGGGCCGACGGAGGCTCGTCATGGCGGAGATGACCTACCGCGACGCGGTCGCGCACGGCATCGCCCAGGAGATGGACCGGGACCCGTCGGTCGTCTTCCTCGGTGAGGACGTCGGTGCCGCCGGCGGCGTGTTCAAGGCGACCGTGGGGCTGCTCGACCGCTTCGGGCCCGACCGGGTGGTGGACACGCCGATCTCGGAGCAGGCGATCCTGGGTGCGGCGATGGGCGCGGCGATGACCGGGTTGCGGCCTATCGCCGAGGTCATGTTCTCCGACTTCTTCGCCGTCTGCTGGGACCTCGTCGCGAACGAGATCGCGAAGACCCGGTACATGACGAACGGTCAGGTGTCGCTGCCGCTCGTCGTCCGTTCGGCGAACGGCGGGGGGGCGCGTTTCGGGGCGCAGCACTCCCAGAGCGTGGAGAACTGGGCCATGGCGGTCCCGGGCTTGAAGGTCGTCGCCCCGTCGACGCCGCGCGACGTCGTCGGCCTGCTGGCCGCCGCCGTCAGGGACCCCGATCCCGTCCTCTTCTTCGAGCAGAAGTCGCTCTACCCGGTGAAGGGCGACGTCCCCGACGGGGAGATCGTCGACACGCTCGGCACTGCCGCCGTGCGCCGGCACGGCAAGGACGCGACCGTCGTGGCGCTCGCGGCGATGGTGCCCCGGGCGCTCGCGGCGGCCGACGAGCTCGCGGCCGGCGGCGTGGAGGTGACGGTGATCGACCTCCGATCGCTCGTTCCCCTCGACGTGACGACGGTCGGGAAGTCAGTGGCCGAGACGGGGCACCTGGTCACCGTGGAGGAGAACCCGAGGCTCTGCGGCTGGGGGGCGGAGGTCGCCTCCATCGTCGCCGAGGAGCACCTCTTCGACCTCGACGGGCCGATCGTGCGTGTGACGACCCCGCACGTTCCCCTCCCGGCAGCCGACGCGCTCGAGGACGCGGCGATGCCCACGGTGGCGCGCATCGTCGAGGGAGTCCGCCGCTCGCTCCATTGACGGCCGCCGGGCGCTGAATGCCCGCCGCGGCCGCGGCCGCCGCCCGGCGTGTCGGCGTGTCGGCGTGTCAGCGCGACGGGCCCGGCTCTGGCCATTCGCCGTAGTGGAGCCGGTCGGCGACGCCGGGCCGCGGGCGGTCGAGCGACGCCGACCGGGGATCGTCGCCCGCGGGGAAGCCGAGGGCGACCGCGCCGAACAGACGCCACCCGGCGGGGACGCCCAGTGCCGTGAGCACCGCGCCTTCGGACCGGAAGTTGCCGAGGAAGCTGGCGCCGAGGCCCACTTCGGTGGCGCGGAGCAAGAGCGTCATCACGCTGAAGGCCGCGTCGCCGAACCAGTAGGGCACGGGCCAGTGCGCGTCCGAGATGCCGAGCCCGATGTCGGACGAGCCCCCCGCCTTGTCCGGTTCCCGGTAGCGGGCGACGTAGGCCTCGGGGGAGGCCAGCGCGACCGCCACCACCGGCGCGCGAGAGAGACCTTCGAAGCGTCGCGCGCCGGCGCGCCATGCGGCGGTCGTCGCCGCCTCCCAGTAGCGAGCGGTCTGCGCCTGCCCGACGAGCACGACCAAGGCCGTCCCCCCGGTGTTGCCCGCGGTGGGCGCGCGCAGGGCGTCGCGGAGCACGTGGTCGAGGAGATCTGACGGTACCGCCTGCTCGGAGAAGCTGCGCACCATGCGCCGCGCCCGAACGGCGTCGCCCACGTCCATGCGCACAGTCTGCCGGGCCGGCGGCGCGTGCAATTGTTGACCTCACTGGTAGGGTATTGGACCATGACGACGCCTCGCGAGCTTCTGGCAAAGGCAAAGGCCGCCATCACCGAGGTCGAGCCCGCCGGGGCCCAGACGCGTCTCGGTGCGGCCACCTTTCTCGACGTGCGGGAGCCCGACGAGTACGAGCAGGGGTCGATCCCCGGTGCTCTGCATCTTCCCCGTGGCAACCTCGAGTTCGGGGTGGAAGGGCGGGTCCCGGACAAGGATCGACCGCTCGTCGTGTACTGCGCCGGCGGCACGAGGTCGGCGTTCGCGGCGAAGACGCTCGTCGACCTCGGCTACAAGGATGTGGTCTCGATGACCGGCGGCTTCAACCGGTGGAAGGACGAAGGGCGCGACTGGATCGTGCCGCGCACGCTCACGAGCGACCAGCGGAACCGCTACCACCGCCACCTCCTCCTTCCCGAGGTGGGGGAGAACGGGCAGCAGCGGCTCCTCGACTCCAAGGTCCTGCTCCTCGGTGCCGGCGGGCTCGGCTCCCCGGCCGCCCTGTACCTCGCAGCGGCGGGCGTCGGGACGATCGGCATCATCGACATGGACGTGGTGGACGCGTCCAACCTCCAGCGTCAGATCCTGCACAACATGGACCGCATCGGGGAGCGAAAGGTCGACTCGGCCAAGAAGACCCTGACGGCGCTCAATCCCGATGTCGCGGTCGAGACCTTCGACGTCAGGCTCGGTGCCGACAACGTGCTCGACGTCTTCGACGGCTACGACCTGATCGTCGACGGAACCGACAACTTCCCGACCCGGTACCTCGTCAACGACGCCTCCTTGGTGAAGCGGATCCCGGTGGTCCACGGGTCGATCTTCCGATTCGAGGGCCAGGTCACGGTCTTCGATCCCTACAACGGTCCGTGCTACCGCTGCCTCATCCCCGAGCCGCCTCCCGCGGAGCTCGCACCGTCGTGCGCCGAGGCCGGCGTGCTGGGCGTGCTCCCCGGGATCGTCGGGTCCATCCAGGCCATCGAGGCCATCAAGATGCTGCTGACCCTCGGCGACCCGCTCGTCGGTCGCCTGCTCGCCTACGACGCCCTCGAAGAGACGTTCCGGACGTTCAACGTGCGCCGCGACCCGAGGTGCCCCGCGTGCGGCCCGGACGCCGGGGAGATCGTCATCGCCGAGTACGACGAACTCTGCATGCCCCACCCCCGCTGAGGCGGCCGGGAACCCCCGGAACGGGACCCTCGAGCGCCGGGAAGCTGGCCCGTGTGGCACCATGATGAGGCGCCTCACGCCATCTTCGGCCCTTGTTCAGGCGCGTTCAGGTTGCACACACCAAATCTCCAGATGGCCCCCAGGTTGCGCTGTGACGATGACGACGTGAATCGTTGGTCCAGCGCGACCGCGTCGAGGGACGGGAACACCCCGACGCGCCGACTCTGGCTGATCCGGCACGGCGAGAGCACGTGGAACGCGTCGGGCCTCGTCCAGGGACAGCTCGACCCCCCACTCAGCCGCTCCGGCAGGGAGCAGGCAGCCCGCTGCGCCCGCGCGCTCGCCGCCGGACCGGGGCCGGAGGCCCTCTACGCGAGCGACCTGCGGAGAGCGCTCGAGACGGCGGCACCGATCGCGGAAACGCTGGCGCTCCGAGTCCGCCGTGAGGCAGCCCTGCGGGAACGGGCGCTCGGCGATGCCGAAGGCAACCCGACCTCGGACCTCGGGCCACGGCGCTCGGGCATCGAGGCGGGACACGTCGTCGACGCCGACGTCGGCCCGGCCGGCGGAGAGTCGGTCCGACAGCTCTACGACCGGGCGGCCCGCTGCGTGGCGCGTATCCTGTCGGCGCACACCGGCGACGTCGTGGTGGTCTGTCACGGCGGCGTGGTGCGGGTACTGCTCGCTTGGTTGGACGGCGTCACGCCGGATGCGATGGCGTGGCCGGAGATCGACAACGGCGTTCCGATCGTGCGGAGCCTTCCCTCTGCATTGATCTGCGCCTGAGTGGAGGAGGAGCCATGAACCCGACGACCCTCGCCCTGCCCGGGCGTGCCGCCAAGCCCCGGCGCGACGGGTTGACGATGGTGGTGGACGGTGGTGTGCCCCTGGGGACGCTGCGAGACATCGTCGCGAGCGCCGGGGAGTACCTCGACTTCGTGAAGTTCGGGTGGGGTACCGCGCTCGTGTCGCGCGAGCTCGGCGACAAGATCGCCCTTCTCCGTGACAACGACATTGGCTTCTACTTCGGCGGCACCCTTTTCGAGAAGTACGTCCACCAGCGGCGGTTCGACGACTTCCGCGCCCTGTGCCAGCAGTGGTCGGTGCGTTTCGTCGAGGTGTCGAACGGCACGATCGACATGTCGAACTCGGAGAAGACCGGCTACATCCGCAAGCTGGTCGACGAGTTCACCGTGATCTCGGAGGTCGGTTTCAAGGACGTGGAGCGTTCGGACCGCCTCATGCCACGGCGCTGGATCGAGTACATCGAGGACGACCTCGCGGCCGGCGCCCAGCTGGCGACGCTCGAAGCGCGCGAGAGCGGGAGCTCGGGCATCTGCCACGCGGACGGCCAGCTGCGGATCGGGCTCGTGGAGGAGGTGGTGAGCGAGCTGCCCGTCGAGCGGCTCCTCTTCGAGGCCCCGACGATGGGCCTGCAGGCCCACATGGTCCGGCGCGTCGGCCCGAACGTGAACCTCGGCAACATCCCGCCGAGCGGGGTGCTCGCCCTCGAGACGCTGAGGCTCGGGCTGCGAGCGGACACCCTCACCGATTTCGAGGGGAACGCGCAGTGAGAGACCACCTCTTCCACCTGGCGATCCCCGTCGCCGACCTGGAGCTGGCGCGGGAGTTCTACGTGACAAAGCTCGGGTGCAAGCTCGCGCGGAGCTATCCGGACCGGATCACCCTGGACTTCTTCGGTGACCAGGTCGTCTGCCACCTCACCGAGCTCGAACCGCGTACCCGGCCGCTCTCGCTCTACCCCCGCCACTTCGGCGTCACCTTCGCCAAGCGCAAGGACTTCGAGCTGCTCTTCAACCTGGCGCAGTTGCGCAAGATCCCCTTCTTCAAGGAGGTCTCGGTCCGCTTCGACGGCACGGCCGAGGAGCACCGCACCTTCGTGCTCCAGGACCCGTTCGACAACCTGATCGAGTTCAAGCACTATCTCGATCCGAGGATGGCGTACTGAGGTGACGTTCGCGATCGGCTCCGTCGAACACGCGCCGAGTGGCAGCTGCGCGAGCGTCGCGAGCCTCGTGTGGCTCCGCTCGATGACCGCGTGCGACCACGTGTACCTCGAGTCCGCCGGCGACGCGGGGAGCGTGACGTACGGTGAGCTCCGTCGCTCGGCCGCCCGATGGACGGCGCTGCTCGACGACCTCGACGTCGAGCCCGGCGCGACGGTGGGCGTGGCGGTGTCCGATCCGCTGGAGTTCGCAGTCGTGTTCCTCGGCGTCCTCGCCTCCGGCAGGTCGGTGGCCCCGATGGACGCCACGGCGACCGACACCGAGCTCGTTGGCGCCTGCATGCGCACGGTGCCCCGCCTCGTGGTGGCCGACCGCCCGTCGCCGGACGATGCGGCGGTCGAGTGGGTGACGGTGCCCCCGGGCGCCTGCTTCCTCTCGGGCACACCCTCCGGCGCGCTCACGATGCCCCACGCCGGCGCGGGCGGCGTCGTGCTGTCCACCTCGGGGACGACGGGCGTCCCCAAGGTGATGCGGCTCGGCGAGCGCCAGCTGCTGCACACCGCGGGCTCGGTCGCCGGGCACCTGCAATTGACCTCGGGCGACCGGGGCTTCAACCCGCTGCCGCTGTTCCACATCAACGCCGAGGTGGTCGGCCTCCTCGCGACCCTCGGAGCCGGCGCGACGCTCGTGCTCGCCGACCGCTTCCACCGCCGAGGCTTCTGGGAGGCGATGGGGCGCCACCGGATCACGTGGATCAACGCGGTGCCGGCGATCCTCGCGAGGCTCGCCGTGCTCGAGGAGTCCGAGCGTGTTCCCGAGCGGATCCGCTTTGCCCGGTCCGCCTCGGCCCCCCTGCCCGTTCCGGTGCTGGAGCGCTTCGAGGAAGCGACCGGGATCCCGGTCGTCGAGACCTACGGCATGACCGAGGCCGCCAGCCAGATCACGGCCAACCCGCTGCACGGACCGCGCAAGCCCGGCTCGGCGGGCCCCGTCGTCGGCACCGAGCTGCGCGTGCTCACCGGCGATCGGGCGCCTGCCCCCACCGGAGAGGTCGGGCACGTCGTGATCCGCGGGCCGAGCGTGATCCGCGCCTACGCCTCCCCGGGCTACGAGGACCGCGTGGACGCCGAGGGGTGGCTCGAGACGGGCGACCTCGGCTACCTCGACGAGGACGGGTACCTCTTCCTCGTCGGCCGGGCGGACGACGTCATCAACCGGGGCGGCGAGAAGATCTACCCCAAGGAGCTCGAGGCCGCGGTCCTCTCGGAGCCCGGGGTGGCGTCGGTGGCCGTCGTCGGGTGGGACCACGAGGTGCTGGGCCGCGTGCCGGTGGCGTACCTGGTGGCCGAGGGCGTGTGCGGCCCTGCGGACGAGGCGCTCGCCGCCTCGGTCGTTGCCGCGGTGCATGAGCGCTGCGCCCAGCTGCTGTCGCGCCCGAAGCGGCCGGTCGCGTACCACGTCGTCGAGCGCCTCCCGCAGAACGCGACGGGCAAGGTGCGCAGGAGAGAGCTCGCGGGCGTGCCGGTCGTGTACTCGCTCCTGGTGTGATGACGCAGCGCGTCTCCAAGCCGCGCCTCGACCACGTCGACGCGATGCGGCCGGTGAAGCAGGCCGGCGTGGTCTCGACCCACACGTTGCTCTTCTTCGCGCCCGGGGCGGCCGTGTCGGTCGGCGGCGCGCTGATGCTGCTGCACGTGACCCGGGAGGCGTTCCTCTTCATCTCCGCCTGCATGCTGACCTACAGCTACGCCGACCTGCACCGCATCGGCTACCGCTACTTCTACCGGCGCCGCTTCGTCTCGGTGGGGCTGCCGTACCTGTGCTGGACGGTGATCTACTTCGCGGTCTCCCTGCCCGGTTCCGGCCTCGGGGTGTGGACCGGGCTGCAGCACTTCGGCTACCTCCTCGAAACGGGCTACTACCAGCTCTACTACCTGGTCGTGATCATGCAGTTCTACGTCCTGTTCCCCGCGCTGTTCTGGGTGGTTCGCCGCTTCGCGGACCGCCCGTGGGCCGTCGCTGCGGTCGCGCTCGCCGTCCAGGTGCTCATGACCTCCCTCATGCACTGGAAGGTCCTCCCACCCCATATGCGCGGCTTCTTCGCCACGCGGGAGGTCACGTCCTACCTCTTCTACCTCGTCGCCGGCATGCTGGTCGCGCTGAACCTCGAGGCCGTGCACGACTGGCTGGTCCGCCACGGATGGCTCGTCTTCCTGGCGACCGTGGGTGCCGCCGCCGTCGCCGAGACGTGGTTCGTCGCAGGGCGTGACGACCTCGTCTCGTGGCTCGGCCCGGGCTCCGACCCGCTCCAGCCGATCGTGATCCCATTCAACATCGGCGCGATCGCCTGCGTCTACCTGTTCGGGGTGTGGCTCGTCGCTCCGAGGCGCTCGCGGCGGATCAAGGCGATCGCGATGTCCGGCTCGGACAACTCGTACACCATCTACCTCGCGCAGATGCTCTTCGTCTACGCGCTCGTCGACGTCGGCTGGCGGTCGCTCGGCCATGTGCTCCCGTGGCCGGTCGTCGCCGCCGTGGGGGTCGCCATCGTGCTCCTGTCGTGCGTGTTCATGTCGAGCCTGCTCGCGCGCACCCCGCTCTCCGTCGCGCTGACCGGCCGCAAACGCGAGCGCTGGACCACGTGGCTCCCGGTCGACCTGCGGCGCACGGGCGAGCTGGAGCGGAGTGAGTCGGAGTCGCCGATCGACGCCGACCGGACGCCCCGGTCGTGGACCGAGACCTCGCCGGCGGCCGTGCGCAGCTGAGCTACCCGGGCGTCATCGCGACGCCGCAGGTGCCGGGGCGGGGGCGCCGGTCCGCCCCCGCGTCGACCGCGTCGCCCCGTCGCCCGCGTCGCCCCCGTCGGGCTCCACGTGGCCGGCCGAGGCGGCGCCGCCGTAGCCTTGGAACGTGGCAGCGAGCGACGAGACCTCCCGGCGGACCGACTCGGGCATCGAGATCCGCCCGCTCTACGGTCCCGCCGACCTCGAGGGCTGGGACCCCGCCGAGCGGCTCGGGGAGCCGGGCCGCTACCCGTTCACCCGGGGCGTCCACCGCGAGATGTACCGGCGACGGCTGTGGACGATGCGCCAGTACGCGGGGTTCGGCAACGCCGAGGCAACCAACGAACGCTTCAAGTTCCTGTTGCAGCACGGCCAGACCGGTCTCTCGTGCGCGTTCGACCTGCCGACCCAGATGGGCTACGACTCGGACCACCCGCGGGCGGAGGGCGAGGTGGGCAAGGTCGGGGTCGCGATCGACTCGCTCGCGGACATGCGGCTGCTCCTCGACGGGCTGCCGCTCGGCGAGGTCACGACGTCGATGACGATCAACGCGACGGCCGCAGTCCTGCTCCTCCTCTACGAGCTCGTCGCCGAGGAGCAGGGAGTGCGCGGGGACCAGCTCGGTGGGACCGTGCAGAACGACATCTTGAAGGAGTACGTCGCGCGGGGGACCTACATCTACCCCCCGAGGCCGTCGATGCGCCTGATCGTCGACACCTTCTCCTACTGCCGCGAGCATCTCCCGAACTGGAACACCATCTCGATCTCTGGCTACCACATCCGCGAAGCAGGTTCGACGGCGGTCCAGGAGGTGGCGTTCACCCTGGCCGACGGGATCGCCTACGTACAAGCCGCGCTGGATGCCGGTCTCGAGGTGGACGAGTTCGCACCCCGGTTGTCCTTCTTCTTCAACGCGCACAACAACCTCTTCGAGGAGGTCGCCAAGTTCCGCGCCGCACGGCGCCTGTGGGCGCGGATCATGACCGAGCGCTTCGGGGCCAAGGAGGACCGCTCCAAGGTGCTCCGGTTCCACGCGCAGACCGGCGGGTCCACGCTGACGGCGCAGCAGCCCGACAACAACGTCGTGCGCGTGACGGTCCAAGCGCTCGCCGCTGCGCTCGGCGGGACCCAGAGCCTTCACACGAACGGGTTCGACGAAGCGATCGGGCTCCCGACCGAGCGGGCGGCGAAGCTCGCCCTCCGGACCCAGCAGGTCGTCGGCTACGAGTCGGGCGTCGCGGACACGGTGGACCCGCTCGGGGGTTCCTACTACGTCGAGACCCTCACCGACGAGGTCGAGCGCGCCGCCACGGAGTACCTCCGTCGCATCGACGAGCTCGGCGGGGCCGTCGCCGCCATCGAGGCCCGGTTCCTCCAGGATGAGATCGAGACGGCGGCCTATGCCCACGCCAAGTCCGTGGACGACGGCGAACGGGTCGTGGTGGGAGTCAACCGCTTCGTCGACGAGGAGGTCGAGGAGGCGGAGGTGTTCCCGGTCGACCCCGACCTCCAGCGCGCGCAGGTCGACCGGCTCGCAGCCGTGCGTGCCCGACGGGACGCGGGAGCCGTCGAGGCGGCGCTCGCCGACGTCCGGGCGGCGGCACGCGGCACGCAGAACCTCCTCGTGCCGATGAAGGTGGCGCTCGGCCGCATGGCGACGCTCGGCGAGGTCTCCGACGCGCTGCGCGCGGAGTGGGGGGTGTACACGCCCGGAGGCTGACCGAGGCCCGCCGCCTCGGGGACCCTGCGCGTTCAGATGAGATGGTCGCGGAGCTCGGGCTCGGTCGCCGCGTCGATCGCGGTCCACGCCATCGCCAGCGCGCCGTCGCGGACGGCCGTGTCGCCGGAGGCCGTCACGCAGGCCGCGGCGAACGCGTGCTGGTGGTTGACCGCCCCGCCCGCGTCGATGCCGACGAGCGGATGGATGGTCGGGACGGCCAGCGAGACGTTGGCCATGTCGGTCGAGAAGGTGGGCAGCGCCGCCCCCTCGTCGTCGAGGGTGAAGCGCCGCCCCAGCGCCTCCGCGTTCTTGCGGTAGGCCGCCAGCAGCGCCGTGTCGCTCTCCATGTGCGAGTAGACGGGCGAGAGCTCTTCGAACGCGAGCGTCGCGCCCGTCGCTCGCGCGCCCGCCTCGAAGCAGGCACGCACCCGGGGATCGAGCAGCGCGAGGCCCTCGAGCGTCGTCGCCCGGCACATGAACCGTCCACGCACGGTCTCGGGGACGATGTTCGCCGCGACGCCGCCTTCGAGCACCACGCCGTGTACCTGGTCACCGGGGCGGAGGTGCTGGCGGAGCAGCCCGATGCCCACCTGTGCGACGGTCATGGCGTCGAGCGCGTTCACGCCTTCCCATGGCGCCGCGGACGCGTGCGCCTCCTTGCCGGAGAAGGTCACGTCGAAGTGCGACGTGGCGAGGCAGCGTCCGGCGAGCCGGTCCGAGCGGCTGGGGCCGGCCGGCCAGGGGTGCACCATCATCGCCGCGTGGACGCCCTCGAAGGCGCCCCGCTCGAGCATCAGCACCTTGCCCCCACCGCCCTCCTCCGCGGGCGTCCCGAGGACGAGGACGGTGAGCCCGACGTCGTCGGCGACCTCCGCGAGCGCGAGCCCGGCGCCCACCGCGGCGGCGGCGATCACGTTGTGGCCGCAGGCGTGGCCGACGTCGGGGAGCGCGTCGTACTCGGCGCAGACCGCCACCACGAGGGGGCCCGAGCCGGCTCGGGCGCTGAACGCGGTCGGCATCCCGCAGACGCCCGGCGTGACGTCGAAGCCCTCGAGCATGCCGGCGACCGCTGCGGCCGACCGGTGCTCGGCGAACGAGGTCTCGGGGTGCGCGTGAAGATCGTGGCTGAGCCGGACCAGGTCGCCGAGGCGCCGGTCGACCACCGAAGCTGCGTGCTGCTTGGCGTCGACCACGTCTACTCGATGACCGCCACCACGTCCCCGCCGCCGACCGAGTCCCCGGCCGCGACGCGAACCTCCGACACCACGCCGTCGCGCTCGGCGTTGATGGCGTTCTCCATCTTCATGGCCTCGAGGATGCAGATCGTCTGCCCGGCCTCCACGCTGTCGCCGGGAGCGACGAGCACCTTCACGATCGTGCCCTGCATCGGGACCGTGACCGCGCCGGAGCCCGAGCCGGCGCTCGAGGCGTGGGCCGCGTGGCGCGGGCGCGCCGGAGTCCGCGCCTCGGCACCGCGGGCGGTGCCGGCGCCCGCGACCGCCGTACCGGCCGTCCCGGCGGGGACCCAGAGCGTCAACCGGTACCTGCGACCGTCGACCTCGGCGGTGACGTGGCGGGACTCGAGCTCCTCGCCGGGTCCCGTCGACGGTGAACCGGCGGGCCCCGCCTCGACCAGCGAGAGGTCGAGTCGTTCCTCGACCCAATTGGTGGAATGGCGTGCGGCGGCGAAGTCCGGGTGCGAGAGGATGGCGACGTCGGCGGGGATGGTCGTCGCGATGCCGGTGATCCTCGTCTCCTCGAGGGCGCGCAGCATGCGCCGGCGAGCGGACTCGCGGTCTTCCGCCCACACGACCAGCTTGGCCACCAGGTTGTCGTAATACTGGCTCACCGTGTCACCGGCCGCGTAGCCGGCGTCGAGCCGCACGCCCGGTCCTGCGGGCGCGTCGAAGCCCGTGATCGTCCCCGGTGACGGGGAGAAGCGGCCCCCCGCGGGATCCTCGGCGTTGATCCGGACCTCGATCGCATGGCCGCGGCGTTCGATGTCGTCCTGCCCGAACCCGAGGGGTTCCCCCGCCGCGATCCGCAGCTGCCACGCCACGAGGTCGAGACCGGTCACGAGCTCGGTCACCGGGTGCTCGACCTGGAGACGCGTGTTCATCTCGAGGAAGAAGAACTCGCCGTCCTGGTAGAGGAACTCGACCGTCCCCGCGTTCACGTAGCCGCACGCTGCGGAGACCTTCACTGCGGCGGCGCCCATCGCGCGGCGGATCTCGTCGGGGAAGTCGGGCGCCGGGGACTCCTCGATGAGCTTCTGGTGACGGCGCTGCGCGGAGCAGTCGCGCTCACCGAGCCACAGGACGTGGCCGTGCGCGTCCGCGAGCACCTGCATCTCGACGTGGCGCGGCCAGGCGAGGTAGCGCTCGAGATAGACCTCGGGCCGGCCGAAGTAGGCCTGGGCCTCGCGCTGGGCGGACTCGACCGCGTCGGCCGCCTCTTCGGGGGCCCGGACGACCTTCATGCCGCGACCGCCTCCGCCGAACGCGGCTTTGATCGCCACCGGCCACCCGTGGGTCGAGGCAAACTCGACGACCTCGTCTGGTCCCGAGATCGGCTCCGAGCGCCCCGGGACGCCGGCGACGCCCGCACGGTCGGCCGCCAGGCGCGAGCTGATCTTGTCGCCCATCACCTCCATGGCCTCCGGAGGCGGCCCGACGAAGGTGACGCCGAGGGAGGTGACCGCCCGCGCGAAGTCGGCGTTCTCGGAGAAGAACCCGTATCCGGGGTGGACGGCGTCGGCACCGCTCTTTCCCAGCGCGTCCAGGATCGCCTCGGTGTTGAGGTAGCTCTCGGCGGCGGTCTGCCCGCCGAGTGCGTACGCCTCGTCGGCCATCCGTACGTGCATCGCCTCGCGATCGAGCTCCGAGTAGACCGCGACCGTCGCGATGCCCATCTCCCGGCAGGTGCGCAGCACCCGGACGGCGATCTCCCCGCGGTTGGCGACGAGCACCTTGTCGAGCACGGGTCAACACTTGCACGCCGCATAGGGTTGCCGCCATGACGGCGGCTGGCTGGGACGTGCGCCGGTTCGCCAGCCTGCCGTCGACCAACGACTGGCTGCTCTCCCGGGCGCGCGAGGGTGCCCCTGCAGGCCTGGTCGCGTTGGCCGACCACCAGAGCGCGGGCCGTGGCCGGATGGGCCGCCGTTGGGAGGCGCCCGCGGGGCGGGCCCTCCTCGTCTCGGTGCTCCTCCGCCCGGTCGCACCGCCGAGCGCCCTCTTCGCGTGCACGGCGGCGGTCGCGCTCGCCGTCTCGGACGCGTGCCGCGAGGTCGCAGGCGCCGAGCCTGCGGTCAAGTGGCCCAACGACCTCCTCTTCGGGGACGAGAAGGTCGCCGGCCTGCTCGCCGAGTCCGACGCCGGGGCGCCCGGGGGGCGTGCAGGGAGCATCGCCGTGGTCGTCGGCGTGGGCTGCAACCTCGACTGGGGCGGTCCGCCGGGGGACGGGGGGACGTCGCTCTCCGCCCACGCGACCCTGCCGGTCGGCCGCGCCGAGCTGCTCGCGGCGGTGCTCGACGGCCTGGGGACGCGCGCCGGCGCGCTCGACACCGACGCGGGACGCCTGTCGACGGTGGCCGAATTGCGCGGCCGGTGCGCGACCCTCGGGCGCCGGGTGCGGGTCGAGACGGCGAGCGGGGAGACGCTCGTGGGGCGTGCGGCGGCCCTCGGCGACGACGGGAGACTCCTCGTGGTGACGGCGTCCGGCGACGTCGCGGTCGCCGCGGGCGACGTCGTCCACCTCCGGCCGGCTGCCGGAGCGCCCGGATAGGCTGCCCGAGGTCATGCGCCTTCTCGTGACCGGCGGCGCCGGTTTCATCGGCTCGAACTTCGTCCGCTACTGGGCAGCGGAGCACCCGGGGGACCGCGTGGTCGCCTACGACGCGCTGACCTACGCCGGCACACGGTCCAACCTCGAGGGCATGGACGTCGGCTTCGTGCACGGGGACGTCTGCGACCTCGAGCTCGCCACGGCGACGCTCGGCCGCGAGGAGATCGACACGGTCGTCCACTTCGCCGCCGAGTCGCACAACTCGCTCGCGGTCCTCGAACCCGGGCTCTTCTTCCGCACGAACGTCCTCGGGACCCAGACGATGTTGGAGGCCGCACGCCGCCACGGCGTCGCGAGGTTCCACCACATCTCGACCTGCGAGGTCTACGGCGACCTCGCCCTCGACACCGACGAGCGCTTCAGCGAGGAGAGCCCGTACCGGCCGCGGACGCCCTACAACGCGTCCAAGGCGGGCGCCGACCACGCCGTGCGGGCGTACGCCGAGACCTACGGGCTGCCGGTGACCATCACGAACTGCTCGAACAACTACGGCCCCTTCCAGTTCCCCGAGAAGGTGGTCCCCCTGTTCACCACGAGGGCGCTCGACGACCAGCCCCTGCCGCTCTACGAGTCCACGCAGAACCGCAGGGAGTGGCTCCACGTCTCCGACCACTGCCGGGCGATCGACGCGGTCCTCGACCGTGGCCGGGTGGGGGAGACCTACCACGTCGGCAGCGGTGTGGAGGCGAGCATCGAGCAGATCGCCGACGCCGTCCTCGGCTGCCTCGGCAAGCCCGCGTCATTGAAGGAGATCGTGCCCGACCGGCCGGGGCACGACCGGCGGTACCTGCTCGACACGACCAAGATCCGCAACGAGCTCGCTTGGCGCCCCCTCGTGGGCTTCGACGACGGTGTCGCCGAGACCGTGGCCTGGTACGCGGCGAACCGCGCATGGTGGGAACCGCTGCGCGGTCGCGCCCCGGTTGTCGAGACCGCCTGGACGCGATGAGCGTGCGGGTCCTCGTCACCGGGGCGGGGGGACAACTCGGGAGCGACGTGGTGCTCGCCCTCTCCGGCGCGGTGCCCCCCGGCGGCCGCCGCCGGGCGTTGCTCGGACCCGAGGGACCCGGGACCGGCGTGGACGTCACGGCTGCGGACCGCGCGTCCCTCGCGGTCGAGGACCGCGGCGCGGTCTTGGAGGCGGTCCTCGCCCTCCGGCCCGACGTCGTGGTGCACGCCGGCGCGTGGACCGCGGTCGACGCCTGCGAGGGCGATCCCGACCGGGCCTTCCGGGTGAACGCGCTCGGCACCCGCCACGTCGCCGAGGCCGCGAGCATCGTGGGCGCCCACCTCGTGTACGTGTCGACCGACTACGTCTTCGACGGGTCCTCCCCGCGCCCGTACGTCGAGTGGGACCGTCCGAACCCGCTCTCGGTCTACGGGCGGAGCAAGCTCGGCGGCGAGCGGGAGTGCCCTCCGGCCGCGACGATCGTGCGGACCTCGTGGGTCTGCGGCGCGTCCGGCGCCAACATGGTGAGGACGGCACTGCGCCTCGCCGCCGGCGACGGCCCGCTCCGCTTCGTGGACGACCAGGTCGGCTCTCCGACGTTCACCGCCGATCTCGCGGCGGCGATCGTCACGCTCGGTCTCGACCGCAGACCGGGCATCTACCACGTCACGAATTCCGGAACGACCAGCTGGTTCGGCTTCGTGCGGGCCGTCCTGACGGCGGCGGGGCACGACCCGGGCCGCGTCGATGCGATCTCGACCGCGGACCTCGACCCGCCGCGCCCCGCGCCGCGCCCCAAGAACTCCGTGCTCGACAACGCGGCGCTGCGCCTCGGCGGCCTGCCGCTCCTCCCGGAGTGGCAGGACGGCCTCGCCAGGCTCGTGGACGTCGTTGCGTGACGGTGTCCGGCCTCGTGGGGCGGCCCGTCGGGCCCGCGGCATCCCGGGTCGCCGCCGTCGTCGTCGACTACGACGCCGGTGAGGTTCTCGGCGCGTGCGTGCGCTCGCTCCTCGACGAGGGGGTCCGCCAGGTCGTCGTCGTCGAGAACGGCGATCCGCGGCGCGCCCGGCCCGCGCTCGAGGGGTTGACGGTGCCGCTGGTCGTCCCGGGGCGGAACCTCGGGTACGGCGCCGGGGCCAACCGCGGGGTCGCCTCGAGTGGCGACTCGGAGTACGTGCTCGTCTGCAATCCCGACCTGCGTGTCCATCCCGGCGCGGTCGACCGTCTCGTGGCCGCGCTCGACGCGCACCGGGACTGGGCGATCGTCGGGCCCCGCATCGTGGACCCGTCCGGCGTGGAGTACCCCTCGGTGCGTCGCTTCCCTTCGATGCTCGATGCGGCCGGTCACGCGCTCCTCGCGCTCGTGCGCCCCGACAACCGGTTCAGCCGTCGGTACCGCGAGGAGGTCGGCGACGACGCGCGCGCGGTCGACTGGGTCTCGGGCGCCTGCTTCTGCGCGCGCCGGACCGCGCTCGAGGAGCTCGGCGGCTTCGACGAGGCCTACTTCATGTTCGCCGAGGACATCGACCTGTGCTGGCGGGCGCACGAGGCGGGTTGGGGCGTGGGCGTCGAGCCGCACGCCGAGGTCACCCACGTGCACGGCGTCTCGCGCCGCCACCATCCCTACCGGATGCTGGTCGCGCACCACCGCTCGGCGCTCCGCTTCGAGGCCCGCCGTGCGCGGGGCGTGGAGCGTCTCGCCCTGCCTGCGGCCGCCGCGGTGCTCGGCGTTCGCCTCGGGATGTCGCTCGCCGACGAGGCGGTCCGCCGCCGGCGGGACCGGCCCGCCGGGCCGTAGGATCGATATGGGCTGCGTGCGGGTCTGTGGTTGCAAGTCGATGCCAGTCGCAGGCGAAACGACCCACGTAAGGCAACTCGTGGTTGCCGAGCATGGTGCGGCTTAGGAGTAAGCCCTGCCCGCCCCGTTCCCCCGGTCCGCGGGGGAGGGCGGCGACGGGGGGATGCGTGCCGTTGACGGCGCCGTAGGGCCGAGAGGCCGCCGGTGCCGGGCCGCCACCCCTGCAGCAGGCGAGTGTGGGGCCAAAGACCAGGTCAGCCGCACGCAGCCCACCGCTGTCCGGTTCCCGCCGGGTTGCGACCGGTAGCATTCACAGGCCATGTCCGTGTTCACCAAGGTCCTGCGCGCCGGCGAGGGGAAGAAGGTCCGCCGTCTCGCCGAGCTCGTGCCGCTCGTCAACGAGCTCGAGCCCCAGCTCGAGGCGCTCTCCGACGACGAGCTCAAGCACAAGACGGTCGAGTTCCGCGCCCGCCTCGACGAGGGGGAGACACTCGACGACCTCCTGGTGGAGGCCTTCGCCGTCATCCGTGAGGCGTCGTGGCGGGTCCTCGGGCAGCGGCACTTCGACGTCCAGCTCATGGGTGGGATGGCCCTCCACTTCGGGTGGATCGCCGAGATGAAGACCGGTGAGGGCAAGACGCTCGTCTCGACGCTCCCGGTGTACCTGAACGCCCTTGCCGGGCGCGGCGTCCACGTCGTCACCGTGAACGACTACCTGGCGACCCGCGACGCGGAGTGGATGGGGCGCGTGTACCGCTGGATGGGTCTCACGGTCGGGAGGGTCGGCCCGGACGTCTCCGACCCCAAGGAGAAGCGCGGGGCGTACCACTCCGACGTCACCTACGGGACCAACACGGAATTCGGCTTCGACTACCTGCGCGACAACATGCAGATCTTGCGCGAGACAATGGTCCAGCGGGGCCACGAGTTCGCGATCGTCGACGAGGTCGACTCCATCCTGATCGACGAGGCGCGGACGCCGCTCATCATCTCGGGCCCGGCCGACGAGGCGGCCCGCCTCTACTACCAGTTCGCGAGCATCGCCAGGACCCTCGAGCGCGACGCCGACTACGAGGTCGACGAGGAGAAGCGCCACGTCGTCCCCCTCGAGCCGGGCATCGAGAAGGTGGAGCGCGCGATCGGGATCGAGAACCTCTACGACGCCGTCTCGGTCAACTACGTGCACCAGCTCATCAAGGCGCTCGAGGCGAAGGAGCTGTACCACCGCGACAAGGAGTACCTGGTCGACCAGGGCGAGGTGAAGATCGTCGACGAGTTCACGGGGCGCACGCTCGAGGGCCGCCGCTGGTCCGACGGCCTCCACCAGGCCGTCGAGGCCAAAGAGCGGGTGCGGATCAAGGAGGAGAACCACACCTGGGCGACCGTCACGCTCCAGAACTACTTCCGTCTCTACGAGAAGCTCTCGGGCATGACCGGGACCGCCGAGACCGAGGCTGCCGAATTCGCCAACACGTACAACCTCCCCGTCGTCCCGATCCCGACGAACAAGCCCATGGTGCGCGTCGACGAGCCGGACCTCATCTTCAAGACCGAGAGCGCCAAGTTCAACGCGGTGGTCGAGGACATCGTGGAACGCTACGAGCGGGGCCAGCCGGTGCTGGTCGGCACCGCGTCGGTGGTCAAGTCCGAGGTGCTCTCGCGCCTCTTGGAGAAGCGCGGCATCCCGCACAACGTCCTGAACGCGAAGCAGCACTTCCGTGAAGCCGAAGTCGTCGCCCAGGCGGGCAGGCCGGGCTCGGTGACCGTCGCGACGAACATGGCCGGCCGCGGCGTCGACATCATCCTCGGCGGCAACCCCGAGCTGCTTGCCGCGCACCAGGCCGCCGCGGACGACCTCGACCTCGACCTCGAGATCGACGAGGGGCGGGAGGCCTACGCCCGGGTGCTCGCCGAGGTCGCGTCGGTCTGCACCGCCGACGCGGCCAAGGTGCGCGACGCGGGCGGTCTTTACGTGCTCGGCAGCGAGCGCCACGAGAGCCGGCGGATCGACAACCAGTTGCGCGGCCGCTCGGGGCGGCAGGGGGACCCCGGCGAGAGCCGCTTCTACCTCTCGCTCGAGGACGACCTCATGCGGCTGTTCGCCACCGGCGCGATGAGCTGGGTGATGGGTAGGACGCTCCCCGAGGACATGCCGATCGAGGCGAAGATGGTCACGAAGGCCATCGAGCGTGCACAGTCCACCGTCGAGGGCAGGAACTCCGAGATCCGCAAGGAGGTCCTCAAGTACGACGAGGTCATGAACGAGCAGCGCAAAGTGGTCTACGCACGCCGCCTGCAGGTGATCGACGGCGAGGACCTCGAGGAGCACACGAAGGAGCTGCTCGTCGCGACGGTCGAGGGGCTGGTGCAGGCCGCGTGCCCGAGCGACTACCCCGAGGAGTGGGACCTCGAGCTGCTCGTGAAGGAGCTCGCGCAGTACTACCCGACCGAGTTCACGGTCGACGACCTGATGGAGGGGGCGAGCGCGGCCCAGGTCACCGAGAGCGTGGTCGCCGAGGCGCTCGAGTACTACGAGCAGCACTCGGCATCCCTGCCGGGCGGCGCCGAGCAGGCGCGCGAGGTGGAGCGCGAAGTCATGCTCCACGTGATCGACCGCCGATGGCGCGAGCACCTCGCCGAGATGGACTATCTGCGCGAGGGCATCAACCTGCGGGCGATGGGGCAGCAGGACCCGCTCGTCGCCTGGCAGCGGGAAGGGTTCGAGATGTTCGGCCAGCTCATGGACGCGATCGAAGACGACTACCTGCGCTTCGTGCTGCACGTGGAGGCCGTCGCCGAGCCTGCCTCCGAGCCGGACCTTGGCCGCGCCGTCTACGAGGCGGCGGACGATCCCGTCGCCGGGACCGTGGCGCTCGCCTCGAAGCTGCTGGCGGACCAGGGCGTGGACGTGGCCGCCTTCGAGGCGGCGGAACGGCGGGCCGCGCCGGCGGGCCGCGCAGACGGGCCGCGCGGCACGGCCGGCCCGGTGCGCCGCCCCGCGCCGGCGCAGGCCCCGGACGGGGCGGCCCGCGCCGCGGCCGGCCAGGCGCCGTCGGGTGGTGCGGTGACCGGGCCCCAGCGGCCCGCGTCCGAGCGCGGGCACCCGTTGCGCGACGGCGGCACCGGCGGCCAGGCTCCCAAGATCGGTCGCAACGACCCGTGCTATTGCGGGAGCGGCAAGAAGTACAAGTTCTGCCATGGCGCCGCCTGAGGGGCGGGACCTCGCCGCCGAGATCGAGGCCCTCGCGGCGCGGGTGGCGGAGGCGAAGGAGTACCTCGGTATCGATGCGACCCGCACGCGGCACGCCGACCTCCTGGCGGAGGCGGGCGCGGCGGACCTGTGGGACGACCCCGAGCGGGCACGGACGGTGACCACCGAGCTCGGCCGGGTCACCGACACCCTCGAGCGCTTCGACACGCTCGCGGCGGCGGTCGAGGACGCCCGGGTGCTCGCCGAGCTGGTCGAGGAGTCCGAGGAGGGCGGTGCCCCCGACGAGTCGCTCGCAAAGGAGCTCGTGACGACCGTCGAGGGGCTCATGACCCGCGTCGGCCAGCTCGAGCTCGAGTCGCTCTTCTCGGGCGAGTACGACGACCGGGATGCGATCTGTGAGGTCCACGCCGGCGCGGGCGGCACCGACGCCCAAGACTGGACCGAGATGCTCCTGCGCATGTACCAGCGGTGGGCGGAGCGCCGCGGGCTCGGCGTGGAGGTGGACGAGGCCACGCCAGGACAGGAGGCCGGGCTGCTCTCCGCCACGTTCATCGTGCGGGGCCGCCACGCGTACGGTCTCCTCGCCACCGAGCGCGGCGTGCACCGTCTCGTGCGCATGTCGCCGTTCGACTCCCAGCACCGCCGCCAGACGAGCTTCGCCTCCCTCGACGTGGTGCCGTCGCTCGAGGACGTGTCGGAGGTGGAGATCGACGAGAAGGACCTGCGCGTCGACACCTACCGGTCCTCGGGAGCCGGCGGCCAGCACGTGAACAAGACGGACTCCGCGGTCCGGCTGACGCACCTGCCGAGCGGGGTCGTGGTGGCCGTCCAGAACGAACGCAGCCAGCACCAGAACAAGGCGAAGGCCCTCCAGATCCTCGCGGCGAAGCTCGCGGAGAAGGCCAGGGCCGAGCGTCAGGCCGAGCTCGAGTCACTCGGCGGCGAACGGACCGAGAACGCCTGGGGAAGCCAGATCCGCTCCTACGTGCTCGCTCCCTACCAGCTTGTGAAGGACCTGCGCACCGGCGTCGAGACCGGCAACGTGGACGCCGTGCTCGACGGCGACCTGGACGCGTTCATGGAGGCGGAGCTGCGGCGGCTCCGTGGCGCGTAGGTGCGCGAGTGCTGGTCAGGGCGGATTTTTGGCAAAACATGTGACCGCCCCGGTATGGATCGATAGGCTCTCGACGATCCCACGTCCCACGGCGTTGCCGCTGATCGGCGCCCTTACGCCACCACATTGCCGGACGGAGATATTCCCCAAATGATCCGATTCCAGAACGTCACCAAGACCTACAAGAACGGCACCGTCGCGTTGCGCGACGTGTCCGTCGACATCGAGAAGGGGGAGTTCGTCTTCCTCGTCGGGGCGTCGGGCTCCGGAAAGACCTCTCTGATCCGGCTCCTATTGCGCGAAGAGCTTCCGGACTCCGGACGCATCTGGGAAGCGGGCCGCGACATCGTGCACCTTCCGAAATGGCGGGTGCCCTACCTTCGGCGAAACATCGGTTGCGTATTCCAGGATTTCCGCCTGCTCCCGAACAAGACCGTCTTCGAGAACGTGGCGTTCGCCCTCGAGGTGATTGGCCGGCCCAAGCACGTCGTCTCCAATCAGGTTCCCCAGGTGCTCGACCTGGTCGGGCTCGGCAAGAAGCGGGACAACCTCCCGGGGGAGCTCTCCGGGGGGGAGCAGCAGCGGGTGGCCGTCGCCCGAGCGTTCGTCAACCGCCCGTTGATCCTCCTCGCCGACGAGCCGACCGGGAACCTCGACCCCACCACGAGTCAGGGCATCATGCAGCTGCTCGACCGCATCAACCGGACCGGGACGACCGTCATCGTGGCCACCCACGACGAGGTGCTCGTGAACTGGATGCGCCGACGGGTGATCGAGCTCGACCACGGCACCGTGGTCCGCGACCAGGCTCGTGGCGTCTACGGCATCGAAGGCAGCGCGGCCGCGACCGTCGCGGCAGCGGCCGCCGCGGCAGCCGCGGGACCGCCGAGCGGTCGCGTGGCAGCCGTCGGGGGCGGGCGCGTCCGGGGACGCGGCACGGAGCAAGGCTGATGCCCGTCTCCACCCAGTACGTCGCGAGGGAGACGGCCTCGAACCTCTGGCGCAACCGGCTGATGACGATCGCCGCGGTCCTCACGGTCGCGGTGTCGCTGTCGCTCGTCGGCGCGGCGCTGTTGCTCAAGCAGGGAGCCTCACGCGCCGAGGCCGAATGGCAGCGCGGCACCGAGGTCATGGTGTGGATGAAGCCGGCCGCGACCTCGAGCGAGATCCACGCCGTCGGCAAGCAGCTCGCGGGCCTTTCCTACGTCGACCACTGCGTGTTCCGCTCGCACCAGTACGACTACACCGAGGCGAAGCGGCTGGTCGGCACAGTGTACGTGGAGTCCGGCGTCACCCCGAAGCAGACGCCCACCTCGTGGCGGTGCACCCCGGCGCACCCGCAAGATGCGTCCGCCGTGATCCACAAGTTCCACGGTCAGCCGGGTGTCATGCGGGTCACCGCCCCGCTGCACCAGATCCGCACCGAGCAGCACGTCATCAACATCCTCCAGTGGGTCTTCCTGCTCGTCGCGCTCGTGCTGCTGATCTCGGCCGCAGTGCTCATCTTGAACACGATCCGGATGGCGATCTTCGCCCGCCGACGGGAAGTGTCGGTGATGAAGCTGGTCGGTGCGACGAACTGGTTCATCCGTCTCCCCTTCATGTCCGAAGGGCTCGTCCAGGGCCTGCTCGGCTCGGGGGTCGCGGCGGGCGTCGTCTACGGCTTGCACGTGGTCCTGGACCGGATCGGCTCGGGGACATCGGGGTCGGTCCTCGCGCAGATGCGCATGACCGGCTGGGAGGTGTTCGCGACCGACGTGGTGGTCGTCCTCATCGGCGTGCTCATCGGCACGGGCGGCTCCGCGCTCGCGATCAGCCGGTTCCTCGACGTCTGACGCGCTCGCCGCCGTCCGCCGCTCGCCGCGCACGACCTCGACGGGGAGCCGTCGGGGCAGATGCACTCGGCGGGCGAACCGTCGGCAAGGTACGCCGCCAAGCCGCTCGCGAACGTCGGGGCGCACCCTTGCGTGAGCCGGACGACCGTCCGGCTCTTCGAGAAGGAGCCGACGATGAGCACCCACAGCACGGTCACGGGCAACCTGACCCGCGACCCCGAGATCCGCTACACGCGCGACGGACAGGCGAGCGCGCTCCTGGGCATCGCCGTGAACCGCAGGTGGCAGGACCGAGAGACCCACGAATGGGAGGAGTCGACGTCCTTCTTCGACGTGGTCTGCTGGCGGGAGCTGGCCGAGCACGCGGCGATGAGCCTCGTGAAGGGCATGCGCGTGATGGTCACGGGCAGGCTCGAGCAGCGGAGCTGGGAGACGGACCTCGGCGAGCGCCGCACCAAGGTCGAGATCGTGGCGGACGACATCGGACCGTCCCTGCGGTACGCGACCGCCGAGGTGCACCGCGCCGAGCGCGCCGAGCGGACCACCGAGCCCGCCGTGCTCGACACGGCGGACGCATGAACGATGCTCTGGCTCCCCGTCATCGTGCCGGACGGCTCCTGGCCGGTGCCGGCACCGGTCGCGGTGACCGCGTGCGGGGCGATGCTCGCCTGCTTGTCCCGGTGCGGCTCCGGATCCGTGCCCGGGCCAGCTACGCCAAGGCCGACGTCTTCGGCCTGTGCGACACGCTCGCACGGGCCGAGCAGGCGCTGCGCCGCGCGGGTCAGCTCCACGAAGCGGCTCAGGTGGCGGCGGCCTTCGACCTTGTCGAGTCCGGGCTCGCCTGACGGCAACGCCGGCGCGGCGGGCCGGGTCAGTCGGCGGTGGGCTCGAATTCGATGGCCAGGGAGTTGACGCAGTAGCGGAGACCGGTCTCCGTGGGACCGTCGGGGAAGATGTGCCCGAGGTGGCCACCACAGCGCGCGCACACGATCTCGGTCCGCGCCATGCCGTGGCTGTGGTCGGTGCGCTCCTCGACGGTGCCCGCGGCGACCGCCCGGTCGAAGCTCGGCCATCCGGACCCCGAGTCGAACTTCGCGTCGGTCGAGAAGAGGGGCGCGTCACAACCGGCGCAGTGGAAGGCCCCCTGCCCGTCGACGTGCAGGTACATGCCTGACCACGCCGGCTCGGTGGCGCGATTGCGGAGCACCTCGTACTGGTCGGGCGAGAGCCTCTCCCGCCATTCGTCGTCGCTCAGCTCCACCTCCGGCGCACCCATGGCCGTTCCTCCTCGACAGAGCCGCAGACCCGAGATGGTCCGGGCACCTGCCGTGAGGTTACCGGCCGTCGCCCGGCACGAGGCGGGTGCGGTGACGGGGGTCCGGCCGAGGTGGGCGGTAGCTTCTCTTCGTGACGAGCGTGCCCACCGGCCCAGGTGGTGGACCCCTCCCGGGTCACGTCGCGTGGGTCGCTGGGTTGGCGGGAGGCGCGGTCCCCGGAGCCGATCGCGAAGACCGCGCCCTTCTGGCGCTGGTCGAAGCCGCTAGGGGGCTCGGGATCTCGCGGATCACCGTCCAGGAGCCCTCTGGGGGGCGGGCCCTGCGGGCGCACGCCCACGAGCTCGCGGCGCGCGGCGTGGCGGTGGCCTGCATGCCGCCGCACGCTGACGGCACACCCCGACCGCGCGATCTCGTCGAGGTCGTCGCCCCTGCGCTGTCGGTGCTCCTGGCCGACGAGCGGTCCGGTCGCCGCGACCTCGTGAAGGCCGTGCGCGTGCTCGCGGCGCGAGGGCTGCGCCCCAAGGACGTGGACGAGGCCGCCATCTCCGAAGCGCTCGGGGTCCCCGACGTCGACCTGCTGGTGCTGACGGGGGGCGACAGGCGGGTTCCCGATCTCCTGGTGTGGCAGGTGAAGTACAGCGAGATCGTGGTCCTGGAGGACCACTGGCCCGACCTGGGCGCCGCGCAATTCCACGCGGCAGTCGCCGAGTACCAGCGGCGGGACCGCCGCTACGGTGGCCTGGTGGCGTCCCGATGACGTTCACGAAGATCGCCGTCGTCGGGGGCGTCGCGCTGCTGGCCTTCGTCAGCTGGTTGGCCGCGTCCGGGTTCGGCGCGGCGCGAGAAGGCCTCATCAGCCTCGTTGCCCTCGTGGTGCTCGTCGGCGGCGGCAACCTGCTTGCCGGACGGTCCGGCCACTACGGCCGGGGCGCGGTCCGGGTCCCCCAGGGCCAGGACCCGGCCGCGGAGTCCGAGGTACGCCACGCAGGTCCCGACGACGAACCCGCGCCGTGACGCTCGTTCGCGACGCGGGGGTGGTGCTCCGCACGTACCGGCTCGGCGAGGCGGATCGGATCGTCGTGCTGGTCACCGAGGGACACGGGAAGGTGCGCGCGGTCGCCAAGGGGGTGCGCAAGACGACGAGCAAATGGGGGGCGCGCCTCGAGCCGCTGAGCCACGTCACCCTGCTCCTGTGGCAGGGGAGGGGCGATCTCGCCGTCGTGAACCAGGCCGAGGTCGTCGACCACTTCCCGGCCTTGCGCGACGACCTCGACCGTGTCGCAGGCGGGCTGTCGATGCTCGAGGTCGTCGACCAACTGGCGCTCGAGGGCCACGCCGACCCCGGGCTGTACCGGATGCTCGTCGGCGCCTTGCGTGCGCTGGCCGACGGGCGTACCGATCCGTCGATGGTCGTGCCGGCGTTCTTCTTGAAGGTCCTCGCCCACGAGGGGACCGAGCCGATCCTGCATGCCTGCGCGGCGTGCGGGCGTCCCGACGGTGAGGTCGAGCTGGTCGCCTTCGACCTCACCGAGGGGGGGACCCTGTGCACGGCGTGCCGGCGGGGACGGGCGGTGAGCGCCGAGGCGCTGGATGTCGTCCGTGCGGTCCTGGGCGGGGCACTCGCCCGGGTGCTCGCCTCCCCGCGCCCCGCCTGTGCCGCCGAGGTGACGAGCCTCGCCACCGAGGCGATGGAGGCGCACATCGACCGCCGCCTCCGGGCGGTGCACACCGCGGCGTCCATCACCTGGTGACCGAGCTCGGCGTCTACGTCCACGTGCCGTTCTGCCGGCACCGCTGCGACTACTGCGCGTTCGCGACGTACACCGACCGCGACACGCTGATGGCGCGCTACGTCGCCGCCTGCGTCGCCGAGGCGCGCCATGCGGTGGACGCAGGCGACCTGACCGAGGCCACGAGTGTGTTCTTCGGCGGCGGCACGCCGTCGCGGCTGCCTGCGCCCTGGCTCGTCTCCGTCCTCGACGCCGTCCCACTCGCGGCCGGCGCCGAGGTCACCGTGGAGTGCAATCCAGAGGACGCGTCCACCGAGCGTCTCGGCGCCTATCGCGAGGCCGGCGTCACTCGGATGTCCTTCGGCGTCCAGTCGACGGCCCCTCACGTGCTCGCGTCGCTCGGCCGCCGGCACGACCCCGAGTCGGTGCCCCGCGCCGTCGAGGCGGCAGTCGACGCCGGGTTCCACCGCGTGAACGTCGACCTCATCTACGGAGCCGTGGCCGAGACCGACGAGGACTGGGCGCGCACCGTCGCCGACGTCCTCTCCCTGCCGCGTCCGCCCGGCCACGTCAGCGCGTACGCGCTCACGGTCGAGCCCGGGACGCCCCTTTCGCGCGACGCCCGACGCCATCCCGACGAGGACGTGCAAGCGTCCCGCTACGAGCTCGCCGACGCTGCCCTCGCCGCCGCCGGCTACCACTGGGAGGAGGTGTCCAATTGGGCCCTGCCGGGGCACGGGTGCCGCCACAACCAGCTGTACTGGCGCCAGGGTGACTACGTCGGCATCGGGTCCGCTGCCCACTCCCATCGCTCCGAAGGGGGCGCGGGCCGGCGGCGCTGGAACGTGCGGACGCCCGACCGCTACGTCGCGGCCGTCGAAGCCGGGCGGTCGCCGGTTGCGGGAGAAGAACGGGTCGAGGGCGTCGAGCGCGAGCTCGAGGCGCTGATGCTCTCGCTGCGTACCCCCCACGGCGTGCCCGACTGGGCGCTGCCGGACGCCGCCGAGCTGGACGGGCTCGTCACGCGAGGGGACGGGCGCGCGGTGCTCACGGTGCGCGGTCGCCTCATGGCGAACGCGGTCAGCGCGATGCTGGTGCCCCGACCGCCTGCAGCCGAGCCCGTCTCGGGGAGGACCGCAGCCGGCGCCCGGTATCCTGCCCTCCCATGACTGCGGAGCCCGAGGTCCCCGGCACGCCCGCTACGGCGCCCGACGACCTCACGGCGCCCGACGACCTCATGGAGAAGGTGGTGAGCCTCTGCAAGCGCCGGGGGTTCATCTTCCAGTCCGCCGACATCTACGGCGGCTTCCGCTCCACCTACGACTACGGCCCGCTCGGCGTCAACATGCTGCGCAACGTGAAGAACGCGTGGTGGCGTTCGATGGTCCAGCTGCGTGACGACGTGGTCGGCCTCGACGCCGCCATCCTCTCGCCGCCCAGGGTCTGGGAGGTGTCCGGCCACCTCCAGAACTTCACCGACCCGCTCGTGGACTGCCGCAAGTGCCACAGCCGCTGGCGGGCCGACAAGCTCACCGGGCCGTGCCCGAACTGCGGCGCCGACGATTTCACCGAGGCGCGCCCGTTCAACCTCATGTTCAAGACGCACGCCGGTCCGGTGGAGGACGAGGGAGCGGTGGCGTACCTTCGCCCCGAGACCGCCCAGGGCATGTTCGTCAACTTCGCGAACGTGCTGCAGACCACCCGCAAGCGCCCGCCGTTCGGCATCGCGCAGGTCGGCAAGTCCTTCCGCAACGAGATCACCCCGCAGAACTTCGTCTTCCGGACCCGCGAATTCGAGCAGATGGAGATGGAGTACTTCGTCCCGCCCGACGAGGGGCCCAAGTGGCACGAGTACTGGATCAACGAGCGGTACCGGTGGTACGTCGACCTCGGGATGCCCCCCGAGAAGCTGCGGCTGCGCCCGCACGACGCGGACGAGCTCTCGCACTACTCGAGCGCGACGTCCGACGTGGAGTTCCTCTTCCCGTGGGGGTGGGACGAGCTCGAGGGGATCGCCAACCGCACCGACTACGACCTCCGGCACCACGCCGAGGCGTCGGGCGAGCACCTGGACTACTTCGACCAGGCGACCGGCGAGCGCTACTTCCCCCACGTCATCGAGCCGGCAGGGGGCGTGACCCGCACGATGATGGCCTTCCTCCTCGCGGCCTACGACGAAGACGAGGTGGGCGGCGAGGCCCGCACGGTGCTCCACCTCCACCACCGGCTCGCGCCCTACCAGGTCGCGGTGCTGCCGCTCTCCAAGAAGGCGGAGCTCGAGTCCATCTCGCGCGAGGTGCTCGGACTCCTGCAGCCGCACGTCATGTGCGACTACGACGTCACCCAGAGCATCGGACGCCGCTACCGGCGCCACGACGAGATCGGGACGCCGTGGTGCGTGACGGTGGACTTCGACTCCCTCACCGACCGTGCCGTCACGGTCCGGGACCGCGACACCACGACCCAGGTGCGTGTGCCGATCGACGGGCTCGTGGCGGAGCTCAGGAGCCGCACCGGCGAGGACTGACCCCTCCCGGGTACGGGGCAGCGCACGGGGAGACAGGGGCGCGACCCCTGAGTCGGAGCGCCGATGTCATGATCCGCCGGTGCCGTCTTCCCGTTCTCGCGGGCGATCGGGGAACCGGGGGGCGATGACGTCCGCGCTCGGTGTCGGGCTCCTCGTCCTGTCGAGCCTCCTCGCCGCCTGCGGCGGGACCGTGCCGGGACAGGCGACCGGGGCCGCGACCTCGACCGCGCCGCCCTCGGCCACCTCGGCGCCGCCGCCAACCGGCACGGCCGCAGGTTCGACGTCGACGACCACGACGGCGCCCCCGGGCCTCGCCCCGCCGGCGCAGCTCGTTCCCTTCCCCACAGCTCCGGCCACCGCCGGCGCCGGAGCCTGGGCGCCCGCGGGCCGGCGCGTCGACGGGCTGCCGGCGGTCTACGAGACGGCGCTCGTCCCACCCGGTGGCACACAGCCGGCGGGGATCGCCTGGATGGACACGCGCCTGCTCTCCGCCAGGCTCTACTCGGGCTCGCTCAGTCCAGGCGGCGGTCCGTACCCCTACACGGCGCCGATCCAGCCTGCACAGTCGACGTCGCTCGTGGCCGCGTTCAACGGCGGCTTCAAGATGGCCACAGCGGGCGGCGGTTACTACACGACAGGACGGGCCGTCGTCCCGCTTGTCGCCGGCGCCGCGTCGCTCGTCATCGACGTGAACGGGTCGGTGACGGTCGGGACGTGGGGACAGACAGTCACGATGTCCGCCGACGTGGCGAGCGTCCGCCAGAACCTCGTCCCACTGGTCGCCGGCGCCAGCCCCACCGCCCAGGCGTCGAGTCCGGACTGGCTGTCATGGGGGAACACCTGCGGCGCGACCTCGTGCACAGGCCCGGGGATCGAGCACCAGTGGCGCTCGGGCGTCGGCGTGACGGCCGACGGCGCGCTCGCCTACACGTGCGGACCCGCCCTCTCGCCGCTCCAGCTGGCGGACCTCCTCGTCCGTGCCGGCGTCGTCCGGGGGATGCAGCTCGACATCAACCCGTACTGGACGGTCTTCGCGACCTACGACCCGGCGACACCGGCGGCCCCTGCGGCCCCTGCGGACGGGAGCAGGCTCGTCTCGTCGACCGTCCAGGGTCCCGCGACGTTCTTCGACCCCTCGTGGGCCCGGGACTTCATCACCATGTCGGCGCGGCCGGTCGGGGGGTAGGGGGCCGCCCGCTCACGCGGCGTGGCGCCGCACGGTGCCGCCGCCGGTCGCAGGACCGGCCGGGCACCTCGTAAGGTGGACGGATCCCCCGGAATCGTCCGTGCGCCCCACGGCCCGACGCCGGCGACGCCCGCGCAGCGTGAGGAGACCAAATGCCGTACGTCTTCGACTTCGACCACTCGCACCGCCGCCCGCCCATGGAGATGAAGGACCTCCTCGGCGGGAAGGGCGCCAACCTCGCGGAGATGTCGTCGGTCCTCGACCTCCCGGTGCCGCCCGGCTTCACGATCTCGACGGACGCGTGCCGTGCCTACATGGAGCACGGGTGGCCCGACAACCTGGGCGCGGAGGTCGCCAGGGCGAGAGTGCGACTGGAGCGGGCCATGGGCAAGGAGATCGGCGACCCCGCCGACCCGCTGCTCGTGTCGGTCCGCTCGGGGGGCAAATTCTCGATGCCCGGGATGATGGACACGGTGCTGAACCTGGGGCTGAACGACCAGTCGGTCGAGGGCCTCGCGAAGCAGACCGACGACGAGCGCTTCGCCTTCGACTCCTACCGCCGGTTCGTCGCCATGTACGGGCGCATCGTGCTCGGCATCCCGGGGGAGGAGTTCGACGCGCTCTTCGACGCGGCGAAGGAGCTCGCCGGGACCACCTCGGACGCCAAGGTGCCCACCGAGCTCCTCCGGTACCTCGTCGACTCCTACCAGCAGATCGTCGAACGCCGCTCCGGCGCGCCGTTCCCCCAGGATCCGGCCGACCAGCTCCGGGGGGCGATCGAGGCGGTCTTCTCGAGCTGGAACGGCCCGCGCGCCGTCGCCTACCGCGAGCGCGAGCACATCCCCCACACGCTCGGCACCGCGGTCAACGTGCAGGCGATGGTCTTCGGGAACCGCGACGACCGTTCCGGGACCGGGGTCGGCTTCACCCGGGACCCGGCGACGGGGGCACAGGGCATCTACGGCGACTTCCTCGTGAACGCACAGGGCGAGGACGTCGTCGCGGGCATCCGCAACACCGAGCCGCTCTCGGCGCTCCGGCGGACCTTTCCCGCCGTCTACCGGGAGCTCATGGGCGTCTTCGAGCGCCTGGAGCGCCACTACCGCGACATGTGCGACACGGAGTTCACCATCGAGCAGGGCAAGCTGTGGATGCTCCAAACCCGCGTGGGGAAGCGGACCGGCCGCGCGGCCCTGAAGATGGCGGTGGACATGACCAAGGAGCCGAAGATCCGCCTGAGTCGCGCCGAGGCGGTCTCGCGGATCACCGAGGACCACCTGTCCGCGGTGCTGCACCCGCAGTTCGCCGGGAAGGGCCACGACGTCATCGCCAAGGGGCTGGCCGCGTCGCCGGGTGCCGCGGTGGGGCGGGCCTACTTCAGCGCGGACGACGCGCAGGCTGCCGCCGGCCGCGGGGAGCACGTCGTGCTGGTGCGCAACGAGACGTCCCCCGAGGACGTGCACGGGATGCTCGCCGCCGACGGGGTGCTGACGGCGCGCGGCGGCTTGGTCAGCCACGCGGCGGTCGTCGCCCGCGGCTGGGGGAAGCCCGCCGTGGTCGGCGCCGAAGCGCTGCGGATCACCCGGCACAGCGTCGTCGCCGGCGGCGTCACGCTCAGCGAGGGGGACTGGGTCTCGATCGACGGGTCGACCGGGGAGGTCGTCGCCGGCAAGGTCGAGCTCACGGCCGCCGCCCCGCCGGCCGAGTTCGACGTCGTGCTCGGGTGGGCGGACGAGATCCGCAAGGGCGAGCTCGGCGTGCGGGCGAACGCCGACACCGGCGAAGACGCCGCCAACGCGCGGCGCCTGGGTGCCGAGGGCATCGGACTGTGCCGCACCGAGCACATGTTCCTCGGCGAGGAACGGCTCCCCGTGGTGCGCAAGATGATCCTCGCCGACGGCGAGGAAGAGGAGCGCGAGGCGCTCGAGCACCTGCGCGAGGTCCAGCGCGAGGACTTCGTGGCGATTCTCGACGCCATGGACGGCCTGCCGGTGACCGTGCGCCTCCTCGACCCTCCGCTCCACGAGTTCCTCCCGTCGACCGAGGAGCTCGCCATCAAGGAAGCGACGTCGGGGCTCAGCGACGAGGAGCGCAAGCTCTACGACGCGGCGAAGTCGTGGCAGGAGGCCAACCCGATGCTCGGGACGCGGGGCGTGCGGCTCGGCATGATCAAGCCGGGGCTCTACGCCATGCAGGTGCGGGCGTTGATGGAGGCGGCGCGCGAGCGCGTCGCGGCAGGTGGCCATCCGGTCGTCGAGATCATGATCCCCCTCACCGTCTCGCGTGAGGAGCTCGCCCTCGCGCGTCGCTGGGTGGAGGAGGCCATCGCCGAGGTGGCCGCCGACGAGGCGTCGTCGACGAACGGCCGCCGCACGCCGGCGCGCCGCGGGCGAGGGTCGTCCAACGGCGCCGGTATCGACGTGAAGATCGGCACGATGATCGAGACCCCGAGAGCGGCGCTGCGCGCGGGGGAGATCGCCGAGTTCGCGGACTTCTTCTCCTTCGGCACCAACGACCTCACCCAGATGACCTTCGGGTTCAGTCGAGACGACGTCGAGGGACGGATGATGTCGGTGTACCTCGACAAGGGCCTGCTCTCCCGCAACCCCTTCGAGACGGTGGACGTCGACGGTGTGGGCGAGCTCGTCCGCGACGCGACCAGCCGTGGCCGCGAGGCGAGGGAGGACCTCAAGGTGGGCGTGTGCGGCGAGCACGGCGGCGATCCGGCGTCGATCCTCTTCTTCTACGACGCCGGGCTGGACTACGTGAGCTGCTCGCCGTACCGGGTGCCGGTCGCGCGCCTCGCTGCGGCGCAGGCCGTCATCGCGGCCGGGAGCGGCGAGACGCCGAAGCGACGGGCTCGGCGCACCGCGGCTGCGTCGGCGCCGATCGGCACCGCCCGAGGCGCGCGCCAACGGGCCGTCTCGAAGGCGCCAGGCGCGCGCAAGACGGCGGCCTCCTCGCGTTCGTCGTCGACGCCGGCGAGGTCGAAGAAGGCGGCCAAGGCACCCGGATCGGGGCGGCAGCTCGGGGCCTCCCGGTCTGTGAAGGCCGTCCGGCGCGGGCCGGGCGCGGCCAACGGCACCCGGGGCAAGCGGCGCTGACGTCCCGCTGCGCCGGCCCGGACGGGGCCGTGCGCACCTGGGCGTTCCGGCGGCGGCCGTCGTTGCGGCGCTCGAGGGCGGTACCCTCCGCTCCGTGATCCCCGACGAGGAGGTGGCGCAGGTCCGAGCCGCCACCGACATCGTCGCCCTCGTCTCCGAGCACGCGGCCTTGCGGCAGCAGGGGCGCCGGTGGGTGGGACTCTGCCCCTTCCACACCGAGAAGACGCCGTCGTTCAGCGTGAATGCCCAGGAGGGCTTCTACTACTGCTTCGGGTGCCAGTCCTCGGGTGATGCGATCACGTTCGTCCGGGCGACCGAGCACCTCGACTTTGCCGACGCGGTCCGCTTTCTCGCGGACCGGGCTGGGATCGTCCTTCACGAGTCCGAGGAGGGAGCCGCAGACCGCAAACGCCGGAGCGAGCTGCTCGACGCCATGGCCAAGGCGGTGGCGTGGTACCACGAGCGACTGCTGTCCGCGCCGGACGCCGGCCGCGCCCGCGACTACCTGCGCTCGCGCGGCTACGACGGGACGGTCGTGCGACGCTTCCAGCTGGGATGGGCGCCGGACGGCTGGGACGCGCTCGTGTCGGCGCTCGGGCTTTCGCCCCAGGTGGCAATCGACAGCGGGCTCGGCTTCGTGAACCGGACCGGCAGGGTGCAGGATGCATTCCGCGCCCGGGTGCTGTTCCCCATCTTCGACCCCTCCGGCCGCGCGGTCGCCATCGGAGGCCGGATCCTCCCGGGCTCGCCGCGGAGCGAACCGGACGGCGCCACGTCCCCGCGACCAGAGCCCAAGTACAAGAACTCGCCGGAGACCGCGATCTATTCGAAGCGGCGCACGCTCTACGCGCTCAACTGGGCGAAGCAGGAGGTCATCGCCACCGGTGAGGTCGTCGTCTGCGAGGGCTACACGGACGTGATCGGGTGCTTCACCGCCGGGGTCGAGCGCGCGGTCGCGACGTGCGGCACCGCGCTCGCCGAGGAACACTTCCGCCTGCTGAACAACTTCGGACGCCGCATCGTGCTCGCCTACGACGCCGACCAGGCCGGCCAGTCGGCGACGGCGCGTGTCTACGAGTGGGAGCGACGACACGACGTCGACCTTCGCGTCGCGGCGTTGCCGCGTGGAGGCGACCCGGCGGATCTCGCGCGGTCCGATCCCGACGCCCTGCGCCAGGCGATCGCGTCGGCCGTGCCGTTCCTGCAGTTCCGAGTCGACAGGGTGCTCTCGGCCCACGAGCTCTCGACGCCGGAGAGCCGGGCCAAGGCGGCGCAGGCCGCGCTGGCAGCGGTCGCGGAGCACCCGGACCCGCTCGTGCGCGACCAGTACGTCATGCGCGTCGCGGACGTGACGCGCATCGAGCCGGAGATGCTTCGCCACCAGCTGGCCACCGGTGCCGCCCACCCGCCGACCGCCCGCGACGGACGGGCCTCCCCTCGCCCCGGCAGACCGTCGGGAGCCACGGCGTCCCGGCGACCGGTGAACCGTCCGGGCCTCGAAGCGTTGCGGCTCGCCGTGCACCGTCCGGACCTGGTCGCCGACAGGCTCGAGGACGTGCTGTTCGTCGACGACCTGCAGCGCCGCGCGTTCTGCGCCCTGGCAGGCGCCGACAGCGTCCGGGCGGCAGTGGACGGCGCCGACGACGACGTTGCGGACCTGCTGCGACGGGTCTCCGTCGAGGAGCCGCCCGCGGCGGACGACCCACAAGAGGACCTGGCGAACCCGCTGCTCGCGCAGATGGCCCGCGAGGCCGCCAGGAGAGCCCTGCTCGCACACCAGGCCGCAGCACGCACGGGACAGATCGCGCTGGCGGACCTCGCCGCGGAGACCGCGGCCGTCCGTCGGTGGATGGAGGATCTGGACGATCCCGCTCGCTGCCGCGAAGTCACCGACCGGTTGGTAGCGTGGTTGGTCGGCGCGGTAGGCGCAGTCGGCGCAGTCGGCGCAGTCGGCGCAGTACCGGAAGGTCCCGCAGGGGACGAACCTCGGACGAGGACGGCGGAGCCTGGATGACCACGAACGGGACACCTCCCGAAGACGAAGGGACCGTTCGCAGCTTCGAAGTGGCGGGCGCCGCCGCACGCCCCGTGCGCCCCCCGAAGCGGCCGCGGGTGTCGTCCGAGGGGTCGGGCGGGTCGGACTACTTCAACGGCAGCGCCGAGGACCCGGTCCACACCTACCTCAAGGAGATCGGCAAGGTCCCCCTCCTGAGCGCGGAGCTCGAAGTCGAGATGGCACGCCGGATCGAGGCCGGCAACGAGGCGGCCGCGCGGCTGGCCGCGAGCTCCGGGGCCGAGGTCGAAGGCGGCCCGCCCGACGCCCTCCTTTCGACCGACCAACAATTCGGCGAGCGCCGCGCCGTCCAGCGCGGGGAGCAGGCGAAGGAGGCGTTGATCGAGGCCAACCTCCGGCTCGTGGTGTCCATCGCCAAGCGTTACCGGAACCGTGGCCTCGCCTTCTTGGACCTCATCCAAGAAGGCAATCTGGGGCTCATGCGTGCCGTCGACAAGTTCGACTACGAAAAGGGGTTCAAGTTCTCGACCTACGCGACGTGGTGGATCCGACAGGCCATCACGCGGGCCATCGCGGACCAGGCGCGTACGATCCGCATCCCGGTCCACATGGTCGAGACCATCAACAAGGTGGTCTGGGCACAGCGCCAGCTCCTCCAGGAGCTCGGGCGCGAGCCCACCCCCGAGGAAGTGGCGCAGCGTGTCGAATTCCCGATCGAGCGCGTGCGGGAGATCCAGCGGTTGAGCCTCGACACGGTGTCCCTGGAGCAGCCGGTCGGGGACGAGGACGACTTCAGCCTGTCGGACCTCATCGAGGACCGGAGCGCGGTCGTGCCGGACGACGCGGCGACGCGCGCGATGCTCGACCGCGCGGTCAAGGCTGCGCTGGCGTTCCTCACCGATCGGGAGCAGGACATCGTCCGCCTGCGCTTCGGGCTCGACGACGGCAAGATCCGCACGCTCGAAGAGGTGGGAAAGGAGTTCGGCGTGACGCGCGAGCGCGTCCGGCAGATCGAGTCCAAGACGCTCGCGAAGCTGCGGCGCCCCGACGCCGCGTTCTTGCTGCGCGACTACCTCGAAGAGGCGTAGGCGGCACCGAGGCTCCGGGCGGCCTTTGGTAGGCTGACCGGCCGACCCTTCCGGGGTGGCGCAATCGGCAGCGCAGCGGACTGTTAATCCGTTGGTTCTGGGTTCGAGTCCCAGCCCCGGAGCTCGCCTGGCCCGCCCGGCGCACCGTGGGGCCGGTCCAACGGGCGCCCACGCGCGCCCGCCGCCGCAGGCCGGGTGCACGACGACGTCCGGGAGGCCCGCATGCGCGTGACCGTCGACCGCAATCTCGAGCGCGTGGACTGGGCGCAGGCGAAGGCGGACCTCGTCGCAGACGCGTTCGACAACGGGCGCTCACCGGCTGCGTTGCGCCGCTCGTTCGAGGCGGCGGCGCACGCCGCGCTCGCGTGGGACGGGCCGCGGGTGGTGGGCATGGCCCGACTCTTGAGCGATGGGGTGTGCAACGCCTACCTCGTGGATGTCTGGACCGCCTCCTCGCACCGTCGCCGTGGGATCGCGAGCGCGATGGTGCGCCACCTGCTCGAACGTGTCCCTGGTCAGCACGTCGGACTGCAGACCTCGGACGCCGGCGCGTTCTACCGACAGCTCGGCTTCCGCCCACAGCCCGAGTTCTACGCGACCGTGGTCGGGCGCTGGCTCGACAACGAGGCCAACCGGGCCCCGGACGGCGTGGGGTAGCGACTCGCCTCCCGTCGACGCGCCACAATGGCGGCGATGTCGAGCGAACGTGCGGACAGGCCGTGGGGCGTCTATTGGGTGCTCGAGGACGGGACGACCCACAAGGTGAAGCGCATCGACGTCGACCCGGGTGGCCGGCTCAGTTACCAGCGCCACCAGCGCAGGGCCGAGCACTGGTTCGTCGTTGCCGGCACGGCCGACGTCGTCCTCGAGGACCGGGTCGTGCGGCTCGTGCCCGGTGAGGCGCTCGACATCCCCAAGCGGCGCCGCCCATCGGGTCTCCAACCCCGGAAGCGAGGTGCTCGTGTTCGTCGAGGTACAGGTCGGCGACTACTTCGGCGAGGACGACATCGAGCGGCTCGACGACGACTACGGCCGCGCGGCGACCGCCGGCTGAGCCCGCGCCGGCCGGCGCCACACAGGAGGAGTCGCATCTCCTTGCCCGCCATGCCTCCTCGGTCGCGATCGACGAGAGGGAACGGTGGGGCCTGTCCGCCTCGACGGCGCCGGGATCCTCGTCGACAGCTCGGCGAGGGCCGAGGCCGCCAGTCCCGGGCCCCCGGGCCGGTCGACGACCGTCCCGACGATGCTCCCCTCCCGGAGGCGGTGCTCGAGGAGGACACGGCAGCGGTCCCGCCACGTCGGCCGGCGGTCCTACGGTGGGGCCGTCAGCGGGCATGGGAGGCAGTTTGGACGGACCGCGATGATCGTCGTGAGGGCCATCGACGCGGACGACTGGGAGGACTGGCGAGCCCTGCGGCGGGCGGCGCTCGCAGAGGCTCCGGGTGCCTTCGGCTCGAGGCTCGCAGACTGGAGCGACGGAGGCGACACCGAGGAGCGCTGGCGGGCGCGCCTGGACGCCGTCGCCCACAACGTGCTCGCCGAGCTCGACGGCTGGACGGCCGGCATGGTGAGCGCGATGTCGCCTGAAGGCGGGGCGGTCGAGCTCATCTCCATGTGGGTCGTCCCCGAGGCGCGGGGGAGGGGCGTCGGCGACGCCCTGGTCGCCCACGTGTGCGACTGGGCGAGCGATGCGGGCGCGGCAAGGGTCGTCCTCGACGTCCGCGCCGCGAACGCACCCGCCATCTCCCTGTACGCGCGGCACGGCTTCGTCGACGTGGGGGAGTCGTCGGAGCCGGGGACCGCGGTTCCGGAGCGACGGATGGTCGTCGCGCTGGCAGCGCGCGCGCCGTGACGGACCGGACAGCGGGCGGGATCGGGGAGTTCGCCGATCTTCTGTCGCCGTCGAGGCGGTCGGACCCCTACCCGGGGTATGCGCGATTGCGGGACGCGGCGCCGATCTGGGAGGCGGCACCGGGGTTTCTCGTGCTGAGCCGCCACGAGGACTGCGGCCGGGTCCTTCGCGACCTGCGCTTCGGCCACCTCGAGGCGGACGACGCGCCGGCCCCGTCCCGGCGCCGGGCGCTCACCGGCGACGCAGACCGGGAGGCCGTCCGCTCGTTCCTCGTGCGCAATCCTCCCGACCACACACGGCTTCGGCGCCTCGTCTCCCGCTCCTTCACGCCCCGTCGAGTGGAGGAGCTCGCACCGAGGATCGAGGCGCTGACCGCCGAGCTGCTGTCGAACGTGGCCGGCTCCCCGTCGTTCGACGTGGTCTCCGCGATCGCCTCGCCGCTTCCCGTGGCGGTCATCTGCGAGCTGTTCGGGGTGCGGGACCCGGATCGCCACCGGGTCGTGGGCTGGTCGCACGCGCTCGCCCGCGGGCTCGATCCCGCGTTCTTGCTGACCGCCGACGAACGTCGTTCGCAGCTCGCGGCCCGAGACGAGTTCGCCGACTACCTGGTCGCAGAGATCGCCCGGCGCCGCCGGCTGCCCGGAGACGACCTCATCTCGGACCTGGTCGCCACCCATGACCAGGGGGAGTCGCTCACGGACGCCGACCTCGTCGCCACCTGCATCCTGCTCCTCATCGCCGGGCACGAGACGACCACGAGCCTCGTCGCCAACGCCGTGCACGCCTTCCTTCGGCACCCCGCCCAGTGGGAGGAGGTCGCCGCCGACCCCGAGCTCGTCCCAGGGGCGGTCGAAGAGGTGCTCCGCTTCGATTCCCCGGTGCAGCTCACGATGCGCGTCGCCCGGGCCGATGCCGACGTCGGCGGCATCCCGGCGCCCCGGGGGACGTTCGTCGTCCTGCTCATCGGGGCGGCCAACCGCGACCCGCTCGCCTACGACGAGCCGGACCGCTTCGACGTCCGGCGGCAGCCGAGGCCGCACCTCGCGTTCGGGCAGGGGGTCCACTTCTGCCTGGGTGCCCCGCTCGCCCGGCTCGAGGCGCAGATCGTGCTCCGCGCGATCCTGACGGGCATCGCCCGTCCGCGGCTGGTCGGCGACCCCACGTGGAAGGAGAACGCCGTGCTCCGAGGACTCCAGCGACTCGAGATCGAGGTCGGGATGTGACCGCCGCGCGCGCACCGCTGTGGCGCACGTGGGGAGCGAGCGCGTTCTGGCCGCGTGGGATCGCCTCCCCGCCGAGCTGCTCGGCTCGTTGAACGTCCTCGGCGTCGAAGCGACGCTCGCAGCGTGGCGGCACGGAGACGACTGGCTCGATCGTCAACGGGCGCACCTGCACAAGATGCGCGACCTCCTGGTCGAGAGGGTCGAGGAGCTCCCGGGCGTGACGTTCCGACCTCCCGAGGCGACCTACCTCGCTTGGCTGGACTGCCGCGAGACGGGCATCGCCGACCCTGCCGACCACTTCTGCCGCGCGGCTCGGGTCGAGCTCGTCCCCGGTCCAAACTTCGGCCCGGGCGGTGCGGGGCACGCACGTCTGAACTTCGGCACCGGCAGGGATCCTCGAGGAGATCCTGGACCGAATGGCAGAAAGCCTGTCCTAGTCGAGCTGCTCGTCGGCGGCCACCCTCGGCAAGCGCCGGACGGCCACGGCGACGACCGTCGTGGGGTCGGTGCCCTGGGCGTCGAGGGCGAGGAGGAGCCGCCGCGCGGCGGCGAGAGACGCGTCACGTCCGGCAGCCCACCCCACCACGGGGTCCGCGGGGTCTGCGCCCGACCGCAGCGCCTCGACGGCCGCGGCCCGGCGCCAGTCGGCGAGATCGTCGAACGTCGCTCTCGTGAGCCACGATTGCCAGCGGTCGTGCGTCGGGGCCTTCTGCAGCGCGCGCAGCATGCGCGGCACGCCCGCCGCGTCGTCGACGAGATGGTACGCGGCGAGCACCTCGTCCACGGACCGGCCGGTCGCGCGCACGGCGGGGCCGACGTCGCCCACCCTGGCGCGCGCGGCGACGAGGGTCCAGCTTTCGGCGATGGCGCGGTCGGCACCGAGCGTGAGGAGCTCGTCGAGGGCGTTCTCGCCCGGGGGCACTGCGCAGAGCTCCTCGGCGATCGGGAGGTCCTCTGCGACGAGCGAGGCGGGCCGGACCGGCACGGCGCGCCGGAGGTAGGCGCGCGCGAGATTGGCCACGGCGTCGGCAACGAGGTGGTGGAGCCGGCCTTCGGCATCGGCGGGCAGGTCGGCCCAGCGCGCATCCAGCTCCGCCCACGGCGTGGCAGCCCCGAGGACGTGCCGAGCCGCCCAGTAGGCCGCAGCGACGTCGTCGAGGCCCACGCCGAGCTCCGCAGCCGTCTCGTGCGCCCACACCGTCCCCAGGCGGTCGACGATCTCGCCGGCGACCTGGGTCGCGAGGATCTGGTCGTAGAGGCGGTGCTTTGCGATGAGGTCGCCGAAGTCGGTGCGCATCGCCTCGGGGAAGTACGACTCGACGGCTTCTGCGAACGAGGGGTCCGCCACGATCGGCGACTGCTCGATCCCGGCCACGAGATCGGACTTGGCGTAGGCCAGCAGCACCGCGAGCTCCGGCCGGATCATGCCCGCGCCCGCGGCACGGCGGACCCCGAACTCAGCGGTGTCCGGGAGGGCCTCGACCGCACGGTCGACCCGTCCGGACGACTCGAGGACGTCGATCAGTGCCGCGTACGCGTCGAGCTGGTCCGCGCTGTCGGGCACCGCGCGGTTGAGCGCGGCGACGCTGTGGTCCACCTGCCGGAGCACCTCGGCGGCGACCTCGTCTTGGGCGCGCTCGAGATAGGCGTCGCGGTCGCGGGCGTCCAGGCGGCCCTCTTCGATCGCCAGCGAAAGGAGGATCTTCAGGTTGACCTCCCGGTCGGAGGTCGCCACGCCTGCGGCGTTGTCGATGAAGTCGGTGTTGATGCGCCCGCCGCGCCGGGAGTACCGGATCCTCGCGCGCTGGGTGATCCCGAGGTTGCCGCCCTCTCCGATCACCCGCGCCCGCACGCGGTCCGCGCTGACGCGGACTTCGTCGTTGGCACGGTCGCCGACCTCCTGGTCAGGCTCCTCGGCAGCCTTGACGAAGGTGCCGACACCGCCGAACCACAACAGGTCGACCGGAGCCTCGAGGATGGCGCTGATGAGCTCGGGCGGCGGCACGCGCTCGCGGTCGAGGCCGAGCGCCCGGCGTGCCTCGGGGGAGAGGGTGACCTCCTTCGCATCGCGTGCCCACACCCCGCCTCCCGCGGAGATGAGCTCCGGCGAGTAGTCGGCCCAGCTCGACGTCGGCAGCGCCGCGAGGCGCCGGCGCTCCGCATACGACACGGCGGGGTCGGGAGAGGGGTCAACGAAGATGTGTCGGTGATCGAAGGCGGCGACCAGCATGATCGCCTCGCTGAGCAGCATGCCGTTGCCGAAGACGTCGCCGGACATGTCTCCGACGCCGGCGACGAGGACCGGCTCCTGCTGGACGTCGATGCCGAGCTGGTGGAAATGGCGTCGAACGGCCACCCATGCGCCGCGGGCCGTGATGCCCATGGCCTTGTGGTTGTAGCCGTGGCTGCCGCCCGAGGCGAAGGCGTCCCCCAGCCAGAAGCCGTGTGCCGCGCTCAGCTCGTTGGCGAGGTCGGAGAGTGCCGCGGTGCCCTTGTCCGCGGCGACCACGAGGTAGGGATCCGGACCGTCGTGTGCGAGCACGCCGGGCGGACCGGCCACCTTGCCGCCCTCGAGACCGTCGGTGACGTCGAGGAGCGAGCTCACGAAGACGGCGTAGCACCGGCGGACGTCTGCAGGAGACGGCCGTCCGGGCGTCCGGCACACGAAACCACCCTTGGCTCCGGTCGGGACGATGATGGCGTTCTTCTTCACTTGTGCGACCATGAGGTCCAGCACCTCGGTACGGAAGTCCTCGGGACGCTCGCTCCAGCGGATGCCGCCACGGGCGACCAGTCCGGCGCGCAGGTGTATGCCCTCGACCCCCGGCGCGTGGACCCAGGTCTCGAGTCGGGGGAGTGGCGCGCGCAGCTGGGGTACCGAGGCGCTCTCGAGCTTCAACGTGACGGTCTCCTTCGCCCCGCCTGTCGACGTCGGCTGGAAGAAGTTCGTCCGCACCGTCGCTTCGACGAGGGAGAGCACCACCCGCAGTGCCCGGTCCCAGCGCAGCAGCGGCACCTTTGCGAGCTGCGCGACGCACGCCGCCCGGGCCGGCGCCTCGGCGCCGTCGGCGGCGGGGTCGAAGCGCGCGTCGAAGTAGGCGACGAGGGCGCCCGAGACCGCAGGGAAGGCGACGAGCGCCTCTTCCACGTCGGCCGTCGGCACGGCCGGCTCGCACTGCGTCCAGTAGTTCGCGTAGGCGCGGAGAAGCGAGACCTGGCGCCAGCTGAGCCCCGCGACGGCCACCAGCACGTTCAAGCGGTCGATCTCCGTTCGGCCCGCGACCACCGCGTCGAGCGCGTCGACGAGGCGTTGCCCGTCCTGGCCGGGGTCGAACGTGGTTGCGCCGGCTCCGACGTCGGCGAGATGGACCCCGACATCGTCGATCGAGACCCCGAGGCCGTCCCGTAGCTCGAAGCGGTAGGGGACAGACTCCTCCACCACCAGGCCGAAGCTCTCGAGCACCGGGAGGAGGGCCGTGAGCTCGACGGGCCTCGTCGCCAGCCGCCGGATGTGGAACCGTTCACCGCCAAGCGCCCGAACGGTGAAACGGTGGTCGCCGGCCGGGAGTGCGGTCGCCGCTGAGGCCCCCTCGCCCGTGGCGGGCCCGGTGCCGAACAGCCCTCGGAGCTCGCGGGCGTCGAGTGCGGCCTGCTCGGGGGTCGTGCGTTCCCGGTAGCTGGCGGGTGCGCGCCGGCTCAGATCGTGGGCGAATTCGAGGGTCTCGGGATCGGGTGCGTGCGCGACCAGCTCGGTGATCCAGGGATCGGCGACCGGGGCCGGCCCCGGCGAATCGCTGTCCTCGGTCGTCACCGTGCCAGCATCGCGCAGCCGGTCTCCGAGTGCGACGCACCCGGGGATGGGTAACGTACAGGCGGTGTCGCCATCGAACATGGTCGTTCGTGCATGTCTGTAGCCGCTTCTTTCCTCGTCGCCAGCGTCAGGGTGCTCTGGCCCAAGGGGCTCAACTCCAGCTACTACCTGGACGTCAACAACTTCGCTCGACACACCTCCTGGGCCCACGGCTTCATGCACGCCTATGCCCTCTGGCTGGGCCTCACGATCCTCGTGATCGCGTTCGTGGCGGGTTACGTGCTCGCGTGGTGGCGCCGTGACGTCCGAGCCGTTGCCCTGCTCGTCGTCGGAGGCGCGGGCACGTTGATCGCCCTCGGCCTGAACCAGGTGGTCGGGCATGCGGCTCAGGAGCGCCGACCGTACGACGCGTACCGTCACGCGCTCGTGCTCGTCGGGAAGGCGAACGACTACGCCTTTCCCTCGGACCATGCAGTCGTGGCCGGTGCGTTGTTCGTCTCGCTCCTGCTCGTGCTGCGCCGGGCCGCGCCCGTGCCGTGGGGGGTCGACCCCGCACTGCGAGCGGCGGCAGCCCGCCGGAACAAGCCCACCGGGGCGATGGTCGCGCTCGCGGCCGTCGCCGCTGTCGCCGGGCTCTTCCTCCTCTTCGCACGCGTGTACGTCGGCGCGCACTACCCCGGGGACGTCGTCGCCGGTGCACTGCTCGGCGCGACCATCGTCCTCGTGCTCTCCCTTTTGCGACCGGCTGCGTTCTGGCTCGCGAACGCCGTCGAGCGAACGCCGCTCTCGGTGCTCGTCCGCCGTCCGGCTCCCACCGTGGGCGCGAGCGCCCGCCTCTAGAACGACTTCATACGCGCGGCGGGCGGCTCCGTGCGCCCCTCAGAGAGGAGGCCCTGTCGCCGCCCCTTTGCCCTCGTTGGGTCACCCTCGCGGCCGATCCCTGGTAGACACCGGGCGGGGCCGTAGCTCAGTGGTCAGAGCAGGGGACTCATAATCCCTGGGTCGCAGGTTCGATCCCTGCCGGCCCCACCTGACCTGAGAAGCTTCACATAAGTTGCAGCTTCTGGTTCACAGAAGCCCGCTCGGCGTCCTGGTGAACATGCATGTTCGCGGTGGACACGGCTGCGTGAGGCTTGCAGGCGCCCGGCGGACAGGCACCGGGGCGCGTGCCGTCAGCGAAAGAGGCGTCGTTCGAGCTGGCGCTCGGGGCGCGGGCAGCGCCAGAGCCATCCGGGTGTGGGGTCCGGCGCGCCATTCGCCGGTTCGTTGCACGCTGGCTCGGCGCCCCGACGACGCCGGCTCC
>DATLRV010000008.1:0-30327 GCA_035534455.1 Acidimicrobiales bacterium
CGCTTCGGCGAGATCGTTCCATTCCAGAAGCTGTCCACCAAGCCGGTCGCCGGTGCGACCCAACAGGGTGCCGACGTCCTGGCTCTGTCCCCGCTACCGGCCGATATGCCCCGAGCCGGTGCCATAGAGATCAAGGTGCGGGCCGCTATCAGCCCCAACCGGATCGACCGGCTCACCCGCTCGATCGTCGGCCTGATGACCATCGTCGAGACGCTCGACGCCGCCGGGGTGGCGTTGCGTTCGGCCACCGAGCCGATCGACACCCAGGGGCCGGTCGGCCGCATGCTGCTCCAGCTGCTCGGGATCTTCGCCGAGTTCGAGCGTGGCCTGCTCATCGATCGCATCACCAAAGGCTTCGAGCGCAAGGCGGCGCGAGGGGAGTGGCTGGGGGGTCCGGGACCATTCGGCTACCACGTCGACCCGGCGACCAAGAGTCTCGTCCCCGATCCCAATGAAGCAGCGACCGTCCAGAAGATCTTCTCCGCCTACGCCGACGAGCACCTCGGCGCGACCGGCCTAGCGAACCGCCTCAACAGCGCTGGCCTACGCAACCGCGGCGACCGGCTCTGGAGCAACCAGACCGTCCTCCGAGTGCTGCGCAACCCGGTCTACGTCGGCAAGATCTCCCACGGCGATGAGGTCTACGAGGGCAAGCACCCCTCGATCATCGACGACGATCTGTTCGCCCGGGCCCGAGCGCTCCTCGACGAGCGAGCCGCGCTGGTCGAGAGCCGGGCGCCGAACACGTCGGAGTACCTGCTGACCGGCATGCTCCGGTGTCGGGCGTGCGGCGGCGCCTACTTCGGGGCGGGTACCAAGAGCCGCACCGGCTTCTACCGCTACTACGCCTGCCGGAACCGCCAGACCAAGGGCACCTACGGCTGCCAGAGCAAGCGAGTCCCCGCCGAAGACCTGGAGACTGCCGTCATCGACGACCTCATTGAGGCTCTCTCCCGATCCGACCTGTTCGAGCAGGCCATCACCGCGGCGATCGCGGAAGTGGCGGACAACCGTCCCAGCCTCGAAGCCGAGCTGGCCAGCACGGAGGCCCAGCTGCGCGACACCGAGACTGGACTCAACCACTACCTGCGAGCCTTCGAGACCGGCGAGATGCCGGCGGCAATCTGCTCACCCCGGGTCACCGAGCTGACCCAGCGCCGCGACGAGCTGGCCGCCCATCGCAAGCAGCTGACCGCCCAGCTGAAGGACGCCACGCCCCAGCTTCCCACCGTTGACCAGCTCCGATCCCTCTGCACCGAGATCCGCCGGACCATCGAGGACGGCAATCCCGACGCCGTCAAGCAGCTGCTTCGCGAGCTGATCGACCGGGTCGAGATCACCCCCGAACGCCATGCGTACCCCTATTTCTGGGTGCCGGCCGGCTGCGACAGCGGCATTCCGGGCGGCAAACCGGGCCCGGACGCGCCACCGGTGCCCTCCCGTCAGGGGGACACCGGTTGGCTTTTCGTTACATCACGTGGAGGTGGCGGGAATCGAACCCGCGTCCTCCGGCTTCTCATCGGGCCTTCTCCGAGCGCAGCCGGCGGGAGATTGTCGAGGGCGCCGCTGCTGCCGGCGGCGACGGCACCCCGTATCCGACGAGGAGTCCCCGAAGGCCGGTCGGAACGGCCTTACGGGCAAGCTCCACTCGATGACGCCCGTTCACCAACCCGTGGAACTGAGGCTGGGCGGACGACGCTACTGATTAAGCAGCGTACGCGAGCTGAGGCTCGGCGTTTGTTTTTGGTTCCGGCTCTTTTACGTGGCTCCGGAGACCACGGCTCGCTTCTCCCAACTCGACGACCGAAGTCGAGACCTTTCACCCCCTGGTGTCGGCAATCGCCGCCCGGGTGGACGACAGTGCCATCCTACCGTCTCACTGCCCCTCCGCCTCCGGCTCCACCTCCACCTCCGGCTCCACCTCCGGCTCCGCGCTCCCATCTCCGCTCGAGCGCGCGGGGAGGGTCAGCCGTGGACGCCCCAGCGCTGGGCGTTGCGCAATGCACGGGCGGACTCCCGCTCGGCCTCGCGCGACAGGATCGCCTGGCGCTTGTCGTAGAGCTTGCGGCCACGGGCGAGGGCGAGCTGGACCTTGGCCTTGCCGTCCTTGAAGTACAAGGAGAGCGGTACCAGGGTGAGCGACTGCTGCTGGGTGCGGCCCATGAGCTCGTCGATCTCGTCGCGGTGGACGAGGAGCTTGCGCTTGCGGCTCGGGTCGTGCCCGCCGAAGCCCGTCGCAAACTGCCACGGAGGGATGTGGACCCCGAAGAGCCACAGCTCGCCGTCGTCGACCCGGGCGTAGGCGTCGGCGAGCTGGGCCTTGCCGTCCCGCAGCGACTTCACCTCGCTGCCCTGCAGGACGATCCCCGCCTCGATCGTCTCGATCACGTCGTAGTCGTGGCGGGCGCGCCGGTTCGTGGCCACCGTCCGGTCGCCCCGCCGTCCCTCGCGCTCGGCGGCGCGCTTCGCCGCGACCTTTTTCGCCCGTGCCATGGCACGACGAGGCTACGGGGAGCGGGGACCCCCTGCACCGGGGGCAAACACCGGGGGCAACCACCGGGGGCAAACACCGGGGGCGGACCCGCTGCCGGTACCGGCAGGACGCGCGTTGCATCCGCGTCGTCCCTGCGTGCGGCCGGTACGCTCGAAGAGATGCTGAGGATGCCGCGGGACGTCTACCTCCAGATGCTCGCCCACTGCATCACGGGGCTCCCGGACGAGGCGTGCGGCCTGCTCGCAGGGGAGCCCGCCACCGCGACGGTCGCCCGCCTGTACCCGACGCGAAACGCCGCGGCGTCCGCCCGCGTGTACTCGGTCGACTCGCGCGACCTGCTCCACGCTGACCGTGACGCGGCGCGGCGCGGCACGCAGCTCATGGGCGTCTTCCACTCCCACACGCACACCGATGCCTATCCCTCGCCGACCGACGTGGACCAGGCGCCCGACCCCGATTGGCACTACGTGCTCGTGTCCCTCCGCGACACGCACCCTGTGGTCCGCAGCTACCGGATCGCTGGCGGCCAGATCGAGGAGGAGTCGGTCGTGGTGCTCGGCCAGGCGGCCGTCGCAGTAGCCGTCTGAACCGCCCGTTCTCCGGGTGGACCAGCTTTTCGTCGCCCGCGGCAACGCCCCCGATCCGTCCGACCCCGCGGTCCGGTAGAATCCAGACCCAAGAGGTCAACTATTCGGGCGGCCGGGGGTCGCCCGTCACCGGGAGGTTCCGTGGCTGTCGCAGTCGATGTTCGCCTGCCGACCCTGCTCCGATCGCAGGCCGGCGGCCAGTCCAGCGTCACCGTGGAGGCCGCCACGATCGGCGACGTCCTTCGTGAGCTGGTCTCGGAGTTCCCCGGTATGGCGGGCCAGCTGCTCAACGACGACGGGTCGCTCCACCGCTTCGTGAACGTCTACGTGAACGACGACGACGTCCGCTACCTCGAGGCGCTCGAGACCCCCGTGAAGGAGGGCGACGAGGTGTCGCTCCTCCCGGCGGTCGCCGGCGGCTGACGCATCACCCGACGGGACGGTGGCGTCGCATCGAAGCATCCTCGACCTGATCGGCGACACGCCGCTCGTCGAGGTGAGCGAGCTCAGTCCGAACCCGGCCGCGCGCCTCTTCGTGAAGCTCGAGGGCCAGAACCCCGGAGGCTCGGTGAAGGACCGGGTCGCGCTCGCCATGGTGGAGGACGCCGAGAAGTCGGGCCTCCTTCGGCCGGGTGAGCCCGGGCAGGTGCTGCTCGAGCCGTCCTCGGGGAACACGGGCATCGGGCTGGCGATGGTCGCGCGCGTGAAGGGGTACCACCTGAAAGTCGTGCTCCCTACGAATGTCTCCCCCGAGCGTCGTCAGCTGCTCGAGGTCTGGGGCGCCGAGATCCTCGAGTCGCCCGGCGCAGAGGGCTCCAACGGTGCGGTGCGCATCGCGCTGGATCTCGCCGCCGTGCACCCCGAATGGGTCTTCCTCTACCAGTACGCCAATCCCGCGAACCCGCGTGCCCACTACGAGCAGACGGGGCCAGAGATCTGGAGGGACTGCCCCGAGATCACCCACTTCGTCGCCGGGCTCGGCACGTCCGGCACGCTCCTCGGAGCGGGCCGGTACCTGAAGGAGCGCAACCCGGCCCTCGAGGTGTGGGCGGTCGAGCCGCCCGTCGGCGAGACCGTCGACGGGCTGCGGAGCCTGGACGAGGGGTACATCCCGCCGATCTTCGAGGAGCTCGGCGGGGCGGACCTGCTCGACCGCAAGTCCGTCGTGCGCCCGCGCGACTCCGTCGAGTGGGTGCGGCGTCTGGCCGATGCCGGCATTTTCGCGGGGATCTCGAGCGGTGCGGCGATGGCCGGCGCCGTCCGGTGCGCGGCGCGGCTCGGCGAGGGTCAACCGGCCATGATCGTGGTGATCTCGGCGGACGGCGGGTGGAAGTACCTCTCGAGCGGGGCCTGGACCGGCGACATCGACGAGGTCGCCGAGCGGGCGAGGTCGACCATCTACTTCTGATCGCGCCGATCTACGCCTGGTCGGGCGGGCTCTCGGACACGGCTCCCTGAGAGGCATCCCGGCGTTCCGGTCCGAATCTGGCCTTCCTGCCCCCGCCACGCACGACGGGTCTACGTTGGCGGGCGTGGAGGCGGCGCGGGGCACCGCATCGGACGTGGCCGCGGCGACCCTCACCGTCCTCGGCTGCGACGGCACCTACCCCGGGCCGGGCGGCGCGGCCAGCGGGTACCTCATCGAGGCCGGTGGCGTGGTCGTCTGGCTCGAAGCCGGGCACGGCACCTTCGCCAACCTCCAGCTCCTGACGGACCCCGCGCGCGTCGATGCCGTCGTCCTCTCCCACGAGCACCCGGACCACTGGAGCGATGTCGACGCGTTGGCGGCCTGGTGCCGGCTGCGAGCTCCGGTGCGCCCGGTCGGCGTGTACGCGCCGCCCGGACTTCGGGCGCGCGCCCACTCGTGCGACGCCGACGTGCTCGCCTGGCACGAGGTCGAGCCGTCGTACCGCGTGCCGATCGCTCCGCGCGACGGCGCGGGCGGTGCGAGCGGTGTCGCCGATGCGGGCGCTGCCGCCGGTGTCATCTGCTCCTTCGCCGCCACCGATCACGGACCGCCGACCCTGGCGGTGCGCGTGGACGTGACGGGAGGAACGGGCGGGTCGCCACCACTGCGGTCGCTCGGCTACAGCGCCGACACCGGGCCGGACTGGTCGCCCGACGAGCTCGGGCCCGGGCTCGGCCTGCTCCTCTGCGAGGCCACCTACACCCGCGACCACGAGGGCGAGGCCCGTCACCTGAGCGGTCGCCAGGCGGGTGCGATGGCGGCGTCCGCCGGCATCGGTCGACTCGTCCTCACCCACCGCCGCCCCTCGGTGGCCGAGGGCGCGCTCGCGGTGGAGGCCGACGAGGCGTTCGGCAGGCCGGTGCACCAGGCGGCGCCCGGCCGGGTCTTCGAGTGGTGAGCGCATCGCCCCGCCACGCCTACCCGGTACTGTCACTCGCGCATCGCCGCACGGCGGCGACCACGACCCCGGAAGGGACGGCGACGTGACGGACTCGGACACCAGTTCCCCGGACCCCCGGGTGCTGCGAGCGGACGGCCGGGCGCTCGACGAGCTACGCCCGGTCACGTTCCAGCGGGACTTCACGGTCTTCGCGCCGGGTTCCGTGCTCGTGTCGATGGGCAACACGAAGGTGCTGTGCACCGCGTCCGTCGAAGAGCGCGTGCCGCCGTGGATGCGCGGGAGCGGCAAGGGATGGGTGACGGCGGAGTACTCGATGCTCCCGGGTTCGACGGCAGAGCGCGCGACGCGCGAGGCGGCGAAGGGGAAGCAATCGGGCCGTACGCAGGAGATCCAGCGGCTGATCGGCCGGTCACTGCGCGCGGTGTGCGACCTCGTCGCGCTCGGAGAGCTGCAGGTGACCGTCGACTGCGACGTGCTCCAAGCCGACGGCGGCACGAGGACGGCATCGATCTGCGGCGCGTACCTCGCCCTCCACGACGCCTTCAGCCGGCTCGTCGCTGGGCAGAAGCTGCGCGCGCACCCGCTGACCGACGCGGTCGCCGCCGTGTCGGTGGGCATCGTCGAGGGCGTGCCCATGCTCGATCTCCCCTACGTGGAGGACTCCCGCGCGGAAGTGGACATGAACGTGGTGATGACCGGCTCGGGACGCTTCGTGGAGGTGCAGGGGACGGCAGAGGGGCTCCCGTTCAGCCGGACGGAGCTGGACGAGCTCCTCGGCCTCGCCGAGTCGGGCATCGGGAGGATCGTCGCGCTGCAAGACGCGGTGCTCGCCGAACCTCCGGCGCCGCGGTGAGCGATCGTTCCCAGTCGGGCCAGCTCACGCTGGTGACCGCGACGGCGAACCCCGACAAGGCCGCCGAGATCCGCCACATCCTCGGCGCGGCGGGCGGCATCGTGCTCCTCGACCGGCCCGCCGACGCCCCCGAGGTCGACGAGACCGGCGAGACGCTCGAGGACAACGCGCGCCTCAAGGCCGCAGCGCTCGCCGCCGCGACGGGGATGCCCGCGGTGGCCGACGACACGGGCCTCGAGGTCGACGTGCTCGGTGGCGCTCCGGGCGTCTGGTCCGCGCGGTACGCGGGCGAGGACGCGACCTACGCCGACAACGTCGCGAAGCTCCTTCGCGAGCTCGCTGCGCTGGACGACCGCGGCGGCACGCGCCGCGCGCGGTTCCGGTGCGTCGCGTTCGTACGGTTCCCCGACGGCCGCGAGCTCTGGCGCGAGGGGTCGGTCGACGGCACCATCGCCGGTGCGCCGCGGGGCGAGAGCGGCTTCGGCTACGACCCCGTGTTCGTGCCGGACGAAGGGAACGGCCTGACCTTTGCGGAGCTCAGCACCGAGGAGAAGCACGCGATCTCGCACCGGGGCCGCGCATTCCGCGCGCTTGCGGCGGCGCTCGACGGCACGCGCTGATCGCGAGCCCCGCGCAGCCCCCGCTGCCGCGCGAAGTCCCTGCTCCGACCTCTTGGCGAAATGCCGCCGAGGGGACACAATGGTGGTGAGGGCAACGTCGCGATGACGGCCCGTTGCACGGAAGGAGCTTGCGATGGCATCGACGAGCTCGACCGAGGAGGCCGGTCCGCCGGGTTAGGGACACGCCGCCGTGCTGTGGCGGCGAGCACCAGCCGGGGTCACGTCGTGCGGCGTTCGTCAACAGGCCGCGGAGGACCGGTCAACGACCGGCGAACAGACAGCGACCTCCCACCATCGTGTCGCCAGCCTGGCGAGGTCCCGGCGACGTATGCACAGCGAGCACAAGAAGCCGGCCTCGGGGCCGGCTTCTTGTGTACCGATGACCGCGTCCGTCGCCCCGTGCAGCCGACCGCGGCGCTCTCGCGAGGCCCCCTGCCGGCCGGTCAGGGCTTCGTGCAGAGGTACGCGAGGAGGTAGCACGACGCGGGATCCGAGAAGACCCCGACGTTCTCGGCGAACTCGGCGGCCTCGAAGCGCCGCGCTGCCACGCTCCGCAGTCCGAGGTTCAGCCCGCGGCGCTCGACGATGTCGAAGCCGGCGCGGGCCAGCTTCGCATCGAGCTCCTCGGGGGAGTACTCGACCTTGTGGTCGGGGTCGATGAACGCTGCCTGCTGCAGGCGGGTGACGCTGCCGTTCGGCGTGTCGAGAGCGAGCAACCCGCCGGGGCGCAGGACCCGGTGCGCGCCCCCGAGCACCTGGTCCGCGACGTCGACAGGGACGTGTTCGATGCTCTGCCCGCTGTAGACCAAGTCGAAGGAGCCGTCGGGGTACGCGGACAGGTCTTCCATCGAGTGGTAGGCGTAGGTGATCCTGCCTTGGGGACAATCGGTGTCGGTGCGCACGCCCCCGCGGTTGTAGAGGGGGTGGCGATCTTCCGGAGGAAGATCGACGATGACGAGCTCGTCGAACGCGTACGGGTACCCCATGGTGACCATCGCACCGTGCTCGTGCTGGAGGTTGGTCCCCCCGAGATCGAGGATGCGCCGGGCGGGCGGGAGGCTGCGGACGAAGGCGCAACGACTGTGGTGGAGCGAGCGGATGAGGTTCCGCCGCGCCTGCACCCGCTCGAACTCGGGGGACTCGAGGAGCTCGCGGCCGAACTGCTCGATCGTGAGGCGGCCTTCGCGAAGGCGGCCGAGATAGTCCTGACGACCCCACGGATCGGGCCGGCGCTCGAGGACGGCCCGGTAGCCGACCTCGACGACGAAAGGATCCCGCCAGTGCCGCACCTGCGCGAGCAGGGCGCGGCCGACGCGTGCCATGCGACGTGCCGCAGAAGCGGAAGCGGACGCGCCACGGGAGCCCTCTGTCTCGTCGCGCCCGCCGGACGGAGAAGAGCTCGACACTGACCCGACGTTACCGCCGCGCCCGGCCTCGGCAGGACCGGGCCACGACTTCCGCGACCGAGTCCGCCGTGGCAAGGCGCGCCCGCTTGGCGCCAACGCTGGAGACGAGACTCACGGCGTCGACGCGTCCGGGGCGCTCCGCCCAGAACCGCTCGACGCCCTCCTCGATCTCGCCGGCGACACACAGCGCCGGCATGACGCCGCCGCGGGCGGCCAGGACACCACCGACGACCTTCCCGGCGAACGACGTGGCGTCGAGGCGACCCTCCCCCGTCATGACGAGGTCGGCCGCCGCGACGCGTCGGTCCAGGTCGACGAGCGAGGCGACGAGGGCGAACCCAGGGACGAGGGCGGCACCGAGCGCGGCCAGACCGCCCGCGAGCCCTCCTCCCGCACCGGAACCGGCGAGGGCCTCGACGTCGACGCCGAACTCCTCGTGGTAACGCTGCGCAAGAACGTCCAGGCGCGCCCGCAGGGCCGGCACCTGTGCGGGCGTCGCGCCCTTCTGGGGTCCGAAGGTCTCGGCGGCCGCCCGGAAGGCGGTATCGACGTCGCAGGCCACGAGGAGCGACGCGCGCCCGAGCCGCTCTCGGGCGCCCACTGCCGAGACCGCGCCCCAGCCGCCGTCGGTGGTCGCGCTTCCGCCGACGGCGATCACCACGAGGACGGCTCCGGCGTCGATCGCCTCGAGCACGAGCGCGCCGACGCCGTCGGTGCGGGCGCGGAGGGGGTCGTCGCCGGACGGCGCCGGCAGCAGCGCCCGGCCCGCGGCCCGCGCAGACTCGACCACCGCGACTGGCCTCTGGTCCAGGCGCTCCCCGGCTGGTCGAGCCACGCCCCAGGGAGGTCGTGCCACGTCCCCGGGATTGGCGCGGGGGAGCCCGGACGCCAGGAAGAGCCATTCGGCCTCGACGGGGTCACCGAGCGGACCGGGCACCCGCACGGTGCGTCGCTCGCCGCCGAGGGCGCGCCAGAGGACCTCCAGCGTGCCCTCGCCGCCGTCCGCGAGGGGGAGCTCGTCGGCGCTCCACCCCGCCGAACGCGCCGCACGCCCCGCCGCCGCGGCGACCTCGGCGGCGGTGGCGGTGCCACGGAATTTGTCGGGGGCGGCGACGAGGTGGGGCACGAGCGTGCGGACGAGAGGACTCGAACCTCCACCCCCGAAGGGACCGGGACCTAAACCCGGCGCGTCTACCGGTTCCGCCACGTCCGCGCGTGACCCCGGGCGGCGCCGCCGCCGGGTAGCCTCGCACCATGCACGCTAGTCCCCTCGTCGGACCCTTCGCCGCCGCTGGCCAGGACCAGTCCGTCACCATGGACGTCTACCAGCGCCTCTTGAAGGAGCGCATCATCTTCATCGGGTCGGCCATCGACCAGAACACGGCCAACACCGTGTGCGCGCAGCTCATCCTCCTCGAGGCGGAGAACCACGAGCGGGACATCTCGCTCTACATCAACTCCCCGGGGGGCTCGGTCACCGACGGCCTGGCGATCTACGACACGATGCAGTACGTCCGGCCGGACGTCGGCACGATCTGTGTGGGTCTCGCCGCCTCGATGGGCCAGTTCCTCCTGTGCGCCGGAGCCCCAGGGAAGCGGTTCGCCCTCCCGCACTCGCGCATCCTCATGCACCAGCCGTCCGGGGCCATGCAGGGTCAGGCGGCCGACATCGCGATCCAGGCCGAGCAGATCGTCTACCTCAAGCGGATGATGGCCGAGCGGATCTCCTTCCACACGGGCCAACCGGTCGAGCGCATCGAGGCGGACTCCGACCGGGACCGCTGGTTCACGGCCGAGGAGGCTTGCGAGTACGGCTTCATCGACAACGTGATCGACCGCTCGGCGGCCCAGGTGGGCGGCAACTGACGGTGGCACTCGAAGCGCCGGCCCAACCGCCGGACGCGGGGCCAGGCGGGGTGACGAGCATGCTCGGCGCAAAGGGCTCGATCGCGACACGCCCGAAGATCACGCGCGTCGTCTCGGCGGACACGAACGTCCGTGCTCGTCTCCAGGAGATCTGGCGTTCGCACGAGTTGCTCGTCTACCTGGTTCGCACCGAGATCAAGGTCAAGTATAAGAACTCGGTGCTCGGCCTCATCTGGTCCATGGTCGCGCCGTCGATGACCCTCGCGGTCTACGCGGTCGTCTTCGGCGCGTTCTTGCGGAACGGCATGCCGGACTTCGTGATCTACCTGTTCTCGGGGATCCTCTTGTGGAACTTCTTCTCCACGGGGATCCTCACCGCGACCGGCGTCGTCGTGAACAACGCGGGTCTCGTGAAGAAGGTGTCGTTTCCCCGCGAGATCCTCGCCCTCGCGGCGATCGGGTCGGCGGGCGTCTTCTTCTTCTTCCAGTCCTGCGTCATGGTCATCTTCCTTGCAGTCCTGCAATGGGCGCCCGCGTGGTCGCTGCTGTACCTGGTCCTCGTCGCGATGGTGCCCACCTTGGTGCTCGCGTGCGGGCTGGGCATCCTGCTCGCGGCGGTCAACGTGTACATGCGGGACACCCAGCATCTCGTCACAGTTCTCGTGGGCTCCGCGTGGTTCTGGGCGTGCCCGATCGTGTACACGTTCCAGACCGTGCAGACCCTGCTCTCTGCGCACGGGCTGACGTGGCTGTACTTCGCGAACCCCATGTCGATCCTGGTGATGACGTTCCAGCGGACCCTCTACGGCAGGCCGACAGTCACCGACACCCAGACCCACGGGCCGCTCGCCGTCCTGCCGCACTGGCCGATCACCACCTACATCTGGGGCGACGCCGCCGTGCTGGGGTTCGGGCTTGTGCTCCTCTACGTGGCGATGGTCGTCTTCGGCAGGCTCGCCGGCAACTTCGCCGAGGAGCTCTAGATGGGGACGACGTCCGTGGAGGTGCAGGAGGTCTCCAAGCGGTTCCGCCTCTACCACGAGAAGTACACGTCGCTGAAGGAGCGGGTCATCCACGCGGGGCGCGTCCCCCACGAGGACCTGTGGGCGTTGCGCGGGGTCTCGTTCGAGGTCGAAGAAGGGGAGACGGTCGGCATCCTCGGCCGCAACGGCTCGGGAAAGTCCACGCTGCTCAAGTGCATCTGCGGCGTGCTGCAACCGACCGCCGGCCAGGTCGTCGTCCGCGGCAAGCTCGCCGGACTGCTCGAGCTCGGTGCCGGGTTCCAGCAGGAGCTGAGCGGTCGGGAGAACATCTACCTGAACGGCTCGATGCTCGGGTTCTCCAAGCGCGACGTCGACCGGATGTTCGACGACATCGTGGAGTTCGCCGAGCTCGGGCAGTTCATCGACAACCAGGTGAAGTTCTACTCCTCGGGGATGTACGTCCGCCTCGGCTTCGCCGTCGCGGTGAACGTCGACCCCGACGTCCTGGTCATCGACGAGGTGCTGGCCGTGGGCGACGAGCGGTTCCAGCGCAAGTGCATGGAGCGCGTGAAGCAATTCCAGCGCGAGGGGCGCACGATCCTCTTCGTCAGCCACGCGCCGGACCTCGTCCGCAATCTCTGCAGCCGGGCGGTCGTCCTCGCCGACGGCGAGATGATCGGGGTGGGGTCGCCGGGGGAGGCGGTGCGCCTGTTCCGAGAGCGCCTGCTCGAGGCGGGGGACGTCCTCGGCGCACGCGAGGCGGAGGCCGCGCTCGACGTCGCGTCCCACGAGATGCCCGCGGTCGCCGCAGGAAGCGACGACGCCATCGCCCTGGCCGACGTCGCCCCGGGACCGTCCACGGCCATGGCGGCCGAGGCGCCGGGCGCCCCGTTCGTCCCGGGTGCGGGCGCCGCCCTGGACCAGGACGCGGCGCCCCATGTCCGGCCTGGTCACAGCGAGAGCCGGCCCGTGCGGCTCACTGAGGTCTCCTGCCTCCTTCCACCGGGTACCACGCGTCGCTACCTCTTGCCGGGTGAGCCGCTCACGATCCGTGTGGGGTTCGAGTCGTCCCGTGCCGTCGACGAGGTCGTCTACCAGCTGGAGATCCGCAACGACGTGGGGCTCGCCCTCTTCGCCACGGACACCGAGGTGCTCGGCCTGCACTGCGCCATCGAGCCCGGTCCCGGGACCTTCGAGTTCCGTCTCGGGTCCGTGCCGCTCCTCGACGGCGCCTACGACGTGAACCTCGGCGTGCAGACGGCCCGCGGCATGAGCGACTGGCGTGAGCCTGCGTGCCAGTTCGAGGTCATGAACCCCGGCCGCGCGACGGGGACGGTGGCGATCCCGGTCGAAGCCGGCCTCGTGAGCCCCGACGCGCTCGCGCTTCGCTCGGAGGGGACGGTGGCCTCGTGACGTGTCCCGCGAGCGTGTCCCCGTGACGGTGGGTCGACCCGAGCAGACGCCCGTCCCCGACGACCATCTGCGCCGGGTGATGGCCGAGATCGACGAGGAGGTGCGCAGGCACCGGGGGGAGATCCCGGTCCAGCTGGAGCGGGATCTCGACGAGATGTTCCTCGAGCACGCGCCTGTCGCGGTGCGCGGGGGTGACCTCTCCGACGCGCTCGGCCTCGTGGACCAGGCGGCGTTCATCGACCCGGTGGTGCCCGTCGCGTCGTCCCGCCCCGCCGGAGCCGTCGTGAAAAAGGGCCTGCGTTCCCTGAGCCTCTGGTACATGGGTTGGGTCACGCACCAGATCAGCACCCTCGGCCTCGCGGTGAGCCGCGCGCTCCACGCGGTCGACGCGCAGCTGGCCGACCTGCGCGAGCGGGTGCCCCCCGCGACCTCCTCGTCGGTGCTCGACGCGGGGTCCGCGGACTCGTGGTGGGCGGCACGGGCGCGAGACGCGCTCGGCGGGGCGTCGGGGAGGGTCCTCCACGCGGCGTGCGGCGACGGCTGGCTCGTCGGCATGCTCAACGCCTCCGGCGTCGACGCCTACGGCATCGACCCTCGCCCGGGCGTCGTCGACGCGGCCGAGCTCGCCGGCGCAGACCTCCGCCAGGAGGAGCCGCTCGCGCACCTGCGTGCCGTCCGCCACGGCTCGCTCGGCGGCGCGGCCGTCACGGGGATCATCGAGTCGATGGTCCCCGCGCGCCGTGACGAGCTCCTCCGCACGCTCGTCGACCGGCTCGCGCCACGTGCGGTGCTCGTGGTCCATTCGATCTCCCCCGAGGCGTGGACGGCCGACGACGCGCCCGTGGAGGCCGACCTCGCGCCGGGCAGGCCGCTCCGCCCCCGGACGTGGGCGCACCTCCTTGCGACATGGACCGTCGAGACCGTCGACGGACCGGACGGCGCGGACTACGTCGTCATCGCGACGCGCTGAGCCGCCGCGGTGCGCGTCGCGTTCGTCACGCCCCGTTACGGGCGCCAGGTCGTCGGTGGCGCAGAGTCCGCGGCACGTCAGCTCGCCGAGCACCTCGTGGCCGCGACGGGCTGGCGCGCCGAGGTCTTCACGTCGGCGGCACTCGACCACCTCACGTGGCGTAACGAGCTCGAGCCCGGGGACCAGACACTCGACGGCGTCCTCGTCCACCGCTTCGCCTCGGCGTCGGGGAGGGAGCGTGCGTTCTACGACCTCGACGGCCGCGTCCGCCGGGCCCCCACGCTCGCGACGCGTGAGACCGCGGAACGGTGGGTCGACCTGAACGGTCCGGTGACCCCCGGCCTGGTAGAGGCGGTCTGCGCGAGCGGTGCCGACGTGGCGGTGTTCTACCCGTACATGTACTACCCGACGGTGCGCGCGATCGGACGGGTGCCGATGCCCGCGGTCCTTCACCCGGCCGCACACGACGAGCCCGCGCTGTACCTCGAGGTCTTCGAGGGCACGTTCAAGGCGGCCGACGCGCTGGTCTTCCAGACGATGGCCGAGCGCCAACTCGTCCAGCGCCTGTACCCGGTCGCGGGCTGTCCCCAGATCCTCCTCGGCCTCGGCACCGAGCAGCCGACGCCGCGACGTCGCGACGGCGCCGGGATCCTCGGGCTCGGTGAACGGCCCTACCTGGTGAGCGTGGGGCGCGTCGACGAGCACAAGGGCTCGAAGATGCTCGCGGCCTACTTCGCCGAGTACAAGGCGCGACGACCCGGCCCGCTGGCCCTCGCCCTCGTCGGACCGGTCGCCTACCGTCCCCCGGACCACCCCGACGTCGTGCTCACGGGGATGGTGGGCGAAGAGGACAAGTGCGACGTGATGCGCGACGCGCTCGCCTTTGTCTCCCCCTCGGCCCTCGAGGCGTTCTCCCTCGTGGTCACCGAGGCGTGGACGCTCGAGCTCCCCGTCGTGGTCAACGCCCGATGTGGGCCGACGCGTGAGCATTGCGAGCGGTCGGGCGGGGGGCTGTGGTTCGGCTCCTACCCCCAGTTCGAGGCCGTCGTCGACCTCCTCGTCGCCGACTCGGCGCTCCGGTCCGACCTCGGGGCGCGCGGCCGTCGCTACGTGGAGCGCCACTTCGGCTGGCCCGTGCTCATCGGGCGCTACGCCCGCTTCCTCGACGAGGTCGTGGCGCGCGGGCGGCGCCGGAGGGACGCCGCCGCGGCGTAGCCGCGTACGCTGGACGCCGTGCCCGCCCCCGTCTACGGCATCGTGCTCACCGGCGGTTCGTCGCGCCGGATGGGCACCGACAAGGCGACGCTCGAGGTCGCGGGGGTCCCCCTCGCCCGCCGCGCGGCCGACGCGCTGGCCGCCGCCACGTCGGTGGCGATCGAGGTGGGGCCCGGAACCACCGGACTGCCGTGGACCCTCGAGGATCCGCCGGGATCCGGGCCGCTCGCGGCCGTCGTCGCCGGTTGGCGCGAGCTGGTGCGCCGCACCGGGATGAAGCTGCCGGCGGTCGTGCTCGCCTGCGACCTCCCCTCGGTGACGTCCGAGCTGGTGGCCTGGCTCGCCGTCAGCCCCGGCGACTCGAGCGTCGTGCCGCTCGTCGGCGGGGCCGTCCAGCCGCTGTGCGCCAGGTGGTCGGTCGCGGACCTGGAACGTGCCGGCGCCCAGCTCGTTGCCGGCGAGCGGTCGCTGCGGGGCGCGCTCGGACCCGACACGGTGTACGTCACCGACGAGGAGCTGGCACGCGCGGTCGGGCGCGGGCTCACCGAAGACGCCGACGACCCCGAGACGCTCGCGCGCCTCGCGCTCCTGCCACCGCCCGACGGCGACGACTGGATCGGCCTCGGGCGGGCGACGCTCCCGACCCAGGACGCCGTGGAGTGGGCGACGCTGCCCAACTGCGGGGCGGTCGTCACCTTCACGGGCATGGTTCGTGACCACGCCGAGGGCCGGGAGGGCGTCGAGGAGCTCGTCTACGAGTCCTACGAGAGGCCCGCCCTCGCCCGCATGGCCGCGGTCGTCGCCGACGCCCGCGCCCGGTGGCCGTCGATCGCGCGGGTCGCGGCGCTGCACCGGCTCGGTTCGCTCGGCGTCGGTGACACCGCGGTCGTCGTCGTCGTCTCCTCGCCGCACCGTCACGACGCGTTCTCGGCGGGCGGCTATGTCATCGACACGGTGAAGGCGACCGTCCCCATCTGGAAGTACGAGCGCTGGCGCGACGGACAGGACTGGGGGACCGGCGCGCAGCCGGTGCGGACGCTGTGATCCCCCTCGAGGAGGTGCAGGGCCTCACCGGCCGCGCCTGCGCGCCGCTCGGGTCTGTGGTGCTCGACTTGGCGCAGGCGGTCGGCTGCGTGCTCGCGGCGCCCGCGGTGGCGTCGGTCGACGTTCCCCCGTTCGCGAACTCCGCCATGGACGGGTACGCGGTGCGGGCGGCCGACACCGTAGACGCGCCCGCGACGCTCGACGTCGTCGGTCGCGTGCTCGCCGGCGCGACGCTCGACACCGCGGTGGGGCCCGGTCAGGCCGCGCGCATCATGACCGGAGCGCCGGTCCCCGCCGGTGCGGACGCGGTCTGCATGGTCGAGCGGACGCGGCTCGCGGGAGGTGACGGCAAGGTCGTCGTCGAGGCCGTCGTCGAGGCGGGGGAGAACGTCAGGAACCCGGGGGGTGACGTGCGGTGCGGCGAGGTCGTGCTCGATCCCGGCGCCGAGATCGGCCCGACCCAGCTCGCTGCGCTCGTGAGCGCGGGGTGCGCCACCGTCGAGGTGCACCCCCGTCCCCGCGTGGGGGTGATCTCCACCGGCGACGAGCTGGTCGACCCCGGCACCCCCCTCGGCCCTGCGCAGATCTACGACTCGAACCGCCCGATGCTCCTTTCGCTCGTCGCGGAGTCCGGCTGCCGCCCCGTGGACCTCGGTCGCTCCGGGGACGACGAGGCGGCGCTCGCGGCACGGATCACGCACGCGCTCGGCGACGTGGATGTGCTCGTCCTCTCCGGCGGGGTCAGCGTGGGGGACGTGGACGTGGTCCGCATGGTGCTCGACCGGCTGGGTGGCGCCGCGACGCACTGGATGCAGATCGCGATCCGGCCCGCCAAGCCCTTCTCGTTCTCGGTGCTCCAGGGGTCGGGTCGCCCCGTGCCGGTCTTCGGGCTCCCGGGCAACCCGGTCTCGTCCGCCGTGAGCTTCGAGCTCCTGGTGCGCCCCGCGTTGCGCAAGATGGCCGGGCACCGGATGACCGGGCGCCCCCGCGTGGTCGCGCGCGCCGTTGCACCGCTCCGCCGGCACCCCGACGGCAGGACGCACTTCGTCCGCGTCCAGCTCAGTACGGGCGACGTCGAGACGCCGCTCGCACCGGGGAGGCGGGCGCGCAGCCGCTCCGAGCATCCCTGGAGCGTGCGGCCATGCCCCGGGCAGGGGTCGCACCAGATCCGGTCGATGGGTCTCGCCGACGGGCTCGCCGTGCTCACTGACGGCGAAGGGGTCGACGTGGGCGAGCTCGTCGAGGTCATCGTGACCAACCCGGCGCTCGCCGTCGCGTTCGTGGGCGCGCCGTGACGCGCTCGCCGGCCGGCCCAGCCTGATGGCGACCTTGCTCCTGTTCGGTCCAGCCCGCAGCCTCGCCGGTCAGCCGAGCGTGACGATCGACGCGTCGAGCCTGACCGAGCTCTGCGACGCCGCCTGCCGCCGGTTCGGGCCCGAATTCGCGACGGTGCTCCGGGCCTCGGCCCTCTGGGTGAACGGGGACCCGGTCTCGGGCGACCCCGCCATCGGCGACCGGGACGAGGTCGCTGTCGTTCCCCCGGTGTCGGGTGGCGTGTGAGCACCCCGGCCATGGCAGCATCGGGGACGAGAAGGGAGACCGGCCAGTGCGGGTGACCGTGACGGTGAACGGGACCATCGCGTCCCATGACGACGAGACACGGACGCTCCTCGTGCACTACCTGCGCGAGGGGCGCGAGGAGCGCGAGCTCACCGGGACCAACATCGGCGAGTCGGTGAAGTCGTGCACCGTGCTCGCCGCACAGGGCGACGGCGAGGAGATCACCACGATCGAGGGGATGGCGGCCTCCGACGGCGCGCTCGACGCGGCCGACAGCGGTCGTGGCTGACGCGGCGAGCGGCGCCCCTCGGGAGGTCGCCGGGCCCGACGACGTGCGCGCCGCGTTGCGCGAGCACGGCTACCTCGCCGACGAGGGCCTCTCCACCGTCGTGTTCCTCGCCCTCGCGTTGCGCCGTCCCCTCCTCCTCGAGGGGGAGGCGGGGGTGGGGAAGACCGAGGTGGCCAAGGTGCTCGCACGCTGGCGGCGGAGCGAGCTGCTGCGCATCCAGTGCTACGAGGGCATCGACGTGAGCCAAGCCGTCTACGAGTGGGACTACGCGCGCCAGCTCCTCCACCTGCGCGCCGCCGAGGCGCGCGCCGAGGGGTCGGGCCACTCGGTGCCCGAGGCGATCGAGGACGAGCTGTACTCCGAGCGCTTCCTCGTCCGGCGCCCCCTGCTCGCCGCGGTCGCGTCGCCGCCGGACCGCCCGTCCCCGGTCCTCCTCGTCGACGAGGTCGACCGTGCCGACGACGAGTTCGAGGCGTTCCTGCTCGAGGTGCTCTCCGACTACTCGGTCACGGTGCCCGAGCTCGGGACCTTCCATGCGGCCGTGCCCCCCGTCGTGGTGATCACCTCGAATCGGACTCGCGACGTCGCCGACGCGCTGAAGCGCCGGTGCCTGTACCACTGGGTGGAGCACCCCGACTTCGACCGGGAGGTGGAGATCGTCATGGTGCGCGCGCCCGAGGTGGTGCCGGCGCTCGCCCGCCAGGTGGCCGCGGCGGTCGAGCGGATCCGAACCCTCGGCCTCTACAAACCCCCGGGGGTCGCCGAGACCATCGACTGGGCGCAGGCACTCGCTGCCCTCGGGGTCCGCACCCTCGACGAGGCGAGCGTCGCGGCGACGCTCGGCGCGGCCGTGAAGTACCGGGAGGACGTGGGACGCGTCCACGAGGCAGGCGTCGCCCTGCTGGCGCGCTCGGCGCTCGAGCGCGCGGGGTCAGGGCGCGCGGGGTGAGGGCGCGCGCGGTGAGCACTCCGGACCAGCCGGCGCCCGATCCGGACGGGCCGTCGCGGCGGACCGGCGCTTGCGATGGCCGCCTCCCGGTTGCCTTCGTCCGCGTCCTTCGCTCCGCGGGGCTCGAGATCCCCGGTGGTGCGGCCGTGCGCTTCGCCGAGGCGCTCGGCGCGCTGGGACTCGGCGACGAGCGCAACGCCTACTGGGCGGGACGCGCGACGCTCGTGCGACGCCCCGAGGACGTCGCCGTCTACGACGCGGCCTTCCGAGCCTTCTTCTTCGGCGACGACTGGGAGCACGAGTCCGCAATGGTTGCGGACATCGTGGAGGTCGCGCACGACGATCCCGATGCCGGCTCCCCCGACGCCGACTCCGGTGAGGAGCCGACTCCGGTACGCGAACTGCGCTACAGCGCCTCCGAGGTGCTGGCGCAGAAGGACTTCGCCCGCTGCAGCGACGAGGAGCTCGCCGAGGCGCAGCGCCTGATGGCGCGGATCCGCCTCCTTGGCCCACGTCGGGTTTCGCGCCGGCGACGGCCCGCGGCGCGACGCGGGGACTGGCCCGACCTCCGACGCACCGTGCGCGAGGCGCTGCGCACCGATGGCGAGCCGATCCGGCGCAGGTGGCAGAAGACGGGCGAGCGTCCGCGGCGGGTCGTCTTCCTGTGTGACGTGAGCGGCTCGATGTCGCCCTACGCCCGGGCACTCCTCCGGTTCCTCAACATCGTGGTCGCGGCCGGGCCGCGTGTGGAGGCGTTCACGATCGGGACGCGGCTGACGCGGGTCACCCGAGCGCTCGGTGCCCACGACCCCGACGCCGCGATGGCCGCCGCCGGGCGTGCCGTTCCGGACTGGTCGGGTGGGACGCGCCTCGGGGACGCGCTACGCGAGTTCAACGACCGTTGGGGGGTCCGGGGCCTGGCCCGCGGCGCCGTGGTCGTGGTGCTCTCCGACGGCTGGGACCGCGGCGACCCGGGCGTGCTCGGCGCCGAGATGGCGCGGCTCTCCCGGGTTGCGCACCGGGTGGTCTGGGTGAATCCGCTCAAGGCGACCCCGGGCTACGCCCCGCTCGTGCGGGGAATGGCAGCCGCCCTTCCGTACGTTGACGATTTCGTGGAAGGCCACTCGGTGGAGTCGCTCGAGGCGCTCGCGCGCCTCGTGGTCGGTGACCCGGGGCGAGCAGGACGTGGGAGCATGAGCGCGGCATGAAGGAAGTCCTCTCCGACATCGAGCGTTGGCGCCGAGACGGCTTGCGCGTGGCGACGGCGCGCGTCGTCGCCGTCGAGGGGTCCGGGCCGCGCGACCCGGGGGCGACCATGGCCGTCAACGAGCGCGGCGAGGTGGCCGGGTCGGTGTCGGGCGGCTGCGTCGAGGGCGCGGTCGTGACCGAGGCGCTCGACGCGCTCGAGCGCGGCGGGGCCAGGCGGTGCACGTACGGCTACTCGGACGACGAGGCCTTCGCCGTCGGGCTCACCTGCGGAGGCACCCTCCACGTGCTGGTCGACCCGTCCCTCCCCGAGGTCTACGAGGAGCTGCGTGCGGCGCTCGGGACCGACGAGCCTGTCGCGCTCGCCACCGTCGCCGAGGTCGAGGCGGGTGTGTCCGGCGTCACGCTCGGGGCGAGCATGCTCGTGCGGGACGACGGGACGTCGTCGGGCACCCTCGGGGTCGAGGTGCTCGACGACGTCGTCCGCCGCGACGCGGGCGGGGCGCTCGCGAGCGGGCTCTCGGGCACCCGCCACTACGGGCCACGTGGCGAGGCTCGCCAGCGGGAGGTGTCGGTCTTCTTCGAGGTGTTCGCACCGCCGCCGCGCATGGTGATCTTCGGCGCGGTCGACTTCACCGCCGCGCTGGCCAAGGTGGCGAAGGTGCTCGGCTACCGGGTGGTCGTCTGTGACGCGCGCCCGGTGTTCGCGACGACGAAGCGGTTCCCGATGGCCGACGAGGTCGCCGCCACCCGTCCGGAGCGGTACCTGGCGGAGCACGGCGCGTCGCTCGGCCCCCGCGACGCGATCTGCGTCCTCACCCACGACCCGAAGTTCGACGTGCCGGCGGTCGTCGCCGCCCTCGAGACCGGCGTGGGCTATCTGGGCGCGATGGGCTCGCGGCGCACCAACGACGACCGCGTGGCCCGCCTGCACGAGGTGGGGGTTTCCGCCGACGCGCTCGGCCGGGTCATGTCGCCGATCGGGCTCGACATCGGGGCACGGACCCCCGAGGAGACGGCCGTCGCGATCTGCGCCGAGATCATCGCCCGCCGCACCGGGAGGGCCGTCGCCTCGTTGCGCGACCGAAGTGGACCCATCCACGACCCCGCGGCGCGTGCCACGGCCGCGCTCGGCGACAGCTCCCGCGCGTGAGGGTCGCGCCCCGTTGACCCGACCCGGTGCGCGCGCCGGGTCGCCCGCACCCGGCGACTCAGGCGTTGCGGTCGCGGCAGTGCTCCTCTGTGCGGGGGAGGGGACCCGGTTCAGCGACGGCCACAAGCTCCTCGCGGACTTCCGCGGCCGCCCGCTCGCGGCGTGGGCCGTCGAGCCGGTGCTCGACGCCGGGCTCCCGCTCGTCGTGGTCGCCGGCGCGACGGACCTCTCGGAGGTGCTGGCGCCCTTCGGACCGGCGGTCACGGTCCTGGAGAACCCCCGTTGGCGAGACGGCCAGGCCGCCTCACTTCGTGCGGGCCTCGCCTGGTGCGACGCCCGCGGGTACGTGGCCGCCGTTGTCGGACTGGGCGACCAGCCGCTCGTGCCCCCCACGGCGTGGCGGACGGTGGCGGCAACGACCCTTGCGCCGATCGTCACGGCGAGCTTCGGCGGTCGCCGGCGGCCCCCGGTCCGGCTCGGTCGCGAGGTCTGGCCGCTGCTCTCGGCCGAGGGCGACGAAGGGGCACGCGAGCTCATGCGCCGCCGGCCCGACCTCGTGGCCGAAGTAGCGTGCGAGGGCGACCCAGCCGACGTGGACACCGTCGAGGACCTACTGACGCACGACCGCCAAGAGGGCGCCAGCGTCGGGGGACGACGGAGCGAGGTGAACTGATGGAATTGACGAACGAATTCACGGTGAACGTCCCAATCGACGAGGCGTGGAAGGTGCTCACCGACGTCACGCGGATCGCTCCGGCGATGCCCGGCGCGCGGTTGGACGCCGTCGATGGCGACGAGTACCGCGGTGTCGTGAAGGTGAAGGTCGGCCCGGTCACCGCGGAGTACAAGGGGAAGGCCACCTTCCTCGAGCGGGACGACGAGGCGCGCCGTGCCGTGCTGCGCGCCGAGGGGCGGGAGACCCGCGGTCAGGGCAACGCCACGGCCACGATCACCGCGATGCTCGCCGAGGTTCCCGATGGCACGCGCGTGTCGGTCGTGACCGACCTCAGCATCACCGGACGCGTGGCCCAGTTCGGCCGGGGCGTGCTCGCCGACGTGAGCAACAAGCTGCTCGGCCAGTTCGTCTCCTCGCTCGAGACCACAGTGCTCGGCCCCGGGACCGGCACGGGGAGTGCCGGAGGTGCATCAGGATCACGAGGGGAAGCCGCCGAGGGGCACACCGGCGACCACGGCGCGGATCCCGTCGTTGGCGTGACCGAGGTCGGCAACGGCGCCGGCCCGGGTGCCACTCACCAGGTCGGGGTCGCCCCGGGCGTCGTGGGTCAGGACCGCGAGGTCGTCCCCGTCGACCTGGGACGGGTTGTCGGTCCGGTCATCTTGAAGCGTGCCGCCGGACCGCTCGTGGCGTTGCTCGTCGTGCTCTTCGTCTGGCGCCGCCGTCGGCGTCGTCGCGAGGGCTGAGGGCCGACCGACCCGGGCCTCGAGTTGCTGGGCGTGGCCGCCAGGGGAGCCGTTGCGCTGCTCGGAGGCCGCCGCGTCGCCACTCCGGCGACGCGCGTCGATCAGCCGCCGATCATCGACATCGAGCGCCTGGGGCGGAGGAATCCGGGCTCGTTGATGCCGTGGCCGGGCAGCTTCGCCCACACGGCACGACGCAGGAGCATCGCGACGTCCTCGTCGGTCCCACCCGAGCGCAGGAGGTCACGCACGGGCCGCTCCGCGTCGGAGAAGAGGCAATTGCGGATGGCGCCGTCGGCCGTCAGCCGGAGCCGGTTGCAGGTGCCGCAGAAAGGCTCGGTCACCGACGAGATGACCCCGATCTCACCTTCGCCGTCGGCGAAGCGGTAGCGGTCCGCAGGCGCCGGGTCGCCCTCCCGCCGGACGGCCTCGAGCGGCCAGCGCGCGCCGATCCGCTCGAGCACGTCGCGCCCGGGCACCAGCTGCGCGCGGTCCCAGGCCCCCTCGGCGTCGAGCGGCATGTACTCGATGAACCGCACGACGCGTCCGGTAGCTCGGGCAAACTCGGCGAAGTCGAGGATCTCGTCGTCGTTGCGCCCCTTGAGGAGGACCACGTTGACCTTCAGCGGGCCGAGTCCCGCGGCCTCGGCGGCGGTCATCGACTCGAGGACGACGTCGAGCTCGCCACGTCGGCGGATCTCCGCGAACCGCTCCGGGCGGAGCGAGTCGCAGCTCACGTTCACACGGCGCAGGCCAGCCTCGGCGAGCCGCTCGGCCATCGGTGCGAGGAGGATCCCGTTGGTCGTGAGCGCGAGGTCGTCGAACCCCAGCGATGCGATGCGGCCGACCAGGTCGGCGATGCCCCGGCGCACCAAAGGCTCGCCGCCGGTGAGCCGGATCGACCGTACCCCGAGGTCGCGCGCGATACGCGCGACCCGCAGGATCTCCTCGAAGCTGAGGATCTCCGCGCGGGGGAGGAACGTCATGCCCTCGGCCGGCATGCAGTAGACGCACCGAAGATTGCAGCGGTCCGTGACCGAGAGCCGGAGATCGTCGTGGACGCGGCCGAAGCGATCGACGAGGGGTCCCGACGTGGGCATCGCCTCGACGCCCCCGTCTGGCGGGTGCGCCGCGCGCCCCGCTGGTCCGCGCAGCGGCCCCGAGATCGTGATGGGCACGCCGGTCACGGGGTCGACATACCCTCGTGAGAGCGCCCGGGCGCCATCGAGCGACCCTTGCGGGCACGGGCACGGGCACGGGCACGCGGACGGCGGGACGGCATCAATCCAGCCTACCGGGCGGATCGTCGCGGCCGGCGTGGGCACTGGCCCGTCGCTCGCGCTGAGGAGCTCAGTGCGGCCTGCCCCCCGCGAGGAGCTCGAGTGCGTGCGGCACGACGTCGAGGACGGCCGCGAGCGATTCGGTGGCGCCCGATGGCGAACCGGGGACGTTCACGATGAGGCAGCGTCCCGACGTCCCCGACACCGCCCTCGAGAGGCGTCCGAGGGGACTCACTGCGCGCATCGCCTCGGCGAGGCCCGGCGCCTGGCGGTCCACCACCTCGAGCGTCGCCTCTGGCGTGAGGTCGGTCGGCGAGAACCCGGTGCCGCCGGTGGTCACCACGAGGCCGGCGAAGTCCCCGGCCATCTCCTTGAGCGCCGCGGCGACCGGCTCGATCCCGTCGGGGACGGTCCTGCGCTCGATGACGTCGAAGCCCCGGGCGCCCAAGAGGTCGGCGAGCGCTGCGCCGGACCGGTCCTCGCGGGTCCCCGCGTGCACCGACTCCGAGACCGTGAGGACCTTCGCCGGGTTCGCCATCCGCGCCACGATAGCGGTCCCGAGCGGGCCGGTCCCTGAATGGCAAATACGGAATGGATGACCGAATAGAGTCGCAGATATTGCAAAGATGCTCGTAGAAGCTTGCAGATGCGGAGTCCGAGTTGGTAGGGTCGCTCGAATGCCGACGCCGATTGCCGACCCTTCGGGCCCGCAGCGCGCGCGGCGCCCCTTGCGCCGCGTCGCAGCCTCCGCCGCGGCGGTCGCGACGCTGGCGACCTGGATCGCGACGTCGGCGCTCCCCGTCGGGGCGTCCCCCCGGCACGGCGCCAGGAAGCACTCGGGCGAGGTGGTCGTGCTCAGCGCCGGGTCCCTCGAGACGATCATGAAGACCGCGGTCGGCCCCGGGTTCCACCGGGCGACCGGGTACACGGTCACAGACATCTCCGGCGGGTCGACAGGACTGGCGCAGGACATCAAAGGCGGGGTGCACCGAGCCGATGTGTTCTGGAGCGCGTCGGCGACATCGGACAAGGCGATCGAAGGGAAGGCGAACGGCAACTGGGTCCGGTGGTACATCACGTTCGCGGCCACCCCCCTCGTCCTCGGCTACAACGCGTCGAGCAAGTTCGCCGCCACACTCGTGTCGGGGCCGTGGTGGAAGGTCGTCTCCGCGCCCGGGGTCCTGGTCGGGCGCACCAACCCGGTGACAGACCCCAAGGGCAGGCTGACCGTCACAGCCCTCAAGGCCGGCGCTACGAAGAGCGACGACCCGGCGCTCGCGGCGATCGCGACAAAGGCGACAACCGTCTTCACAGAGACAACCCTTGTCGGCCGGCTCCAGTCGGGTCAGCTCGACGTCGGTTTCTTCTACGCGGTCGAGGCCTCGGCCGCGCACTTCCCGACGGTGCCGCTCGAGGGCGTCCACGAGGTCGCGACCTATACGCTCACCGTCGTGGCAAAGGCTCCCCACCGCACCGCGGCCGCTGCCTTCGTGAAGTGGTTGCTGTCGCCCGAGGCCAAACGCCTGCTCGCGGCCGACGGGCTGCACGAGCTCCGCGCGCCGACGCTGTCGGGGGAGAGGTCGGCCGTCCCCCGGAGCCTCAAGAAGGTCATCCACTAGTGGCGCGGGGGGGCGTGCGCAGCCCCCTGTCGTGGCTCGGGGCGCTGCTGCTCGTCTACCTTGCGGCGCCGATCGTCTACTTCTGCTATCGCCTAGCGGTCACGCCGGCGCGCGGGTTCCACGATCCCGGGCTCTTCCCGGCGCTGTGGGTCTCGCTCCAGGGCGCCACCATCGCCACCGTGGTCGTGACGCTGCTCGGCGTGCCGCTCGCATATGTCCTCGCGCGCCGCCGCGGGCCCCTGCCCGCGGTCGTCGGCGTGCTGGTGCTGGTCCCGCTCGCCGTGCCGCCGGTCATGGGCGGGATGCTGCTCATCTACCTCGTCGGGCCGTACACGCCGATCGGCAGCTTCTTCGGCGGCCACCTGACCGAGTCCCTCGCCGGCGTGGTGCTCGCCCAGACGTTCGTGTCCGCGCCCTTCCTCGTGGTCGCTGCCCGGGCCGCCTTCGGCACCGTCGACCCCACCTTGGAGGATGTCGCGGCGACGCTCGGCCACGGCGCGGTGCGCCGGTTCCTATCGGTCGCCGTCCCGGTCGCCGCGCCGGTCATCCGCGCCGGCATGATCCTCACCTGGCTCCGGGCCTTCGGCGAGTACGGCGCGACCGTCGTCCTCGCCTACCACCCGTCGTCGCTGAACGTGTACACGTACACCGAGTTCAGCTCCGTGGGATTGCCGGGCACCGTGGCACCGACGGCGCTCGCGCTCGGGGTCGCGGCGCTGGCCGTCGCGGCGAGCCGGCTCGTCGTGCTTCGGGTCCGGCGCCGGCGCCTCCACGTCGAGGTGCTCCCGGCCGCGCGCCGTCCCGGACCGCCGGCCTCTGCGCCGCTGCGTTTCGACCTCGACTGGCGGCTCGGCGACTTCCATCTCGCGGTGGCCCACCGCGGCGAGGCGCTGCGCTTGGCGGTGCTCGGACCCTCGGGGTCCGGCAAGTCGGCACTGCTCCGCTGCCTGGCCGGCCTGTACGGCCCCGGTCCGGGCGCCGTCGCGTTCGGGGAGCGCCGGGTGGAGTCCGTGCCGGTCGAGCGGCGCCGCATCGGCTACGTCGGACAGGGCTTCGGGCTGTTCCCGCATCTCAGTGTCTGGGAGCAGCTGCTCTTCGCCCACGACGCCGATCCGACCATCGCGGCCTACTGGCTCGGCGCGCTCCGGCTGGAGGGTCTCGAGCATCGTCTGCCGGCAGAGCTCTCGGGCGGGCAGCGCCAGCGGGTCGCGGTCGCCCAGGCGCTGGCCCGCTCGCCCGACGTGCTTCTCCTCGACGAGCCGCTCTCCGCACTGGACACGCCGGTGCGTGTGGAGCTGCGCCGCGAGCTGCACCGACTCCAGCGGGACCTTCCCGTGCCCACCGTGCTCGTCACGCACGACCCGGAGGAAGCGGCCCTCCTGGCCGACGAGGTGATGGTGGTCGACGCGGGTCGCGTGCTCCAGCAGGGCAGGTGTCTCGACGTCTACGACCGCCCCGTGTCCCGCGAGGTCGCCGAGCTCCTGGGCGTGCGCAACGTCTGCACGGGCACGGTGGCTGCGGGGGGGCGGTTGTCATGCGGTGGAGGCATCGAGCTCGCTGCCGCGACGGCGGACCTCGTCCCCGGGACGCCGGTCCTGTGGCGCGTCCGGCCCGCAGACATCCGCGTCTCGCGACCCGCGACCGAGGAGCGGCGGTCGTCGGGTGCCCAGAGGTTGACCGGTGGTCCGACCCGTACGGTCGTTCCGGCGGTGCTGGACGACCTCGACTGGCTGGGCGGCAGGGTCGAGGCGCGGCTTCGACTCGCCCCCGACCTCGTGCTCGAGGCAGATGGCGCCCCGCTCGTCGGGGCGGCACTCGGTGGCTCTGTCGAGCTCGTGATCCCCGTCGAGGCCGTCAGGGTCTGGCCGAGGGGTCAGAAGACGACCGCGTCGGCGCCGTTCGCGCCGACCGGCGGGGTCACGGTCTGACGGCACCGGTCCGAGGTTCCTTGCGCGATGGCTCTGCTTGCCGGGCCGCGATGGCTCTGCTCGCCGGGCATCGACGCGTCGCGGGCAGGCTCAGCGCGGGCGCGCCACCTCGATGCTGACGCTCGTCGCCTTCACCACGGCGTCGGCCAGCATGCCCGGCTCGAGGCCGAGGTCGTCCGCGGCGTCGCGCGTGATGAGCGATACCAGCCGGTACGGCCCCGCCTGCAGCTCCACGATCGCGGCGACCTCGTCCTTCTTCACCCGCGTGACGATGCCCGAAAGGTGATTACGCGCGGACTGACTGGCGACGCGGGCGTGGTCGTGGTCGCCGGCAAGCTCGATCGCGAGCCGGGCGAGCTCCGTACCCTCGATGCATCGGTGACCGGTCGCGTCGTCTGCCGATCGGACCTTGCCCGCGTCGGCCCATCGCCGCATGGTGTCGGAGCTGACCCCGACGAGCCGCGCCGCCTGGCTGATCCGGTACTTCGGCATCGCCCGTACGGTAGTTCGGAGAAGGGGTGCCGGCGCCGGCTCACCGCGTTGTCTGCAGGCCGAGGGAGTATCCCTCCAAGAACACGAGCGCGTCGCGCTGTCGGGGGTGCCGGTCCGCGATGGCGTGGAATGCCGTCGAGTGGTCGGGGTGGACGAGGTGTGCAAGCTCGTGCACGATCGTGGCGTCGAGCACCCATTCGGGCACGGCGCGCAGCCGGTGAGAGAGGCGGATCTCCCCGGTCTGCGTCGTGCACGAACCCCAGCGCTTTCCCTGGTTCGTCACCCAACGGATGGAGGACGGGCGCACGCCCCCGACATAGCGGTTTGCGAGCGCGGCTGCCCTCGCCGCCAGGGCGTCGTCCGTCGCAGCGGTCCCGGGCCGCTTCGCGAGCACGCGGGCGACGAGCCACTCGACGAGCTCCGGACGGTCGGCCCGGGGCACGTGGGTGGGCATCACCACGACGATGCGGCCGTTCTCCCAGAACGCTGCCGCCGTCTTGCGTCGCCGCGGACTCGTGCGCACCACCACCTCGGGCCGCGCCTCGACCGGGTCGGGCTCGGAGGGGCGTGGCGCCGGTGCCACCGGGTCCGTGCCCGCGTACGGGCTGTCGGGGTCCTGACCGTGGGTTCCAGTCCGTGGCCCCACGGACGGGTCCGCGCGCTCTGCGGGTGACCCCGACCAGCGGAGCGGGAGCATCGGGGAGCAGCGGGAGTCGGCCATCGCCCCATTGTGCAGGCAGGCTGTGCCAGGAGTCGTGATGGGCCGGAGGCACGGCGATGGCCCGGGGTCAGGGGACGCCGCGCGACGCCTGGGTGGACGACCTCAGCGGTTCGCCGCGATTCGGGGTGAGCGAGGGGACTTGAACCCCCGGCCTCCAGGGCCACAACCTGGCGCTCTAACCAACTGAGCTACGCCCACCGAGGTCTGCCAGTCTGGCACACGACTGCTCGCCGACCGGCCGCCCCGCGGCTCCTCACGACCTGGCCGGGAAGGACGCCGCGAGCAGCAGGCCCGCGCCCGCGGTCCCGCCTGAAGCGGCGAGCACCAGCCAACGGCGCCACCGCGGGAGTGCACCGAACCCTGCCGCGCTCGCGGCCGCGTCCACGGCGTCCGAGGTGGCGCCCAAGACGAGCCATCTCCGAATGTCCCCTCCGGAGCGAAGCGCGAGCAGCGCGCCGGCACCCAGTGCAACGTCCCGACCGCCGAGGGCGCGCACGAGCACGGCACGATCCCGCCCCGTCGCACCTTGCCCGATCCACGCACGCCCCGCGGGGCCTGGAAGGGTCAGCGCCGCACAACCCAGCACGACCCTCGTCGCGGCGATTCCGACGGCGGCACGACGCGTCCACGACTGGCGTTGCGCATCGGCCGCGGCCCGGCGTGCGCGCTCGGCGATCGGTCGCGCCGACTCGAGCGCCGTGGTCAGTCGGTCGGTGAGTCTCGAGGGCAATCGTGGTCCTCCGTCCGGTCGTCGTTGGACGCTTCGAGGACTAGGTGCCCGCCGGTGGGCGGCGCCACACCCGCGTCAGCGTCCGGGCAGCTTCCAACCGCGCGCCTCGGCGATCTCGCGACAGGTGGGGCACAGCGGATAGCGGTTCGGATCGTGATTGGGGACCCAGACCTTGCCGCACAACGCCCGCACCGGCGTACCCGTCACCATGCTCTCGACGAGGTTGGCCCCCGTCGGAAGGAATTTGCCACGCTTTCGGCGGAATCCCTCGAGCACGATATGCGCCATCCGCTCGTGGTCGCCGTCGTCCAGCTCCGCCTCGGGGCGGGCCGGAGCGAGGGTGGCGGTGCCGCCCGGCGTCGCGGTCTCGATCGGTCCGATCTCAGGCATCCCCTCGAACCTACCGCTCGCCGCGCGCCGATTCGATCCTGGCACGCCGCGGGTGCGCGCCGCTGGCGCGTCGTTGCTGGTGAGTGGACCTTGTCCGCCGCGCGCGGCGACGATATGGTGCCCAAGGGACGCCTGAACCCTCGTGGGCCACGACGAGGGTTCAGGCGCCGGGCGGAGGGGCTCCATGCCGGGTGAGGTCTTCAGCTTCGAGGTCGTCACGACCGGTGACGTCCAGGTGGTCGCGTTGCGCGGCGAGTTGGACGTTGCCAACGCCGACGTGGTGAAGGGCGCGCTGCTTTCGGCGAAGGCGCGGGTTGTCGTGGTCGACCTGTCCGCGCTGACCTTCATCGACTCCTCGGGGCTGACAGCGATCGTCCACGGCCACAACGACCTCACCGCCCGCGGGTGCGGGTTCGAGCTCAGGGGCGCATCCGAGGACATCCGACGGGTGTTCGAGCTCACCGGATTGACCGACCTCCTCGTCGACCGCTGAAGCGCGCGCACCCACGGAAGACACAGCGTCGCAAGTACAGTCGTGTGGGCCGCCTACGGCTCGCCCCCGTGGCCGAGTGGACTTAGGCAACGGACTTCTAATCCGTTCTACGCAGGTTCGAATCCTGCCGGGGGCGCCAACCAGTCCTCCGCGCGCAGTTGCGCTGCCACGTGCCCGGTGTCGCCGCCGCCATCGTAGAGGGTGACTGCGACATCGAGGGCGCTTTCGGCCGGCTGGTAGACGACGTCGAGCTGCAATGCGTCGAACAGCGCCCGTAG
>DATLRV010000009.1:0-35928 GCA_035534455.1 Acidimicrobiales bacterium
CCTGGTCGATCACTCGATATGCAGGCCCGAGATTGCACGGGCAATGACAAGGCGTTGGATCTCGCTCGTTCCTTCGAAGATCGTGTAGATCTTCGCGTCGCGGTGCCAGCGCTCGACCGGGTACTCGCGGATGTAGCCGTAGCCACCCAGGATCTGGATCGCCTGCTCGGTGACCCACACCGCCGTCTCGCCCGCGAACAACTTCGACTGGGAGCCCTCGCCCGCCTCGAACTTCTTGCGGTGGGCGGCCATCCACGCCGCGCGCCAGCAAAGGAGCCGCGCCGCGTCCGTGCGCACCTTCATGTCGGCGAGCTTGAAGGCGATCGCCTGGTTCTCGATGATCGCCCGCTTGAACTGCTTGCGCTCCTTGGCGTAGTCGAGCGCGTACTCGTACGCGGCTCGGGCGATCCCGACGGCCTGCGCCCCGACCGCCGGGCGGGAGGCTTCGAACGTGGCCATGGCCGCCTGCGACGAGGTGCGCTTGCCCTCACGGGCCCGGGCGAGGCGCTCGTCCAGCTTCTCCTTGCCGCCGAGCAGACAGCGCCCCGGCACCCGGCAGTCCTCGAGGACGACCTCTGCAGTGTGCGAGGCGCGGATGCCCATCTTCTTGAACTTCTGCCCCTGGCTGATGCCCGGCGTCCCTTCGGGGATCACGAAGCTCGCATGGCCACGGGACCCGAGCCCGGGTTCGACCGAGGCGACGATGACGTGCGTGTTGGCCAAGCCGCCGTTGGTGATCCAGGTCTTGGTCCCGTTGAGGACCCACTCGTCCTTCGCCTCGTCGTACACGGCTCGGGTCTTGAGCGACGAGACGTCCGAGCCCGCGTCGGGCTCCGAGACGCCGAACGCGGCGAGCTTGATGTCGTCGGGGGTCCCGAAACATTGTGGGATCCACTCCGCGTGCTGCTCGGGGGTGCCGTTCGAGAAGATGCCGGCGACGGCGAGCGAGGAGCCGAAGATGGCCAGGGCGATCCCCGCGTCTCCCCAGCTCAACTCCTCGTTGACCAGGACCATCATGAGGCCGGTCGGGTCGCCGAAGGCGTTCGCGACGAAGTCGAAGGAGTACAGCCCGATCTTCGCCGCCTCCTCGATGATCGGCCAGGGGGTCTCCTCACGCTCGTCCCACTCGTGGGCCGCGGGGCGCATGACGTTCTCCGCGAAGTCGTGGACCCACTTCTGGATCTGCACGTGGTCCTCATTGAGCTCGAGCGAGAACTCGGTCATCTGTGCGCAACTCCTTCGGCTCCGCCCCCGGGCGCGACCCGGGATTCGCAACCGTGAACCTTCCCAAGGTTACTAGAAGGTAACCAATGGAGGTGCGCCGCGACGACGGTCGAGGCGGCCGATCGGAGCGGCCGGCGGACGGCGCCGGCCCGTGCGGGCGCGCGTCACGACGGACGTTTCGCAAATCCGGCGATGCCCCGGTGCGCCCGGGGCCGGCGTGACCTCTCAGCCGGCGGGGCGGACGTCCTTCGCCATGAGGCCCTTGGGACCCTCCTCCACGCTGAACTCGACAGCCTGCCCCTCTTCGAGCACGCGGTAACCGTTCATCTGTATTGCGGTGTGGTGCACGAACACGTCGGCGCCCCCGTCGGGTTGCGAGATGAACCCGTAACCCTTCTCCGCGTTGAACCACTTGACCGTCCCCGATGCCACGGTGGCGATCCCCTTTCATCCTGCTTGTCGTTGCTCGTGCAGGCGTTGGCCTGCGCCGACGGCGACGAGACCCCGGCGCCGATGCCGGGTGCCCCGTTGCCGCAAGGACGCTAGTACACCCGAGGACCGACGGCCGGGTGGAATTGCCATGGCCCGCTCACGGCGGTCACGCCGCGCGCCGCGAGGCGTCGCCTCGGCGCTATCGGCGGACGATCGTCCCGGTGGGGCCGTCCTCGACGGTCCACCCTGCCGCTGCCAGCTCGTCGCGCAGCGCGTCGGCACGGGCGAAGTCCCGTCCGCGTCGTGCTGCGTCTCGTTCCTCGACGAGCCGCTGCGTCGCCGCGTCGATCTCCCCCGCCTCGCCCCGCAACCGCAGGCCGAGCGCGCCGCAGAGCAGCGCGACCGTGGCGCCGAGCCGCGCCGAGTCAGACGTCTCGCCCGCGTCGGCGGCCGCGTGCGCGCGGTTCACGAGGTCGAAGACGACCGCCATCGCTGCCGCGGTGTCGAGGTCGTCGTCCATGTGCGCGCAAAAGCGGGTGACCGCGTCCTCGTCCACCCCACCTGTCGCGGCGGTCACGGCCCGCTCCCGGACCACGGGCCCGTCGCGCATCGGGTCGGCGAGGGAGAGCCGGCGCGCCAGCGCGTCGAGGCGGTCGAGACCCTTCTCGGCGTCCGCGATCGTCTCGGGGGTGACCTCGATGGGCGAGCGATAGCCCGAGCGGAGCACGAGGAGCCGGTAGGCACGCGGGTCGCCGTGGGCGAGGAGGTCGGCGATCGTCGTGAAGTTCCGGAGGGACTTGGACATCTTCTCGCCGCGGACGACGACGAGCGCGTAGTGGAGCCAGTAGTGGGCGAACTCCCGTCCCTCGGCGACCGCCTGGGCACGCTCGTTCTCGTGGTGCGGGAAGATCAGGTCCTGACCGCCGCCGTGGAGGTCGAACCCGTCGCCGAGGAGATCGAGCGACATCACCACGCACTCGGTGTGCCATCCGGGCCGGCCGGGTCCCCACGGCGAGTCCCAGCTCGGTTCGCCGGGCTTGGCCTTCTTCCACAGCGCGAAGTCGAGCGGCGAGCGCTTCTGCTCGGCGGCCTCCACCCGGGCCCCCGACCGCAACGACTCGAGCGGCTGGTGCGCGAGCAGCCCGTAGCCGTCGACGGTGTCGACCTGGAGGTAGACGCCGTCGTCGGTCTCGTACGCCGAACCTCGAGCCACCAGTCGACCCACGAGCCCCACCATCTGCTCGATGAAGTCGGTGGCGTGAGGCACCACGGTGGGCCTGAGGGCGTCGAGCGCGTCCATCGCCTCCCACCACTGCGCTTCTGACTCGGCGGCGATCTCCTGGGGGGCGCGGCCCTCGGCCGCGGCGCGCTCGATGATCTTGTCGTCAACGTCGGTCACGTTGACCACGTGGCGGACCTCGAGGCCGCCGAACGCGAGGTACCGCCGCACCACGTCGTAGAAGAGGGTGAAGCGGCCGTGCCCGAGGTGCGGCGGGCCGTAGACGGTGGGGCCGCACACGTACATGGAGACGCGACCCGGGTCGCGCAGCTCGAAGGGACGGACCGTTCCGGTGGCCGTGTCGTGGAGCTGCAGCATGAAGGTACGGTAACGCGGTCATGTCGATCCCGAGAGAAGGCGGAGCGCAGCGCCCGATCGCCGGCGCCACGCGCCGCGTGCGGGTCCCCGAGAAGCCGGGCGTCGACGGGCTCGAGGCGAGGTGGGGCGAGGCCTGGGAATCCGCCGGCACCTACCGCTTCGACCCCGGCGCGCCCCCCGACAAGGTTTTCGCCATCGACACGCCGCCCCCGACGGTGTCGGGGTCGCTGCACATCGGGCACGCGATGTCCTACACGCACACCGACGTCGTGGCCCGCTTCTGGCGGATGCGGGGCAGAGCCGTGCTCTACCCGATGGGGTGGGACGACAACGGGCTGCCCACCGAGCGTCGGGTGCAGAACTACTTCGGCGTGCGCTGCGATCCCGGGCTGCCCTACGACCCCGGCTTCGAACCACCGTCGCAGCGCGGCCGCGAGCTCGTCGCCGTGTCCCGCCCCAATTTCGTCGAGCTGTGCCACCGGCTGACCGCAGAGGACGAACGGGCCTTCGAGCACGTCTGGCGGACGCTCGGCCTGTCGGTGGACTGGAGCCGGACGTACACGACGATCGGCGACCGCTCGCGGCGGGCGTCCCAGCTGGCGTTCCTGCGGATGCTCGCCCGCGACGAGGTCTACCAGCACGAAGCGCCCACGCTCTGGGACGTCGACTTCCACACCGCGGTCTCCCAGGCCGAGCTCGAGGACAGGGAGCGCCCGGGTGCCTACCACCGGATCCGGTTCGCTCTCGTCGGCGGCGACGCGTCGGCGGAAGTCCAGATCGAGACGACCCGTCCCGTGCTCCTCCCCGCGTGCGTCGCACTGGTCGCGCACCCCGAGGACGGGCGCTACCGCCCGCTCTTCGGACGCACGGTGCGCACGCCGCTGTTCGGCGTCGAGGTGCCGGTGGTCGCCCACGCACTCGCCGACCCCGAGAAGGGCACCGGCATCGCGATGGTCTGCACGTTCGGCGACACGACCGACATCGTGTGGTGGCGCGAGCTCCACCTCCCGACACGGACCGTCGTCGGCCGCGACGGCCGGCTCGAGCCGGTGCCCTGGGGTGCGCCGGGGTGGGAGTCCGACGACCTCGACGGCGCGCTCGGCGCCTACGGCGAGCTCGTGGGCCGGACCGTCCGACAGGCCCAGGAGCGGATCGTGGAGCTGCTCTCCCGCTCGGGCGACCTCGTCGGGGAGCCGCGGGCGATCACCCACCCCGTCAAGTTCTACGAGAAGGGTGAACGGCCGCTCGAGATCGTCTCCTCGCGCCAGTGGTTCGTCCGGACCCTGCAGCACCGGCAGCGCCTGCTCGAACGCGGCGAGGAGCTGCATTGGCACCCCGGGTACATGGCGCACCGCTACCGCGCCTGGGTCGAGGGCCTGAACAGCGACTGGAACATCAGCCGCCAGCGCTTCTTCGGGGTGCCCTTCCCGGTCTGGTACGCACTCGACGACGACGGGGCGGTGCGCTACGACCGGCGGCTCCTGCCCCAGCCCGGGCGTCTGCCCGTCGATCCCTCCACGGACGTGCCCGACGGCTACGCCCCCGACCAGCGCGGCCGCCCGGGCGGCTTCGTGGGAGACCCCGACGTCATGGACACCTGGGCAACGTCCTCGCTCACGCCCCTGATCGTCTCCGGGTGGGAGGAGGACCCCGAGCTCTTCGCGCGGGTCTTCCCGATGGACCTCCGACCTCAGGCTCACGACATCATCCGCACCTGGCTCTTCGCGACCGTCGTGCGCTCCGAGCTGGAGCTCGGCGCGCTCCCGTGGTCCGACGCGGCCATCTCGGGGTTCGTGGTCGACCCCGACCGCAAGAAGATGTCCAAGTCGACGGGCAACGCCACCACGCCGCTGCCCTACCTCGAGCGCCACGGCGCCGATGCCGTCCGCTACTGGGCGGCGGGCGGCAAGCTCGGGACCGACACTGCCCTCGACGAGGGCCAGATGAAGGTCGGCCGCCGGCTGGCCATCAAGATCCTCAACGCCTCGAAGTTCGTCCTCGGACGAAGCTCGCCCGACGGTGGCGGGCCGCCCGAGACGCCGCCCGCCGCAGAGGTGCCGCCCCCCGCAGCCGCGGTCATCGAGCCGATCGACCGGGACCTGCTCCGACGGCTCGGAGGGGTGGTGACGGAGGCGACGTCCGCGCTCGCCGGCTACGACCACTCCCGCGCGCTGGAGCTGACCGAAGGGTTCTTCTGGTCCTTCTGCGACGACTATCTCGAGCTGGTGAAGAACCGTTCCTACGGCGACCCCGCCGACCCTCGGGCGGTCTCGGCGCGCACGACCCTTGTCCTGGCGCTCTCGGTCCAGCTCCGTCTCTTCGCGCCGTTCCTGCCGTACGTCACCGAGGAAGTCTGGAGCTGGTGGCAGGCCGGCTCGGTGCACCTCGCCCCGTGGCCCGACGCGGCGGCGGAGCTCGAGCCGTTCCTCGGGTCCGTCGCAGCCGGGGGTGCACCGGCGCCGGTCTGGGGCGAGTCCCCGGTGCTCGACGCGGCGACCGAGGTCCTGGCGGCCGTGCGCAAGGAGAAGACCACGCACAAGCGCTCCATGCGGGCGCGCGTCGCGAGCCTCACGGTGGTCGACCTTCCCGACCGCCTGGAGCACCTTCGCGCCGCCGAGCGCGACCTCCTCGACGCGGGCGGCATCGAGCCCGGGGGTTTGGCGCTGCGCGAGGGAGGGCCGGCGTCGGTGACCGTCGTCCTGGACGGCGCGTGAGGGCCGCGGGGCGTCTCGCGTTTGGAGTCGGGCGGCCGCGGAGACGTAGATGGGGGGGGACCCCATCGCGCCGGTGCGCCTCTGCACCCGTAGCCGGGCGACGGAGGGATGGGACGGGAAAGTCGATGAAGGACACGACGACGGCGACCAGGGACCGACCGCATCGCCCCAGCGAGACGCCGGGCTCTGCGTCGCCTCGGCCGCTGCGGCTGCGGATGGCGGGAGACGCCACGGCGGTCCGGGATGCCCGCCAGCTGGTGGAAGGGGTGGTGGCCGGGCAGTCGCCCGACGTCCGGCACGCGGCCGTCCTGCTCGCCGGGGAGGTCGTGACCAACGCCGTCATGCACGGTGGCGGGTGGTTCCTCATCCAGGTCGACCTCTCTCGAGACCTGCTCCGTGTCGAGGTGACGGACTCGACTGCGGGGCACCCCCGCGTGCTGCAGATGACCGACGGGGAGCACGGCCGCGGGATGGCGATCGTCGACTCCCTGGCCACGACCTGGGGCACCGACCACCTGGGGTCGCACAAGGTCGTCTGGTTCGAGCTCGGCATCCCGCATTGAGCTCGGCATCCCGCATCGAGGAGGCCCGCCGTCGACGGGCGCCCGCGACGCTCCGCCGTCCGCGTAACCTCGTGGCCGCGCGCGTGTAGGCGTCGGCCCGCCGGGGTATCGAGTCCCGGGCAATCGAGGTTGCATCAAGCCTGCCTCCACCGCCAGCGCAAGAACGGCCCCCGAGTACGGGGCTCCCGACGGGGCCCTCACGCGGAGGGGAACAAGGAATATAAGGAGCCGTGAGCCGCATGGACCAGAGCTTCAAGATCGACGACGAAGTGGTCGACGGCGTCCCCGTCGTCTCGGCGTCGGGGGAGATCGACGTCGCCACCGCACCCCCGCTGCGCGACCGGCTGCAGGCGCTGACCACGTCCGGCAAGTCCACGGTCGTGGTGGACCTGCTCGGCGTGACGTTCCTCGACTCCACCGCGCTCGGCGTGCTCGTCGGGGCGCTCAAGCGCTGCCGGGAGGCGGGCGGCGACCTTCCGCTCGTGATCGACGAGCCCCGCATCCTCAAGGTGTTCGAGATCACCGGGCTGACCGGGGTCTTCCCGATCTTCGAGAACGTGCGCGATGCGGTCGGGAGCGTGAAGTGAGCATGGTGGAGCGCAAGACGGGCACCGTCTCGGTCGACCTGTCGATCCCCGTCCAGGCGGACCTCGTGGTGCTCGCCCGCCTGGCGGCCGCGACGGTGGCGAGCCGTGCAGGGTTCGGCGTGGAGGACATCGAGGACCTCCGGCTCGCGGTGGAAGAGCTCTGCCTGTCGCTCGTCGGTGCACGCGAGGACGGCCGGCTCCATCTGAACTACGAGTGCGAGGGGGACTCGATCACCGTCACCTGCATCTACGAGACCGAGGGCGTCGCCGGCGGCGCACGGGGAGGGGACGCCGACGACCTCTCGCTCAGAATCCTCGACGCGCTCGTCGACGAGCACGGTCACGCGGACCGAGACGGCAGACCGAGTGCCTGGTTGCGCAAGCGACGGTCCGACGCGGCCGTCTGATCCGGGATGATGACCGAAGAAGCACGCTCGCTCGGCGACGACTCGAAGGCGCTCTTCCTCGAGCTCGCCGCGACCCGGAATGCCGGCGTCCGCGACCGGCTCGTGACCGCCCACCTCGGCCTCGCGCACCAGCTCGCCCGCCGCTACGCCAACCGGGGAGAGCCCTACGAGGACCTGGTTCAGGTCGCCTCGCTCGCGATCGTGAAGTCGGTCGACCGGTTCGACCCCGCGAGGGGCGTCGAATTCACGACGTTCGCGACGCGCACGGTGATCGGCGAGCTGAAGCGGCACTTCCGGGACAAGGGATGGGCGGTCCGTGCGCCGAGGCGGGTGCAGGAGCTCTACCTCGAGCTCGGCAAGGTCACCGAGTCCCTCTCCCAGGAGCTCGGCCGCTCCCCCACGGTCCAGGAGCTCGCCGCGACGACGGGGGCCACCGAAGAAGCGGTGCTCGAGGCGTTGGAAGCCGGGCAGGGCTACCGCACCTCCTCCATCGACGCCACCGACCGGAACCAGGAGACCCTGGCCTCCCACATCGGCGAGGACGACGCCTCGCTCGACACGGTCGAGGACCGCGAGCTGCTCGCGCCGGCCCTCGCCAAGCTCGCACCGCGCGAGCAGCTGATCCTCCAGCTCCGGTTCGCCAACGGGCTCACCCAGTCCGAGATCGCCGCACGGGTCGGCATCAGCCAGATGCACGTGTCGAGGCTCCTCGCCGCGAGCCTCGAGCGGCTCCGCAAGAGCGTGACCGACGCGAGCAGCGCCGCGGCCGAGTCCCGCAGCGACCGCGAGCGGGAGGGTCGCGCCGCCTCGTAACCTCCGCAGCCCCGGCGGCGCGCGGCCTCGAGGTGATGGGCGCATCCCCGCGCCGGTAACGTCGGCGGGCGATGCCCGCCGACGCGCCGTCTCCGATCCCGGGGGCGCACGCGCCCCTCCGGCGGCTGCCGGCCTTCCAGGCGCTCGAGCGCCATCACGGCGAGGTGGCAGGCGTCCACCTCCGCGAGCTGTTCGCCGCCGATCCAGGACGAGCCGACCGGCTCACCCTCGACGCCGGCGGCCTGTCGCTCGACTACTCGAAGAACCGGGTCAACGACGAGACGCTGCGGCTGCTCGTCCAGCTCGCCAGGGAGGCGGGTGTCGAGGCCCGACGCGACGCCATGTTCGCCGGGGAGCACGTCAACGTCTCGGAGGACCGTGCCGCGCTGCACGTCGCGCTGCGCATGCCGAAGGACGCCTCGCTCGTGGTGGACGGCACCGACGTCGTCAAGGAGGTGCACGAGGTCCTCGAACGGATGGCCGCATTCTGCGAGGACGTCAGGGCCGGGCGGTGGACCGGTTACACGGGCCGCCCGATCCGCAACGTGGTGAACATCGGCATCGGTGGCTCGGACCTCGGACCCGTGATGGCCTACGAGGCGCTGCGCTGGTACTCGCGGCGCGACATGACCTTCCGATTCGTGTCCAACGTCGATCCGACCGACCTCGTCGAGGCGACCCGGGACCTGTCGGCGGACGAGACGCTCTTCGTCGTGTCGTCCAAGACCTTCGCGACGCTCGAGACGATCGAGAACGCGACGTCCGCACGCGAATGGGTCGTCGACTCGCTCGGGAGCGACGACGCGGTGGCCAAGCACTTCGTCGCGGTCTCGACCAACGCGGCACGTGTGGCCGAGTTCGGCATCGACACGAGGCAGATGTTCGGCTTCTGGGACTGGGTCGGCGGCCGGTACTCGATGGACTCGGCCATCGGCCTGTCGACGATGCTCGCCATCGGGCCCGGTCACTTCACCGAGATGCTCACCGGGTTCCACGACATGGACGAGCACTTCGCGCACGCGCCCCTCGAGCAGAACATGCCCGTGGTCATGGCGTTGCTCGCCTTCTGGTACAACGAGTTCTTCGGTGCCCAGTCAGTGGGCGTCATGCCCTACAGCCAGTACCTGAAGCGCTTCCCCGCCTACCTCCAGCAGCTCACCATGGAGTCGAACGGCAAGCGCGTGACGGTCGCCGGCGTGCCCGTCGACACCGACACCGGTCCGGTGTACTGGGGTGAGCCGGGGACCAACGGCCAGCACAGCTTCTACCAGCTCCTGCATCAGGGGACCCGGCTGGTGCCCGTCGACTTCATCGGCTTCGCAAAGAACCTCAATCCCCTCCGTGAGCACCACGACCTGCTCATGTCCAACGTGTTCGCACAGGCCCAGGCGCTCGCCTTCGGCCGCACCGAGGCCGAGGTCGCCGCTGAGGGGACCGAGGCCTCGGTCGTGGCCCACAAGGTGATGCCGGGCAACCGGCCGACGAACGTGCTCCTCGCGGAGCTGCTCACCCCTCGCGTGCTCGGTGCGCTCGTCGCGCTCTACGAGCACAACGTCTTCGTGCAGGGTGCGCTGTGGGACATCGACTCGTTCGACCAGTGGGGCGTCGAGCTCGGCAAGCAGCTCGCCAAGGCCATCGTGCCCGAGCTCGAGAGCAGCTCGGACCCCGGGCTCGCCCACGACGCGTCGACCAACGCACTGATCCGGCGCTATCGCGAGCTCAAACAGCGCGGCTGAGCACCCGCACTCGTCCGCAGGTCCCAGCCCGACGGCGACGGTGGGGCCGGGCGATCGACCCCCAGTAGGGTGACCCCCATGGCCACGGACACCCCGATGCAGGTCGGCATGGTCGGCCTCGGCCGGATGGGCGCGAACCTCGTGCGGCGCCTCATACGCGACGGCCACCGCGCGGTCGTCTACGACGTCGCACCGGCGGCGGTCCAGGCACTCGAGGCCGAGGGGGCGACGGCCGCATCCTCGCTCGCCGACCTCGTCGAGAAGCTCGAGGCACCGCGGGCGGTCTGGCTGATGCTCCCGGCGGCACTCGTCGGCACGACGCTCGACGAGCTCGTGGGCTCCCTCGAGGAGGGGGACACGGTCATCGACGGCGGGAACTCCTACTACCGGGACGACATCGCCCGGGCCGCGTCGCTCGCCGCGCGCGGGCTGCACTACGTCGACTGCGGGACGAGCGGCGGCGTGTGGGGACTGGAGCGCGGCTACTGCCTGATGATCGGCGGCGAGGAGGGCGCGGTCCGCCGGCTCGATCCGATCTTCAAGACGATCGCCCCCGGGCGCGGCAGCGCCGAGCCCACGCCGGGGAGGACGCGGGCGGAGGGCACCGCGCCCGACGGCTACCTCCACTGCGGGCCGAGCGGTGCCGGGCACTTCGTGAAGATGGTCCACAACGGCATCGAGTACGGGATGATGGCGGCGATCGCCGAGGGGCTGAGCATCATCGGCCACGCGGACGCGGGGACGAAGCCCGAGGAGCACGACGCGGAGACGACGCCCCTGCGCGACCCGGAGGCCTACGCCTACACGATCGACATCGCCGAGGTGGCCGAGCTGTGGCGGCGCGGATCGGTCGTGGGCTCGTGGCTCGTCGACCTGACCGCGGACGCGCTCGCGCGCACAGGGACGCTCGACCGGTTCGCCGGGAGGGTGTCGGACTCCGGCGAAGGGCGATGGACCGTGCTCGCCGCCGTCGACGAGGGCGTGCCGGCGCCGGTCATCACCGCGTCGCTCTTCGAGCGGTTCGAGTCCCGGGGGCTCGGTGAGCTCACCGCCAAATTGCTCTCGGCGATGCGCAGCGAATTCGGCGGGCATGCCGAGAAGCCCGCGGAGTCATAGGAGAGCCGTGCACCACGACCTCATCGTCTTCGACGACCTCGATGCGTTGTCGAACGCGGCCGCCCGCTACGTCGCCGACCTCGCGCGTGCGGCGGTCGGCGACGACGGCGCGTTCCACCTCGCGGTGAGCGGCGGCCGGTCCCCGTGGGAGATGTTCGGGGTCCTCACGACCCTGGACATGCCCTGGGATCGCACCGTCATCTGGCAGGTGGACGAGCGCGTGGCACCGCACGACGACCCCGACCGGAACCTCGCGCACCTGCGCGACGCGCTCGGCGACAAGGTCGTCGAGGTGCGCCCGATGCCCGTCGAGGACGACGACCTCGACGCCGCCGCCGCCCGCTACGGCGCCGCGCTCCCCCACCAGTTCCATCTCGTGCATCTCGGGATCGGGCCCGACGGTCACACGGCGTCCCTGGTCCCGTCGGACCCCGTCCTCGAGGTGCGCGACCGCCCCGTCGCGCTGACCGCCACCGCCTACGAGGGACGGCGTCGGATGACCTTGACCTATCCGGGCCTCGAGCGGGCGCGCCAACTGCTCTGGCTCGTGAGCGGCGAGGACAAGCGCGGCCCGGTGGAGCGGCTTCTGGCCTCCGACCGCTCGATCCCGGCCGGGCGGGTGGAGGCCGGCGCCTCGCTGGTGATGACGGACCGGGCCGCCGCCCCGTCGGCCGCCTGACGTCCCGCTACCACCGCGCTCCGTCCGGGCGCCGGCGCTCGGCCCGGCTGCCGCGGCCCACGACGACCTCGGCGACCAGCTCGGGCGCGAAGAGCCCGTGCTCCACCACGCCGGGCACGGCGTGCAGCGCCCCGGCGAGCCAGCGGGGATCCCCGACGTCGCCCAGGTAGTCGCAGATCACCCCGCCGTCGGGGCTCCGACCGGTGTCGCGCCGGCGCACCGGACCGATCGTGGAGAGCCGCCGCAGCGTCGACGCCACGCCGAAGCGGAGCAGCTCGAGGGGCACCGGCGGGCGCAGCGCCGCCACGAGCTTGCTGGAGTCGACCACCACGACGAACCGGTCGGCCGTCGCGGCGACCAGCTTCTCGCGGGTGTGCGCCGCGCCCCCGCCCTTCACGAGCCAGCCGTCGGGCGCGACCTGGTCGGCGCCGTCGAGCGCGATGTCCAGGTGCTCGACCGCGACGAATCGCTCGACCCGGAGGCCGAGCTCGCGCGCGAGCGCCTCGGTACGCGGCGAGGTCGCCACGCACCGGATGTCGAGCGCGCGCGCCGCCAGGGCGGGGAGCAGGTGCCCGACCGTCGAACCCGTGCCAAGGCCCACCGACATCCCGTCCTCCACGAGCTGCGCCGCCGCGCGGGCCGCGAGGAGCTTCTCGTGGTCCGCCTCGTCAGTGGGATCCATCGCCGCGGATTGTCCCACGCACCCGCTGCTGCGGCGCGGCACCGGCGCACGCACCGGTCGGTGGTTCAGCGCGAGCCGGCCGGGCCCTCGAGCTCGCCTGCGACAAGGAGCACGCACGCCCTCGCCGGCACGACGAAGGGCTTGGCGGCGTCGAGCTCCGAATCGCTGGCGACGTCGCCGGCGGTGTCGAGGACCACGCGCCAGCGGGCGACACCGTGGGACGGCAGCGACCAGTCGATGGGCTGGTCGTGGGCGTTCAGGACGAGCAGGAACCGGTCGTCGGTCACCCTCCTCCCCCCCTCGTCACGGTCGGGGATCGCGTCCCCGTTGAGAAAGACGGCGACGGACTTCGCGAACCCCGACGCCCAGTCCGCGTCGTCCATCTCCGCGCCGTCGGGCCTGAACCATGCGATGTCGGGCACACCGCGGATCGGCCGGCCCTGGAACCATCGGCGGCGCCGGAAGACCGGGTGCGCCCGCCGGAGCTCGATGAGCTGGCGCGTGCACGCGAGGAGGTCCTCGTCGACGTGGTCCCAGTCGTACCACGAGATCTCGTTGTCCTGGCAGTAGGCGTTGTTGTTGCCGTCCTGCGTGCGGCCGATCTCGTCGCCGCCGAGGAGCATCGGCACCCCCTGCGACAAGAGCAACGTCGTGAGCAGGTTGCGCGCCTGGCGGCGACGGCACGCGAGCACCCCCACGTCGTCGGTGGGGCCCTCCGCGCCGCAGTTCCACGATCGGTTGAAGCTCTCGCCGTCGCGGTTGTCCTCTCCGTTCGCCTCGTTGTGCTTCTGGTCGTAGGAGACCAGGTCGGCCAGGGTGAACCCGTCGTGGGCGGTGACGAAGTTGACGCTCGCGACCGGACGGCGCGAGTCGGCCTGGTACAGGTCCGAGCTGCCGGTCAACCGGGAGGCGAGCTCGGGGAGGGTTGCGGGCTCGCCGCTCCAGAAGTCGCGCACCGTGTCGCGGAACTTGCCGTTCCACTCCGACCAGACCGGCGGGAAGTTCCCCACCTGGTACCCGCCCTCGCCGACATCCCACGGCTCGGCGATCAGCTTCACCTGGCTCACGAGCGGGTCCTGCTCGATGAGGTCGAAGAACGCGGACAGCCGGTCCACCTCGTGGAACTGGCGCGCGAGCGCGGCGGCGAGATCGAACCGGAACCCGTCCACGTGCATCTCGGAGATCCAGTAGCGCAGCGAGTCCATGATGAGCTGGAGGCTCCGCGGGTGGCTGACGTTGAGGCTGTTCCCGGTCCCCGTGGTGTCGTAGTAGTGCCGCGGGTCGTCGGCCACCAGCCGGTAGTACGCCCGGTTGTCGATCCCCTTGAGCGACAGCACCGGCCCCAAGTGGTTGCCCTCTGCGGTGTGGTTGTAGACCACGTCGAGGATCACCTCGATGCCGGCGTCGTGCAGCGCTCGGACCATGGCCTTGAACTCCTGCACCTGCTGGCCGAGATCGCCCGACGCGTACTCGTTGTGCGGCGCGAAGTAGCCGATCGAGTTGTACCCCCAGTAGTTCCTGAGCCCGCGCTCGAGGAGGCGGCCGTCGTGGACGAACTGGTGCACGGGGAGGAGCTCGACGGCGGTCACGCCGAGCGCCGTCAGGTAGTCGATCGCCACGGGGTGCGCGAGCCCGAGGTAGGTGCCGCGCAGGGCGGCGGGGATCTGCGGGTTGGCGACGGTGAATCCCTTGACGTGGACCTCGTAGATGACGCTCTCGTGCAAGGGCGTGCCCGGAGGGCGGTCCGTGCGCCAGTCGAAGTACGGACTGTGGACCACGCTCTTCGGGACGTGCGGCCCGCTGTCGCGGTCGTTGCGCGCGCCCTCGCCACCGGGCTCGTAGCCGAAGCACGCGGGATCCCAGTCGACGGCGCCGGCGATGGCCTTCGCGTACGGGTCGACGAGGAACTTCTGCGGATTGCAGCGCAGGCCCTGGGCGGGATCCCACGGTCCGTGGACGCGGTAGCCGTACCGCTGGCCCGGTCCGATGCCGGGGAGGTACGCATGCCAGCAGTTCGCGTCGACCTCCTCCAGGGTTACCCGTGTCTCGCGCCCGTCGCCTGCCACCAGGCACAAGTCGACACGCTCGGCCACCTCGGAGAAGACCGAGAAGTTGGTCCCCGCGCCGTCGTAGGAGGCGCCCATCGGGTAGGCACGACCGGGCCACGCCTCGACACGTGCAGCCACCGGCCCGGGACCCCGGTGACTCAGGTCTCGAGCGCCGGCCGGTACGCCCTGCGCGCGTACTCGTCGACCATCCGGTGCGCCGAGAAGAAGGATGCGTTGAGCGCGATCGCGTTGCGCCCGATCGCCAGGAGGGCGTCGGGGTCCTTGTAGTACATCGGGACGACGACGCCTTCGAGCGCCCGGTAGAGACGGTCGGCGTCCTCGGCACCCTCGTCGGTGGGCGCGCGCTCGTCGGTGGGGGCACCGATCGCCCACCCGGTCACGCCGTCGACGCAGCCCTCCAGCCACCAGCCGTCGAGGGTGCTCAGGCTCGGGACGCCGTTCAGGGCCGCCTTCATCCCGCTCGTTCCCGACGCCTCGTTCGGGGGGACCGGCGTGTTGAGCCAGACGTCGCTCCCCGCGCACAGCACGCGCCCGAGCGCCATTCCGTAGTTCTCCACGAAGGCGACGGTCACGCGCCCTCGGCGAGCGCCGGTCGCCGAGGTCACGTGCCGGATCATCTCTTTCGCGCCGACGTCGCCGGGGTGCGCCTTGCCTGCGAAGACCAGCTGGATCGGTGCGTTCTCGGCGATCGCCGAGAGCCGGTCGAGGTCGGTCAGCACGAGGTCGTTGCGCTTGTACACGGCGAAGCGCCTCGCGATCCCGATCGTGAGCACGGCCGGGTCGAGCGCAACGTCCGTGCGACGGCGCACCTCCGCGCAGAGCGCGTGCTTGCTGCGCCGGCGCGCGGCGCGGAGATCGTCGAGCGGGAGGTCGGACGCGTAGCGGAGCTCCTGGCTGTCGCGCCGCCACCCCGGCAGGTGCCGGTCGAAGAGCTCCGCGGTCGCGGGCGCCGCCCAGGTCGTGCTGTGCACCCCGTTGGTCACCGAGACCACGTGCTCGGAGGGGAACATCGTGCGGGTCACCGCGCCGTGCCTGCGCGAGACGCCGTTCACGAACGCGGCTCCCCGCATGCCGAGGACGGTCATGTTCAGCGAGCCGTCTGCTTCCAGGCAGCCGAGGCCGCCCAGCGCGTCGAGCACCGGCCGGCCGAGCACGGCCTCGGCGATCTCGGGGCCGAAGCGGTCGTGGCCCGCGGGGACCGGGGTGTGGGTCGTGAAGACGCACCGGGCCCGTACGGCCGCGAGATCCTCCTCACCCGCCCCGACGAGGCCGTGCGAGAGCGCCCCGGACGGGTCGAACCCGGCCATCCGGCGGGCGAGCAGAGCCACGGGAACGAGTGCGCCGTGGCCCTCGTTCAGGTGGTGGACCTTGATGCCGTGGTGGCCGAGGGTGTCGAGCACGAGCGGGCCACCGAGCCCGAGGACCGCCTCCTGGCGCAGCCGGTCGAAGGGGTCGCTCGTGTAGAGCCGCTCGGTGATCCGTCGGTCCTCCGGCGCGTTCTCCTCCACGTCGGTGTCGAGGAAGTGCACCGGGACACGGTGGCCGTCCACGCCGCAGACGACGTGGCGCCAGACGCGGAGCTCGACCCTGCGCCCGGCGACGACGACCCCGATGCGGACCGGCAGCTCCTCGAGCGTCGCCGAGGGGGCCCAGTCGACGGGCGACTCGCACTGCGCACCGGCGACGATCGACTGGCGGAAGAAGCCGTGCGCGTACAGGAGCGTGACCGCGCCGAGCGGCACGCCGCGGTCGGCCGCTGCCCGGACGTGGTCGCCGGCGAGGACCCCGAGCCCACCGCTGAAGGCGGGCAACGCGTCGTCGAGCGCGATCTCCATCGAGTAGTAGGCGATCGTCACAGGAGCGAGGTCGGCCCGGGCCATCGAAGGGCGACGCTACCGGACGCCGCCCGCGTCCGTGCTGCGACGCCGGCTCCCAACGGATGTGCGTCCGGTGCGTTCACTAAAGTCGCAGCCATCAGCGACCAAGCTGCAATGGCGATTGCCAGCGTTCCCCCCACATCGTCTCCTCCCGCCGCGCTCGAGGCGGAGGATGTCGGCGCGGAGGATGTCGGCGAGGGGGCCGCGCCGGGCGCGCGGCCAGCACGGACGCGGCCGGTGCACCTCGTGAGCGCCGTGGTGGGCGTCGTCGGAGCGATCGTCGTCGCCTCCCTCGTCTGGCTGACCGGAGTGGTCAACTCGCACACCCAGGCGCGCCTGCTGACCACCCAGACCGACGCCGCGGGCCTCGTGATCGGCGAAATCGTCCCGACGATCGCCACATCCCTCTACACCGGGGTCGCCGTGGCCCAGCAGAGCCGTGGCGACGCGGCCGCCATCGCGCCGTACGTCGCGCCGGACGTGGGCGCGGTGCACGGTCGGCTCTTCATGTCCCTGTCCGTGTGGAGACTCTCGGCCAACGGGCCGGTCGAGGTGCTGCACCTCGGCGCGCGCACACGCATGGGCGGTGACGGCGCGGCGCTCGGGCCTATCTTCGCCAAGGTCCCCGCCCCCCAGACGCTGCGCGTCGTGGACCTCGTGGACCGATCACCGCCGCGCATCGGCTATGCCGCCGAGAGCAGCGGGAGCGCGCCGCGCTACGCGGTGTTCGCCACCTCGAAGCTCCCGGCGAATCGCCGCACCGCCGTTCCCGCCTCGTCGGCGTTCCACGACCTCGACTTCGCCCTGTACCTCGGCAAGAGGCCCGCCCGGTCGAACCTGCTCGAAGCCACGACACCGGCGCCCTTGGCCGGCCCGACGGCCAGCGTCCGCGTCCCCTTCGGCACCAGCGCGCTCGACCTGGTGACCGCCGCGCGGCAGCCGCTCGGCGGTGGAGTCCTCCCGGCTCTTCCCTGGATCGTCGGCGGCGTCGGTGCCCTCCTCGTGCTCGGCGCGGTCACGATCGCCGAGTGGCTGATGCGGCGGCGGCGGACGGCGGAGCACTTCGCCCGGGAGAACCTGCGCCTCTACGCGGAGCAGCGCTCCATCTCCCAGACCCTGCAGGCCGCGCTCCTCCCCAAGGTCCTGCCCGCGGTCCGGGGAATCACCTTCGCCGCCCGGTACGTCCCGGGCGACTCCTCGGCGGACATCGGCGGCGACTGGTACGACGTCATCCGCTGCGACGACCGCTCGTTCATCTTCGCGATCGGCGACGTGTCCGGGCGCGGGGTCGCCGCCGCGAACACGATGGCCTCCCTGCACTACGCCATCCGCGCCTACGCGGCGCAGGGCGACGATGCCGAGACGATCCTCAACAAGCTCACTGCACTGTTGGACGTGGCGCGCGACGGCCACTTCGCCACGGTGCTCCTGGGCCACGTCGACGTCCCGGACCGCAGTCTCACGATGGTGAACGCCGGGCACCTCCCGCCGCTCCTCGTCGCCAACGGCGAGTCGCAGTTCCTCTACGCCGTCCCCGGCGCACCGATCGGGGTCTCCGGGACCGTTCCGTTCGTGCCCCTCACCGTCGAGGTGCCGCCGGGTGCGTCAGTGCTCGCGTACACCGACGGCCTGGTCGAGCGGCGCGGCGAGTTCCTCGACGCGGGATTGGATCGCCTGCAGGCCACGGCGATCGCAGGGCCGGAAGGCCCCGAGCGCCTCTTGGACTACGTCGTCACCGTGCTCACGGGCGACTCTGCGCCCGACGACATCGCCCTCCTGGCGATGCACTGGGGAGAGTGAGTCCGGTGGCGTCGCTGCCGCGCGGCAACCTGTTCCCCGGCGAGCCCGCCTCGGTCGCAGCCGCGCGCCGATTCGCGACCGAAGCGGTCGCCGGCGTTCACCCCGATCTCTGCGACGCCGCCAGGCTGCTCGTCTCGGAGCTCGCCACGAACGCGGTCCGCCACGGTCGGAGCGCGTACGCCGTACACGTCGTGCCCCTGCCGACAGGGGTCCGGGTGGAGGTGTCCGACGGGGGCGCGGACTGGACGACGGGGGACGGCGGGCCAGCCGAGGCCGGGGGCGCACCGACCGACCTCGGAGGCCGGGGGCTCAAGATCGTAGAGGGCCTCGCCGAAACGTGGGGGGTGCTCGCGCGGGAGGGGCCGGGAAAGGTCGTCTGGTTCGAGCTGCGGGCATCGGGAGGGGCCGGCCGGCGCTGAGCGCCGCCAACTCCCGGGCACGGGAACCCCCGTCGCATAGCGGCGACGCAGCCGGGGAAGGTTCGCCACGTGAACCCGATCGAGCGGCGGATCCGGCGCCTCGACGCCTTCCAGCAGCGCCACACCCTCCCCGGCTTCGTCTTCGGCGTCGTGAAGAAGTACGGCGACGACAACGCCGGTTCCCTGAGTTCGACGATCGCCCACTCGCTGTTCGGCACGACGTTCCCGCTCCTCCTCCTGCTCGTCACCGTGACGGGGCTGGTGGCGGGCGACCACTCGGCGCTCCGTCACGACCTGCTCCACTCGGCCTTGCGGGACTTCCCGATCGTCGGCACAGACCTGAAGAACAACATCAAGGCGCTGCACCGGGACAGCATCGTGGGGCTGGCGTTCGGGATCGCCGGCCTGATCTGGGGATCCCTCGGCCTCGCGGAGAACGGCATCTTCACCATGATGCAGATCTGGAACCTCCCGGGGCCGCAGCGGCCGAACTACCCGAAGCGGCTGCTCCGGGCGGGGGCCTTCTTGGCCGTGCTCGGGCTGGGCCTCATCGTATCGGCGGGCCTCACGGCGCTCGTCACCCTCGCCGGAGAGGCGCTCGCGGTGGCGATCCTCTTCGAGGTGGGCACCGCCGTCGTGAGCTGCGCCGAGTTCCTCCTGGCGTTCAGGGTGCTGACGCCGGGCCCCGTCGGGTGGCGGACGCTCCTCCCGGGCGCCGCATTCGCCGGCGTCATGTGGACCGGGCTCCTCGCGGGGGGCGAGCTGGTGGTCGGGCACTACCTCCGGCACGACAGCGCCATCTACGGGTTGTTCGCGATCGTCCTCGGCCTCTACTTCTGGCTGTACTTCGCGTCGGAGCTCACCGTCTACGCCGCCGAGGTGAACGTCGTCCTCGCCCGAAGGCTCTGGCCCCGTGCGATCGTGCAGCCTCCAATCACCGAGGCCGACCAACGGTCGATGGCGGCCCAGGCGCACCAGAACCGTCGGCGCCCCGAGCAGCACGTCGTGGTCACGTTCGACGGCGAGCCGCAGCTCGAGTCCCGCGCCCTCGCCGAGGAGCGCGGGTCGTCGCACGCGACGGGCGCCGGGTGAGCGCCGTCCGTCGGCCGGGGGGTGGGCGCCAGTCCGTCGGCGGGTGGCGTCAGTCCGTCGGCGGGTGGCCGGCGACGAGGTGACGGGTCGAGGAGTACGACAGCTCCCCCGCCGCACCTCCCCCGCCGCCCGCGACCGGCTCGACGACATGGCCGGCGTGGTCGCCGAGGTCGATGCGCCCGACGACGGGACCTTCGACCCATGCCGCGCACTCCTCGAGCACCGGCACCCCGGTCGTCCCGCGCCGCCAGTGCACCAGTGCGAACTTGTCGTCGCGGTCGCCGGTCAGCTCCCCGAAGACGCTGGCGAGGTCGAGCTGGTCCCGACCGAGCAGGTGGACGCCGAGCGCGTCCGAACGCGCCGCGACGCCCGCCGTGTGGTTCTTCTTCGACACGCAGACCAAGAACCTCGCCGGCATGATGCTGCATTGGGTGACGAAGCCTGCGAGGCACCCGCTCGGCGTCGTTCCCGCCATCGTGGTCACCACGAACATCGGATAGTCCAGGCGACCGACGAGCGCCGACGACGCGACGGTGGCCTGCGCGGCCCTGGGCCCCCGCGCTGGTCCGTGGGCGTCGTCGCCCGGGTGCTCGTCCATCCTCGAACCGATCAGCGGACGACCGCGGCGGCGTCCCCGGTGTAGTCGTAGAAGCCTCGCCCGGTCTTCTTGCCGAGCAGCCCTGCGTCGACCATCCGGGCGAGCAGGGGAGGCGGAGCGTAGAGCGGCTCCTTGAACTCCTCGTAGAGGGAGTTGGCCACCGCCATGGTCGTGTCGAGCCCGATGAGGTCCGTCAACGCCAGCGGCCCCATCGGGTGCGCACACCCCTTCACCATGCCGGTGTCGATGTCCTCGGGGGTGGCGAACCCCGATTCCATCATCCGGACCGCAGAGAGCAGGTAGGGAATGAGGAGCGCGTTGACGATGAACCCCGCACGGTCTTTCGACCGGATCGCCCGCTTCCCGAGGGCGCCGACGGCGAACTCCTCGGCGCGGCCCACCGCCTCGTCGGAGCTGAGGAGGGAGGCGACGACCTCGACGAGCGGGAGGATCGGCACCGGGTTGAAGAAGTGCAGCCCGACCACCTGCTGGGGCCGCTGGGTGGCCATCGCGAGCTTCATGATGGGGATCGAAGAGGTGTTGGAGGTGAGCAGGGCGTCGGGTGCCTCCACCACCTTGTCGAGGGCCTCGAAGACCCGGACCTTCTCGGGCTCCGACTCGACGACCGCCTCCACGACGAGCTCACGGTCACCGAGCGCGCCGAGGTCGGTCCCGAGCTCGATGCGCCCGAGCACCGCGGCGCCGTCCTCCTCGGCGAGCTTCCCCGTCGCGACGGCGCGCCGCACCGACGCCTCGATGCGGTTGCGCCCGCGGGCGAGCGCGCTGGCATCGGCTTCGACCACCCGCACCGACCGGCCGCTGCGGGCGCAGACCTCGGCGATGCCCGAGCCCATGAGGCCGCACCCGACCACGCCGACCCGCTGGATCTCGTCCGCTCCCACCACGACCACCTCTCTCGGTACCGTCTCGCCGTCGTGCAACGACCTCGACCGAGCCTACCGGCGACGTTCGGCACGGCCCCAGTCCGAGGTTGGCTGCTCCACGACCGGACGCGACCCCGACGCGGTACCGGTGGGTAGGTTCGGCGTGTACGGCACCCGACGACATCGAGGAGGTCCGACCATGCCCCTGACCGGGGAGTACGAGCCGTCGCCAGCGGAGTGGGTCCGCAAGCAGGTCGAAGAGTACGAGCGCTCCGGCGGCACCCGCGCCAACACGTTGCGCGACACGGGGCTGCCGGTCGTGGTCGTCACGACCAAGGGCGCCAGGTCGGGCAAGATCCGCAAATTCGCCCTCATGCGCGTCGAGCACGACGGCCAGTACGCACTGGTCGCGTCGATGGGGGGTGCCCCCGATCATCCCAAGTGGTACTGGAACCTGAACGCCGACCCCGCCGCGCTCATGATCCAAGACGGCCCGGAGGCGGCGGACTTCGTGGCACGAGAGGTTGCCGGCGAGGAGAAGGCCGAGTGGTGGGCGCGTGCGGTGGCCGCCTACCCCCCCTACGCCGAGTACCAGGAGCGAACCACCCGCCAGATCCCGGTGTTCGTCGCGACCCGCAGCCGGTCCGGCGGACGTCCGAGCAACGGCTGACGTCCCGGCCACGGCCGTCGGCGGCGGCAACGGCTGACGGCCCGGCCACGGCCGACGGCGGCGGCTCGATGTCGCGCCGGTGGGCGACGCGTTCGCCGTTGGTAGCCTTCGGCGACGGGGGTACGACATGGTCTGCCCGAATTGCGGGGCGCACAACAGAGCCGAACGCCGCTTCTGCACCACGTGCGGGGCGTCGATCAACGCCGCGTGCCCCGGCTGCGGTGCGCCTGCGGACGCTGACGACGCCTTCTGCGGCGACTGCGGCGCCTCGCTTCGCCCCGACGTCACCACGGCTGCGGGAACGGCTGGCGCCCGGCCGTCGGCACCGGTCTCGGAGGTTCGCCACGTCTCGGTGCTCTTCTGCGACCTCGTTGGGTTCACGACGCTCTCGGAGCACCGCGACCCCGAGGACGTTCGGGAGCTGCTCTCGCGCTACTTCGACTTGGCCCGTGCGATCGTCGACCGGTACGGCGGTGTCGTAGAGAAGTTCATCGGCGACGCGGTGATGGCGGTCTGGGGCGTGCCGTCCGCCAACGAGGACGATGCCGAGCGGGCGGTGCGGGCCGCCCTCGAGCTGGTTGCAGGCGTCGGGAAGCTGGGGGCTGACGGCGCGCTGGAAGGGCTCGCCGCTCGCGCCGGCGTCCTCACCGGGGACGCCGCGGTCACCCTCGGGGCCACGGGCCAGGGCATGGTCGCCGGCGACCTGGTGAACACGGCCTCGCGCCTCCAGGCTGCCGCCGAGCCCGGGACCGTCCTGGCCGGAGAGGCCACGTACCTGGCCGCGCGGGACGCCGTGGCCTTCGAGGACCCGAGACCGCTGTCGGTCAAGGGCAAAGAGGAGCCGGTCGCCGCATGGCGTGCGACGCGGGTCGTCGCCCAGCGCAGGGGCGCGGGGCGTAGCACCCAGCTCGAGCCACCCTTCGTGGGGCGCGAAGAGCAGCTCCGGCTCCTCGTGGACCTCCTCCACTCGACCGGGCGTGAGCGAAAGGCGCGGCTCGTCTCGGTGACCGGGATCGCCGGGATCGGGAAGAGCCGGCTCTCGTGGGAGCTCCTCAAGTACGTGGACGGGTTGGCGGAGACGGTCTTCTGGCACCACGGGCGCTCGCCCGCGTACGGGGAGGGCATCACCTTCTGGGCCCTCGCCGAAATGGTGCGGATGCGGGCGGGCATCAGCGAGCTCGAGGACGACGCCACCGCGCGGGAGAAGCTCGCGGCCGTCGTGTCGGAGCACGTCGGGCTCCCGGACGAGCGCCGCTGGATCGAACCGTGCCTCGCCCACCTCCTCGGCCTCGCGGACCCGAGCACCGGGAACCGCCAGGAGCTGTTCTCGGCGTGGCGGACCTTCTTCGAGCGGATCGCCGAGAGCGCCACGGTCGTGATGGTCTTCGAGGACATGCAGTGGGCGGACTCCGGACTGCTCGATTTCGTCGACTCCATCACCGAGTGGTCCCGAGACCATCCGATCCTCGTCGTCACGCTGTCCCGGCCGGAGCTGGCCGACCGGCGGCCCGCGTGGGGGGCCGGCAGCCGGGACTTCACGTCGCTGCATCTCGACCCGCTCCCCGGCGACGCGATGCGTGGGTTGCTCCGCGGCCTCGTCCGGGGCCTTCCCGAGGACGTGACCGAGCAGCTCGTCCGGCGCGCGGACGGGGTCCCGCTGCACGCGGTGGAGATGATCCGTTCCCTCTTGGACCAGGGCGTCGTGGTCCAGCTGGATGACGGCTACGAGCTCCTCGGCGAGGTGACGGAGCTGGAGCTCCCCAACTCGCTGCAGTCGCTCATCGCGTCGCGCCTCGATACGCTCCCCGCCGCCGAGCGGGCGCTCCTCCAGGACGCTGCGGTGCTCGGTACGACCTTCTCCACCCAGGCCGTCGTCGCGGTGACGGGGTCCGACCCCACGTCGACGAACGAGAGCCTGCGTGACCTGGTCCGCCGGGAGTTCCTCTCGGTGGAGTCCGACCCGCGCTCACCCGAACGAGGCCAGTACCGCTTCGTCCAGGGGGTGGTGCGCGAGGTCGCCTACCACACGCTCTCCAAGCGCGGCCGGCGCGAGAAGCACCTCGCGTCCGCCCGCCACTTCGAGGGGGCCGGCGATGAGGAGCTGTCGGGGATCGTCGCCACGCACTACCTCGAGGCATACCGCGCGACGGGCGAGGGGTCCGACCGCGACGAGGTGGGGACGACCGCCCGCCGATGGCTCGAGCGCGCGGCGCAACGGGCGCTCTCCCTCGGTTCGAGCGAGCAGGCCCTCACGTACGTCGCGCAGGCGCTCGACGTCACTCCCGAGGGACCGGCGCGCCCCGCGCTCCTGTGCCTGGCGTCCGAGTCGGCACGGATGGCGAACGACGAGCGCGCGCCGGCCTATGCAGACGAGGCGATCGCCCTCAGCGAGGCAGACGGGGACCCGATCGCGGCAGGGCGGGCCGCGACGAAGCTCTTGATGGCGATCGGCCCGACGGAGGTGGGTTTCTCCGAGGCCATCGAGAAGGGACATCGGACGCTGGCGGCGCTCCCCGAGAGCGGCGCGGAGGACGTCGTCGTCGACCTCTCGATGGGACTCTCGATGATGTACCACTCGATCGCGGAGAACGACACCTCGCTCGCGCTCGCCGACGCCGCGATCAAGACCGCCGAGCGGTTGGACGACCCACTGCATCTCGGCAGGGCGCTCGGCGCGCGCGCCGCGGCACTCTTCTCGCTCGGCCGCCACCGGGAGGCGGCAATCGTCCAGCGCGGCGTCACCGCCATCTTTGATTCCGCCGCCTCAGTCCACGACCAGTCCATGAGCCGCCTCTTCGAGAGCCTCTTCACCCAGGACGATGATCCCCGGCGAGCGCTGCTGGCAGCAGACGAGGCGGCGGACCTGGCACGGCGAGCCGGGGACCGGGACCTCGAGTCGACCAACGCCCTCAACGCGATCGAGATGGCCCTGCTCTTCGGAGAATGGTCGATGGCCCGAGAGCGGATGACGGTGGTCGTGTCCGGTCTCTCGCTGCGCCAACAGCAGGTGGGGTGGAAGAGCGTCCTCGATGCCACGCTCGAGGACCTCACGACGGAGGGCGCACATGCCCTCGACCGGCTGCGCGAACGCTTCGACAAGAGCGAGTACACGCACATGCGCACCACCTACCTACGAGCTCGTGCGCTCGTCCTTCTCGCTCACGGCGAGCTCGAGCCGGCCTGTGCTGCCGTGCGCGCGCTCGTCGACGAAGACCCCGAGGGCATCAATTCGGTCATCGCGCTCGGCTACCTCGGTCACGCCTCGCTCTGGCAACGCGACGCTGCGGGCGCTCGCGAGGCGCTCGAGCGCATGGCGAGCTTCCACGGCCGGTGGACGCTCGCCGCCCGCCAAACCATCGGCGCCGGGCTCGCCGCCCTCGAAGGGAGGGATGCGAACGCAGGTGGAGACGCAGAGGCGGCGGCGAGATTCCGGGAGGCCGCGGCGTCGTGGCGCTCGCTCGACGTGACGCTCGACCTGGCGCTGTGCGGGCTCGACGCCGCAATCCTCCTTCCGCCGGAGCACCGGCCCGCCGAGCTCGTCGACGAGGCGCGCCACGTCCTCGAAGGACTGGGTGCGGTACCGCTTCTCGCCCAGCTCGAGCGGCGTGCCGGCGCGCTCGCACCGACGACGGGCGCGTAGGGCGGTCCGGCGCGTCCGGGGGCCGGCGCGTTGGCCGGCGGATCTCACTCGTATTCCGGCGGCGCAACTCCCTCGTGGCTCCCCGACACGGGGGGAGCGTCGTCGTCGCGCCGCGGGCTCTCGGCGCCCCGGTTCGCCAAGTCCGCTGCCATGCCGGTGAGCCTTGCGGGCGTGGGCGTCCGCCGGTGCACCACGACGAGCGCGAGGCCCCCGATCCCGGCCATGCCCACGGTCGTGACGAGCCGGTAGACGACCGTGGCGACGACCGCGTCGCCGGTCGGCGTGCCGGCCAGCGTGAGCGCGCCGATCATCCCGCCCTCGACGAAGCCGATGCCTCCGGGGACGGGCGCGAGCGACCCCGCGACCTGCGCCGCGGTGTAGGCGAACAGCAGCGCCCGCCAGGGCACCGGGAGATCGACCACCGAGAAGCCGATCGCGAGGACGGTCACGTCGAGGACCCAGTTGACGATGCTGAGCCCGTAGACCGTGACACCACCCGAGACGGTGGCACGGAAGTGCGCCACCTCACCGGCGTGCCGGATCACCCGCCGCGCGAGTCGCAGCCCGGGCATCCGACGGTCCCGCTCGAGCCAGGACCGCACCGCGGACAGGTGGTGCGAGACGACGACACCCGCGATCGCCGCGCCGACGAGCAGCGCGAGAAGGCCGACGAACAGCGCCGGTCCGAGCAGTCCCGCGATGCCCGCGCCGATCAGGCAGAGCAGCAGCTCGGAGATCGCGGCGACGAAGCCCCCGGCAATGACCGCCCAGAGCGCGAGAGGAAGCGGTACCCCGTGACGGCGGTACTGCGTGACGAGCCACCCGCTCGACGGGGCGGTGCCGCCGGGCACCAGATTCGAGATGCCGGTGGCCGCCACGGTGAGCCTCACCACTGCACGGCGAGTCAGGTGCGCCCCGCCGGCGACGAGGAGCCGCCGCTGCACGAGCGCGTACGCGAAGAAGGAGACCCCTTCCGCGACGAACGCGGCGGGCAGCCAGACGAGCCCGCTCGGGCGGATGCGGTGGAGCGCCGTGTCGAGGTCGCCCCGGATCCGGTAGAGGAGCACGCCGAACGCGATGACGATCCCGATGACCAAGAGGACCTTGGGATGCGGCAGCCACTTCGGCCACCGCCACTTTCCGGATCGCCGCCCTGCGTCGTCGGGGGCCGCCGTTGTCCGGCCCGCATCGCCGCCATGGCCCATCGGCGGCGCCGGCATCGACGGATGAAGCGCCGGCCGCTGCGGGACGGCGGGGAAGCCGAGGGGCATCCCCCTTGCTATTCCCAAAGCCATCTCCATCGCTCACCACCCCCGTGTCGGGAGGCCGGCGAGGCGTTTGGTCTCCTCCCCCCACCGAGGCCGCACTGCGGAGGTCCTGCGCGATCCCCTCGATCACCGGTGCCAGCTCCATGACGTCACTGTGACCGGCGGCGGTCCTAGCGGTACGAGGCGCCGGGGGCGAGGCGCAGCTCGTGGAGCTGCACCGGGTCGTGCCCGTACACCATCCACGCGCCCCGTTCCTCCGCCAGCGCCCGGAGACGGTGGGCGCTGCTCCTGGCGAGTGCCGGGTCCGCCTGGCCGCCCCAGCTGTCGTGGTCGAAGTTGTCCTGGCAGTACACGGCGTCGCCGCACAGGACGACCGGACCGGACTCCTCGAGCGTCACGACCACCGACTGGTGGCCCACGCAGTGGCCGGGGGTGTGGCACACCTCGATGCCGTCGCACAGCTTGGCATCGCCGTCGAGGAGCTCGTAGCTGAGGGAGGGGAGGTTCCAGTACTGGTTCGGGAAGCTGGGATTCCCCTTGGCGTGCTCGTACTGGTCGCGTTGGACGAAGAAGGTCGCGGACCCGAGGAGGTCGTTGTTGCCCGCGTGGTCGAAGTGCAGGTGCGTGTTGACGACCGTGTCGATGTCCTGGGGCGCGACGCCGAGCTGGGCGAGGCGGAAGAGGAGGGTGTCCTCCTTGCGCATCACCGGGATCAGGGCGTCGGCGGTCGGGGTGCCCCGCCAGGTCGCGTCGGGGTCGTCGACGTGGACGCGGCTCATCCCGGTGTCCACGAGCACGAGACGGTCGTCACCGGTCCGCACGAGGAAGGCGTTGACCGGGATGTGGGACCGCCGCCCGTCCGCCACGCCCGGCGCGATCGTCTCGTAGTCGCAGCAGCAGTCGCCGAGCGGCAACACGAACAGCTCCATCCGCCCTCCCTCGGCGCCTACTCGTCTCCGACGACGACCTGTCCCCCCGCCACGGTCATCACCACCGAGGTGTCGCCGATCTCGGACGACGGGACGGTGAGGACGTCCTGGTCGAGGACGACGAGGTCCGCCCGACGACCCTTGGCGAGCACGCCCACGCGGTCCTCTTCGTGGTTCACGTAGGCCACGCCGAGGGAGAACGCCCCGAGCGCCTCGCGGACCGACAGCCCCTCTGCCGGCCGGAACGGCACCGTCGTCTCCGGGGCGCCGGGCCTCCCCTCCCGGCGCGACAGCGTCCGGTTGACGGCGACGTGGATCTCCTGGAGGGGATCGGGGCTGGAGACCGGCCAGTCGCTGCCGAAGGCGACGCGCGTGCCGAGCCGCGCGAGCGACCCGATGCTGTACTGCCACTCGGCACGCTCGGGACCGACGAAGGGGATCGTGAGGTCGTCCATCTGTGGCTCGTGACACGCCCAGAGCGGTTGGAAGTTGGCGACGGCGCCGAGCTCGGCGAAACGCCGAAGGTCCCGCGGGTCGATGAACTGCAGGTGCGCGAGATGGTGCCGGCCGGCCGCACGCGATGCCGGCGGGACGCCGCCGAGCGCGTCGAGCGCGACGTGGACCGCGCGGTCGCCGATGGCGTGGAAGTGCACCTGGAACCCCTCGGCGGTGACCGCCCGCACCGCCTCGTGCAGCAGGTCCGGGTCGATGAACAGGTCCCCGCGGTGCGACGAGGGCTCACCGTGTGCGTCGAGGTAGGGGCTCGACATGGCGGCGGTGAAGGTCTCGCACACCCCGTCCACCATGATCTTCACCGCGCTCGCACGGAACGCGCCGGCTCCCGGCACCTCGCCCGCGGGGCCGGCGACGCGGCGGGCCGCCTCCCGGCGCGTGAGGAGGTCCCCGAGCTGCTCGAGCCCCCTGAGCCGGTCCCACCACAGCGCGCCCACCACGTGGGCCGTGAGCGCCCCGTCCTCGGCGGCGCGCAGGTACGTCTCGAAGGTGTCGGGGACCCCCAGCTCCTCGGCCTCGCCCACGCACGCGTCCTGGAAGTGGGTGATCCCGACTGCGTGCAGGCGTGCGAGCCCGGCGGCGAGCGCCCGCGGGAGGTCGTCAGGCCCGGGACGCGGGGCGAGTGCGGCCACGAGCCGCATCGCGTCCTCGTGGAGGGCGCCGGTCGGCGAACCGTCCGGGCGGCGCTCGATCCGGCCGCCCGGGGGGTCGGGCGTCGACGCGTCGACGCCGGCGAGACGGAGGGCGGTGGAGCTCACCCAGGCGCTGTGGTGGTCCCGGTTGGGGAGGAACACGGGCCGGCCGCCGGCGGCCGCGTCGAGGTCTGCGGCCTCGGGCACCCCGCCGGGGAAGGCCTCCATCGACCACCCCCCGCCGAGGATCCACGCGTCGGGCGGGAGGCTCGACGCGTACGTGGCGATCGCCTCCAGGTAGGCCCCCCGTGTCTTCAACCCGCTCAGGTCGCACAGGAGGCTCTCCAACCCGCCGCTCACCGGGTGGACGTGGGCGTCGCCGAACGCGGGGAGGACGAGCCGGCCGGCGAGGTCGACGACCCGGGTGCGCGGACCGACGAGCTCGCGCACCTCCTCGTCGGTGCCGGCCACGAGCACGTCGCCCCCCGCGACCGCGAGCGCCTCGAAGGTCTCGCCACCGGTCGGGTCGGGCACGACCTTCCCCGACACGAACGCGAGGCTGGCCTTCGGGCCATTCCCGGACACCGGCGACGTCGCGCGGGCCACGGTCACCCCCTTCCCGCGGCCTGGCGCTTCACGACGACGTCGTAGAGACCGTCGCCGACCGCGCTCACCGCGATCACGGCGAGGACGATCGCCACGCCGGGGAGCCAGAGCTCCCACCAGTAGTTGTCGTAGAGATGTGTGATCCCCTGCTGGAGCATCTGGCCCCAGCTGGTCCCCGGTGGCGGCACGCCGAGGCCGAGGTAGGCGAGCAGAGCGAAGATGAAGATCGCTGTCGCGACCCGCAGCGTGAAGTTCACCACGATCGACCCGATCGAGTTCGGCATGACATGGCGGCCGACGAGCCCGAGGGCTCGACCGCCGAAGCCCCTGGCTGCGGTCACGTAGTCGCGCGTGCGGAGCGAGAGCGTCTCGCCGCGCACGATGCGCGCGGTCGACGGCCAGCTCACCGCGGTGATGGTGAGCACGATCAGCGACAACGACGGCGAGAAGAGCGTCGCGAGGAGGACGGCGAGGAACAGGTACGGGATCGACAGCGCCGTGTCGACGACGCGCATGAGCACCGCGTCGACGATCCCCCCGACGTAGCCGGCGACCGCCCCCCACAGGGCGCCGAACCCGGTGGAGAAGACCGCGACCGCAAAGCCCACCTCGATCGTGCTCTGGCCCCCGAGCATGAGGCGGCCGAGCAGGTTGAAGCCCTCGGGGTCCGTGCCGAGCGGGAACTGGCCGGATGGCGCGAGGTTCGCGTTCAAAAGTGTCGTCGCCGTCTGTGTCGTCCTGTAGAGGAACGGCCCGACGAAACAGAAGAGCAGGAGGGCGACGAGGAACACGAGGCTCACGAGCGCCATGCGGTTCGACGCGAAGAGCGCCGCGTCCAGGCGCCACTTGTGCCAACGCGACGACCCACCCTCCGACCCCGGGAGCTCCATGAGCGGCGTCCCCGGCAGCACGGCCGCCGCCGGCGACGTCGTCACCCCGGCGAGGAGCGCCGGGGTGCTCTCGTCGGCGCGGGGTCCGTCAGTCATAGCGGATCCGCGGGTCGAGTGCGGCGTAGGCGAGGTCCGCCAGGAGGTTCCCGACGACGACGAGGACGGTGACGACGAGGAGGATCCCGAGGACGAGCGGGTATGTCCGGTCCTGCTGGGCGTGCCAGAAGTAGGTGCCCATCCCCGGGTAGTTGAAGAGCACCTCGATCACGAGCGTCCCGCTCACCAGTGTCGGCAGGCTCAGTCCGACGGCCGACACGAACGGGAGCAGGGAATTGCGGAGCACGTGGCGCACGAGGATCCGCATCTTGGACGCGCCCTTCGCCCTGGCGGTCCGCACGTAGTCCTCGCCGAAGCTGTCGATCACCGAGCTGCGCACGTACCGGCTGAAGTAGGCGACGTTGCCGAGGAAGAGCGCGAGCACCGGCAACGCGAGCACGCGCACGTCGGTGCCGAAGCCCTGGCCGAAGTTTGTCGCCGTGCCGGGGAGCACGTTGAGCTGCACCGCGAACACGAAGATGAGGAGGACGCCGAGGAGCTGGTAGGGCGTCGAGTAGGTGGTGAGCAGGAACCCCGAGACGCCGTAGTCCATGAGGGAGTTCCGCCGGCTGCCCTGGAGGGCGCCGAGCGGCACCGCGAAGAGGGCGGCGAGGAAGAGCCCGGACCCGGCGAGGACGAGTGTGCGCGGGAAGGTCTCGCCGATGAGGGTCAGCACCGGCGTCTCCTGCTTGTAGGCGAAGCCCAGGTTGCCGTGCAGGAGGTTCGAGAGCCAGATGCCGTACTGCACCGGGAGCGGCTTTGTGAGGCCCTCTTGGATGGTGAGCTGGTGCACCTCGAACTTCGACGCCTTCGCCCCCAGCTGGGCGCGGATGAGGCCGCCCGGCAGCGCGTGGAGGAGGATGAAGACGATGACCGTCACCAGCAGGAGAACGATCAGCGCCTGGAGCAGGCGGCGGACGATGTAGCCGACCACGGAACGTCAGGGCCCTCCCGCGAGCAGGCTCCGGACGCTCACGCGCCCGGTCTGCAGTGCCGGATGTGCGGTCCGGCAATCCCGCATGCCAGGTGACACCCGAGCACAGCATCGACCCCCGACTCGTCCTTCACGACCCGCCGATGCAGCCCTGCCCTGACCGGTCGTGAGGGGGACCTTACGATTCGCGCCTCGCGACCGTCAAGGGACGACGGATTCGGATGGCTGGCGGTCATTCGACTGCCGATTTCGGCAGTGCGCCGTCCAACTACTTGGTCGTGTACCAGTTCTGCGGCGTGAAGCCTCCGTACGGGCTCAGCTGCTGCCAGCCGGAGAGGCTCTTCTTCACCGCGACCACGGCGTGGATCTGCAGCGGCCACCACAACGAGGCCAGGTCCTTCGAGAGGTAGTTCTCCGCCTTGTAGAGCGGCCCGAGGCCGGGCGTGGTCTCCACGGCGTCGATCAACCGCTGCGCCTTGGGTGTGTAGTAGCCCCCGCCCCAGAAGTTGCCCTTGCCCCACTGGCTTGTCCCGCTCGGGATGAGCTGGTACTGCCCGTATGTCCACATGTAGCCCGAGTAGCCGATGAGGCCCCACTTGCACGGCGGTGTGCTCGGGCACACCCCGCCGATCGTGAACATGGTTGTCTCGCTCTTGCCGTCCAGTGTGAGACCGATGCCGGCCGAGTGCGCGGTCGACCGGAACGACGTGACGGCAGCCGTGTACGCTGTTGTGCCCGTCGCGTACATGAACAAGAGGCTGAGCTTCTTCCCCTTGGGGATCCCCTTGCCGCACTTCGACGGGCCCGTTCCCGGGTGCTGGCAGACGTCGACGCCGTCGGAGCCCTTCACCCAGCCGTGCTTCTTCAAGAGCGTCGCGGCCGCCTTCGGGTTGTACGGGTACGGGTCCTTCTGGATCCCCTTGCTCACGTACTTGGAGTGCGGGAAGTCGGCCACGGGGCCGTAGTCGGGGGTGCCGTAGCCGCCGAAGGCGCGCTTGATGAAGAGCTGCTCTGTGATGAGGTGCTGGAGCGCCTGGCGGATGTACAGCTGCTTGACGAGGGCACCCCATGTCTTGGAGGTGTAGCCCAGCTCGAGCACCTGGTTGTAGAAGGTATGCCAGGGCCTCACCGTGTACCCGTGGCTCTTGAAGTACGGGATCTGCTTGAGGTCGCCTGTCGGGATGTACCCGAATGTGATGGTGCCCCCTCGCAGCGCGTTGAGCTCGGCGGTCCCTGTTGTGTAGCTGTACACCTTGTACCCGGCGATGCGCGGCTTTGTCGGACCGGTGTAGTGCGGGTTCGTCACGAAGGACGCCTCGTGGGTGACCGCGTTCTCCGTGTTGATCTCGAAGGGGCCGTCGACGGTCTTCCACAGCGGGTTCGTGCTCCAGGTGCTGCGCGACTTCGACTGCGAGAACAGGAATGTGAGGACCTGCTTCGCCCCGGCGGGCGTTGTCGCCGCGGTCCCGACGGGGGATGTGGCCGACGTCCGGTCCCACGCCTGCACCGGGAGCGGGTAGATCCAGGTGAGCTGGTTCCCGTCGAACCATGTCGGGTTGTACGACTTCTTCAGGTGGAGGACGACGGTCGTGGCGTTCGGATATGTGACGCTCGCGAGGTTGTCGGGGAGCAGGCCCGGGAGGTAGTTGCCGAGCTTCTTCTTCCCGGCGTCGACGAGCTGGAAGTAGAACTTGACGTCCTTGGATGTCACCGGCGCGCCTGTCGACCACGTGAATGTCGGCTTCATCGTGATCGTGACCGTCTTGTCTGTGTTCGAGTACACAGGCGGCTTCGCGACGGACTGTGTGAAGTTGACGCCGGTCTGGGATCCCTTCCCCGCGAAGTAGAGCGGGAGCCACATGTCCCTCTGGATGTCGATGTCCCAGTACTCGTAGCCGACCTGGTTGTCCAAAGGCAGGATCCATGTGAAGATCTCGCCGATCCCGAGGGCGAGTGCAGGATCCCCGCCCGTCGCCGCCTTCGACGTGCGGGACGTGTGCGCGGCCTTCGAGGCCGCCCCGGCGACGCCGGCTGTCAACCCCGCGGCCAGTCCCGTGCCGACCACCATCGCGAGCAGGGCGGCGCCGACGGCCGCCCCCCGGAGACTGGACAGGGCGCGGCGGACGCTCCGGCCCCCCGGTCCTTCGACGGAACCTGGCGCGAAGCTCACATCAACCCCCAGTTCAGCTCGTCCCGAGTCCCCGTGACCACGATCACGACGTCCAGCAGCCGGCGGGGACCCAACGGTACGACCCTAATGCTTACGGATGCGTTACGAACCCTTGTCCTGTGGAACGTTACGATTTCCTCCGCGCGATCGTCAAGGGACGCCTGATTTCCATGGTGCTGCGCCAATCGGCGGGCGATTCCGGTCTACGGGCTGCACCGGTGCGACGGGGGCGCGCCGGCGGCCTAGCGTGGCGGGACGTGCGGGATCGCCAGATCGTCGGGTTCCTCCGAGACGACCAGGATGAATGGATCGCGGAGCTCTCTTGCGGTCACCGGCGTCACGTGCGGCACCGACCGCCGTTCGAGCTGCACCCGTGGGTTCTCGACGACGCGAGCCGGGCGTCGCGCCTCCGCTCCTGGATCGAGTGCGCGTCGTGCGAGGACGAGCCCGGCGGCGGCGAGGTCGTCTGCTACGCCGCGCTGGTCTGCCCGGAGTGCGGCGACGTGCTCGACGACACGCACCGTCCCCACTGAGCGCCGAGCGGGCGGCGTTAGGGTGCCCGTTCGTGGCCGCCCTGGGTTCGCTCTGTGTCTTCTGCGGGTCGGCGCTGCCCCGAGATGCACGGTTCGCCGCGATCACGCGCGAGCTCGGCTCGGAACTGGCTGCCCGGCGCGTGGGGCTCGTCTACGGCGGCGGCAGCGTCGGCCTGATGGGCGTGCTCGCGGACGCCTGCCTCGCCGCGGGGGGCAGCGTCACGGGGGTGATGCCGGCCGGACTCCTCCGGCGTGAAGTCGGGCACGGCGGCCTCACGGCGCTCTACGAGGTGCGCTCCATGCACGAGCGCAAGCAGCGCATGTACGACCTGGCGGACGCGTTCGTCGCGCTGCCCGGCGGCCTCGGGACGCTCGAGGAGCTCGCAGAGACCGCCACCTGGTCGCAGCTCGGCATCCACCGGAAGCCGATTGTGCTGCTCGACGTTGGCGGCTTCTGGGACCCGCTGGTCGCCCAGCTCGACCAGATGGTCGCCGTCGGCCTGCTGAAGCCCGAGAACCGGGAGCTCATGGGCCGCGCCGCCTCGGTCGGCGAGGTGTTCGCCTCGATCGACGCCTACCGGCCGGCGACCGTCGCGAAGTGGATCACCCCCGAGGAGCGGTGAGGTCGCGGAAGTGGGTGTCGGCGCGCCGCACGCGCGCCGTCCGTCACTCCATCTCGCTCGCACCCGGTGCACCAGCACGCTCGATGGCGTCGAGCACCCGGCGTGCGGCCTCGGCGACGGCATCGAGCTGCGCGCCGGTCAAGGCGTCGACGAAGTACCGCCGCACCGCTCGCACGTGACCCGGGGCGGCCGCTTCGATCGCTCGCCGACCGGTGTCGGTCGCGACGACGACGGCACCACGCCGGTCCGCGGCGCAACGCTCCTTGCGGACCAGGCCCCGCTCCGCCATGCGCGCGATGTGGTGGGACACCCGGCTGCGCTCCCATCCGAGGTGGCGGGCGAGCTCGAACAGCCGAGCCGATCCTGACCGGCTCCCCGTGAGGACGACCAGGACGACGTAGTCCGCCAACGAGAGGTCGGAGTCCGCCGCGAGCTGCGCACCGAGCGCGACGTTCAGCCGCGCCTGCATCACCTGGAGCGTCCGCCAGGCCGCCTGCTGACGGTCGTCCAGCCAGGGCACCTCGTCCACCGGTGTCCATTTTCCCAGGTCGACAGCATGTTGCGCCATCCGTCCGAGCCTAGGGGCACGTGCCGGGAATAAGTGACATATCCCATAAGTTGAGAGATATGTCACCGACGTACCCCGGCGGTGGCGGAGTGCGAGCAACGCCGACCACACGGGCGCCGGGGTCCCCGAGAAGAGGAGTCCACCGATGACCATCACCGTTCCCACGACCATCACCGGGACCTACAAGATCGACCCCAGCCACAGCCGGATCGGCTTCGTGGCGCGCCACGCGATGGTGACCAAGGTCCGAGGTTCGTTCAACGAGTTCGACGGCGCGGGCTACTTCGACGCCGAGGACCCCGCCGCGTCGCACCTCGAGCTCACGATCAAGGCGGCGAGCATCGACACCCGCAACGCCGACCGGGACGCGCACCTGCGCAGCAACGACTTCTTCTCGATGGACGAGTACCCGGAGATCACCTTCGCCTCGTCCTCGGTCGAGGCGGCCGGCGCCGGCACCTACCGCGTCACCGGGGACCTGACCATCAAGGGCGTCACCAAGCCCGTCACGCTCGACCTCGAGTTCACCGGAGACGTGGTCGACCCGTGGGGCAACACCCGGATCGG
>DATLRV010000010.1:0-52474 GCA_035534455.1 Acidimicrobiales bacterium
GTGGAGACGATGGGACTCGAACCCACGACCTCCTGCGTGCAAAGCAGGCGCTCTAGCCAACTGAGCTACGTCCCCGACGTCCCCAAGGCGGGGAACGTCTCATTCTAGGGCCAGCTGTAGCGTCGTACTGGCTGCGCCTCCCGCGCCATCGCAGGCGAGCCGGGGGGCCAGTTGGACCGCAGGGCGCCGCCCGTGGCGGCCGGGTAGCCGTCCGGCCGGGATTACGCCGGCGGGATGCGAAGGAGGAGGTCGAGTGTTCGGTTCGCCTCGGCTTTGCCCTTGTCGACCCCAATCACCGACTCGATGACCTCGATGATCTCGCTTCCGATCAGCTCGCGTCGCTCGACCAACGCCTCGGCGAGCGAGGTCACGACGGCGCTGTGGCGGCGGAGCACGGCCTCGCTGTCCGTGTAGGCCTCGTTGAGGAGCTTCTCCGCGTCGGCCCGCATCTGGTGGTCGCCGAGCACGGAGGAGACCAGGCCGCCGCTCAGCGGGCCCGCCGCGTCGTCTGCGGCCATGGAGACGACTGACTTCCCGAACGCGAACGCGCCGACCATCTGCGCGGCGATGCGCGTCGCCGCGACGAGATCGCCCGCCGGCCCCGAGCTCACCTCGCCGAAGAAGAGCTGCTCGGAGGCTTTGCCTCCCATCGCGATCCGCAGGAGCACCTCGTACTCGCCCTTGGTCCGGGTGAAACGTTCCTCGGCGTCGGAATGCGCGAGCATGCCCAGCGAGTCACGGCGCTTCACGATGCTCAGCACGTCCAGCCGACGGCCCTCTCCCAGGAAGTAGGCGACCGTCGCGTGCCCCGCCTCGTGAAAGGCCACGCGGCGGAGCTCCTCGTTGGTGTAGACGGCCGCCGTGTCCTTCTCGCCCGTCTCGAATTCGACCTTGGCCTCCGTCAGGTCCTGGAGCGTGAGTCCGACGCGCCCTTTGATCAGTGCCAGCGGGAGCGCTGTGTTGATGATGTGGGAGATGGAGACCGGGGAGTACCCGGCCGTCATGCCGGCCACCCGGTCGGCCGCCTCGTCGAGGTCCATGGCCGGGTCGCAGGCGACACGGGCGAGGTAGTAGCGCGCGATCTGCGCCCGGGCGGCCCGCGACGGCAGGGCGAAATGGATCGACCGGTCGAAGCGCCCGGGCCGGAGCAGGGCCGGGTCGAGGCTGTCCGCCCGGTTGGTGGCGGCGACCACGAGGACGTTGGGGGCGGCGTCCGGCTTCGGCGCGATGCGGAGCGTCGCCGGCAGGAACCGGTTCAGCGGCTCCACCACGAGGCGCAGGAGCACCCTCCTCCCCCGGGACGGCTGGTCGAACGACTGCATCTCGGTGAGGAGCGTGTTCACCACGCCCGCGAGACCTTCGCCCCTCGGGCCGCCCGTACCGCCGCTCCTCGCCGCCCCGATGGCGTCGAGCTCGTCGATGTAGCCGATCGCTCCACCTTCACTGCGGGCGTAGCTGCGTAGGGTGCGGAAGAAGCTGCGGATTTTCCGGCCCGTCATGCCGTAGAACTGCGACTGGAAGGAGGTCGCGGACACGAAGAGGAAGGGCACGTCGGCTTCCCGGGCTATGGCCTTGGCGAGATACGTCTTGCCCGTCCCCGGCGGCCCCTCGAAGAGGATGCCCCGCCGCGGCAGTCCGCCGAGCTCCTTGAAGCGCTTGTACCCGAGGAACAGGTTGAGCGTCTTCACGACCTCGCGCTTCACATTGTCGACGCCGACGACGTCGTCGAGCGCGACGTCGATATCGCCCGGCCGGAACAGCGTGTGCGGCGACGCGCCGCCCCCGACGAACTGCGCACCGAGGACCGCCGCGAGGAGCCCCACCAAGAGCAGCGCCGGCAGGTACTGCGCCACCGACGCCCCGAGGTTCGGCAGCGGGAGCAGCGACTCGTGGGCGATCTGGCGCCACAACACCCAGACGAACACGACGAGAAGGACCACCACGAGCTTGCGAATCCGTCGCCGCCGGTGCTGCTCGCGGACGACGGCGACGTCGCCCTGGTCCGAGAGCACGCGCGGCCCGACCAGGGTCGACAGTTGGAGATTCGACCGGTTCTCGTCGGGGTCTTCCACGGGTCTCAGCCTCCCGTCCCACGGCTACCGCTCCCCGGCACCCGAATTGACCGCCGCACTCTCAGCTTTGCAGCAAACGCGCAACGGCCTGCCAAGGCTCGGCCAACAGGCGCCCATGTCGCCACGGTGGCGATCGACACCACCGTCTGCCTGCGGGTCCGCGACTGCGACCGAGCGGCGCCAATGCCAGGGCTCCACCTACGGAACGGTCGGGGAGCGGCCTCCGACGGATCCTTCGAGTCCGGCGATCAGGTCGCCCGGCGATAGGCGCGGACCGCCAACGGGATGAAGACCGCGGCGATGCCGATCAGCCACACCGCACTCTGCCAGGCGTGCAGGGCGAGAGGACCACCGAGCGCGAGGTTGCGCATCTCGTCGATCACGACCGTCACGGGCTGGTTCTTTGCGAACGCCTGCAACCAGCCGGGCATCTTTGTGACCGGGACGAACGCGGAGCTCACGAAGGTGAGGGGAAAGAGCCAGACCAGCCCGAACGAGCCCACGGACTCCTCGTCTTTGATCGCGAGGCCCACGTAGGCGCTCACGGTGCAGATCGTTACGCCGAACGCGACGCCGAGGACCATCATCAACAATGCGGGCACCGCGCCGTCGTTGAAGCGGAACCCGACGGCATAGCCGACGCCGAGGATGACGAGGAGCGTCACGACCAGCCGCGCGGTGTCGGCGACCAGTCGCCCGAGGAGGACCGCCGAGCGGGCCATGGGCATCGCCCGGAACCGGTCGATGACCCCCTTTTGCAGCTGCCTCGCCAGCGCGATCGCCGTGCCGAAGGAGGCGAAGGCGGCCGACTGGGCGATGATCCCGGGCATGAGGAAGTCGACGTAGGGCCCTGTGACGGGGATCGCCCCGCCGAAGACGTAGCGGAAGAGCAGGACGAACATCACGGGCTGGATGATCGTGAAGAAGATGAACGCGGGGTTCCGGAGCCAGATGAGCAGGTCCCGGCGGGTCAGCGCGGCGGTGTCGGCGATCCCGAGCCGCACTCGCCGGGCGGTGGGCGTGCTCGGCACGTCGAGGGCGACGAGCGGTGGCGACGAGCTCGTGGTCATGGCCTGCTCCCCTGTTCTTCTCGCCGAGCCCGTGCCCGGCCTGCGCCCCGCCTCCGTCGCCGGCCCTTGGCGCCGTTCGTGACCTCGTCCTCGGCGCCGTGGCCGGTGAGCGCGAGGAACACGTCGTCGAGCGACGGCCGGCGGATGCCGAGGCCCTCGGTGTGGATGTCGAGCGCGTCGAGTCGGCGGACCGTCTCGACGAGCGCCCGTGAGCCATCCGCCCCCACCCGGAGCGAGATGCGTGACGTCTCACCGTCGACCAGCGGGTCCGCCTCGGACAACCCCCGCATCGCAGCCACCGCCTCGTCCCGGCGCCCCCGATCGACGACGTCGAACTCGAGGACGTCCCCGCCGATCCGGCTCTTCAGCTCCTGGGAGGTCCCGGCCGCGATCACCGTGCCGCGGTCGATGACCACGATCTCGTCCGCCAGGGCGTCGGCCTCCTCCAGGTACTGGGTGGTCAGCAACAGCGTCGTGCCGCTCGCCACCATCTCCCGGATGACGTCCCACATGGCGAGTCGGCTCCGCGGGTCGAGCCCGCTCGTCGGCTCGTCCAGGAAGACCACCTGCGGCCACGCCACCAGGCTGAGCGCGAGGTCGAGCCGGCGCTGCATCCCACCCGAGTAGCCCTTCGTCGCCCGGTCGGCCGCCTCGACGAGGTCGAACCGCTCGAGCAGCTCCCCCGTCCGCCGGTGCCGGGTCTCGGAGTCGAGGTGGTACAGGCGACCCATGATCTCGAGGTTCTCCCGACCGGTGAGCTCTTCCTGGATCGCAGTGGACTGCCCGGCGAGGCCGATGATCTCTCGCACCGCGGCGGGCGAGCGCGCCACGTCGCGACCTTCGATCAGGGCGCGTCCGCGGTCGGGGCGGAGCAACGTCGTCAGGATCTTGACCGCGGTGGTCTTGCCGGCTCCGTTGGGACCGAGCATCCCGAGCACGTTGCCACGCTCGACGACCAGGTCCACCCCACGCAGCGCGCGCACCTCACCGAAGGATTTGTGGACATCCTCGACGTAGATCGCCGGACCGTCCCACTCCCCCTGCCGGCGCTGGGCGCCGATCGCGGCCGCGCGTCGTCCGTTCCCCGGGTGGGCCCCGCTCCGGGACGCGGTGTCGACGCCGCTCGTGTTCCGCCCATCATCCACGGTCGATGCTCCGATCTCTAGCGGCGTCACGGCACGCGCGACGCAGTCGTCGCGTCTCGAGCTGGTGAACGCCGCCTTCCTCCACCTTTGCACGCGGCTGCCCCGCGACGGCATCGTCAAGAGTACCTTGACAGGGCTGCATGTGTCAAGCCATACTTGACACATGCACGACGACGTGGGTACTGCTCGACGGAACGTGCCGCCGTTGCTCGTCCAGACCTGGGAGACGGCGACGACCGATCCGGACCCCCTCGTCGCCCTCGGCGCAACGAGGGCCTTGGCCGCCCTGCTGTCGACCTGGGAGGCAAAGCTGGCGTCGGAGGCGGTGACGTCGGGGGCGACCTGGGAGGCGATCGGCAGCTCGGTTGGCGTGAGCCGCCAGGCGGCCTGGGAGCGCTTCCACCACGACGTCGACGACTTCCGGCGTCAGGTGAAGGACGCAGCGCGCTCCCTCAAGGAACGCCAGCGCGAGGAGTGGCGCGACTTCCGCGACGACGTGAGGCGCCGGGCACGCGGCCACGGGCGCACGCATCTGTGACGTCCCGGGGCTCTGTGACGCCGCACGCATCTGTGACGTCCCGGGGCCGTCCGCTCGGCATCCCTCGCCGGGCCGACGCACCTGCCGCGCCGCGCCGCGCCGCTCCGGGCGGGCTTCTCGTGCACCGCTACTCTGGCGCCGTGAGCACCGAGCGCGTGCCCGGCGGCGTGGTCCACAAGCTCCCCAGGGACCTCCGCACGACGCTCGTCGCCAACCCCGGCGCGCTGGATGCGTGGAGGGACATCACGCCGCTCGCCCGCAACGAGTTCATCTGCTGGGTCGAAGACGCCAAGCAGGACTCGACGAGGGAACGCCGCATCCGGCGCACCAAGGAGGAGCTGGAGGACGGCATGCGCCGCCCGTGCTGTTGGCCCGGGTGCTCGCACCGGGAGCGCAACGGCAAGTAGCCGACGCGCCCGATCGCCACCGACCGGCCGCCTCAGTCGTGCGCGCGCACCCGGACGTCGAGGGGAGACGGATTGAAGCCGTTGCAGGCGTTCAGGTCCTGCGGGCACGCGGAGACGGCCACGATCGCGTCCATGAGGGCCAGGAGCACGAGCGTGTCGCCCGGCTTCCCCGTGGGGGTCTCGTTGCCGAAGCTCCGGTCCGGGTTGATGGGCGCGTTCTGGAAGAAGTTGAAGGGATCGGGCATCTGCCACTCCGCGATGCCCCACGGCTCGAGCACCTCGGTGAAGTTGGTGCGGCAGCTCCGGTGCCCCTCCACGCCGTAGTCCATCCGGTAGCGCCGGTCGTCGCACATCTGGGTGATGATGTCGTTCCTGCCGACGTCGTCGCGCAGGATCTCGAACATCGGCCGGCGCCAGTTGCTCTGGAGGACGTCGCCCACGACGACGGTGAGCCGGAGCAGCGCGGACCGGGTATGTGCGGTCGACAGCCACTCGGTCCGGTTCTGCGCGGCGAAGGCGATCAGATCGCAGACCTGCTGGCCCTCGAGGTCCTCCACCTCGACGACCTGCCCGGCGCGCACCGTGAACGCCGCGCCGTGCCCGCCCGGCACCCGCTCTTCGAAGAGGATGCGCCCCTGGGAGCGCGCGCTGTCGGTCGTGCCGCCCGTCGCGGTCGTGTCGGTCATGCATGGGATTATGCGTCACATGCACTCGGAGCTCAAAACCGCACACGTGGACGGCGCGCGGTGAGCGCCTCGACCGCCGCGCCGAGCGTCGCGCTCTTCGCGATGGGTGGCACGATCGCGATGTCCCCCACCGAGTCCGGCCCTGTCGCACCGGCGCTGTCGGGGGACGACCTGCTCGCGGCGGTCCCGGGCCTCGGCGCGACGGGCACGACGGTCACGGTCCACGACTTCTGTCGCAAGCCCGGGGCCTCGCTCGGGTTCGCGGACCTCTACGCACTGGCGCAACGCGTCGACGAGGAGCTCGCGGCCGGTGCAGCCGGGGTCGTGGTCACCCAGGGGACCGACACGATCGAGGAGACCTCTTACTGCCTCGACCTCCTGCTCGCGACGAGCGCCCCGGTCATCGTGACGGGGGCGATGCGGAACCCGGCCATGGCGGGCGCCGACGGGCCCGCCAACCTCCTGGCGGCGGTGCGGGTCGCGGCGAGCCCGGCGGCGAGGGGGCTCGGCTGTCTCGTCGTGATGGACGACCAGGTCCACGCCGCACGATTCGTCCGCAAGTGCCACACGGGAAGCACGGCGGCGTTCGCATCGCCGGCGCACGGGCCCCTCGGTCACGTCGTCGAAGACCGCGTGCACCTGCCCGTGCTGCTCCGGCGTCCCTCGCCGACGCTGCGTCCCGACCCCGGGCGCCGCGTCCGCGTGGGTCTGACGACCATCGGGCTGGGAGACGACGGCGCGACGGTCGAGGCGACGGGCGGGCAGGTCGACGGGCTCGTGGTCGAGGCGATGGGCGCGGGCCACGTGCCCGAGCCCCTCGCGCCGCTGCTCGGTGCGCTGGCCGAGAGGATCCCCGTCGTGCTGTCGTCGAGGACGGGGGCGGGCCCGGTGCACGACCACACGTACGGGTTCGCCGGGTCCGAGACCGACCTCCTCGCGCGGGGACTGATCAGCGCGGGCTGGCTCGGCGCGCTGAAAGCCCGCGTCCTGGTGCACCTTCTCCTCGCGGCGGGCGCCGACCACCGAGAGATCCGCGACGTCGTGACGGCGGCGGGCTCGGCTGACGCAGGGGTCGGCCGAGGGGTGGGCGACGGGCAGGCGCCGAGATGACCGGCGGCAGCCGGACGGGCCACCCGCCTCTCAGCAGCGGTCGAACATCCCCTGGATCTCGTCGGGGTCCTTGGTCGCCGTGAGCGCGAGGGAGAGGAGCACGCGGGCCTTGAACGGCCCCAGGTTGTCGGCTGCGACGAACCCCGCATCTTCGGTGGTCTTCGTCCGCACGACCCTGCCGCCGGTGACCCGCGAGGACTGGCAGACCACGACACCGGCGGCCGCAGCCCGGCGGAGCGCCTCGAGCTCTGCCGGCGTGGGGCGGCCTGCGCCGGTCGCGGCGCTGACGATGCCGGCGGCACCTGCGCCGACCGCCGCGTCCACCATGGTCGCGTCCGCCCCGACGTAGGACACGACGATGTCGACCCGCGGCAGCGTGGGCCCCTCGGGCACGAAGGCCGGAGCGCCGCCCCCGCGCTCGCTGCGGTGGTAGTAGACGACCTTCCCGTCCGCGTCCGCGTACCCGAGGGGTCCGAGGTCAGGGCTCCCGAAGGCGTGCACCCGGTAGGTCGCCCCCTTCGTGAGGTCCCGGGGCGCGTAGACGGCGTCGTTCATCGTCACGAGCACGCCGCGCCCGGCCGACTGCGCGGCGGCCGCCACCCGGATCGCGTTGAGGAGGTTGAGCGGGCCGTCGGCGCTCAGTGCCGACGCCGGGCGCATCGCCCCCACGAGGACGACGGGTTTGCCGGCCGGAAGCGTGAGCGACAGGAAGTAGGCGGTCTCCTCGAGCGTGTTGGTCCCGTGGGTCACCACCACGCCGTCGATTCCCGGATCGTCGAGCAGGGCGACGACCTTGCGGCGCAGCGCCAGCCAATCGGCGTCGGTGAGCGCGTGGCTCACCACCTTCGGGTAGGGGATCTCGCGGACCCGGGCCACCTGCTCCACCTCGGGCAGCGCGGTCAGGAGGCCGCCGGGCTCGAGGGAGGACTGGTGCTCGAGGTAGCTCGCGAGGTCCAGACGGTCGCTTCCGACGGCGGTGATCGTGCCGCCAGCGGAGAGGAGCGCGAGCGTGGGGGTCATCGCTCCGGGATGACCACGCGCCCGTGCTGCACGCCGGTGAGCTCGCCGTCTCGCATGACGATCTTCCCGCGGACGATCGTCGCGACCGCCTTCCCCTTCGTCGGGCGCCCGTGGAAGGGCGTGACGTTGTTCTTGCCGTGCAGCTGGTCCTCGTCCACGACCCCCTCGGCGTCGAGGTCGACGACGGTCAAGTCCGCGTCCGAGCCGAGCGCGATGGTGCCCTTCGTCGGGTGGAGACCCCACACCCGGGCGGGACCCTCCGACGTCGCACGGGCCAGCTGCTCGAGCGTCATCTTCCCCGCGGCGACCCCGTAGGTCAGGAAGAGCCGCAGGCTGACCTCCACTCCGCAGAACCCGCTGATCGCGTCCCAGCAGCTCTCCTTCAGCTTCTCCTCCTTCACGTGCGGCGAGTGGTCGGTGGCGATCGCGTCGATCCGACCCTCGGCGAGCGCGGCGAGGAGCCCCGGGCCCTGCCCGCCGCGCCGGACGGGCGGGTTCATCCGCATGCGCGCGCCGAGCTCGGTCATCTCCTCGGCGGTGAGGAAGCAGTAGTGCGCGGCGGACTCGGTGGTCATGTCCACGCCCCGTGCGCGCCACTGCTCGATGTGGCGGAGGCCGTCGAGGGAGGAGAGGTGGCTGATGTGCACCTTCGCACCGGTCTCGCTGGCGAACAGCCCGACACGGTCGATCGCCTCGAGCTCGCAGATGACCGGACGCGAGTCGACGTGGGCGAGGTGGTCCGTCCTGCCCGCCGCCATCTCCTTTCGGATGCCGTGCTGGAGGATCGCGTCGTTCTCGGCGTGGAAGCAGACCCGCACGCCGTACGGGGCGATCTTGCGCAGGGCGTCCACGAGCACACCGTCGCCGGGGGGCGGGATCTTGCCGATGGTCTCGCCGAGGAAGCACTTGAAGGCGATGACGCCCGACTCGATCAGCGGCACGAGGTCGTCGAGGTTCTCCTGGCCGACCAGCCCGTAGAGGCCCACGTCGCAGTAGATGCTGCCGTCGGCGAGCGCCCGCTTCTCCGCGAACCGCTCGGCCGTGCTGGTCGGCGGGATGGTGTTGGGCATGTCGCACACCATCGTCACGCCGCCATGGACCGCGGCGCGCGATCCGGTCGTGAAGTCCTCCTTGTACTCGAGACCCGGTTGGCGGAAGTGGACGTGGCCGTCGATGACGCCCGGGAAGACCACCTTGCCGGAGGCGTCGTAGACCTCGGCGTCACCCGGGTCGATGTCGCCGGGTGCCGCGATCGCGACGAAGACGCCGTCGGCCGCGGCGAGGTCCGCCGGGTACCTCCCCGAGCCCGTGACCACGAGGCCGCCGCGCACAACCAGGTCGTAGTTCATTGCTCTGCTCCTTGCTCTTCGGATACGCACTTGGCGAGCGCACGCTCGACGACGACACGAGTGACCTGCTGCTTGTACCACGCGCTCCCCCGCACGTCCGGGACAGGACGGAGCGCCGACACGTAGGCATCCGCGATCTCGGCGACGAGGGTCGCGTCGAGCGTGCGCCCGCGGGCAGCCGCCTCGGTCTCGGGCAGACGGAGCGGCGTCTCGCATGCCGCACCCACACACACGCGCAGGTCGTCGCAGGTGCCGTCGGGCCCGAGTCGTACGAGCGCGGCGACGCCGACACAAGGACGGTCCTCGCTGGACGTGGAGCGGTACTTCATGTACGTGCTGGCGGTGCCCGGGGGGAGCACCGGCACCTCTACGGCCACGATGACCTCGCCGGGCGCGAGCGACGTCTCGTAGTGGCCCGTCACGAGGTCGCCGACGCCGACGCGTCGCTCGCCGGCCGGCCCCACCACGACCGCTCGGGCCCCGAGCGCCCGGAGCGTCGTCGGCGGGTCCGAGGCGTAGTCGGCCTCGGCGAGCACGCCGCCGACCGTCGCCGCCGCGCGGACCCGGTGGTTCGCCACCACGGCGAAGGTCTCGGCGAGCACGCGCAGGTGCGCCCCGACGAGCGGGTCGGCCGCCATGCGCGCGTGCGTGACGAGGGCGCCGATCCGCACGACGTCGCCCGCGAGCTCCACCCGGTCGAGGCCGGGGACGCGCCGGAGCGAGACCAGGGCCGACGGCCACACCAGCCGGTGGTGCAGGAGAAGGGTCACTGCCGTCGCGCCGGCGACCACGAGGCCGTCCCCGTCGGCGGCCGCGAGCAGCCCGACGACCTCGTCGAGGCGCTCGGGAGCGTGGAGCTGCGGGGCGACGGCGCTCACCGCCCACCCTCGGCCCGTGCTTCGCTGGCCGGCAGTGCGGCCTCGCCGGCCGCGCCGCCCGTGTCCTCGGTCGCCGCGGCGCGGACGGCGCGGACGGCGCGGGCGGCGGCGTCGAGAATGCGCGAGTACGACCCGCACCGGCAGATGTGGCCCGAGAGCCACGACTCGACCTTCGACCGGGTCGGCGACGGCTCCGCGTCGAGCAGGCCCTTGAGGGCCATGACGAACCCGGGCGTGCAGTACCCGCACTGGAAGGCGCGGGCGTCGACGAAGGCCTGGGCGACCGGGTCGACGCGGCCCCCCGCCTCGAGCGACTCGGCGGAGCGGACCCGCGAGCCGTCGCAGAGCGCCGCGAGCGTGAGGCAGCTGCTCACGGCCGTCCCGTCCACGAGCACCGTGCACGCACCGCACATCCCGACGCTGCAGCCGTCCCGTACGCTCGAGATCCCGACGTCGTCGCGGAGCACGTCCAACAGGCGCGTCCGGGCGTCGACGAGGAGCTCGTGACGGGTGCCGTTCACCTCGAGTGCGACGGCGATGGCGCCCCGCGTGGCGGCACCGTGCGGCGGCGACGTGGGGACCCGCTCGAACGGCCCCGTCATCCGGGCTCCCGTCATCCGGGCTCCCGGCGTCCGGGCTCCCCGCTCCCGGCGTCCTGGGCCCGAAGGGCGCGCAGCACGCGCTCGGCGGTGAGCGGCAGGTCGTGGATGCGGACACCCACCGCGTCGAACACGGCGTTGGAGATCGCCGGGGCGACCGGAGGGAGCAACGGCTCGCCGAGGCCGTGCGGCGCCGCATCGGGTCCGCCCTCGGCCACGACGTCGAAGGTCCGCTCGGCGGGGAGATCGGCGAGCGAGGGCAACATGTAGTCCGCCAGGGAGCCGTTGACGAGCTGGCCGTCGTCGAAGAGCATCTCCTCCATCAGGGCGTTGCCGACGCCGAAGCTGAGTCCCCCCTCGCACTGCAGGGCGGCGCCGACGGGGTCCACCACCTTGCCGGCGAAGACGGCCCCGCGGTACGAGACGACGCGCACCCTTCCGGTCCGGCGGTCGACCTCCACCTCTGCGGCCGCGGCGGACTGGTGCCAGTGCTCGGACCCGATGCCCTGGCCGGTCTCGGGGTCGAGCCCGCCCTTGGTCCGGAGCGCGCCCCGACCGAGGAGGTTCCCCAGCCCCGAACGGCGGACCACCTCGGCGTAGCCCAGCGACCGCCCTGGGTCGGCCTCGACGCGCACCCGCCCCCCCTCGGCGACGACTTCGAGCGAGGTGTCGAGCATGGGGGCGCCCAGGGCGACGAGCTGCGCCCGGAGCTCGTCGCAGGCCATCTCGACGGCGCGGCCCATGGTCGAGACGGTCCTGCTCGCGGTCGTCTGCTGGTCGTAGGGCGACAGGTCGGTGTCCACCTCTGCAGCGGTCACGACGTCGGCGTCGACGCCCAGAGCTTCCGCTGCGATCGCGCAGAGGGCGCGCTGGGATCCCTGGCCCATCTCGACGGAACCGGTCACGACGCTGACGCTGCCGTCGGCGTCGAGCTTGACCATCGCGGTGGACGTCGACGGCGTGATCGTGCCTTCGATGACGCAGCTGAGCCCGACGCCGCGCGCGACGTCACCGTCGTCCGATCGCCGGCGGGTCCGGTACCCGCTCGCGCCCGCGACGCGGTCGAGCAGCTCGGTGAAGTGCAGGCCGTGGAGGACCTCGCCGGTGCAGAACGCGTCGCCGTCCTGGAGCAGGTTGCGCATGCGCAGGTCGTACGGGTCGATGCCGAGCGACCCGGCGATGATGTCCATCTGGCTCTCGTACGCCCACGCGCACTGGTTGATGGCGAACCCGCGGTAGGGGCCGGCGGGCGGCAGGTTCGTGTACACCGCGTACATCTCGTGGAGGGCGTCGGGCACCGCGTACGGTCCGTTGATCCCGTACGCGCCGAAGATGATCTTGCGCGGGCTGATGCCGGCGTACGCGCCCGCGTTGTAGTGCCCGACGGCGTGGCGGGCGACGAGCACGCCGTCGCGGCTCACCCCGGTGCGCAACGTCACCTCCATCGCGTGCTTGGTGACCGTGACGAACTCCTCCTCGCGGGTGAGGTGCAGCCTGACGGGCCGGCTCGTGAGGAGGGCCATGGCCGCGACGACGGGCTCGATGGTCGGGTAGGCCTTCGCCCCGAAGCCGCCGCCCATCGGCGGCACGACCACGCGGACGCGCGACTGGGGGATGCCGAAGAGGTTGGCGAGCTGGGCCCGGAGGATGAACGGCGTCTGGGTGCCCGAGTACACGGTGAGCAGGCCCCTCCCCTGCCACACGGCGACGCACGCGTGCGTCTCGAGCGGCACGTGCTGCGCGGGGGGTGACGAGAAGCGGTGCTCGAACACGTGGTCCGCGCGCTCGAGCGCCCGAGCGGCGTCTCCGCGCACGACGCGGAACCTGCTGCACACGTTGCGCGTCACGTCCCCGTGCACGGCGACGTCCACGAAGCTCGGGTCGACCTCGGGCGCGAGGTCGAAGAGCCGGGGCGCCCCTTCCTCGAGCGCCGAGCGGACGTCGAACACCGCGCCGAGGGGCTCGACGTCCACCTCGACCGCCGCTGCAGCCTCGTCGGCGGCATCGCTGCTCTCGGCCACCACCGCGGCGACGGGCTCGCCGACGTAGCGGACGACGTCGACCGCCAACATCGGTTGGTCGTGGAGCACCGGTCCGAACCTCGTCTGCATGTCCGCTCGCTGGCGGAGGTCGTCGCCGGTGACGACGGCGTGGATCCCCCCGACGCGCCGGGCCGCGCCGGTGCCCACCCTCACCAGGCGACCGTGGGGAACCTCGGAACGGACCAGCCGGCAGTGGAGCATGCCCGGCAGCCGGACGTCGCTCGCGAACGGCGACCTCCCGAGGACGCCGTCGACGTCAGCCCTCATCGCACCTGCGCGCCGAGGTCACGAGGTCAGGTCGTAACTGTCGAGCGCCCGCTGGACGAGCGACTCCCCGACCCCGAAGTCGAAGTTGCGGTACATGAAGCCCTTCACCATGTACGGGGCGCCGGCGTAGAACATCTCGTACTGGTGGTGGCGCGAGGCGAACTCGGAGCCGACCATGTCCCAGGCGAGCTTCAGCAGCTTCACGCGCTCGGACGCCGGCACCCCGGGCGACTGCACGTAGCGTCCGATGTCGGCGGCGGTCTCGGCGTTGGCGAAGTCGGCCACGGACGAGGGGAGCTGCAGGAGGCCGCCCCCGGCGAGCTCGCGCAGCATGTTGAGCAGGGTCGGGTAGATCTGGGACTGGAACGTCATGTTCGCGTACACCTCCGCGCGGCCGGGGCGTGCCATGCCGTTGCGGTCGATCTCGCAGTGCGCCTCCTGCGCGCGCACGAGCCCCTCGACGAGGGCGGCGTAGGCGGCCATCTGCCCGAGCACCTGCTGGACGGCGGGCTCCTTCTCGGAGCGGTTCATCCGCGCGATGGCCGAGGCCAGCCCGACGAGGAACTCGAGCTTCGTCCAGAAACGGATCTGTGCCTGGCTGTTCCCGAGGATGTGCGCGCCGGTCTCGAAGAACTGCGCGCGCACCACCTCGATGTCGCGGTAGACGAAGACCCGCTCCCACGGGACGAAGACGTCGTCGAACACGACGAATGCGTCCCCTTCGTCGAAGCGCGACGTGAGGGGGTAGTCGAAGACGCTGGTCGCCGACGCGGCGTAGGCACGCCGAGCGTAGAGCTTCACGCCCTTGGCCCCGGTCGGGACGGCGACGGAGATCGCGTACGGCTCGTCGCCGGGCCGCAGCGGGTGGATGCAGCTGAGCAGGATGTAGTCCGAGATGGCTGCGGCGGTGCCGAGCATCTGCGCGCCCCGCACGACGATGCCGCCGTCGCGCTCTTCGACCACCCCCGCGTACAGGTGCGGGTCCTCCTGCTGGTGCGCGGGCTTCGAGCGGTCGATCTGCGGCGGCACGATGACGTAGGACACGTACCAGCCGTGGTCGCGTGCCTGCTCGTAGAAGGCGACGACGTTGTCGGCGAACGACTGGCCGCCGCGGGCGAACACGTCGGCGTTCCCGGCGAAGGCGGACAGGAAGCCGGCGACGTGCTCGGGTCCGCGCCCGACGAGCCCGTAGGTCTGCTCGGAGATGACCTTCAGCGCCCGCCGGCGTTCGACCAGGTCCTCCATGCGCCGCGGGATCGTCCAGGCGCGGCTGACGCGCTCCCCGCTCGTCGGCGAGTCGAAGGTGAGCAGCCCGTCCGGGTCGGCCGCCACCAGGTCGTAGCAGTCCGCGACCGAGCGGGCCACCCCGGCGAACCCGGGATGCGTCGTGATGTCCTCGACGACGGAGCCGTCGAGGTAGACCCTGCGCGAGTCACGGAGCTCTTCGAGATACTCCTTGCCGGTCCGAGGCATGACGCTGTCCCTCCCTGTTCACCCGCGCGGCGCGTGGCATCCCTGGACGCCGCAGAAGACGGCACAGGTTACGATTTTCAGTTGCATTGTGTCAATGTCTTGAGTCATGCTTAATGCCGGACGCTGGATCGCGCGACGGCAGGGGGGAGGAACGGATGTCACAGGTTCCGACGGGTCTGACCGGTCTGGCGGTCGCCTCGACGTCCGTCTCGGACGCGCTCGCGGAGCTCCGGCTGTCCACCGCCGGCGTGAAGGGCGGCGCGCTGTGCGAGCTCGTGGCGTATGCCGCCGAGCCCGTGGCCGGCCCCGCCTTCACCGTCCGGCTGTGCCCGCCCGAGGAGTCGGACCGTCCCTTCAACGCCTTCCTCGACGAGATCCCGGCGGGAAGCGTGATCGTCGTCGACAACGGCGGCCGGCGGGGGCACAGCGTCTTCGGCGGCCTCATGGCGGCGGAGGCCACGCGCCGTGGCGCCGTCGCGGCCGTCGTCAACGGGGACGTCCGCGACGTCGACGAGGCGAGGCAGCTCGGCATCGGGCTCTTCGCCCTCGGCCGCACGCCCGTCTCGGGCCGCCCCTTCGTGCGGCTCGCGGCCACCGGGGATGCGGTCGAGTGGGGGGGCGTGACGATCGTCGGCGGCGATCTCGTCGTCGCAGACGGCGACGGCGCGGTCGTCGTGCCCGCGGCGTACGCCGCCGGCGTCCTCGAGCGGGCCCGGGCGATCGAGGAGGCCGATGCCGCGTTGGCAGCCGACGTGCGCTCGGGGGTCCCGCTCGCGCGTGCACGGGAGCAGCGGGCGCCCCAGTGAGCGCCGCGAGGGACCAGCAGCGCTTCAAGGCGGCGGCTCGCCGGTTCGCGAGCGGCGTCACCGTGGTCACCACGTCCCTCGAGGGCGAGGTGCACGGGATCACGGCGTCGTCGTTCTGCTCGTTGTCGCTCGACCCGCTGCTCGTCTCGGTCGCCGTCCACGAGCGCAGCCGGATCGTCGCGATGGTGGAGCGGGCCGACTGCTTCGCGATCAGCGTGCTCAGCCGCTCCCAGCGGGACCTCTCCCACCACTTCGCGCGGGCCGAGCGACCGACGTCGGGCCACGCGTTCGGCGCGGCCACCTACCCCGCGGCGACGGGGGCGCCGATCATCGCCGGGTGCATCGCGTACTTCGACTGCCGGCTGCACTCCGTCATCCCGGGCGGGGACCACCGGATCCTCGTCGGCGAGGTCGTCGATGCGGGCGAGTCCCACGGCGAGCCGCTCCTCTACTTCGAGGGCGACTACCACGGCCTCGGCGCGGCGCAGCACCTCGAGGAGCCGGAGGCGTCCGGGAGCCCGCGGAACGGCGCGACGGACGAGCTGCTGGTCGTGCAGGAGGCGGTCGAGCCCGCGGTCGCCGAGCTCGCGGCGAGCGCGGCGACCGACGACGACCTCGTGCGCCTCCGGTCGCTGCTCCGCTCGGCGGCGACAGCGATCGTCGACCCCCGACGGTTCACGATGCTCGGCTTCGAGTTCCACGTCGCACTCGCCGATGCGTCCCACAACCGGCGCCTCCGCGAGCTCGCGGCCTCACTCCGGCCCGAGCAGCAGATCGTGTACGAGCCCCGGACCGACGAGAAGCGGGCACGTGAGGTGCTCGCCGCCCACGAGGAGATCCTCTCGCACGTCGGCGGGCGCAACCCGGCGGCGGCGCGTGCTGCCATGGCGGCGCACGTCGAGGACATGCACCGTCACGTCGCCGGCGGGAGCGCGCCGGCTCCCCAACCCGGGGACAGCTCGATGGGGCGCACCTCGATACCCTCCAGGATGTCGGCGTCGACGGAGAGACCGAGGTAGAAGGCGAACATCTGCAACGCCGCGAGCTGGAGCGGCCGAGGGAGCCCCCGCTGCAGCCGCGCGATGTCCGCCCGGACGCGCCGGTCGATGGCCGCGAGCAGCTCCTCCGCCTCCTCGGTGGGACGCACGTTGATGCCCCTGCGGTCGACTTCGGCGCGCGAGCGCAGCGCGAAGCCCTTGCGCTCGAGCGAGCGGACCGTCTTGGAGGCGACGTCCGCCCCGACGTCGAGCCGGCTCGCAAGGTCCTTCATCTGCAGGGTCCTGCCGGTGGCACCGAAGAGCTGGATGAGCGCCTGGTGCTCCAGCGGGTCGAGCCCGGCGTTCCGGGCCTCCTCGTCGATCAGCCGGAAGACCTTGCGGACGAGGTAGCGGGTGTCGGCGATACGGGAGAAGTAGGCGTGAAAGCCGTCGTCGGACACGGTTCCTGGCTCCCTCCCTCGCACGGGCCGGTACTCGTCCCTCACAACCAGGGTTCAAGCGTAGCGAGGGCCGCGCCGTTGTCCCCGGTGAGGGGGCGGTCCGCCCACCACACGGTCGCCACCTGGAGCGCCTGGCAGACGAAGAGGGCGGCGAGGGGGACGCTCCAGCCTCCGGACACGTCGAAGAGCGCGCCTGCGAGCACCGGGCCGCCCGCGGCGATGAGGTACCCCACGCCTTGGGCCATCCCGGAGAGCGCGTTCGCCTCGGCGGAGTCTCGGGCCTTGACGACCATCAACATCAGCGCCGTCGAGATCGACGATCCCTGCGCGAGCCCGAAGAACACGGACCACAGCACCTGGAGGTGACGGCCGTCGAGGAGCAACCCGGCGGTCCCGGCGGCGTTCGCCACGGCCGCGCCGGCACCGATCGCCCACAGGCTCCCGATGCGCTGGCTGAGCGTGGGCGTGAGCAGCGCGGCGCCGGTCCCCACCCCGCTCACCACCGCGAGGAGCGTCCCTGCGCCGAGCGCGCTCGTCCCTTTGCTCTGCAGGATCGTCGGCAACCACGTGAGCACCGTGTAGAAGTTGAGCGCCTGGAGCCCCATGTACAGGCTGATCGACCAGGCGGATCCCCGTCGCCACAGCCCGTGCCTGCGGAAGGCCGACACCGGGGCATCGGGCGGCGACGCGGCGGTGTCGCGATGGCGGAAGGGCAACCAGCACAGCGCCGCAACGGCACTGACCACGGCCCACGCGGAGAGCGCGAGGCGCCAGCTGCCGCCGAGCGCATGCTCGAGGGGGATCGTGATCCCCGAGCCGGCCGACGGTCCAAGGCTCAGCATCGTCGTGTAGAGGCCCATCATCAGCGCGACGCGAGCCGGGAAGTCCCTCTTCAAGATGCCGGGCATGAGCACGTTGCAGATGCCGATGCTCATCCCGATGACGAAGGTGCCGCCGAAGAGCGCCGGAAGGGCGGGCGCCGACCGCAGCGCGATGCCGGCGGCCAGCGCGACGAGGCAGACGACCACCACCGAGCCCGCGCCGCGGCGGTGCGCCAGGCGGGGCGCGGAGAACGCCACCCCGCCGAAGCACACGAGCGGCATGGTCGTGAGCACACCTGCGGCCGCCGGAGACAGACGGTCGGCAGCGCGGATCGTCGGGAGGATCGGGGAGATGCTCGCCAGGGCGGGGCGAAGATTGAACGCGGCAAGCAAGAACACGCCGGCGAGGGCTGCCCCCCCGACCCGGGTCCCGACCTCGGGGTTGCGCACCCTCACCGGCAGGCTCTTGATGCCGCGGTACCCGTGTAGGATTCGGCGGCGATGAAGGGAGGGGGCGCTTGACCGAGGAGATGGTCGACTCCCCGATCGAGTTCGGCATCTACGTCAGCAAGAGCGACCTTGTTGCCGCCGCATTGCGCGAGCTCATCATGACCGGTGGCCTCGAGCCCGGCACCCCGCTCCGGCAGCGGCAGCTCGCCGCACGATTCGGCGTCAGCGCCACGCCGGTGCGCGAAGCGCTCCGCCGGCTCGAGTCCGAGGGCCTCATCGTCAACGACGTGCACCGCGGGTCCGCGGTCGCGGAGTCCGCGGGGGACCTCCACGAGAAGATCAAGATCCGGGCCGTCCTCGAGGGGCTCGCTGCGAGCATCGCGGCGCCGAAGGTCCACGACGAGGACCTGACCGCGCTGCGGGGCTACAACGAGCGGCTGCTCGAACCCGACCTGAGCGCCACCGAGCTGAACCTCTTGAACCGCAGGTTCCACTTCCGCATCTACGAGCTGGCGGACAGCCCCTTGCTCCTCTCGCTGATGCGGCTCTTGTGGCAGTCCTTCCCCGGGGGCCCCCAGGTGCTCCGTGCCTCGAAGGACTCCCACGCCGAGCACGACGCCCTCCTGGGAGCCCTCGAGCGGCGCGACGGCGACGCCGCGTCCCAGATCACCCAGCAGCACATCCTCGGGGTGCTCGACGAGATGGACCGACGCCTCCCGGGGCCGTCCCGTACGGGCGAGCACTGACCCGGCCTACTCGGCGGACGTCCGGGCGCGCAGGAGCGCGAGGACCCGCTCGGGGCTGAGCGGGACGACGCACGGCAGCCCAGGCGACCCGATGGCCGCACCGACGGCGCTCGCCACGGCGGCGGCGCACGCGGTGAGCCCGCCTTCGCCCGCCCCGCGGGCTCCCAGCGGGTTGCTGGTCGCGGGCACCCGCTCGCTCACGAGCGTGCCCACCTCGGGGGCTTCGCTCGCGAACGGGAGCTGGTAGTCCATGAGGCTCGCAGACAGCGGCTGCCCCTCGTCGGAGTAGGCGAGCTCCTCGAGCAGCGCGCCGCCGATGCCCTGGACGGCACCGCCGACGATCTGTCCTTCGACGTTGGTCGGGTTGATCGCCCGCCCGACCTCGTACGCGACGAAGTACCGCAGCACCGTGACGAGGCCCGTCTCTGCGTCGACCTCCACGAGCGCCAGGTGGACGCCGTAGGGATAGGTCATGTGCGCGATGTCGAACCGGCGGTTCGACGAGAGATCGACGTCGCCGAGGGCGGTCCCGGGCGGCGGAGCGGCGACCGCCGCCGCGACCTCTGCGAGCGAACGGGAGTGGGCCGGGGAGCCGACCACCGCCGCCCTCCCCCCTGCAAGCACGATGTCGCCCGGCGCGGCCTCGAGGAGCTCGCCTGCGGCCCGGCGGACCGCCTGGGCGACGTCGCCGGCGGCGAGGTGCACGGCGGAGCCCCCCACGACCGACGAGCGGCTCGCCCAGGAGCCCAGCCCGTCGGACAGGACACCGGTGTCCCCGGCCACCACGTCGACGTCGTCCAAGGCGACCCCGAGCGCGTCGGCGGCGATCTGGCCCATCACGGTCTCGATCCCCTGGCCGAGCGACGTCCCGCCGGTCGCCACCTCGACCCGGCCGGTGCGGCTGAGCGACACCGCCGCGCGCTCGTACGGGCCCAGCCCGCTCTTCTCCAAGAAGACCGCCACGCCCGCACCGACGAGCCGCCCGCCCGCCACGGCGCGGTCGGCCTCGGCCTGCCATGTGCGGTAGCCGCTGGCCTCGAGCGCCGCGTCGAGCAGCCCCGGGTAGTCGGCCTCGTCGAGGACGACGGTCGTCCCGAGCGCCTCGAGGCCGCGCTCGTGGGGAAGCTCGTCGGGCCGGAGCAGGTTCCGCCGGCGCAGCTCGAGGGGGTCGATCCCGAGGGTGTCGGCGGCGGCGTCGAGGAGCCGCTCGCGTGCGAAGGTGCCCTCGTAGCGCCCGGGCGCCCGGTAGGTGCCGCACGGCGTCTTGTTGGTCACCACGACGTGCACCACGGCGGAGAACGCCCCGATCCGGTACGGGCCCGGCAGCATGCTGGCGGTGAGCTCGGGGACGGTGAGCCCGTGCGTGCGGATGTACGCACCGTTGTCGTGCCACACCTCGTCGGTCAGCGCCAGGAGGCGTCCCTCCGCGTCGAACGCCCCCCGCACGGCGTGCTGCTGGGCGCGCGAGTGGTTGGCCGCCACCAGGTGCTCCGCTCGGTCCTCCACCCACTTGACCGGCCGGCCGAGCCGCCGGGCGAGCATCGGCACGAGCACGTCCTCGGGGTACAGCTCGCCGCGCACCCCGAAGCCCCCGCCGGCGTCGCTGCGGTGCATACGGATGTCCTCGGGCTCGACGCCGAGCATCGTGGCCAGGACGGCGCGGTTGAAGTGCGGGACCTTCGTCGCACCCCAGATCTCGAGGGCGGCCGGCCCCGTCCATTCCGCGACGAGCCCGCGCGTCTCGATGGGCACGGCCGTCTGGCGGGCCACCGTCACCTCGGTCTCGACGACGCAGGCGGCCGCCGCGAACGCCGCGTCGGCGTCGCCCCACCTCGCGACCAGCTGGGTCACCTCGTTCGGACGTTCCGGGAAGAGCGCGATGCCCCCGTCGTCGGCCTGGCGCACGTCCATCACGGCCGGGAGCTCGTCGTAGTCGACGACCACCAGCTCGGCCCCGTCCTCGGCGACGTACGGGTCGTCGGCCACCACCACTGCAACGGGTTCTCCCACGTAGCGGACGACCTCGGCGGCGAGGACCGGCTGGAGGTACGGGACGAGCCGCTCGCGTTGCGGGCTGATCCGGACCGGGATGGTCGGCACCGGCTCGAGATCTGCCGCCGTGAAGACGGCCGTGACCCCGGGGAGCGCCGCAGCGTCGGCGACGTCCACGCGGGCGATGCGGGCGTGCGCAGAGGTCGCACGCACCACGCGCAGGTGCAGCTGCCCGGGCCGGTCGACGTCGTCGACGAAAAGGCCGCGCCCGGTCAGGAGGCGGGGGTCCTCGAGCCGCGGGGCGCGCCGCCCGACCTCGGTCATGCCCGCCGGGTCTCTCGGTGCGACGCGCGCGGTGCCGGTGCGGCCGGCCTCACGCCTGGGCGGGCTGTCGACGTCCCGCAGCGCCCCGCTCGTCGGCCACGCGCCGCACGGCGCGCAGCAGCCCCTGGTACCCCGTGCAGCGGCAGAGGTTCGAGGCGACGACCTCGCGGATCTCCTCGTCCGTCGGCGCGTCACGCTCGGCCAAGAAGGCGGTGAGCATCATGAGGAACCCCGGCGTGCAGAACCCGCACTGGAGGGCGTGCTCCGTCCTGCAGGCCTCCTGGAGCGGCGACAGGTCGTCGGGCGTGCCCAGGCTCTCGACCGTCTCGACGCTGCGCCCCTCGGCCTGGACCGCGAACATGAGGCAGGACCGCACCGCAGACCCGTCCACCAGAACCGTGCAGGCACCGCAGATCCCGTGCTCGCAGCCGACGTGCGTCCCGGTCAGTCCGAGATCGTGGCGGAGCACGTCGGCGAGCGTGTGGCGCGGCTCGACGTGCACCGTCGCCTCGGTGCCGTTGACGGTCATCGACACTGTCGTCGTCGGGTTCACGTCGCTCCCTCGTCTGTCGTCGGCACCGCCATCGGTGCACCGCGCCCCGAGCCGTCGTGGACGGCGATGGCGGTCATCACGTCCGACGGGCGGATGGGCGTCCTCGTCACCGACCCGCGACCCCGCAGGGCGTCGTTCACGGCGTTCAGGATCGCTGCCGGTGCCCCGATCGCGCCGCCCTCGCCCATCCCCTTCGCCCCGGTCGGCGTGCGATCGGTCGGCGTCTCGAGGTGGTGGATCTCGATGACCGGCACGTCGGTCGCCGTCGGCACCATGTAGTCCATGAGGCTGCCGGACAGCGGCTGGCCGTTCTCGTCGTAGACGAGCTCTTCGAAGAGCGCCGAGCCGATCCCCTGCACGATGCCGCCCGACACCTGCCCGTCGACGATCATCGGGTTGACCATCACCCCGCAGTCCTCCACGACGACATAGCGGCGGATCGCCACACTGCCGGTCTCGGGGTCCACCTCCACGACGGCGCCGTGCGTCGCGTTCGAGTACGTGCCTTCGGGGTCGAACCGGGCGATCACCTCGAGCCCCCGCCCGAGGTCGGGCGGCAACGTGTTGGCCGCGTGGTGGGCCACGCGGGCCAGCTCGCCGACCGCCACGCCCACCGTGGGCGTCCCCCGGACGTACGCGCGCCCGTGGGCGAGCTCGATGTCCGCCGGTGTCCCCTCGAGCACGTGCCCCGCGATGCGCCGCAACTGCTCCGCGAGCTCGTCCGACGCCTTGGCGAGCGCGCCGCCGGCGGCGACCAGGGAGCGGCTCGCGAAGGTGCCCCACCCGTGGGGGACCGCTGTCGTGTCCCCTTGGACGAGCCGGACGCGGTCGAGCTCGACCCCCAGATGGTCCGCGACGATCTGGGCGTACGTCGTCGCATGGCCCTGGCCGTGCGAGAGGGTCCCCACCATGACGACGACCGAGCCGCTGGCGTCCATGCGGACGGTCGCCTGCTCGTAGCCCGGGACGATCGACATCTTTCGGGCGCCGAAGGAGGCCGTTCCGTACGCGGTGGGCTCCACGAAGCAGGCGAACCCCATGCCGACAAGCGGTCCACCGGGCCGCGGCGACCGCGACGGGTCCTCACCACGGCGGTAGCCCAGGGCCTCGGCGCAGGTCGCGAGCGCTTCGCGGTAGCTGCCGGCGTCGTAGCACGCGCCGACGACGTTGCGGTAGGGGAACTCGTCGTCGCCGACGAGGTTCCGCTCGCGGATCTCCACCGGACCGATCCCGATCCGCGCCGCGGCGACGTCCATGAGCCGTTCGATCGCAAGCACGGCCTGCGGCCGGCTCACCCCCCGGTAGGGCGCGATCGGCACCTTGTTGGTGGCGACTCCGCGCGAGCGCACGCGGTAGCGCCGCAGGCGGTAGGGACCGGGCAGCTCGTTCGCCGCCATGAGCACCTCGACCCCGCACGAGAAGGGGAAGCACGAGTACGCGCCGATGTCGCAGCAGATGTCCGCCTCGACGGCGAGGAGCGTGCCGTCGACGTCGAACGCGCCGCGCAGGGCGAAGCGCTGCTCACGCGACTGGAACCCCGAGGTGAGACCTTCCCGGCGGTCCTCGACCCACTTGACGGGCCGACGCAGCTTGCGGCAGAGCGCGGCGGCGACCAGCTCCTCGCGGGCGACGACGCACTTCTGCCCGAAGCCGCCGCCAACGTCGGGCACCACCACCCGCACGCTGCTCTCGTCGAGGCCGAGGGCCTGCGCGACGCCGGTACGGACGAGGTGGGGGACCTGCGTAGAGGAGTGCAGGACGATGCGAGCGGCCCGCTCGTCGAACTCTGCGAGGAACGCCCTCCCCTCGATCGGGAGCGCGGTGATCCGCCCGGTGGAGACCTCGACCTCGACGACGTGGGCCGCCGACTCGATGCACGCGTCGATGTCGTCACCGAACGAGAGGCTGACGTCGAGCAGCAGGTTCCCCGGGACCCCCGCGTGCACCAGCGGCGCCCCGTCGGCGAGCGCGGCGTCGATCCCGACGACCGGCGGGGTCTCGTCGTAGTCGACGAGCACCGCCTCGGTGCCGTCCTCCGCCGCGTACGGGGACGTCGCGACGACGACGGCGACCGGCTCGCCCACGTGCCGAACCCGGTCCCGGGCGAGCGCCGGCATCTCGGTCACGGCGAACTCGGGCCGCTCGAGCACCGCGGTGAGGCCGATGTCCCCGAAGTCGCCGGACGTGAACGCGGCGACCACGCCGGGCACCGAGAGCGCCGGCGACACGTCGACCGACGAGATCGCGGCCGCGGCGACGGTCGCACGTACGAAGGCGACGTGGAGGGTTCCGCGCGGCTCGAGGTCGTCGAGGAAGACACCCCTCCCCGCCAAGAGGTAGGGGTCCTCCACACGCTGCACCCGCCGGCCGACCCAGCGCAGGTCCGGATCGCTCGACGGCGCACCGTCGGCGCCGTCCGGACGGGGGCTCCCGTGCACGGTGGCGCTCGCGCCGCCCGTGCGACCGGTCGCTGCGTCAACGGCCATCGGCGACCGCCTCGGTGAGGGCACGGCGCACGAGCACCGACGCGAGCTGCCGGCGGTACGCGGGGGTGCCCTGCAGGTCGGCGGGCGGGTCGATGGCCCCGGCGGCGGCTTCACCGGCGGCGGCGAAGGCCGCGGGCGAGGCCTCCCGGCCGCGTAGTGCGTCCTCCGCCTCGGCACTGCGCACCGCGGCACCCCCGACCCCGCCGAGCACCACGCGCGCCTCGCGCACGACGTCCCCCTCGAGCGAGAGCGCTGCGGCGGCGGCCACGACCGCGAAGTCGCCGTGCCGCCGGGCGAACTCCTGGAAGCCCGCGTGCGGGAAGGCGCCCGAGAGCCGGACGTCGACCAGCATCTCGTCCGGCGCGAGGTCGGTGTCGAGGAAACCCTTGAAGAAGTCGCCGGCGGTGACGACGCGCCGCCCGCGTGGGCCGAGGAGGCCGACCTCGGCGTCGAGCAGCAGCGCCACCATGCACCATTCGGCGGCAGGGTCCGCGTGAGCGAGGCTGCCCCCGAACGTGCCGGACTGCCGGATGACGTAGTGCCCGATCTGGCGCGCCGCGCGGCCGAGGACCGAGAAGCCGTCGAGCACGTGGGGGTCGGAGGGATGTTCGAGGTCCGTGTGGCGGGCCAGGGCGCCGACCACGAGCGTGCCACGCTCGTTGCGTACGAACCGCAGCTCGTCGAGCCGGCCGATGTCGACGAGTGCCGTCGGCCGTGCGAGTCGGAAGTTCATCATCGGCACGAGGCTCTGCCCGCCGGCGAGGAGCTTGGCCTCGTCGCCGAGCTCGGCGAGAAGGCCGACGGCCTCCTCCGCGCTGGCGGCGCGGCGGTAGTCGAAGACCGGAGGCTTCATCGGGGGACGCCGGCCGTCACGTCGTCGCGGGCGCCGCGCTGCCCGCCCACTCCTCCTCCACCACGCGGCCGAGGAAGACGTCCGCGAGGTCACGGCGCGCGAGCAGCTCCGGCGCGGAGGAGGACAATGCGACCCGTCCGAGGGCGAGCACGTAGCCCCAGTGCGAGATCTCGAGTGCGGACAGCGCTTTCTGCTCCACGAGGAGGATCGACGTCCCGGTCTCCGCGAGCGCCCGCACGCCGTTGTGGAGGAACTGCGAGGACCGCTCTGCCGACAGCCCCGACGTCGGCTCGTCGAGCAGGAGGACTCGGGGCTGGGCCATGAGCGCGCGGCCGATGGCGACCATCTTGCGCTCTCCACCCGACAGCTTGGCGGCGCGGCGGTCGAGCAGCCGCCCGACGATCGGGAGCACCCGGATCACCGACTCGATCCGCGTGTGCACCTCGTGGCGCGAGAGCAGGTAGCCGCCCATCTCCAGGTTCTCCCGGACCGTGAGCGGCTCGAAGACGTCGTCGTTCTGGGGGACGTACCCGATGCCCAGCCTCGCCAGCCGGTGACTGCGCACGTTCGTGATGTCCTGCTCGCCGATGCGCACCTTGCCGCCCTCGGAGGTGAGCAACCCCGCGACGGCTTTCATCAGGGTGCTCTTCCCGGCGCCGTTGGGACCGACGATGGTAACCACCTCGCCCTCGCCGACGGCCGCAGTGACGCCCCGGATGATCGGCGGTCCGCCGTAGCCCGCGACCAGGTCCGTGATCGTGAGGACCGCCGCAGGTCGGCCTCGCTCATCCCTCGAGATAGGCACGCACGACCTCCTCGTTCTCTCGCAGCTCCGTCATCGAGCCGGTCGCGATGGTCCGGCCCTGGGCCATCACCACCACGTTGTCCGAGAGGCGCTCGACCACGTCGAGCTCGTGCTCCACGAGGAGCAGCGTGACCCCCTCGGCGGCCAGGTCGAGCAGGTAGCCCTCGATCGCACGGGCGAGGGTCGGGTTGACCCCGGCCATGGGCTCGTCGAGCAAGACCATCTTCGGGTTCGCCATCAGCGCCCGCATGATCTCCACCAGGCGCTTCTGCCCACCGCTCAGGTTGCCGGCGTACTCGTCGCGCATCTCGAACATCGAGAAGCGGACGAGCAGCTCGTACGCCCTCTCGAGGAGACGGTCCTGTTCCTCGCGCCACAGCCGCTTGCCGAAGACGAGGACGCGGAACTGCTCGCCGCGCTGATGTGGAGCGGCCGCGAGGAGGTTCTCGAGGACGGTCAGCTTCGAGAACTGGCTCGACAGCTGGAAGGTGCGGATCAGCCCACGCTCGGCGCGCGCGTAGGGCGGGAGGCCGGTGAGGTCCTCGCCGGCGAATTGCACGGTTCCCTTCGTCGGCCTGATGCCTCCGCCGATGATCCCCACGGCCGTCGACTTTCCGGCGCCGTTCGGCCCGATGAGGCTCGTGATGGTACCGGGGAGCACGTCGAAGCTGGCGTCGTCGACCGCGACGACACCGCCGAACTCGCGCCGGAGGTTCCGGACGGAGAGCAGTGGGACGACCGCTCCCGTGGTGGCGGCAGGCGCGTCGTGAAGCGTGCTGACGGTCATCAGGACTCCGTCTCGCTCGCGAGCACCGCGACCGGAGGGGTGCCGGTGGCCCCGCGCTCGTCGTGCGGTGGGTAGCGCCCAGCCGCCGCCATCGCCGCGTACTCCGGGGGGACGGGGAAGCGCCGGCGGCGCTCTGGCAGGATCCCCTGGGGCCGGAACCACAAGAACGCGAGGGCGAGGCCGCCGATCACGCACCATTGCACGGAGTCGACGATCGCCGCAGGTGCGAAGGAGGTGGGGATGTAGCGCGTCGCTTCGTTGAACACGATCGGGACGAGGAGCGCGCCGAGGATCACCCCGCCGTTGTTGCCCGTGCCTCCCACGATGATCGCCGTGAGGATGATGAGGGTCTCCACGAAGAACCAGGCGCCGGGCGACCACGCACCGATGAACTGCACGAGGAGCGCCCCGCTCATGCCCGCGATCACGTTGCCGAAGATGAAGGCGAACATGCGCACCGAGGTGACGTGCTTGCCGAGGGACTCGGCCGCCGCCTCGTTGTCCCGCACGGCGCGCATCGCACGGCCCAGCGGGGAAGACGTCACCCGATGCACGAAGATGTAGACGATCCCGCACACGACGGCCGTGAAGAGGACGTACAGCCACGAGTAGGACAGTGTCGAGACGTGCAGGAATGTGTAGAGGGGCTCGGGGATGAGCGACAGGCCGGCCGTGCCGTTGAACATGCCCTGCACGTTCGACACGATCAGCGTGGCGACCACCGAGATGACGAGCATGACCGTCGCCTCGTAGTCCGCTCGGAGCCTGCGCAATGCGACGAAGCCGATGGGGATGGAGAAGACGCCGGCGACCGCACCCGCGATGAGGAGCGGAAGCGGGAACGGGATCGAGGTCCCCAAGATGAAGTGCTGGAAGCCTGTGTTGGCCGTCGACGGCCCGAGCGTGAGGACCGCGGCGGTGTAGGCGCCGATGCTCTGGAAGAGGATCCAGGCGAAGTTGTAGATCCCGGTCATGCCGTACTGGAGATTGAGGCTCCATACGGACAGGACGTCGACGCCGAGATAGACGAGCAGGGTCGTGGCGTAGAACTGGAAGGCGTGGCTCACGCCGCGACCTCCCTCACGCTGGAGGCCTGCCCGAACAGACCCTGGGGCCGGAGCAGCAGGACAAGGATCAGCACGCCGAAGGCGATGACCTCCTTGAAGGTCGGTGTGATGAAGGTGGCTGCCACCTCCATCGCGACCCCGATGACGACCGACGCGACCATGGCGCCGGCCGGCCGGCCGACCCCGCCGAGCATGGCGGCCGCGATCACCACGACGAGGAACGAGCTCCCGGTCGTGCTCTCGAAGGTCGTCGTGTTGAGCACGAGCACGATGCCCGCGAGGCCGCACATCGCGCCCGACAGGAGCCATGCGACGTCCACCACCCGGTCCGTGGAGATCCCCGAGACCCGGGCGAGCGCCGGGTTGGCGGAGGTGGCCCGCATCGCCTTTCCGAGCTTGGTCCGGCTGAGGAGCAGCTGGAGGAGCGCCATGGCGACCACGCCGATGGCGATGATGACCAGCTGGAGCGTGGAGAACGTCATCCCGGCGACGTGGTACTGCGTGCTGAGGCCGCCCTGGAAGGTGAAGAAGTCCGCACCGAACGCGCCGAGGAGGACGTTCTGCACGATGGTCCCGACCGACAGCGTCACGATCACCATGCCGAAGAGCTTGGTGCCCCGCCGCACGAACGGCGTGAAGACGCAGCGGTTGAGCGCCCACGATGCGACGGCCCCGAAGACCGCGGCGGCCAGGATCGACTCGGCGATGTCGCCTCCGGCCTGGTTGACGTAGTAGCCGACGAACGCCGACGCGGTCATCACGTCGCCGAAGGCCAGGTTCAAGATGTTCGTCACCCCGAACTGCAGGGTGAAGCCGACGGCGGCGAGCGCCAGGATCGACGCCGTGACGATCCCGAAGCCGATCGACGGGACGACGACGTTAGCGAGCAGCACCGGCCAGTTCCTTCATCTCCACTCTTCCGTCCGTTGGGTGGGTTTCTGACACTCCGTGTCCCGGTGCGGCGAGCCATTGCCCGCCGGGCGGGGCTCGCCGCACCGGTATGGGGGACTACTTCTTCTTCGTGGCCTTGACCTGCACGGCCTGGACCTTCGGACCTGTGAGCGACGACACGATCTTGTTCAGTGTGGCGCCGATCACCTCGAAGTCGCCGACGGCGTTGTGCGTCGAGCTGAACTTGACGGTCCCGTACGGCCCCTCGTACCGGATCTTCTTGCCCTTCGCGATCTCACTCTTGCCCTGTGCGAAGGAGTGGACGACGACTGCTCCCGGCACTCCGTTGGCGATCTTGCCGATGAACGGGTTGAACTTCGTCGGGCTCGTCGACTTCGCCTCCAAGATGGCGAGCGCGATGAGGTTCGCCGCGTCGTAGTCACCCATCGAGTAGGAGTCCGACAGCCACGGGTTGATCGGCTTTGTCAGCTTCGACTTGGCGGCGAGGACCGCCTTCTTGTAGGCCTTCCACGCAGGCCCCGACGTCGGTGCGTACGCCTGGACACCCACGTAGTACTTCTGGAATGTCGACCCCCCGACCGCCTTGGACACCGGAGCGACCCACACGGACGACGTGGTGCCGTCGGTGCCGACGATGTGGACGAGGCTTCCCTGCTGCTTGAGCTCGCTCCAGTAGGTCGCGCTCGTCTGGGAGCTCGCCTCGGTGAAGACGACCTGCGGCTTGGCCGCAGCGAGCGCCGCCACCTCGGACCGGTACGATGTCTGGTTCTCCGCGACACCCTGCTGCAGGACGATCTTGCCGCCGAGCGCCTCGAAGCCGGCCACGGCGGTGCTCCGCGAGCCGCCGGCGGAGATGTCGGTGCCGAAGACCGCCGCAGCACGCCGGTAGCCGTGGTCCCACGCGTACAGCGCCATGGCGTAGCCGGTGGTGGCGTCTGGCGGGAAGAGGCGCCAGAAGTACCCGTAGTGCTTCTTTGTGAACACGGACTGCCCGGCGTCGGGGAACATGGGGATGTGCGAGCGGTTGAACCGCGGCACCGTGGCGCTCGCCGCGTTGGATGTCGGCCCGATCACCCCGACGAGGTCCGGCGACGAGGCGATCAGCTGATCGGCCGCGGGAACGGCGTCGGCGGGGTCTCCTCTGTCGTCGGCGACCTTGCAGCTCATCTTGTGCCCGAGGACCCCGCCCGCCCTGTTGACGGCGTCGACTGCGGGGATGCAGCCGGCAGCGAGCTCCGGGCCGAACGGTGCTGTCGGGCCACTGAAGGACTGGAACATCCCGATCGTGAGCGTGGATCCCGACGCCCCGCTCACGCCGGGGGTGGCGCCGAGCGTCACGGCGGCCATCGATCCGACGGCGACGGCAAGCGCAGTCCGAGCCGTCAGCCGTCCGGCACGGAGCGGGCGAGCAGGCGTGCGGCCCGCCCCCCTCTTCCATGGTTGCAATGTCATGCGCCCCCCTTTGGCTTGGTGTTGCATTGTGCCGCTTCCCGCGTGCTCGCGGGAGGCGGGGTCACCTCAGACGGCCTCGCGTTGCCGGCGTAGCCGGCGACGTCTCCGTGGCGGGCCGACGGTCGGGGATCTCGGCGCCGCACCGGCGCAGGAACACGAGGTCCGCGGGGCACGGCCCACCGGCGCTCACGACGGGCGAGCCCCGGTTGGCACGCACCGCGTGCCGCACGCGAGCGGGCACGTGGATCACGTCGCCGGCCTTGAACTCCAGGGTTCGCCCTGCGCTCAGGTCGTCGACGCTGCCACGACCTTCGAGGATCACGATGGTGTCCTCGGAGTGCGCGTGCGCGTGCTCGGTGTTCTCCTCCCCGGGCTCCATCCGGACGTAGTTCATGGTGGCGTCCCATGCGCCGTTGCCGGGCCAGGCGATCATCCGGGCGTCGGAGGAGATGATCGGGAGCATGAGCGCGGGCTCGTCGATCGACAGCACGCGGACCCCGCCGCCCTGCCCGACGCCGGACGTCGCAGGTGCGGGATCCGCCGCGGTCGCGCGATACGCCGCGGCGCGCTCGGCCGTCGCCACGACCCCGGAGAACCACGCCGGGTCGGGTGGGCACGGACCGCCGATGACGTCGAAGGCCGGGGCTGCCGGCGCGGCCCTGAAGCGGTACGGGGTTCCCGCGGCGACGTGCACGACGGCACCGGCAGAGAGCTCGACCGTGCGAGCCGGCGCGTCGGTCGGGTCGTCGGCGCTCGTCCCGATCACCTCGCCGGATCCTGCGCGGACGAAGTACACCGCTTCGCCGGGATGGCGGAACTCGAGCGTGGAGGACCCGGGGTCGAGGCGGAACCCGACGATCGACCGGGCGGACGCGCCGATGCCCGGCCAGATCGCGGCGGTCGCGTGGCCCGCGGCGCCGGCGGCCAGCAGCGGCAGCGTCGGTCCCTCTCCCAGAGGCAGCACCAGCACATGCTCACGCACGGCACATCGTATACCACATCGCCAAAGTGTGCGTCTAGTCAACCATTCTTGGGCTCAACGACGCACGACAACCGTCACCGGCGTCGGCCGGAGATCCGCTCGCGCGCCGCGTCGAGCGCCGCGGCGCGTGCGGGGGACGTGAGCAGCGTGCGGCGCAACTCCTCGAACGCGCCGGGGTCCGCCCCCCGGCGGAGCTCGACGAGGAGACGCTTGGTCGCCCTCAGGGCGTCGGACGGGGGATCCGGCAGTCGGCCCGCGACGGCGAGCGCCGCGTCCAGCGCCCCTGTCGCCGGCGCCACGGGTCCGGCGGCGAGGCCGAGCGTGACCGATTCCTCCGCGCGCACCCGGTCCCCGAAGAGGAGGAGCCGGGAGAGGACCGCCGGCGGGAGCTGGGCGGCGAGCTGCGCCACCGCGCCCGGACGGTAGAGGAGCCCCAGATGGACCGCCGGAAGGGCGAAGACCGCCGTGTCGGAGACGACGCACAGGTCGCAGGACATCGCGAGCTCGACGGCCGCGCCCACGCACGGCCCCTCGATCGCCGCGACGACCGGGAGCGAGCACGCGCGCACGGCGTCCGCGGCCGAGGCGACCGCGTTGTCGACGCGCAGGTCCGCGAGGGAGCCCTCCAGCTCACCGAGGTCGGCGCCGGCGCTGAAGCAGCCGGCGGCGCCCTGCAGGACGACCGCCCGGAGCGGACGCGCCGAGAGCGAGTCGAAGATTCCCGCCAGGCCGCGCAGCAGCTCGATGGAGAGGGCGTTGCGACGTTCGGGCCGGTCGATCGTGACGACCGCGACCGTGTCACGTTCGACGACCGTGAGTCCGGGGTGTGTCACATCGTCACCGCCTCCGTCGACTGCGTGGTCGGCCACTCTACCGGTCCGGGTTCGCGACTTGCGATATCATGTCGCGCCTTGGCTCTGCTCGATCTCTCGATGCCGCTGTCCGCGTCCACGACGCCGGTGCCGGGTCATCCCTGCCCCGAGTTCCAGCCTTACCACGAACTGGAGCGGGACGGCATCAGGAACACCGTCCTGCGCATGACGTTGCACACGGGGACCCACGTCGACGCACCGTGGCACATCGTGCACGACGGCGCGACCATCGACGACGTCCCGCTGGAGACGCTCGCCGCCCCGGGCGTGCGTGTCGACCTGCGTGCCAGGATGGCGCCCGGCACCCCGATGACGGTGGAGGATCTCGCTGCGGGAGGCTTCGAGCCGACAGCAGCACGGGGGAGGATCGTCGTCTTGAACGCCGGCTGGACCGACGCACACGCGGGGACGCCCAGGCTCTACGCCGACAACCCCTTCCTGAGCGAGGACGCCACCAGGGTGATCGTCGAGGCCTCGCCCTCTGCGATCGCGGTCGACTTCGCCATCGACGACACCCGCCCCTGGCCGAACCACCAGATCGCCCTCGGCGCGGGGATCCCCCTGATCGAGAACCTCGTCGGCCTCGGGCGCCTCGAGGGTCATGGATTCCACCTCTGGGCACTCCCGCTTCGGGTGGTCGGCGGCGACGGCGCGCCCGCCAGAGCCGTCGCCGTGCTCGAGCCATGAAGGTCCTCGGGCTCCACCACGCGGGCGTCCTGGTCGCCGATCCCGGGCCGATCTCGGCCACGCTCGACCTGCTCGGGATGCCGCGCGAGCACGTCGAGAGCTACCGCGGCGGGCTCGAGATCGGCTTCCACAGCTGTGGCAACGCGCTCGTCGAGGTGATCACGCCACGTGCCGAGGGGACGTGGAACGCCGAATGGCTCACGCGCACCGGGCCGTCGATCCAGCACGTCGCCTTCGAGGTGGAGGACATCGACCGCGCGCTCGCGGAGCTCCGCGGACGCGGCATGCGCATGCTCGAGCCCTCGCCCCGTCCGGGCGCGGGAGGCACGACGATCGCGTTCTTGGACCCGGAGTTGACGGGATCGATCCTGGTGGAGCTCGTCTGGGACCCGAGCCCGGCGGCCGGAGGCCGACAGACCCCCGCCCTCTCCGAGTGACCGGCGCTCCCTGAGCTCCTCGATCCGGTGCGCCCGCCTTCCGCATCCGATCTGCACGGTCCGTCGGTGGCGTCCTGGTGGCGGCACCTCGGAGAGAACGAGCGGCTCCTCCCCCGCTCGCCGAATGCGCTTCGAGAACGGCTCCGTCGCGGCACCCTGCCGGGGCTCGCGCAAGAGACCTTCCGAGCCCGGGCGGCGGACAACCTCCTCGACGTCGACGGGTCGAGAGCCACGGGCGCCGCGCTGCTCGCCGGCTCCTCGGCGGTCGCCGGACGCCTGAGCCGAGTCGGCGCGCGTCCCGGGTCGAGGATCCTGGTCGCCCTGCCGTCGTCCGTCGAATTCGCGACCGCCTACTTCGGCGTCCACGAAGCCGGCTGCTCGGCGATGCTCGTCAACCCGTCGCTGACGTCCGCCGAGCTCGCCCGACTCGTGGCGGTCGGTGCGCCGGCGGCCGGGCTGGTGTCGCCGGACGTGGTCGACGCCCTCGGCGAGCACGTGGACCCCGCCATGACGTCGGCCCTCTCGGCGACGGTCGTCGTCGTCGTGTTCAGCGGAACCGCCCTCCGCCGAGCGACTGTCCGACCCCGCGCGCCGGTCCCCGACGACGAGGCCGTGCTCGCGTGGACCTCGGGGTCGACCGGCGAGCCCAAGGGCGTGCCCCTGTCGCACGCGAACCTGCTCTCGAGCGTGCGCGCCGTCGTGGCGGCATGGCGCTGGACCAGCGACGACGTCGTCGTGCACGCGCTCCCCCTGTACCACCAGCACGGGCTCGGCGCGCTGCACGCGCTCGCGCTGGGCGGCGGCCGGACCGTGATCCGGGGCCGTTTCGACCCTGACGACCTGGCGGCGACGATCGAGTCCGAGCGGGCTTCGCTCCTCCTCGCGGTGCCCGCGATGTACCAGCGGCTCGTCGACGCAGCGCCGCGTCCCGACAGGTTTGCATCGCTGCGCCTCGCGATCTCGGGATCGGCGCCCCTTCCGCCGTCGCTCTTCAGCGACGTCGTCGACCTTCTCGGGATCGCGCCACTCGAGCGGTACGGGATGACCGAGAGCGGGCTCGACGTGTCCAACCCCTACGCCGGGCCACGCAAGCCAGGCGCCATCGGCTACGCGCTCCCCGGTGTCGAGGCCGTCGTGGTCGATCCGAGCGGCGAGGAGGCGACACCCGGGAACGACGGGGAGATCTGGCTGCGCGGCCCCCAGGTCTTCTCCGGGTACCTCGGCGCAACCGACCACGGCGCCGTCGACGACGACGGCTGGCTGCGCACGGGCGACATCGGCAGGGTGGACCCCGCCGACGGCGCGATCTCGATCACCGGGCGCGCCAAGGACGTCATCATCTCCGGTGGGATGAACGTCCACCCGCGCGAGGTGGAGCTCGTCCTCGAGCAGCACGGCTCCGTGGCTGCAGTCGCGGTGGGAGGAGTGCGGTCGACCCGCTGGGGCGAGGCCGTCGTCGCCTTCGTCGTGCCGCGCGGGGGCACGCTTCCGTCGCAGCGCGAATTGGACGAGTTGTGCCGCCGGTCCCTCGCCCCCTACAAGCGGCCCAAGCGGTACGTGATCGTCGACGAGCTCCCGAGGAACCACATGGGCAAGATCGTTCGCAGCTCGCTCGCCGCACTTGCGCCGGACGAGCCGGACGGCTAACCACGCCGGCACGAGCGGACCCGCCACCGCACGCCTGGGGCACCGGGCACCACGACGGAACTCGACGCGATGTGTCCCGACAGGTCTCGACAGCAGGACTCGACAGAAGGTCTCGACACCAGAACTCGACAGCAGGTCTCGACAGGAAGAAGGGAAGACACGATGGATCTCCAACTCTCGGGCCAGCGGGCGCTCGTCACCGGCGCGAGCAAAGGCATCGGTCTCGCGACGGCCAGGATGCTCGCCGCCGAAGGCTGTGACGTGGCCGTCAACGCCCGCGAGGCGCAGCGACTCGACCACGCGGTGCGCAGCCTCGCCGAGCAGTCGGGACGGCGCGTCGTCGCCGTTCCCGGCGACATGAGCGTCGACGCCGACGCGCGGACGGTCGTCGAGGGGGCCGTCGCCGCGCTCGGCGGCATCGACGTGCTGGTCACCTGCGCCGGCTCCTCGCCCGGCGGCCTGCTCACCGAGCTCTCCGAGGAGGACTGGCTCGGCAGCATGCGGCTCAAGTTCCTCGGCTACGTCCGCACGGTCCGGTACGCGATCCCGCACATGCTCGCCCAGGGGTCCGGCGCGATCGTCCTCGTGGTCGGCAACGACGGGCTCAAGCCCAGCTATTGGGAGCTGACCGCCGGCGCCGCGAATGCCGCGGACATCAACTTCGCGTCGTCCATCGCCGAGCAGTACGCCCCGCACGGTATCCGCGTGAACACGGTCAACCCCGGGCCGGTCGCAACCGACCGATGGGACGGCCTCGAGAAAGCGTTCGCCCGCGACATGAAGGTGACCCAGGACCGGGCGCACGAGCTCGCGGTGGCGAGCCTGCCGCTCGGGCGGATCTGCAGCGCCGAGGAAGTGGCGAGTGTCGTGACCTTCCTCGCTTCGCCCCTCGCCAGCTACGTGAACGGCGCGCACATCCCCGTCGACGGTGCGCAGCGCAAGCCGATCATGGACGTGGTCGCGGCCTTCGGGGCCGAGGTGCGCGCCGTTGGGGCGACCGAAGCGGCAACGCCGGCAGTGGCGTAGCCGTGGGGGTGCTCCTGCGCGACGTCCGGCTGTTCGGGAAGGGGGCCGGCACCGTCGACGTGCGCATCGACGGGGGCACCGTCGCCGACGTGGGGAAGTCGCTCGACGCCGGAACCGCAGACGTGCTCGACGGCGGCGGCGGCCTCGTCCTCCCGGCCTTCGTGAACCTCCACGTCCACCTCGACAAGTGCCTCACGAGGGACGACGCCTCGCCCTCTGCCGTGCCGACGCTCGTCGACTCGGTGCGCGAGACCTGGCATCTGAAGCGCTCGTACACCGTCGACGGCATCGTCGAGCGCGCCGGCCGCGCAGTCGCCGAGGCGCTGGCGCACGGGACGACGACGATCCGCGCCTTCGCCGACGTCGACCCGATCGCCGGGACGGTCCCCGTCGAAGGCCTCGCGGCCCTGCGGGAACGCTGGCGTGACCTCGTCACGATCGAGGTCGTGGCGTTCCCCCAAGAGGGGATCGTCCGTGCGCCCGGCACGATCGAGCTGATGGAAGAGGCGATGGGCCTCGGCGCCGACGTCGTCGGGGGCATGCCATGGTTCGAGTGCTCGGACGAGGACGCGCGGCGCCACGTCGACCTCTGTCTCGACCTCGCCGCGCGCCACGACGCCGACGTCCACATGCTCGCCGACGACACCGACGACCCGACCAGCCGCAGCCTCGAGTACCTCGCACTCCAGGCAGACCGGCGCGGCCTGCACGGCAGGGTCGCCGCGAGCCACTGCGGGGCGCTCTCCGCGTACGACGACGCCCACGCCGCGCGCGTCGTCGACCTCGTGGCCAAGGCCGAGATGACGATCGTCAGCAATTCGCACATCAGCCTCGTCTTCGGCGGCAGGACGGACCGAGGAAGGATCCGGCGCGGCACCACCCGCGTCCGCGAGCTGCGTGACGCGGGCGTCAATCTGGCGGCCGCGCAAGACGACGTGTTCGATCCGTACTACCCCTTCGGCCGGAACGACCAGCTGGAGGTCGCGCAGTACATGTGCCACGTCGCGCAGCTGATCTCCCCCGCCGACATCGAGTACGCGCTCGAGTTGGTCACCTCGAATGCCGCCCGTGCCATGCACCTGCCCGGCTACGGCCTAGAAGTGGGTAACGCCGCAGATCTGGTCCTCTACGACGCGCCGAGCGCGACCGAGGCGCTTCGCTCGATGGACCCGCCGCGCGTGGTGCTCCGACGGGGCACGATCGTGGCGAGGAACGTCCGCACGACCGAGCTCACGACGCCGCGCTCCTAGCGCGAGGCGCCGACCGCCGCCTCGACCTGCCCGCCGAGAGCGAGAAGCCGCGCCTCGGATCCCGGCGGGCCCACCAGCTGCAGCGACGCGGGCAGTGGCCGGGCCGGCACCGGGAGCACCAACGCGGGGAAGCCGGCCAGGTTGACCGGGAGCGTCGCGCGGGCGGACATCTCCGCCTCGGCCCGCTCGAGGGTCGGCGGCACGTCGGCAAGCGTCGGCAGCGCCACCACCTCGACCCGCCCGAAGACGGCGCCGAGCTCGGCCTTCCACGCCGCCGCGCGGGCCGCGGCGCGTCCGAGGTCGTCGGCGCCGACGGTGCTCCCCCGACGGAGCCGCCCGGCAACGTCCGCGCCGAGCTCCAGCCCTCCGGAAGCCACGAGGGCGCGATTGGCCACCCATGCCTCCGCGCCCAGCAGCGTCAGCGCCGCCCTCCCCGCGTCCACCCACCCCGCGAGCTCCACGTCGACCGTCGTTGCACCGGTCGCTGCGAGTGCCGCGTCGATGGCCGCGTCGACCCGGGGCGCCGCCCGGAACCGGAAACGCCCGACCGTCGCGGGCTCGGTCACCTGCTCGACGACGAACCCCGGCTCGAGGAGCGCCATCCCGGCCGTGAGGCCCTCGACGTCCCGGGCGATCGGCCCGACGGTGTCGAGGCTCGGGGCGAGCGCACGAACCCCGACCGTCGAGACGCGGCCCCACGTGGTCTTGAGCGCCGCGACTCCGCAGCAGGCCGCCGGGATCCGGACCGATCCTCCGGTGTCGGTGCCAATGGCGATGTCCGCCTCGCCGCTGGCGACGGCCACTGCGGCACCGCTCGACGACCCACCCGGCGCGAGCCGGCCGTCCAGGGGGTTTCCCGGGGTGCCGAACCATTGGTTGACCCCGGTGATGCCGAACGCGAGCTCGTGGAGGTTGGTCTTCCCGACGATCGTGGCCGTGCCCTGGTCCACCGCGGCGCGCACGCCCGCAAGGCACACCGCGTCGGCGGGGGCGGGTGCGGCCCTTCGGGCCAGGGCACGCGAGCCGGCGGTGGTCGGGATGCCGGCGACGTCGATGAGGTCCTTCAGCGCGACCTTCAGCCCGGGCCCGGTCGCGAGACGGACGATCCAGGTCGCCACGATGGCTCAGCTGAACGAGCCGATGCCCGTGAGTGCGCGACCGATCGTCAACTGGTGCACCTCGGCGGTTCCTTCGTACGTGGAGACGGACTCGAGGTTGGCGAGATGTCGCATCACGGGGTACTCGAGCGTGATGCCGTTGGCGCCGAGGACGCCGCGTGCCGTCCGGGCGATGTCGAGGGCCTCGCGTACGTTGTTGAGCTTCCCTACGCTCACGTGTTCGGGCGAGAGCCGTCCGGCGTCCTTCAGCCGCCCGAGGTGGTACGCCAACAGCAGGCCCTTTTCGATCTCGAGGGCCATGTCCGCCAGCTTCGCCTGGGTGAGCTGGAACGCGGCGATCGGCTTGCCGAACTGGTGACGCTGGAGCGAGTACTCGAGCGCCGCCTCGAAGCACGCTCGTGCCGCGCCCATCGCTCCCCACACGATGCCGAAGCGCGCCTCGTTGAGGCACGACAGGGGCCCCTTCAGCCCGGTGACGCCGGGCAGCACCGCGTCGCCGGGAAGACGGCACGAGTCGAACACCAGCTCGCTCGTGACGCTCGCGCGCAGCGACAGCTTCCGTTCGATGTCGTGGGTGGCGAATCCCGGAGTACCGCGCGGCACGAGGAAGCCGCGGATACCCCCGTCCGTGCGCGCCCAGACCACGGCCACGTCGGCGATCCCACCGTTGGTGATCCACATCTTGGCGCCGTCGAGGACCCAGTCGTCGCCGTCGCTACGGGCACGCGTCCTCATCGACGCCGGGTCGCTCCCCGCGTCGGGCTCGGTGAGGCCGAAGCAGCCGATCACCTCCCCCGCGGCCATCTTGGGCAGCCACCGCTCCTTCTGTGCCTCGCTGCCGTATCGCCAGATGGGGAACATCGCAAGCGACCCCTGCACCGAGACGAACGAGCGCAGGCCGCTGTCGCCCGCCTCGAGCTCGAGGCATGCCAACCCGTAGCTGACCGCGTTGGTCCCCGCGCAGCCGTAGCCGCGGAGGTGCATCCCGAGCAGGCCCATCTTGCCGAGCTCGGGAACGAGATCGAGCGGCAGCACGCCCCGCTCGAACCACTCGCCGATGTCGGGGAGCACCCGGTCGCGCACGAGCGCCCGGACCGTGTGCTGGACGAGCCGTTCCTCCTCGGACAGCTCGGCCCCGATGGATGTGAGATCGGCGGGGTCGAACCGGTCATCCGGCACGGCAGGCCTCCCCGGTTCCTCCGGCGGCGGTCACCTCAGGCGACCGACCGGTCCCGTCGCGCACCACCCCTGCGCCGGACCCGGCGCACCACCAACCACAGGACGAGGAGGCCCGCGGCGGGCGGCAGAAGGCGCTTCAGAAGGACCGGCCCGACGACCTGCAACAGGTTGATGGCAGCGGGGTCGGCGGCAGGCGCCACGCTGGGGCCTGCCGACGAGCCTGCCGACCGGCCCGCCGACTGGCCCGCCGCAGGCGTCTGGACCGGCGTGGTCGTCGCGCTCGAGGCCCCCGTCGAACGGGGGGCGGCGCCTTCGACCGGCCCGGCGCCGTTCCCGGCTTCGGAGACCGCGGCGTCTCCCGCCAGGACCGTCGTCTCGAGGGACCGCACGAACTCGCCGAGAAGCTTCGCGCTCACGTCGGCGAGGACACCCCGGCCGAACTGCGCCACCTTGCCCGTGATGGCCAGGTCCGTCGTGACCGTGACGGCGGTGGATGGCCCGTCCGGGGTCAGTGTCGCGGTGATCGTGGCACTCGCCTTTCCCTGACCACGCGTCTCGCGACCCTCGGCGCGCAGGACCGCTCGGTATGCGGCGGCATCACGCTCGAGGAAGCTCGCGCTGCCGCGGTACTCCGCGGAGATCGGTCCGACCTTCACCTTGACGACCCCGCGGAACTCGTCGCCATCAGCCTCTTCGAGTCGCGCTCCGGGCATGCACGGCGCGATCCGCTCCACGTCGGTGAGGACATCCCACACTTTGTCGATGGGGGAATCGACCTTGAACTCGTTCGAAAGCTCCACGTTGGCTACGTCCTCCTCGACTCGTCCGCACTCGGCCCCACATCATCGCACCCCGATGCGGCGCACTACTATTCCGCGCGGAATGCGGCTCCTTCCCTCGCTGGCGCACTACGCGTCGATCCGCGCAGGATCGGCGCGCCGTCCCTTGCACCTCTCTTCCCGGTGACCGACGCGTCGGGCGTGACCGGCCGCGCGGAAACCGGCGGGCCGCGTACGGACACCGGCGAGGCGCCGCCGTTCCTGCGCCCGGGACGCATCGGCTCGCTCGAGGTGCCGAACCGCATCATCCGCGCGGGGACCGGTGAGTCGACGGCCGCGGCCGACGGTGCCGTGGCCACCCGCATGGTCGACATCCACCGCGCGCTCGCACGAGGTGGCGTCGGCCTCGCCTTCACCGGTCACATGTACGTCCAGGACCGGGGTCGGTACGGCAAGCTGCAGACCGGGATCAGCTCGGACTCGCATGTCCCCGGCCTCGCCCACCTCGTCGCGCAGGTACACGGAGAGGGCGGTCGCCTCTTCGCACAGTTGGCCCATGCCGGGAGCCAGTCGATGATGGGCGGCATCGTGCCGCTCGCTCCCTCCGAGGTCGCCAACGTCATGACCGGGCGCCCGGTCCCCGAGGCGTCGGACGAGGAGGTCGACGCGGCGGTCGAGGCGTTCGGCTCCGCGGCGCGCCGGGCCGTCGACGCCGGGTTCGACGGGATCCACATTCACGGCGCCAACGGCTACCTGATCAGCGAATTCGTCTCGCCACTCACCAACCGCCGGCACGACCGCTGGGGCGGCTCCCCCGAACGGCGCGTGGCGTTCCCCGTCGAGGTGGTGCACCGTGTGCGCGAGGCCGTGCCCGCAGGGTTTCCCGTCACGATGAAGGTCGGCATGCGCGACCTGGTCGACGAACCCGGCGGCATGGACCTCGAGACGGCGATCGACAACGTCGCTGCGCTGGTGTCGGCCGGCGTGGACGCCGTCGAGGTCTCGTCGAATCTCATGAGCGACTATGTGTCCGGCTCCATCCGCGCGTACGTCGCGGTCGACCGCCGGAAGGCGATGCGCGACCTCCTCTTCAACCGCGTGCTCAGCCGTCCGGAGCCCGAGGCCTACTTCCGCCACTTCGCACGTGCGCTGCGCGCCAGCGTCGACACGACGATCATCCTGGTCGGAGGCCTCCGCACGCCCACCACGATGTCGGACGTCATCACGAGCGGGGACGCGGACTTCATCTCGCTGGCGAGGCCGCTCATCCGCGAGCCCGACCTCGTGGAGCGCCTCACCCGTGACCCGGCGGCGACGCCGGCCTGCGTGTCGTGCAACATCTGCATCATGCACGACGAGCACCATTGGCTCCGCTGCTGGCGCGCCCCCAAGCGGCGGCTCGCCCTGCACGCGTGGCACCGTGTGAGCGGCGAGTTCGCGCACGGGAGCGGGCGCAAGCCCCGGGCCGACGACGCTGCGAGGAGCGACTAGGTCCGCCGTCCCCGACCGCCGGGCCGGCCGCGGCCCGCTCCGCCTTGTCGTGCCAGGCGTCCTCGTGTATTTTGAATACAAATGGCGCTCGCGGCGGATCCCCAGGTGAGCGACGCGCCCGGGCCCCTGATTCCGCGTCGCGTCACCGCGACCGAGGCGGCCGCCGACGCCGTCCGTGCGCTGATCCTCTCGTACGACCTCGAGGTCGGGGCCCCGCTCCGCCAGCACGAGCTGGCGAGGCGCCTAGGCGTGAGCCGCACGCCACTGCGCGAGGCCCTCAACCGTCTGGCGACTGAGGGGCTCGTCCGTCTGGACCCGCACCACGGCGCGGTGGTGGCGAGCCCCTCGCGCGGGGAGCTCGTAGAGATCTACGAGACCCGGATGCTCCTGGAGGTGCACGCTGGCCGCCTCGCGGCCCGGCGCGTCGTACCCGGCGACGTGGACGAGCTCGAGGATCTGGTCGAGCGGCACGAGCGAGCGGTCGACGCTGCGACGGCAGCCCGGGCGAACGCCGACTTCCATCACCGGCTGTACGCGATCGCGGGGCAGCGCGTCCTCGCCGAGACGATCACCGCCCTGCGCAACCGCAGCGAGGCCTTCGTCCGCCTGCTGTTCGGGGTGCCGCAGCGAGCGGCGCAAGCCGCTGCGGAGCACCGCCGGATGGTGGCCGCCCTGGTGAACGGTGACGAGGGAGAGCTCGTGACGTTGATCGGCGCCCATCTCGATGCGACGGTGAACGACGTCATCCCCCTCATCGGCGGTCGCCACGACGACGACCCCTCTGCGCCCGGCGCGCGCCCGTCGGAACCGACCTGAGAGCAGGAGGCAACACATTCATGGGAGACGTCGAAGTGCCGACCCGTTCACCGCTGTGCGTCGCCCCACCTCGAAACGTGCTCTGTCTCGGGAAGAACTACTACGCCCACGCCGACGAGTTCGCCCGATTCGCACGCGACGCCGAGGTCGTCCCCGAGGTACCGATCGTCTTCACCAAGCCCGTGTCGTCGCTGTGCGGACCGACCGACGACATCGAGGTCGACCCGGAGCTCGCGGGCGCGCTCGACTACGAAGCCGAGCTGGGCGTCGTCATCGGTAGGGGCGGCGCACGGATCTCGAAGGAGCACGCCGAGGAGCACATCTTGGGCTACACGGTGGTGAACGACACGACGGCCCGTGATCTCCAGCAGCGGCACAAGCAGTGGTTCCTCGGCAAGTCTCTGCACCGCGCGACCCCGGTAGGCCCGGTCGTCGTGCCGCGCGGCGAGCTCCCCGACCTCCCTGGGCGCTGGATCCGGTGCTGGGTGAACGACGAGATCCGCCAGGACGCGGTCCTCGGCAACATGATCTTCGGCGTCCCCGACGCCATCGCTGCGATCTCCAAGGTGACGCCCCTCGAACCAGGCGACCTGATCGCGATGGGTACCCCGAGTGGGGTCGCGGTGGGCTTCACACCGCCGCGCTATCTGAAGGACGGTGACCGCGTGGTGTGCGAGATCGAAGGGATCGGCCGCCTCGACAACACGGTCCGCGTGCGCGGGATGGCTCGCTGAGCCGAGGGCTCGAATCAGACAAGGAGGATGGCATGGGAGTCGAATGGGTGCGCAGACCCGAGGGGCTGGGTGAGCCGCTCGGCAGGTACTCGCACATCAGCATCGCCCGGGGCACGGAGCTGATCACCGTTGCCGGGCAGGTCGGGATCACCTCCGACGGGGAGCTGGCCGGAGACGGAAGCCTCGGTGCCCAGACGGCGCAGGCATTCCGGAACGTCGTGACGGCGCTCGCGTCGCTCGGACTCGGCCCGAAGGACGTCTTCAAGACGACGACCCTGCTCGTCGGGAACGACAACCTCGACGCGTTCATGCAGGCGCGCACCGCCATCTTCGAAGAGCTGTTCGGCGACGGCGAGTACCCGCCGAACACCCTCCTCGTGATCTCACGTCTCGTCGAGGAGCGCTTCTTGGTGGAGGTCGAAGCCTTCGCGATGCGCTGATGCCGCGATGTCCCCGCGTTGACCCCGCGAGACTCCGCGACGACGACACCGGCACGAGGCACCCCGACCGCGTCGGGCTCAGGCGGGACCAGCCAGCCGTTCGATCGTCGACTCGATGTCTCCCTCGGTCGTGCGCGGGTTGATCGTGCAGAGCCGGAGCACCGAGGTCCCGCGCAGTGTGGTCGAGGTGACCGCCGCGAAGCCCTCCCGGGTCACCCGGGCGGCCGCCGTCCGGCATTCCTCGCTGCCCTCTCCGGTGCGTGCGAACGTGACGACGCCCAGCTGTGCCGGCGTCACGACCTCCCAGCGGTCGTCGGCACGGAGCACCCGCTCCGCGTGTTCGGCGAGCTCGATGCCCCGTTCGATCGCGGCGCGGATCCGCCCCACCCCGTAGGTGCGGAAGGTCAGCCACACCTTCACCGCCCGCGCACGCCTGCTGAGCTCGAGCGTCCGGTCCCGCATGTCGACCTCGCCGTGGCGGGCCGTGACGTCGACGAGGTACTCGGGTGCCATGCGGAACGCCGCCTCGAGCGCCCCCGGCCGCCGGACGAGGAGCGAGCCCACGTCGTAGGGCTGGAACAACCACTTGTGCGGATCCAGGACGAGGGAATCCGCGAGCTCCATGCCCGCGAGCGCAGCCCTGCCGCGCTCGCAGAGCGCTGCAGGCGCGCCGTAGGCGCCGTCGACGTGGAGCCACAATCCCTCGGCGCCGCAGAGGGCGGCCAACTCCCGGAGCGGATCCACCGCACCGGTGTTGGTGGTCCCCGCCGTCGCGACCACGATCGCCGGGCGGCGTCCCTTCCGACGGTCCCTGCGGACCTCTTCGGCGACGGCGTCGACCGGCATCCGGTACCGGGCGTCCGTCCCCACGATCCTGATGTCCTCGGGCGGGACGCCGATCGACAGCAGTCCTCTACGGATCGACGCGTGCGTCTGGTCCGACAGGTAGGCGATCCCGGGACCGGTGGCACGGCGCGCGGCAACGAGCCCGGTGGTGTTGGCCATCGACCCCCCGCTCGTGAGCACGCCCTCGGTCCCGTCGGGCATCCCGAGGAGGGACCGGAGCCAGTCCACCACGACGAGCTCGACGGCCGTCGGTCCCGAGCCGCCCGCCCACGACGCCGCCATGGAATTGAAGCCGGTCGCGAGCCACTCGCCGAGCACCGCACCAAACGACGACGGGCCGGGGACCCGTGCGAAGAAGCGGGGATGGTCGCCGTGCTGCATGTTGCAGAGCGCGACGTCGACGAGCGTGCACATCGCCGAGAGCGCGTCGCCCGGTTCCTCGGGGGGAGGTCCACCGAGCGCCGATGCCAGGGCATCCGGAGCACCCGTCGAGAGGGCAGGATGCGCGGGGGCCCCCTCGAAATGGTCGACCACCCTGTCGACCACCCAGTACCCGAGGCGGCGCATCTCGTCGGGCTCGAGACCGAGCGTGTCCGCCGGGCGCGCCTCGCCCGGCGTCATCCGCTCCGATGTGGTGTCCGGTCCCGTGTCGGTGCTCACCGCGCGAGCGTACGACGTGACGGACGGCGAAGGCGCGGGCGCGGGCGCGGGACGGCCGTCCCTCCGAGTCCCTATTCGTCCGACTCGCCGAGCTCCCATGCCATCTCCGCGAGGCGCACGACGCGACCCTCCCGCCAGGCGCGCTCGAGCGCAGCCGCGGCGATCTCCGACTCCACCGCATCCGGCCCCGTGCAGACATTCGCTCCCGTCCCGGCGACGAGACGGCAGAAGGAGACCATCTCCGCGCTGTAGGCCTCGGCGAAGCGGTCGATGAATGTCCCAAAGGGGCTCTCGGCGCGAGTCGGTTGCGCCGGGTCGCCCTCGTCCCACCTCCCCGCCGACAGCTCCCGGCGCTCGCAGACCGCGTCGAGGCGGAACTCGAAGCGCGTCGGCGACAGACGCGCCGCCCAGATCTGGGCGACCACCCCGCCTGCCAGGATCAGGCTCGCGGACACCGTGTCGACGTCCCCCTCTTCCGACATCCACCCGGTCGCGGCTCCCGTCCCGACCACGGCAGCCGCGACGATCGCTCCGCCGGTGAGCCAGCGCACGACGTCCACGTCGTGGAGCAGCTTGTCCCGGAAGAAGCCGCCGGAGCCCGGGACGTACTCGCGGGGCGGCGGCCGCCAGGAGCTCGAGACGAGCCGCAAACCGATCAACCGCCCGTCGTCTCCTCGGTGCAGCCGCGCGCGCAGCTCGAGCAGCTCGGGATCGCAGCGGCGCTGCAGCCCCACCTGCAGCGGCGCCGCACGCTCCACCGCGAGCGCGGCGACGGCGCGACTCGCCCCGAGCGAGAGTGCCAACGGCTTCTCGCAGAAGGTCGCGACGTCCCGCCGCAGGGCGTCGGTGACGAGGTCGGCGTGCGACGGCGTCGGCGTCGCGACGACCAGTCCGTCGAGGCCACACCGCAGCAGTTCCTGGAAGCTCCCCGCAACATCCGTGCCCAGGTGGGCGGCGAGCGCTCGTGCCTTCTCCCCGTCTGCGTCGTGCAGGACGAGCGACGACACCAGGCCCGACCCCGCCAGGTTGTGCGCATGGAGCTCGCCGATGCGGCCGAGGCCGGTGACGCCGATGCGCGCGGTCACCCCGACGTGCCGACTTCGACGAGCTCGGTCAGGACGCCCCCCGTCGACGATCGCTCCAAGAACGCGATCGAGGACCCGAAGATGCCGTGGCTGGGCATGTCGGCGACGACGTGGACCCCGTACGCAGCCAGCCGCGCGAGGACCGGCTCGATGCGGGGCACGGCGTAGCCGACGTGCTGCAGACCCTCGCCGAACTCGCGCAGGAAGCGTGCGAGGGCGGTGTCGTCCCGCGTCGGCTGGAGCAGCTGCACGTACGACCTGAGGCCGCCGGGCCCGTCGGCGGAGCGGCCCTTTGCCGAGAGCATGGCCTCGAGCACCCCGCTCGCCGGGCGCTCCTCGTACTTGACGAGCTCGAGCTCGAAGAGCTCCTCGTAGCGCTGGATCGAGTGACGGATGTCGGCACACGCGATACCCACGTGGTCGATCCCGAGGAGCATCAGGCCTCCCGCACGTGCGTCACGACGATCTCCTGCGCCGTCTCGGAGGGCGGGGCGTCCACGGCGTGGCGAACGACGGCCGCGACGGCGTCGGGATGCAGACCGCCGTCGAGGGCCCGGGCGAGCTTCGCCTTCCGCTCGGAGAACCTGCCACCGTGCGAGCCCGCACCGAGGTCGGTGTCCACCACCCCGGGCGCGATCACGATCACGCGCACGCCTCGCGGCCCGACCTCGCGTCGGAGCGACGCGCTGAGGCCCTCGACGGCGAACTTGCTCGCGCAGTACGCGGCGTGGTCCACGAATCCGTGCCGTCCGGCGACCGACGACACGTTCACGATAGTCCCCGTTCCCCGCTCGAGCATCCCGGGCAGGACCGCCCGGATGGGGATCACGGTGCCCAGCACGTTCACGTTCAACGTGTCCGACCATTCCTCGACCGTCTGGGTGAGGAACGGCGCCAGATGGAGGACGCCGGCACAATTCACGAGGGTGCCAACCGGTCCGTGCGCCGACACTGCGGCCTCGACGGCTCGTCCGACGGCGTCCGCGTCGGTGACGTCGACCGACGCGGTCATGGCGCTAGCGAGGTCCAGCGCGTCGAGCCGGTCTCGGCGGCGGGCGAGAAGGAGCAGCGGGCGGCCCGACTCGGCCAGCGCCCGGGCGACGGCTGCACCGATCCCCGAGCTCGCTCCGGTGACCACGGCCAGGTCCATGACGTCGTCGCCTCGAGCAGGGCGGCCGTAGGCGCTCAAATGCTCGGCGCGGTGAACAGCCCACAGTCGGGGATCCCGAGGAACGGCTCGGGGCGACGGGGTCCTGACGTTCCCCATCGGTCCTCATCCTCGGGTGAGACGCCGAAGACCTGCGGCTCGTGGGTGCTCTCGTCGGCGATGACCTGCAGTCCGGTGGTGTACTCGCACACGAAGCGGCCGGGGTCCTCGAAGTAGGAAAAGGTGTTGCCGCCCGGACCGTGCCGGCCGGGGCCCCAGACGAGCTCGAACCCGGCGCGCAGCGTCCGGCCCGTTGCGTACATGTACTGGTCGAGATCGGCGACCTCGTAGGCCACGTGGTTCAACGAGACGTGAGGTCCCGCGGCGAACGCGATCACGTGATGGGCGGGACCGCATCGCAGGAACACCATGAAATCCGCCAGATAGTCCGACACGCGGAAGCCGAGCACCTCGACGTAGAAGCGGACCGCCCGCGCGAGGTCGGTCGTGTTCAGGACCACGTGGCTGAGGCCCAGAGGCGCCGCCCGGCTCGGGTCCGCCGGCCCGGGGGTCCGTCCGACGACGTCGGCGGCGACCTCGACGGTCCTCCCGTCCGGGTCGAAGAAGCGGAAGCCGTACCCGTCCCCGGGGATCGACAGGGGCGCGGGCTCGTGGACGAGCCGCATGCCGGCGGCGGTGACGGACGAGGCGACGGCGTCGACGTCCTCGCGAGCGTCGACGGCAAGGGAGACGACGTCCGTGCGGGGCTCGTCGGTCGTCCGCAGGCGCAGGATGCAGGGCTCGGCCGAGCTCGCCGCCGTGAGGTAGACGGCACCGTCCGACGAAGTGGACCGTTCGAGGCCCCATACGTGCTCGTAGAAGTCCGCCGAGGACTTGACGTCGGGAACGCCGAGACCGACGTAGCGCACCGTCCGCACCCGGCTGGGCGGCGGGGCGCTCACCGGCGCTCCGGCGCGTCGTGGGCGTCCGGCACCACCCGGTAGAGCGGGGCGGGCTCCTCGTCGGTCGTCGGGCCGAACGGAGTGCGCAGCCCTTCCTCGCCGATCTCGAGCACGGTCCGCCACGTCAGGCTTTCGAGCACGAGCGCGTCGAGCCGGATCGCGCGGCCGCCGGGGCGCAGGGAGCGGACCTCGAGCCGCTCCCCGGTGCGGGTCTGGACCTTGTGCACGGCGACGGTGGCGAACTCGTTGCTCACGACGATCGGCGGACCGTCGACCTCGTCGGTCACAACATCACCCGCACCTGAGGGACGTGGAGGACGACGGTGTCGACCACGCAGTACCGGCTGCACAGCATCCATCCGGATCCCTCTTGGCGGACGAGGTCGTAGCGCTCTGCACCGAGGTGTGCGGGGTCTGTCGACTGGCGGATCATCGTGAGGAGCACGTTGGAGCGAGCGAGATAGGTCCCGGGTGTCTCGGTGGTCCGCACGCGGAGGTTCGAGACGTGGTGGCGGAAGCGGTAGGGCGGGTGCTCCCCCCATGCGAGGTCGTAGAGCTCTTGGCCGAGCCGCGCCAGCCAGACGTCGACGATCGACTCCTTGGTCTCGTCGATCAGGAGGGAGCCCGGATCGAACGGGAGCGCCGCGATGCCGTCGCGCACCACGGGTACGGGCACCCGGTAGGTGAAGCCGTCGTCGAGCATCGCGGTCCATTCGTCGAAGCGACGAGCGTCGAACGCTTCGGCTTCGAGCGCCAGGAAGAGCGCCACGTCCTGCTGCACGTCTCGCGGCGCGAGCGCCCCATCGGACGGGGGCGGGAACCACTGCGAGCGCCCGGAGGTGCGGGGCGTCGGGGCGACCGCCTCGGTCGTCATCGCTCCGCCGGCCCCGGGTCGAGCCCGTCTTCGACCTCGGCTTGGGCATCGGGTTCCATGAGCTCGTGCCACCGCCGCAGGAAGGCCCGGATCGTGTGCTCGGTCCGGTCGCCGTCCCGCACGTCGCCGGGCCACCCGAGATAGTCGGCCGGCGGGTGCGACGAGCCGCCGACGAGGTCGTAGGTGCCCTGCCGGGACATCGGGCCGATGTGGACGTCCGAGGTGCTGACGAAGTTCTCGCCATCGTCGATCTCGAACATGCCGCCGGGCCCGTTCGTGCGCGCGTAAGCCCGCTGCGAAGAGGCCCGCCACTCGTTGTCTGCGTCGACGGGAACGAGCTGCCACCACCAGACCTCCGTGAGATTCGCAGCGAGCGGGACCTTCAACTTGACGTGGATGTAGCGGCACATCGACCCCGGGCCGTCGGTTCCCGTCTTGAAGTTCTCTAGGAACGACATGTTCGGGAAGACGTTGCCGTGCATCACCGAGACCCTGCTCTGCACGTTGACCTGACGCTCGTCGAGGTTGCGCTCGATCTCCGGCCACAGCGCCTCGGGGTAGCCGAGGAACATCGGCCGTTCCGGATCGATCGGCAGGTGCTGCACCCGGCTGGTATGGCCGTTCCCACCGTGGACGGTGCGACCAGGAAAGCGCTTCGCCGTGACAGGGCTGATCTCGGTGAGATCCTCAGGACTCGCGAACAGTCCGAGCTTGAACGCCGTCTCGTGCGCGATCGGCGTGTGGTAGCCGTCACCTGAGAGGTTCTCCGTGTCTGCCTTCCAATTGTCGTGCATGAGGGTTCGCACGGGAGGCCCGATCACGGTCAACCCGTTGTCGAATTTGCCGAAGACCGCCTTGAGGTAGAAGGCCTCGTCCGACAGATAGTCGCCGAGGCTCTCCGCATCCGGGTCCCAGGTGGCGAAGACGAGCCCGAAGGCGGTGTCGACGCGACCTGCGCGGTAGAGGCCGAAGCGAGACTTGTCCAGCTTCCCTCCGTACACCTCGTGCTGGAAGGTGACACCCACCAGCCGGCCGGAATTGGCGTAGGTCCAGCCGTGGTAGCTGCACCGGAAGTGCGACGCGTTCCCCTCGTCGCTCCGGCACAGCTTGACGCCCCGGTGCCGGCAACTGTTGAGGAAGACCCGGAGCGCACCTGTCTCGGATCGTACGAGGATGACCGCGTCCACCCCGAGTCGCCGCGTGACGTAGTCCCCTGGCTCGGGGACCTCCGACTCGTGGCCCACGAACAACCAGCACCGACCGAAAACACGATCCAGCTCACGCTCGTGGACCTGCGGGTCGAAGTAGAGCCGCCGGCTGACCCGGAATGTCTCTCGGTCACTGACAAGTGCCACGACGTCGCCTCCCGCTACACATTTTATATATTTGCCAGCGTGTCGTCCACGGCGGCGCGACGCTGCGCCCGCGCAGGATCGCCTTCGGGCCGGGAAGATGACTGCAGGCGGTCGATCGCATCGGAGAGCCTCACGACGTCAGCGTATTTCGCGTCGATCTCGAGGAGCCCTCGTGAGTGCGCGACGGGGTCACGGTCGCCGACCGCCTCGCGCACGACCATCACCCGGAAACCGTGCTGCAGCCCATCGACCGCGGTCACCCGCACACACCCGCTCGTCGTGCAGCCTGCGACGAGGAGCGTGTCGACGTCGAGCGCGCGCAGTCGGCTGGCGAGATCGGTGCCGAAGAATGCCGAGGCGAACTTCTTCGTGACGAGGTGGTCGTGGCCGGGCCGGTGGTCGAGGCGGGCGTCCAACTCGACGGCTCTCGTCCCTGCGCGGAGCGCCGAGATGCCTTCCTCCTTGCGCCGCCAGAGGCCGGCGTCGCGGCAGTCGTCGAAGTCGTAGGCCGTCGTGACGAAGAGCACGGGCGCACGTACCGACCGCGCCGAAGCGATCAGTTCCGAGGCGCCGAAGAGGGGACCGTCGAGGTCGGCACCGAGCTGGAAGACCGGGTCGGTGAACGCGTTGATGAAGTCCACGACGAGCACCGCCGGCCGCTCGCCGTACCCGATCCGGCGCCCGAAACCGCGGGAGAGGTAAAGCTCCTCGGCAGTCTCGCCGGGATCGCTCACCGGGCGTCGCTCCGAGCGCCGGCCGGCGCGGCGCCGGTCACCCGGGTTCGCCCAGGCCGAACAGTTCGGCCGCGTTCTCGCCGAGCACACGGTCCTCGTCGGCGTCGTCCAGCCTCAGCGCGCGGACCACCTCGAGGGAGCGCTCGATAGGGAACGGCACCGGGGGGTGGTCGGTCCCGAAGCACACGTGGCGGGCTCCGACGGTACGGATGGCGAGCCGGAGCGGCTCCGGGCCGTAGGTGACGGTGTCGAGGAAGAGCCGCTGGACCGATGCCGACGGTGGATCCGACAACCGGTGCCCGTTCCATGGCCCGAGCGGCGCGTAGTCACGCAGTTCGTGACCGAAGTCGAGCCGGTGGGCGATCATGCAGATCGCGCCCCCCGCGTGCGCGCAGAGGAGCTTCAGGCCCAGATGGCGCTCGAGCAGCCCTGACATGACCGCGCGCGCCAGGGTGAGGGTCATGTCGAGCGGGCGGCCGCAGAGCTCCCCGAGGCGGTGATCGCCCATGTGCTCCTGACCCACCACCGTCGCTCCGGGATGGAGGAACACCGGGACGCCGAGTCCGGTGACCAGCTCCCAGAATTCGTCGGGGATCGCGTCGAGCATCTGTCCACCGTCGCTCGTCGCGACCCCCAGACCTCTCAGACCCAGCTCCTCGATCGCACGCCGCGCCTCGTCGAGGTGGCCGGCGCCGCGCCACGGCACCACGGTGCCGAGCGCCGAGAGCCGCCCCGAGTGCCCGGCGGCAATCCCTGCGGCGAAGTCGTTGTACTCCTTGCAGCGCGCGAGCTCGTTCATGTCCGCGTCGCCGTACCAGATGTGGGGGTCCGAGACGATCGCGCGGTCGACGCCTGCGGCCCCGAGCTCGTCGAGCAGCTTGTCGACCTCGAAGATGTCGGATGGCATCCGTCCCTCCGGTCGCCAGCGCTCGGGGTACAGGTGGCAGTGGGTGTCGACGATCATCTGCGGGCTCCTTCTCGGACAATACGGCCGGCACGCAGGACACGGCGCTCCGCGGGGTCGTCACCCATGCTCGCGGGCTCCCCCGTCGCCGTGGAACGACAGGGCGCCCCCGTCCAGCTTCTCGGTCGAGGCCACGGTGAGGTCGGCGTGGTGCTTGAGCGCCTCGAGCCCGCGGCCCGGGTCCCGGGCAAAGACGGCTCTGGTGAGGACCCGGTGGCGGACGGCGATGCTGGCAAAGTCC